>NZ_FWXT01000002.1 GCF_900176535.1 Pedobacter africanus | reverse complement strand
AGATCCCCAGCAAACCTTTGCTGTTATCGGCTTTGCTGTCTATTTTATTGACAAATGAGCTGGGCAGGGTAATTTCGAAAGCCCCGAAAAATGAGATGGCAAATACCACCAGCAAAATAAAGAACAGGAAATTAAACAACCCGCTTGCGCTCAATGCATTCAATCCGGCCGAGCCGAAGATCACCGTGATCAGTAGTCCGAAAGCCACGTAAATGACAATGATGGACAATCCGTAGATCAGTGCCTGACCAATTCCCTTGCCTTTGCTGCCTGCCCTTTTGGTAAAGTAGCTGATGGTAAGTGGTACCATCGGGAAGATACATGGCATTAAAAAGGCTAGAAAACCACCTACAAGACCGGCAATGAAAGTTTCCCAGAGTGTCTTTGATTTTTCAGCCGCTGGTGCTGCAGCTTTGGTATCAGCCTTAACGGCAGTAGTATCGCTGCTTAAGCTATCTTTCGTTGTACTTGCAGGGGCCACAGCTGCTGTATCTGCAGGGGCTGCATCGGATGATATCTCTGTAAATTCCAAGTCAGATAGCGTTGTATCGGCCTCTTGTGCCCATACAACGCTGCCCGTACCCAGGAATAAAAAAAGACCAATGACAAGTGCTTTCACACTTGTCAAATAGTTACCTGAAATCATTTTTGTTTATTTTACAGGAATAGAGAATTCAACAGTTTCTGGAGGAAGACACTGAGAATCGTCACACACCATATACTCCAGTGTTCCTTTTACAGTAGCATTTGCTCCTGTAAGCTTTACTTTCTGCTGGAAAATAACTGATTTTTCGAAATAGCTTACGTTCATGTCAAATGATTTTTCAAATTTAACAATCGGTTTTGGCTCAGTTGTTTTACCAACAGGACTATAAGCTTTTGACGATGCGAATTTAAAACTTGTTTTTACGGGCCCACCATCAGCCATGTACTGCGAATAAAGGTGCCATCCTTCATCGATGGTAGCTTTAAGGTACAATGTAGCTTCATTTTTTGAAGTCTTCTTTGCAGCATAACTCCATTTCACAGGTTTCAAAATTTGACTACTTGCGGTAAGGCCAAATAGCAATCCAACGGTTAACAAGATTAGGTTTTTCATTTTATTGTTTTTTTATGTGTTAGCAAACTTATGTATTTCCGGTAATACCCTGGTTAATCTGAATTGTAATTTAAATGATATCCCTTCAAAATATTACACGGAAGATACAGTATTGACGATAATTTACGCTTTTGGTTTAAACAGGTGAGCCTTTAGGCGCATATTATTTTGAAGGAGCGCCAAGAATTTCCTTCAGACTTTTGTGTAACTCCTCTCCTCTCAGATTTTTAGCAATAATTTTCCCGTTAGGATCTATAAGCAGATTTTGGGGAATTGACCTGATGCCATACTGTTTGGCCACGGCATTGTTCCATCCGTTTAAATCAGACAATTGTGTCCAGGCCAACTGGTCTTTTTCAATAGCAGCAAGCCATGCGTCTTTTTTACCAGGATTATCCAATGAGATTCCAAGTACAGTGAAATTTTTGTCTTTATACTGGTTGAAAGCACTCACCACATTGGGGTTTTCCGCGCGGCATGGACCACACCATGAAGCCCAGAAATCGATCAATACGTATTTTCCTTTGAATGAAGAAAGGGACACCGGCTTATCATTTACATCATTCTGAGCAAATTCAGGGGCCATTGCGCCAACTGAGGTTGCACGTGCGGCATCGATTTGTTTGGCAAATGCCAATCCGGATGCACTGTTACGCAAGCCGTCTGACAAGCCTTTAAAAACAGGCTCAACTTTAGCTACATCTATGCTGCTCCCCGCAGTTTCTGTCAGGGCCACCAGGCTGAAATAAGAAGCTGGGTTTTCTTTTATGAATTTTGATTGCAACGCCTTTTTCTCAGCAGCGGCTTTTCCGTAACGCTCCTGTAAGGATTTTTTAAATTCAGGATCATTTCTTTTTTCTTCGGATGCTGCACCATATTCTGTGTCTATAGCCTTCATTAATTTGTCGGGCCCACCGATAAATGTATGGTAAGCAAGGGCTTCCTGATTAATTTTTGAGCCACTGATCTTCGCTTTTTTTACTGAATCTGCCCCATCAACAGAGATAGTTCCATTGTCTACATACAGGGAAAGCATATCTGCTGCTCTTCCCAATTTACCAAGTCCTACCCCTTTGTGGTCGAGAATCAGGCGGGCACTGACAGGGCTTGCAACGTTACCTGTAAATTGAAAGACACCATTGTTAACCGGAACAGAATCCATCACATTCTTACCATCCATTCTGTAGGTTAAAAATGCTTTGGCCGGGGCATTCAGTCCTGAGATTTTTCCTTTTAAAGTGAAAGCGGGGCTTTGGGCCGATGCAATTACCGGAGCAAGCATCAAAGCCGCTATTGTTAGTTTTTTCATTGTTTTTTATAAGATCTGTTTAGTTATCTGTTGCAAACATATCATTTTTTCAATAATTCAAAATCCCGATGATTTCTATAGAGCATAAGGAAAGAACAATGATTAACGGGCAAAACCAGGACTGTCAACCTTAGCTACCTGCTCATTTTTTTATTAACTGGCATTTTTGGGTTTCAGGATCCTGGTTTTGAAGCATAATTGTTACCGGTTTTGGGCCGGTAACAATTGTGTGATGCGCAATAAATCCCCCTTATAATCCCCCTCCAAGTGTCCGGTAAAGTTCTACGGCTGCATTCAACTGTGCTGTTTTTATGGATGCCAGTTCAAGCTCGCTTTGCAGGGAATTGCTTTGGGCAGTGATGACTTCAAGATAAGTGGCCATTCCGCTTTTGAACAACAAGCCTGCATTTTGGACTGCCTGCTGCAAAGCAGTTACCCGGGCTTTGGAAATGTCGTATTGCTGCTGTAGTTTTTCTATTTTGATCAGTTCATCAGAAACTTCAGAAACGGCGTAAAGTACCGACTGGCGGAATTGGATCACACTTTTTTCGCGCTCTATTTTAGCCAGCTCATATTGAGTTTTCAGTTCCCGTTTTTGAAGTAAAGGCTGCGTAATTCCTCCTGCTACTATCCCAAATAATGAGGCAGGTATGTTAAACCAATTGCTGGCTTTAAATGAGTTGAGCCCGCTACTTGCTGTAATGTTTAAGGAAGGGTACATACTTGCTTTAGCGACCCCTACCCGGGCATTTGCCAGGGCCAATGCCAGCTCAGCACTTTTTACGTCGGGTCTTCTGCTTACCATTGCCGAAGGGAAACCAGCCGACAGCTGATCAGGCAAAGCGGCTTTTCCAAGGCTGGCCAGTCTGGCAACACTTGCTGGTAAGCGACCTGTAAGTACACTCAGGGCATTTTCCTGGATGGTTATGTCCTGCTCTAAACGGGGTATGAGCTGTGCCGCAACCAATTGCTGTGCTTTTGCCTGCTGTATGGCCAGTGAAGTCACCTGTCCTGCATTAAACTGCATGGTGATGATATTTAATGTGCTATCGCTTAATGCAAGGTTTTTTTTAGCAATGTCCAGCTGCGCATCCATCATCAGCAATCTGTAATAGCCCTGGGCAACATTGGCCACCAGTCTGGTCTGAATCGCTTTTCTGGCTTCTTCGGTCTGAAGATAAGTGGCCAATGCCGCCTGCTTCCGCTCTTTTATTTTACCCCAGATATCTGCTTCCCAGCTTAGGCCAAGGTTTGCGTTGAAATCTTCGATATGTGATGTTTTTAAAAACTCGCTGGTACTGAGGCCGTTAACGCTGTTGTCTGATGGTCTGCTTGAACTGGCTGTAACCTGAAGGTTTAACTGCGGTACGTTGCCTGATTTTGCCTGTTTAAATAGCTGCTGTGCAGATTCAATGTTCTTCAGCGCAAGTTGAAGATCGTAGTTTTTAACCAGTGCGGTATCAACAAGACGCTGCAATTCCGGTTCTGTAAAAAAATCATGAATTGCGCGTGTTGCTATACTTGCAGAGTCGGCACCTTTTGCATCTCTGAAATTTTCGGGAACAGCCGCTTTAGGTAACTGTATGTCTTTTGATATTTTACATGCATTAAGCAGCAATACAACCAGTAATAGTGCCAATACATTGAAATATGGTTTCATATTTTATGTGTTTTAAGAATAAATAATGTCTGACTCTACCTTTACAGCTACGGGCTGATGATCTGAACCAGCTGTATCTTGTTTTCCTTTTACTTTTTCCTGCAGGTACTGGAATGCGACAAACAAAACAGGAATGATAAACAAGCCCAATACTACACCGGAAAGCATCCCTCCGGCAGCACCGATGCTAATGGAATGGTTACCCTGTGCTGAAGGCCCGGTAGCTATACTCATTGGAAATAAACCAACAACGAAGGCCAGAGAAGTCATGATAATTGGCCTTAACCTCAATTTTGCAGCTTCCAGAGCGGCTGCAATTAGTGTTTGGCCTGCCCTTCTTCGCTGTACAGCAAATTCAACAATAAGAATTGCATTTTTGGCAAGCAAGCCGATGAGCATGATCAAAGCCACCTGAACATAAATGTTGTTTTCAATTCCGGTTAAACCTATGGCTACAAATACCCCGAATATACCGGTAGGAATAGAAAGTATAACTGCCAGTGGGAGGATATAACTCTCATATTGAGCAGCTAACAGGAAATATATAAACAGCAGACATAACATGAAAATAACTACAGATTGTCCGCCAGATGAAATCTCTTCCCGAGTCTGTCCAGAGAATTCGTAAGCATAGCCTGCCGGCAACTGCTGGGTTGCTACCTCTTCTATCGCCTTGATTGCATCACCTGAACTGAATCCGGGTTTAGGGATTGCGTTCACCTGTATGGAATTGAACAGGTTGTAACGTGATGCCGTTTCTGAACCGTAGACACGTGTTAACTTTACAAGCGTTTTGATAGGTACCATTTCACCTGCTTTGTTCTTAACAAATACCTTATCAATTGAAGAGGGATCTGCCCTGTCGTCCACATCGGCCTGGACTACTACTCTGTAGTATTTTCCAAAGCGGTTAAAATCGGAAGCCTGTGCACTACCAAAATAGGTTTGCATGGTTTGGAGAATGTCTTTAACGCTCACGCCAAGCTGATCGGCCTTTTCGTCGTTCACCTCCAGTTGTAATTGCGGGTAATCTGCTTTAAAGCTGGTAAAAGCAACGGCGATTTCTTTACGTTTCATTAATTCTCCGATAAAGTTATTGGCAATACCGCTGAACTTGTCGAGTTTTCCTCCTGTTTTATCCTGCAGTACCAGGTCCAGTGCCTCAACATTGCTGAAGCCGGGAACAGTAGGGAAACTGAATACAAAGAAACTCCCCCCTGTAATACCTGCCAGCTTGCCCCGAACCACATCCATGATGGCATTGATGTCTTTTACCTCGCCCCTTTCTTTGGTTGGTTTCAGCAACACGAAAACCACGGCAGCAGAGGGACTTGTTGAATTGGTGAGCAGGTTAAAACCTGGAAGTGAAGTCACAAAACCTGAGGACTGCAAAGCTTTAAGTTCAGTTTCGGCTTGCGCCATTACTTTTGAAGTCCCATCCAGCGAAGTTCCGGAAGGTGTTGAAACCGCAATTGCAATAAAACCCTGATCTTCTGTAGGGATGAAGCCTGATGGTGTTGTTTTTACCATCCAGATGGTTCCCAGTGTAATGAGTGCCAATCCACCAAGACTGACCCACTTATTCCTGATCAGAAATTTAAGTCCTCCCAGGTATCTGTTGGTAAGCGAGTTGAAACTTCTGTTAAAACCGGTAAAAAACCTTTCTTTAAACCCGGTTTTTGCAGTTGTATGGCCTTCATTTACATGAGTATCCTTTAGGAAAAGTGCAGCCAGGGCCGGACTCAAAGTTAAAGCATTGACAGCTGAAATCACAATTGCAATAGCCATAGTAAATGCGAACTGCCTGTAGAATACGCCGGTTGAGCCTTCCATAAAGCCAACAGGAAGAAATACAGCGGCCATTACCAGTGTAATGGATACAATTGCCCCCGTGATTTCGTGCATGGCTTCTGTGGTAGCCACTTTAGGTGAGAGCCGTTTGTGTTCCATTTTGGCATGAACGGCTTCTACCACTACGATGGCATCGTCGACCACAATGCCTATGGCAAGTACCAATGCAAAGAGTGTTAAGAGGTTAATAGAGAACCCGAACAGCTGCATGAAGAAGAACGTACCCAATATGGCTACCGGAACCGCAATTGCAGGGATTAGTGTAGACCTGAAGTCCTGCAGGAATAGGAATACAACAATAAAAACCAGTATAAATGCTTCGATCAGCGTGTGCTGCACTTGTTCTATGGATTGATCTAGTGCTACTTTGGTACTGTAAAAGATGTTCTGTTTAATACCGTCAGGGAAGTCTTTTGCAGCTTTCTCCATGAGTTTGTTTATGGAAACCTGAATTTCATTGGCATTGGTACCTGCCAATTGAATAACGCCTATTACTATCCCCTTTTTTCCGTTCAGGCGGGTAAGACTGGAATAAGAATAAGCACCAAATTCGATTCTGGCCACATCTTTAAGCCTTAATATAGAGCCATCTGAGTTGGCCCGTATAGCTATATTTTCATACTCCTCGGGTTTGGATAGTTTACCTTTGTATTTGATTACATATTCAAATACCTCTTTGCTCTTTTCTCCAAATCTGCCTGGGGCGGCCTCGAGACTTTTATCCTGAATGGCAGCCATGATTTCATTTGGTGTCACCTTATAGGCCGACATCTGGGTAGGATTAAGCCAAACGCGCATGGAGTAGTCTTTGACACCGCCAAATATGCTTGCGGCACCAACACCAGGAATCCTTTTGATTTCCGGTATGATATTGATCTGGGCATAGTTGGCTACAAAAGTCTGATCGTATTTGCTTTCATCCTCTGTATACATACCGATAGCCATAATAAAGCTGTTTTGTTGTTTGGCTGTAATGATACCCTGTTGTACCACTTCGGCAGGGAGCTGACTGGTGGCCTGCGCTACCCTGTTCTGTACGTTTACCGCTGCCTGATCCGGATCTGTGCCCAGCTTAAAATATACCGTTATGGCAAGCGAACCATCGTTACTTGCTGTTGAGCTCATATAGCTCATGTTTTCGACCCCATTAATAGATTCTTCAAGAGATGGGGCTACTGACCTCAGCACAGTTTCGGCATTGGCACCAGGATATACTGCCGTTACCAATACAGATGGTGGTGCGATATCCGGAAATTGTTGCAGGGGCAGTTTAGTTAAGCCCAGTACGCCAAGGATAACCAGTAGAATGGAAATCACTGTGGCCAGTACCGGACGCTGAATGAATATTTTAAACATTGTATTGAGTTTTATTGGTTAATTTAATCTGGCGACTTTATTTGTTGGTTTCTCCGGACGGATCTCCTGGCCTTCCTGCAGACGGTCAAGTCCGCTCAACACAATCTGGTCCCCGCTTTTTACCCCTTCCTTAACCAGGTAATTTGTACCACTTTTACCGATAATTGAAATGGGCATTTTTTTCACCTTATTGCTGTCTGCCACTGTAAATACAAATATTTTGTCCTGCATTTCAACGGTGGCAGATTGCGGCACGATCAAGGCATTTTTGTGTTCCATACTGATGCGTATTTTACCCGTATTTCCGGAACGTAACAGTCCCTGCGCATTTGGAAAGCTTGCTCTCAAGGTAATTGCACCGGTTTGTTTATCGAACTGCCCGTCTACCATGTCAATTTTTCCCTCCTGAGGATAAACAGATTGATCGGCCAGCACAAGCGCAACACTCGGCACATTTTTAATTCGCTCTGTAAGCGTTTTACCACTATATTTGCTATTGAAGTCAATAAAATCATCCTCGCCTAAGGAAAAATATACACGCACTTCATGAACATCAGATAGTTGGGTTAAAGGTGCAGTATCTGAAGGAGATACTAAGCTCCCCTGTTTTTTAGGCAATAAACCGATATAGCCACTAACGGGCGCTTTAATGATCGTATAGGCAAGGTTGATTTGAGCTGCCGCAACTCCTGCTTTGGCCTGTGCCGCGTTTGCTTTTGCGATCTGAAGTGTTGCTTTTGCAGTTTTCAGCTGCACATCGGAAACCACTTTGTTCTGAACAAGCGGGACTAATTTGTCGACCTCCAGTTGTGCATTCAATATTGCGGCTTCTGCAGCACTGAGACTTGCCTTAGCTGTATTTAAAGCCTCAAGGAATGGTTGTTCATTGATTTTAAATAGAGGCTGGCCGGCAGCTACATATTGGCCTTCGTTGATGAACACCCTATCGAGTGCACCTGCAACCTGAGGTCTTATTTCCAGATCGGCAGCTCCCTGAATAGCGGCAGGGTATTCGAGAAAGGTAGTTTCAGAACTTTGACTGACTGTAGATACAGGCAATCCCGGTACCGGAGGTGCTGTAGCCTGTGGCTTGTTGCCTGAACAGGCGTATATCAGCATTGTAGCTAAAAGTAAAGCAGTTGTTTTCATAACGATATTAGGTAATTTAACAGTGTTAAGTGATTGAGGGTAAGAGAATTTATATTTCATGTCATTTAGTTTAATAGTTTATGATATAACGTATATAAGTAATTTAACGGTGTTAAATAGATGTTAACAAAAAAAGGCTTTGGTATTGAAAGCCCCTGATCTGCTTTTTAATCGTTGATGTATTTTATAATTCCTTTTAATGCGTCTTTTAATATATGCTGGTTCATTGCTTCATCCCTTCCTTTGTTGACCAGGTTTATGGAGATTAACCCATGTACAATTGACCAGAAGGTATAATATTTTCTGCACACCCGGTTTTCTTCAGGACTTTCACCTTTCATCAGATCTTTAATGGTATCAAAAAAGAGATTGTCTAAAAATTCAATTTCTGGCATTGATTTCTTTTGATCACAACATACCATATCTACACCGTACATCAGCTGATAAAATTCCTTGTATTTAAAAGCAAAGTTCCAATAGGCAATCCACATCGCTTCAAGCTGGTCTGCTGTATGTTCCTGGGCTTTTTTGGCTGCTTTAACTTTTTTACCTAAAATAACATAGCCCTGCCTTGTAAGTTCAAGGAGTATTCCATCTTTATTGTGAAAATATTCATATATGATGGGTGCAGTGTATTCAATCTTATCTGCAATTTTTCTCATGCTTAATGCCTGCCAGCCCTCTTCCTTAACGATCTTTAAGGCAGCATCGAGGATGTTTGTCCTCGTGTCTTCTTTAAGCCTTTGTATACGTTCTTTACTTCCCATTACATTTAATTAAGCCGTGTAAATAATCTAACACCGTTAAGCAAATTTATGAACACTTATTGAAGTGTGTATCATTCATTTGTCAACTTCTAGTTATGAGTTATTTAATGTACAGTTATTCAATATTTTAATTCTCGCTGATCAAGAAAAAAATTAACAATAGAAGTTTATGGGTTTATAATTGCAAATTTGTATTTCTATTCAAAGAGGAATGCGTATGAACAACAGCGTCACATTAAGAGATATTGCCAAAGCGCTAAATTTATCTATTTCTACAATTTCTAAAGCATTAAATGATAGTCATGAAATTGGTGCAGAAACCAAACAAAAGGTTTTGGATTATGCTAAAAAGCATCATTACTCTCCCAATAGAATGGCAAAAGGCTTAAAGGAAGGTAAAAGCAGGTCGATTGGCGTTGTAGTGTGTTCACTTGACAACAATGTCATTGCACAGATGCTCGATGGCATCCATAAGGCCAGTACTGAAAAATCTTACCAGATTATCATTATGCAAAGCAAAGAGTCGGAGAAGCAGGAAAGTGCATGTATAGAGCTGCTATATGCTGGTGGAGTAGACGGCATTCTGATCTCCCCTGCTTATGAAACCATTAATTTTAGTTACCTGGTCTCCTTGCAGGACGCTGGCTTGCCGATTGTACTTTTCGACAGACTTATTGATCAGATCAACACGCACAAGGTTGGCGCGGATAATTTTAAGGGAGCATACGATGCAACCAGGCACCTGATTGACAATGGCTATAAAAACATTGCACATTTGAATACGAATACCATATTGAGTATTGCTACAGATCGTCTGAATGGATACAAACAGGCCCTGGCAGATAGCGGGATTAAGTACCGGCCAGAGTTGTTGCGCTCTTGCAATTATACGGACACCAATAAATTAAATGAAGATTTGGAGCAGGCCATTAAGTATTATATGGGGTTAAAAGACAGGCCGGATGCAATTTTTACGGCAACAGACCAGATCAGCACGAGATGTTTGATGCTCCTGAATAAAATGGGCTATAAGATCCCTGAAGATGTTGCCTTAATAGGATTTACAAATACGGAACTTGCCGATGCCATGAACCCGCCTTTAAGTACGGTGCATCAACCGGCTTTTGAGATCGGTCAATTTGCTGCAGAAAAGTTGATTGCTATGATTGAAGGAAAAAGATTGGATGAAGGATATGAGACTGTGATGTTGCCTACAAATATTAAAGTAAGGGCTTCATCACAGTCTAGAATTTAGTTATAGTTTAATAATTGCCTGTAATTCCCAGCTCGAGTCCGCGCAGCTCTGCCAGTCCGCGCAACCTTCCTATTGCGGAGTATCCCGGATTGGTAACCTTGTTTAAGTCATCCAGCATCTGATGACCATGGTCTGGTCTGAAGGGTATAGGTTGCGCTCTGAGGGCATTTTCCGCAACAATAGCCTTCATAATTTCATACATATTCACATCACCACCCAAGTGATCGGCTTCGTAGAAATTGCCTTCTTCGTCTTTGGTTACGTTACGCAAGTGAAGGAAATATACCCTTTCTTTTACGGCTTCAAATATATCTTTCAGGTCATTTGATACACCTGCTCCTAAGGAACCTGTACAATAACAAATGCCATTAAATGGTTTGTCTACGCTTTTAAGGATGCTGATCAGATCTTCTTTGGTACTTGCAATTCGTGGCAGGCCCAGTATTGCATATGGAGGATCATCGGGGTGAATGGTCATATTTACACCTGTTTCTTCACACACCTCTGCGATCCCGTTTAAAAAGTAGGCGAGGTTTTTTTTCAGGCCTTCCATTCCGATAGACTTATATTCTTCTATGCTGGCACGTAAAGCTTCCAATTCGATTTCTTTTTCGTTAGGAATCCCCATCAGCACGTTCACTTTTAGTTCATTCAGCTGATCCGTATTCATGGAAGCATAACGATCTTTTGCCCTGTTCCGGATGCTTTCCGTATAATCGGCGTCGGCACCTTCCCTTTTCAGAATAAACAGGTCAAAAACTGCAAGATCTAGCCAGTTGAAATACAGCGCTTTTGAGCCGTCTTCCATTACCAAGTCAAGCTGTGTCCTTGTCCAGTCAAGCACTGGCATAAAATTATAACAAACCGTCCTAATACCACATTGGGACAGGTTCTTCAATGTAGTCTTGTAATTTTCTATATAATGATCGGCATCGCTTCTCCGGGTTTTGATGGCTTCGTGTACAGGTACGCTTTCTACCACTGCCCAATGCAGTCCGGCTGCTTCAATAATAGATTTTCTTTCTATGATATCTTCCAATGGCCAGACTTCACCATGGGGAACATGATGCAGGGCTGTAACAATGCCGGTAGCTCCTGCCTGTTTTACATCCTGCAAACTAACCGGATCTGATGGTCCGTACCAGCGCCAGGTTTGTAACAATTTATGATTTACTGTATTCATCTTATTTGGTTATTTAATAATCAGATTATACGCCACTGTAGGCATTGAAACCGCCATCGACCAATATGGTTTCACCATTTACAAATGCTGATGCATCGCTTAACAGGTAGATTAGGGTACCATTTAGCTCCTGGGGATTTCCCAGACGGCCAAAAGGTGTATGATTGACAAAACGCTGCGCGCGATCGGTAAAGGTACCATCTGCGTTGGTTAAAAGCGATCTGTTCTGTTCGGTTAAAAACACACCCGGTGCAAGCGCATTTACCCGGACTTTATCTCCATAGCGTTGTGCAAGCTCTACGGCCATCCATTTTGTATAGCCTTCAATGGCGTTTTTTCCCATCGTATAACCCAATACGCGGGTTAAAGGACGCTGTGCTGCCAGAGAAGAAATATTTACGATGGATCCTTTTCCTTTTTCAGCAATGACACGGCCAAATACGTGTGTTGGATATACCGTACCGAAAAGATTAAGTTCGACTGCTTTTTGAGTGTCGCTTACCTTAATGTCAAAGATGTTCTGGTCTGGAGCAATAGTAGCGCCAGGGATATTCCCTCCTGCAGCATTCACCAATCCATCGATGGTACCCCAGGTACTCAGTATTTGATTTTTTGCGGCATTGAGTGCGGTTTCGTCCAGTACGTCAGTAATCACGGCTATTGCCTCTCCTCCGCTTTCTGTAATCGCCTTTACCCTTTGATTTGCCTTTTCTTCGTTACGGCCTAAAATGGCCACCTTTGCCCCTGCTTCGGCAATGGCCAATGCAAATGATTCCCCCAACACTCCGGTGGCGCCAGTAACTACAATTACCTTATTTTCTAATGAAAACAGATCTCTGCTCTTCATATTCCTGATTTAAACGGTTAAATTATTCTACCAATGTTAGTGAATTTTAAGCTCCGGCAATCAGAATGATCATTAAATATTTACGAAATCGTTTGAAATTTATTAAATAAAATAGTTTACTTCTATTTCATAATGAGAACCTGTATTATTGCAATCTCAAATCTTTTATTTATGCTAAATCAAGAAAACATATTGGTATTTGGGGAATTACTGTTAAGGTTTAGTTCCACTGAGGATCAATTTATTTCTAAGAACCACACCGTTTCTTTATTTCCCGGCGGATCGGAGGCGAACGTTTCTGCTTCATTGGGTCAATGGGGCATTCCATGTGCTTATGTGAGTTGTGTGCCAGAGAATGCGCTTGCCGCAAATGCCCTTCAATCGCTCGCCGATTTGGGGGTCAATACAAATAAAACGCTATTACAGGGCAGCCGTATGGGCTTGTATTTTCTGCTTTCTGCAAATGGACTGACAAGCGGAGAAGTGGTTTATGACAGAAAATATTCTTCATTTAGTACATTGTTGCCGGGGGTAATCAACTGGGACGAGGTATTGGAAGGACATACCTGGTTTCACTGGACAGCGCTTACCCCCGCTTTGAACGAAAATATGGCTGCTGTATGTAAAGAAGCTTTGCAGGCTGCCAGAAAAAAGGGCTTAAAAATATCCGTGGATCTGAACTACAGGAGCAGGCTTTGGGATTATGGCAAACAGCCAATAGCGGTAATGCCTGAGCTGGTACAATACTGCGATGTAATTATGGGGAATATCTGGGCGGTTAATAAAATGCTGGGCATCCCTGTCGACGAAAATCTAAATCGTCAAACTACTGTAGATACTTATACTGTACATGCCAGTGCTTCGGCCAAAGCTGTATTTGCTGCTTTTCCTCAGTGTAAACACATCGCCTATACTTTCAGGTTCATGGATAACCCCAGGCACAACCTCTTTTATGGAACCTATCACAATGCAGAAGGCGATTACAGGTCGGCCGTATTGGAAACCAATGAAGTAGTAGACAGGATTGGAAGCGGTGATGCATTTATGGCCGGTTTAATTTATGGCTTAACCAGCAGCACAAACGGGCAGGAAATCATAGACAAAGCAACTTCATCTGGTTATAGAAAGCTCTTTGTTAAAGGAGATTTCGGCGATGGCGCTATATAGTTCTTTTTAAAGCAATGAATTTATCAAATAAATAATACGTACAGATGAACATAGAAACAAATCCTTTAAGCATGATCCAGGCTTATCCGGTTATCCCGGTTTATTATAATGAAGATGCGCAAACCTGTATTGAAGTGTTAAAAGCAAGCTATGCGGGTGGCATCCGTGTTTTTGAGTTTACAAACAGGGGGCAAAATGCACCAGACAACTTTAAGGCATTGCTGTCTTACAGAAATGAACACCTTAAAGATATGAAACTGGGCATAGGTACGATAAAAACTGTAGCACAGGCAGAAATGTACATTAATCTTGGAGCAGACTTCATTGTGAGCCCAATTGTTAAAGCAGATCTGGCATCGGCTACTGCCGCACACAATGTGCTATGGATACCCGGATGCATGACGCCTACTGAAATTAACTTTGCTGAAGAACTGGGGGTTCCGTTAGTGAAACTATTTCCCGGTGATACCTTGGGCGTGGGCTTTCTAAAGGCAATTAAACCGTTGTTCCCTAATCTTAAATTTATGCCAACCGGTGGTGTTGACGTGAATAAGGAAAATATTGACAGCTGGTTAAATGCAGGCGTAACTGCTTTAGGCTTTGGTTCCAAATTGTTTCAGCAGCCAGACCAGGCAACAGACTACAACTGGTTAACCGAACGTTGTCAGTTACTGATCGGGATGGTGAACCGAAAATAATATTTATAAGAGGTGAGATTTCATTTTTCTCACTTCTTATGATCATCTCTGTCGTAAAGCTCAATAAGCTTACTTTGCAGCTTAATTACTGAATTTTCCAATTGACTTATTTTCTCTTTTAATTGTGCGATGACCTGCTCCTGCTCGCTCACACCTTCCTCACCTACATCCAAAAATTGCCTTAAGGATAAGTTATGGACTTCAGCAATCTGGTTTATCCTGCTGAAGTTTGGATCAGTAATACCAGTTTCTAGTTTTGAATATGCCGGGATAGATATCTCCAATAAATCTGCCATAGCTTTTTGGTTAACCCCTTTTTTCTGACGCAAAATTCTAAATTTTTCACCTAAAGTTTTCATAGCCTATAATGTATATCTGTGAATATTCCTATATAATAAATTTAAGAATTATTTAATAAAATATTGTAATATATTTATAATATTATGAAACAAATTATTGAAATGATTTATTGGTAATTAAAAAATTTACATTATCTCTCGATATTCGCGAGAAAAACTGATAATTCAATTAACCAGCCTTGGTGGTAACCGTTCAGTAATTGGGCACGAAAAAGTGTAGTTAAGGAGCTATTTTTTATTTTGTCTGAAAATAAAGGCGGCCATCATAATGGCAACAGAAAGTCCGGAGAGCCCCGGAAAAGAAATAAACAGATATAATATTCCACAAACAACACATATTGCAAGGATAAACAGGACACCTTGTAAAACGGTATCCATTTTAAAAGCAGCATATAAAGCAAAAAGGACAAAGGCTATAGCCAGAATATTTATAAACATATGCAAATATGCATATTCAATGTTAAGTTAATGTTAACAGTTCGGTTGATTTCAATTTTAACATAAAAAGCCTTGTAATCTAAATTACAAGGCTTTTATGGCTTAAACCAAAACCTAATAATCGTCGTTCAGCGCGAATATTGGTTTCCTTGACATCCATTTGCCACTAGTGAAGTCAGGAAAATCGATCGTTTCGTTGCCCAGCTCAATGGACTGCTCACTTAAAGGGGTAATGGCACTCCATGCTGCTGCGTCATAAACATCCAGTGGAGTTGGCACATTGCGTTTTACAGATTCAATGAAGGCATGTATCACGAAGAAATCCATACCGCCATGTCCGGCACCTTGTGCGTCATCACCATATTTTTTCCATAGCGGGTGATCGTATTTTTCCATCCAGCTGTTTTGGTTATCCCACTGGTGCGGTTTGCTGACACCTTCCACGTATATACTTTTATTCAGGTCCATCCACAGGCCCTTTGTTCCCTGTACCCGGAAGCCAAGCGAATAAGGTCTTGGCAGGTTGGTATCGTGCTGTAAAATAATGGTCTCACCATTGGCACAATCAATTGTTGTGGTTACAATATCTCCTAAACGGAAATTTACCTTGGCATTTGGATGACTTTCGCCTCCGTTCGCAACTATATAATTATGCAGCCCTCTGGATTTTGTTGCGAAAGAATTTAGTTTTAAGAATTTATTTCCGCGATTGATGTTGATACAGTTGGCTACAGGACCGATTCCGTGGGTTGGATAGAGGTCGCCATTTCTATGTACCGAATGGTTGGTTCTCCAGCGTGCTTCTGAGAAGCCTTTTTCGTTAAACTCAACGCCGCCACCATACGCTTTAACACCATCGTTAAATTTAACTTCTCTCAGATCATGCTGATAGCCCCCCTGTAAATGAACTATTTCACCAAAAACACCTTGTCTTACCATATTCAATGCAGCAAGTACATCGCGACGGTAACAAACATTTTCAAGCATCATTACATTTGCGCTGTGCTTTTCTGCTGCTTGTACAACATCCCAATGATCCTGTAAAGTAATGCCCAACATGACTTCAGTAGCCACATATTTAAGTCCCGCTTCCAAAGATTTTATGATCATCTCCTTATGCCACTCCCAGGGCGTAGCTATTACAACTGCCTGCAAGCCTTTAGTTTCCAGGAGTTTTTTCCAGGCATAATTGTCTCCCGTAAAGATCTTAGGCATGGGTTTGCCGCTTTTGTTGATTATGGTTTTAGCAGAATTGAGCATACGTTCGTCAATATCACATATTGCAACAAGCTCCACATCAGCTCTTTTTAGTAAAAGACTCAAGTGGTTTTGTCCACGCAAGCCAACACCTATCATAGCTACTTTTACTTTATCTGCTGCTGCTGCCGCAAACAAAGAATTGCCTGGTAATACAGTTGCCGCCGCTGCTGTAATGCTACTGTTTTTAACAAATTCTCTTCTGTTCATAGTTGTTTAGTCATTATAAAGTTTTGTACTGGATAATCAGTACCATTCAGTCGATTTAAAGAATAACTCATCCAAGTTATGCAACTCTGTAACTAAGTGCATAAAGAATCAATTTAAAAAAGAACGCAAACGTTTGATATTTTAATCTTCACTGTTTATCAGGTACTGTACAATCCGGGACTTAAATGCTGTGGCTATTTATTTCGGTTCCAACCTATTTGAAATATACATTATTCATCTGGCTTAGCTGGCAATCGTTTGCGTGAATTTTGCAATAAACTAGCTGGTAATTTTATCAGATGTAGTTTTTTTGATGAAATTGTTATTTTTATTCCAATATTTGGATATGATGTCTGACAAACCAACAACCATTAAGGAAATAGCGAAGATACTCAAGGTTTCAGTTTCAACAGTATCCAGGGCCTTAAATGACCATTCGAGCATTGGTTTGACAACAAAAATGCGGGTCAAAAAACTTGCAGAAGAGCTTAATTATGAGCCCAATCAAAAAGCCATTCAATTTTTGCATGGTAAATCTTTTGTAATAGGTGTTATTTTACCGGAGTTATCCGAATCCTTTTTTTCGGCGGCAATAAGCGGTATTGAAGACATCGCCTATAAGAGAAACTACACTGTATTACTGGCGCAATCGCACGATGATGCGGCAAGAGAGAAGCTACTTGTTGAAAAAATGAAAAGTCAGCGTGTTGATGGTTTATTGGTGTCCGTTTCAAAAACAACAAGTACTTACGAACACTTTGATATTTTCAGAAAACTGAATATACCGGTTGTGTTTTTTGACCGTATTCCTCCTATTAAGGACATTCATTACGTGTCATCTAATCTGGAGACCGGTACCTTTGAGGCGGTGAATTTTCTACTGAAAAAAGGACACCGGAGTATTGGAATGATCAATGGCCCGAATACCCTGGTTGCAAGTCATGAAAGAAAGGAAGGTTACATTCGCGCGATGATGGCCAACCGTCTCAAATTTGACCCTTCATTGGTTGTAAGTTGCGATTTATCGGAAGAAGGGACGATTGATGTCATGGATATCCTGTTAAACCACAGGCGAAAACCCACTGCAATTGTCACATTTAACGACTATGTAGCTTTATTTGCGATGCGTTATGCAAAATCACTCCAGCTTCAGGATATTGATTTTGTGAGTTATGCTAATCTTCCCATAATCAACTATGTGGACCACACCCCGATTGCTTCGGTGGAGCAATTCCCATATAAGCAAGGCAAAAAGGCTGCTGATATATTGATCGACCTCATCAACAAACCAAGAAATGAAACCGGGACTGAGCAGGCATATTTTAATATTGTTGTGGAATCAGAATTGGTATTAAGCCACCGAAAGTAATTTCGCGCAAACGTTTGCACGTGTTTTTGGCCGGTTAAATATTTATGTTTGGTACATCAATCAATATACTAAACCATGTTCGAAAATATTTTAAGCCGCTACGGTCTGGACCCGATGACTACAACTGTTCAACCATTTGGAGATGGACTGATCAATCATACCTGGATGGTAAACTCCTATGATCAAAAATATATTCTGCAGAAAGTAAACAGCGACGTTTTTAAAAAGCCAGTTGATATTGATGAGAATCTGAACCTGCTTAAAGCATATTTAACTGATACTCAGCCTGAATACTTATTTGTATCTCCCGTTAAGGCTGAAAATGGTGAATCTTTGATCATTAATGATAATGGGTATTTCAGGCTTTTCCCATTTGTGGAAGGGTCGAACTCGGTAAATACCCTTTCTGCAAAAGAAGAAGCATATGAAGCCGCGCGGCAATTCGGAAAATTTTCAAAGCTACTCAATGATTTTGATGCGGCACAACTGAACATTACTATTCCAAATTTTCACAACCTGATCCTGCGATATGATCAGTTCGTTGAAGCCTGCAAACAGGCAAGTGGCGAAAGATTGGAAAAAGCGGCAGATTGTATCTCTTTTATCATTGAGCATCAGGAGATTGTAGATATTTTCAGGAGTATCCTAAATAATGAGAATATCCCATTAAGGGTAATACATCACGATACCAAAATTAGCAACGTACTTTTTGATCGGGAGTATAAAGGATTATGTGTAATCGATTTAGATACCGTTATGCCTGGTTATTTCATCAGTGATGTAGGCGACATGATGCGGACTTATTTGAGTGCAGCCAGTGAAGAGGAAACCGACTTTGATAAAATTTCCATCAGAAAAGACTTCTTTACAGCCATTTATAATGGTTATATGGAAGAAATGAAAAGTGTTTTAACGCATGATGAACGTCAATATTTTGCCTATTCGGGTAAGTTTATTATTTATATGCAGGCGATCCGGTTTTTGACAGACTACCTGCAAAATGACATTTATTATGGGGCGAAATATGAACTGCATAATTTTAACAGGGCACTGAATCAGATTACCTTACTAAAACAATACCTGAAACTTGAACAGGAACTGATGAGCAATACTTTGGCATAAAAAAAGGCCTTTCGTGTAACCGAAAGACCTTATTCGCATTATTGAGCTTTTATAAAATACTGTCGCTTAGGGTTTATCCCACCATACCCTGCCGCTTAAATTATCACCCCCAGGGACAGCTGCAGAGGCTTCTCTATAATTGGCCCCATTTTTTGCAGCTTCATCAGCGGGATAAGGGAAACGACGCGGAATGGTGCCATTGGTAGCATTCCCCGGATATACAACCGGAATTAGGTTAGGGAAGCCTGTTCTGCGCCAGTTGCTCCAGGTTTCATAGAAATCCAGCATTGTACAGGTGTGCAGCCAGTATTGATTGTTGATCATTTGCAAACCATTTGCTGCATTGTATGGATTTGAATTTGCATAGGCTTCTGCAGTACCCTCTGTAATGGCCAGGTCAGCATCGTATTGTCCGAGGAAGGTGATCGCCTTCTTTAATCCTTCGCTGTAATGACTGGCCGCAGAGCCTGCTATGCCCCATCTTTGGGCAGCTTCGGCCAAAAGGAATTCGCTTTCTGCGCACGTTAATATGAAAGTGACCCCATTTTTTTTGATCATGGCAGGATGCGGAGAAGAATAATCAGGGAAAGCGGTATAAGAAGGGTCTTGTCTGATATCCCTGCCGGCGATTCCACTCAGGTCCTTACCATTAGGCATCCCTTTCTGACTTGCGGGGGTTGTGACAAAGGCTGCATTTTGAGTTTTGGGAGATTCTGTCAGGAACAGTTGTGTAACCGCAACTTTCCCCAGACGCGGGTCGTTAGTAGACTTTAGCATATCGATAAAGGTTTTAGACCACTTTACATGGTAGTGTTCAGATCCTCCGTCACCATTCAGTACCTGGCTGTTTCTGTTTTGAGTTACCCTTCCACCTGATATGTCGTGCGCAACAAAAGCATTGTCATCATTATTGATCATGGTTTTTCCTACAGCTTTCTGTGCATACGTTTTGGCGGTATTCTCATCGATCTTTACCAGGCGCATGGCTAAACGCAATAGCAAAGTACTTCCAAAACGTTTCCATTTGTCGACATTGCCGTTGTAAATGATATCTCCGGTTATTTTGTCGCCAGCCCCATCTAATGCATTCGCAGCTTCTTCTACTTCTTTTAACAAATCGGCATAAATGGCTTGCTGTTTATCATATTTAGGTGTTAAAAAGCCTGAATAATAGCCTTTTCCGGCTTCTGTGTAAGGAACATCCCCATAAAGATCTGTAATGCGTGCAAATACAAGCGCTTTCCACAAGCGGGCAACCTGGTGTAGATTATTGTATTTAGATTTCCCCTTCGTAAATTCAACTACATCTACTATAAACCTAACCTGCTCTATATAGGCACCCACGGCATTGTTGCCCCAGTAGGCAGCGGTATAGTTTTCGTCGAGCCTATATTTATCCCCTGCCCAATAGCTGATTACACTGGACAGTCCCTGCATCATTGTGGCCGAGTAAATCAGGTTTGCCCTCCAGGTATCGTATGCAAAATCTGTACTGCCGGTATAATTCATCTGGGCAGTGGTTAAAGTATAGTTTGGGTCAAAGCTGCTTGGTCCGTATGCTACCGGATCGGTATTGATCTCCTGAAAATCTTTGGTGCAGCTTAACGTTGCCAGCATACAAATAAGTAAGCTCAGGGCAGTATATTTTATGAATATGTTCTTTTTCATCGTTGTCTATCTTTAAATCATTAAAACTTAACACTTACATTCAGGCCAAAAGTTCTGGCCGGCGGCACTCCGCCTAATTCCAGTCCGGGGAAAGTAGCGTTATAGCTCGATTCCGGGTCTATGTTGTCGGTTTTCTTCATTAGAATAAATAGATTCCTTCCCACCAGGCTCACATTTAAGCTCTTAATTTTGTTGTTGAATATCTGAGCCGGAAAGTTATACCCTAGTGTAAGTTGCCTGAACTTGATAAAACTTGCATCCTGCACAAACGTGGTAGACACGTTATCTACAAATGACAAATAGTAATCGGCAGCTGTAGCACCCAATGACTCCCGGTCTGCAACGGTTGCCTGGTGCAGACCGAAACGATAGCCATAATAGTCGGTTGCCGAAAACAGCTTTCCTCCCCATTTTCCGTCTATCAGGAATGAAAGGCTTACTCCTTTATAATTAAATTCGTTATTCCATCCGGCAAACCATTTGTTATAGGCAGAGCCATGTGCCTTTAACAAACCTTTCGCAGGCGCTCCGTTTGCGCCCTTTTCTATCTGCCCGTTTGCGTCATACTTATAATCGTATGCCATTACCTGGCCCGCGGCTTTCCCTGGAATATTTTGAATAAAACCATTTCCGGTACGTGATGTGGCGATTAGCTGAGAGGATACCCCTTCGGCGAGTTTAAGCACCGTATTGTCGTTATAACTACCATTGAAAGAAGATGTCCAGCTAAAATTGCTGCTTTTGATGATTGCTCCCGAGATCAGGGCTTCTACACCCTTGTTTTCAATTTCACCAGAATTTAGCACGGCACCATTATATCCTGTTGTACTTGAGGTTGTAACGGTGGTTATTTCATCTTTTGAGTGTTTCTTATACCAGGTCAGGTCCAGATTCAAACGGTCTCTAAAAAACCTGAGTTCGGTACCTATTTCAAATTCAGAGGCTTTAGATGCCTTAAGTCCTGAATTTGGAATGTCTACGTTGCTAATGGTTCCGAGCGGTCTGCCGTTTAATGTTTCGCTCCTGAATGCATACGTAAGCTGCGTTTGGTATGGGCCGGTAGCCTGGCCTACTACTGCATAGCCGGCCCTCAGCTTACCAAAACTCAGAAAATTGGTTTTAAGTAGTTCTGAAAACACGAATGAACCACTCACAGAGGGATAAAACACGTATGGCTTATTATTTTTACCGGGTGTTGCAAGGGTTGAAAACCAGTCGTATCTGCCGCTTCCTGTTAAATAAAGAACATCACGGTAAGCCAGCTCCATGGTTCCATAGGCAGACTGGGTTTCTACTTCGCTTTGTACAATGCCTACAGACTTATTTGTTGCATTCAGGATATTATAGACACCAAAAACTGCGAAATCTGTGCCATTATTGGTGGTCTGATCAATTTTAGTATTCCTATAACTGGCACCTAAATTAGGCGTAATGGTAAAATCCTCCTGTACCCTGAAGGATTTACCCAGCAACACATCTGCATTTAAATCCTGGAACTTTGTTTTTTGTTCCGCAATTTTTCCTGCCGCATAATAAGCCGTGCCAGATGGAACTACATTTTTGTAGCTGTCGGTATAGTCATCCATCCCAACCCTGCCCTGGATAAACAGACCATTGTCCAGCGTATATCGCGTATTGAATGAACTGATTAGTCTTTTTCGTCTGGTGTCATTTACAAATTCATTTGCTGCAAACCAGGGGTTGGTGGCATATACGTTTCCTTTGTTGTAACCGATTTCGTTGCCGCTGGCATCC
This sequence comes from Pedobacter africanus, assembly GCF_900176535.1. Taxonomy (NCBI): domain Bacteria; kingdom Pseudomonadati; phylum Bacteroidota; class Sphingobacteriia; order Sphingobacteriales; family Sphingobacteriaceae; genus Pedobacter; species Pedobacter africanus. The sequence continues at coordinate 632,391 of NZ_FWXT01000002.1, read as the reverse complement.
TTCCAGGGTTTAAGGTCGTTTACATTGATACTGGTAGGTAAAAATATCACATTAAAATTGGCGTTACCCGCCCCATCAGAAAGCATTGGCCTGTTTTTAGCCTGTTCAAGAATATAATTTGCACGGGCATCTATGGTTAGACGCTTTATAGGCTCAAATGTACCTACCAGATTGAAAGACTGCCTGTTTAAGCCAGAGTTTGGAACGATGGAATTGTTGTTGACGTCATTGGCAGAAAACCTTAATGATCCACCATCAAATGTTTTATTCAATGCCAATGTATTAGACCAGGTACTTCCATCTCGGTAAAAATTGTTGATATTGTTTCTTTGTGCAGTGTATGGTCTTGAAACCCCATCAAATTGAACCACGCTGCTTCCATCTAATTTTCCTCCCCAGCTGGAACCACCCACATCGGAGGCTGAGCTTGCACTGGTTGGTTTAACCCCATTGGCACCTTGTCCGTAAACATATTGCCAGTTGGTCCTATCCATTACCTGTTCAATAACATAATTGCTGTTGAAGTCTATACTTGTTCCTTTTCCACTTTTTGTTGTGATGAGTATTACACCGGCCTTGGCCCTTGAACCATACAAAGCCGAGGCGGCAGCACCCTTTAAAACGGATATACTTTCAATGTCATCAGGGTTCAGGTTGCCCACTGCGTCCCCAAGATCGGGTGCATTGTCCCATTGACTGCCCTTATTCCCATTTGGATTACTGTTGTTTAGTCCAACTGGTTTGTTTTCCATAGGCATACCATTGATCACATAAAGCGGTTGGTTCGTTTGACTCAGACTGGATACCCCCCGGATTGTTATGCTTGTTGCTGCGCCGACACCACCTGCTGTGGCGCTTACATCTAAACCTGCAACTTTGCCTACCAGTGAATTGGCCACGTTATTTTCTCTTGCCTGGGTGAGCGTCTCGCCCTGTATTTGTGAAACAGAGTATCCTAAAGCTCTCCGTTCCTTTTTGATGCCCAGGGCCGTCACTACCACTTCACTGAGTAATTTGGTATCCTCCATAAGAACAACCTCAATGCTCGTTTTATTTTCGGTACTGATTTCTTTACTCTGAAATCCTGCAAAGGAAATAACAAGAACTGCATTTTCAGGAACCGAAATAGCAAACCTTCCATTAATGTCTGTGGAGGTGCCTGAAGCTGAGCCTTTCACGCGTATGGAAGCTCCGGGTAAAGGAGCACCCGTATTGTCCTTTACCGTACCACTAATTTTTACATCCTTTTTTCGGCTGATTACGATTAGCCCTCCCTCAGAAATGGAGTACTTCAGGTTTGTGTTGTAAAATATAGTGGAAAGAATATCTGCAACAGGTGTATCTTTCACGGATAGCGTATAATCTTTGTTTACCGGTACATTTGCCGAACTGTACACAAAGTGGTAACCGCTTTGCTCTTCAATGATTTTTAGCACTTTACTTAACTTGGTCCTTTTAACATCCAAAGAGACCTTTTGCTGAGAAAAGACCGATGCCGATACATTAAGACATGTAAAAAAAATGAAGATACACGTTAATTTCATTATGACAATGAATTTTAGGAGCACTTTATAATTAAAGTACTCTTGCACTAAGTAAGAATTAATCATATTTTTGTTTTTTTGGTTGCTTTAGTATTTGGCAGGAATCTGTTTGCGCATAAATCTGCCATTGCTTTATATCAAAAAATTAAAGGGGGTGGTGCGTCAACATCGCCCCTCTTTTTTATTTTGATATGATCACCTGGTTTCCTTTTATTTCATATTTAAAAAATTCTGCACATTGAAGTGCGTATAATACTTCTGTTAAACTCTCGTCTTGGAATGTCGCTGTAAATTGATATTTTTCTATTTCTTTATTTTTGAATGTTATTTCTACATTATACCACCTCTCCAGCGTTTTTTTAAGTTCCATAAAACTCTGGTCCTGAATCTCGAGGCGGTTTTGTGTCCAGGCCATTTCCACAACCGTACTGTCGCTTTTTTTCGTGTAGCTGTTTATCGTGATTTCGGGATGTTTTACCTGGGCCTTCATTGGCTTGATTGCAGGTGTTTCTGGCAGGTTTTTATAGAATGTAACTTTTTGACTTGGCTTTAAGGTGATTGAATTTCCATTGCTGCCTGCCCCTTCCATTACAATAACCCCCTTAATTAAAACCGCTTCCGATGTGGGTTCGTCGGGATAAGCTTTTACGTTAAATATAGTACCCAATACGTTGATATTGAAGTCTGACGTAAGCACCTTGAAAGGTTTATTCTTATCATGGGCAACATCAAAATAGGCTTCCCCCACAAGCGTGACCTCACGGTTATCAATATTGAATTTCTTATTTAATCTGATCGAGCTTTTGGCATTTAACACGATGATGGTCCCATCTGGCAGGGTTATTTTTTTGCGTTCTGCACCATTAGTATGGTAATTGGTTACCAGATTGGGTATAGATTTTTCCTTAACCACGTTTGCCCGAAATACCAGCACCAGACCAGAAATCAACAACAAGACAGCAGCAATCTTTAACCAGGTATATGTTCTTCTTAGCGGAACTGTACTTTCCTCGTTTTCGGCTTTAATATTGTTTTTTAGTAAGCCCAGTTGCCGATTTAAAGGTTTCTTTTGACCACTTAAAATGATATATAAGCGTTTAGCCTCGTTAATAGTGGCCTCCTGTTCCGGATGAGCTTTAATGTAATCTTCCCAATAGGCAATGCAAAGTTTGTCTTTACCGGCACAATATAACTGAAATGTATTGTCAACAAGGAAGTCTTCAATATTGAAAAGACTACGATCTATCATAATATTTGGCTTTTATAATATCAGTGCCAAAAAAATGATCTTTTTCCTAAAGAAATTTTATATTTTTTTTTGACCTGTCTTTAAACGGCCAATTAAATGACGTGGAGCCTATAAAATAGACTTATGCTTTAAGCTCCTTTCTTAGGATTTTTAAAGCATCATAGACCGTATTGTAGGCAGTTTTAACACTTTGCTGGGTTTGATTTGCGATCTGTTCATAACTCAAACCATCAAAAAACTTCAGATGAATTAATTGTTTCTGTCTGTAAGTTAGTTTTTGTAAGGCACTTTTAAGTTTAAACCTGACCAACTCATCTGTCTGTACTTTGACGATAAACTCTTCATAAGACATTTCCATCCACTCACCTTCAGCCCCAGCATTCGCCAGGGCATCATCTATCTTTTTCTTACGTTCCAGCAGGCGTAAGATCTTACGTTTCAAAAAAGTACGCAGATATGCACCAACATGGTCTACCCGGTTTAGCTGGGCATGCTTATCCCAAATTGTAATGAATACCTGATCAGTAGCCTCTCCCGATGTTTCAGCGTCACCACAAACCCTTATACCGAAATTTACAAGGTCGTAGTAGAGTTCCCGGTACAGATCAAAAAAAGCATCATGATCACCTCCACGCAAGCGTTCCCATAGTAAGTGATGTATAAGCTTATTTTCCATTTGGTCAGATTAGGTGATAGCAATGTTAAGAAAATCTGCTGACAAAATCTTATGAAGTTTTATTTGGCAACACTATTTTTCTAAAATATCCTGCAGGTATTAATTCTAACTAAAAAGGCTTTGAATATTTAATATTTGTAGTTAAATTTGAGTACAAATGTTTAATTTACAGACATATGTACACATCTAAATTTAAGCTTCTTCTTCATTGGTTAGGTATTGTTACTGGTTTTTATGTCTTTTGGGCATTAAGCTATCTGATTCTGGCCAAATTTGCCACATCCCAGTTTAACAGGTTTCAATATACCAAACAAAGCCTGTGGACCGAACTTACTGCCAGTGATGTATTCTGGTACATCATGTTCATTTTCGGTATGATGCTCACCATCTATGTGATTCATATGCTGATAAAGTATGCGCCCCATAAAAAAGCAGCGGCTTTAGTGTTTGCTGTCTTAATCATACTATCTGTAGGCGTATTGCTAGATAAGTTGCTGGAAACCAGCTCAGGTTTTAGCAGTCTTCCTCACATCTTTATCAATGGGGTTTTTCTGATCTCCATTGTTTACGCATTTATCAAAGCTGAACAATCGCCTGTCAGAAATGAGGAAGACTATCTGGAGGAAGGTGAGGAATAAAAAACGCTATTAAACAGTTTAAGTTGTTTAATAGCGCCTTAAATTCGAACAGTTGTTTAGAAAAGGTACTTCGTACTTAGGAAATTTGAACTGTTACTGTCTACTATTTCATTAATTAAGTGTTTGTTGCTGTCATTCAGTTTTGTTGCAACCAGAGACCGGATAGAAAAAGACCTAAGGGCGTCAACTACTGAAAGTGTACCCTCAGCACTGTCTTTTCTTCCTGTAAAGGGGAAAACATCAGGCCCACGCTGACACTGGCAATTTATATTAACCCTGCTTACCTGGTTAACCAGTGGGTCAATAAGGGCAGCAACTTCTTCGTCATCATTGCTAAAAATGCTTACCTGTTGCCCGTGAGTAGAGTCTATCAGGTACTGTATTGGTTCTTCAAGGTCATTAAAAGGAACAACGGGGATCACTGGTCCAAATTGCTCCTCGGTATAGAGCTTCATGTTTTTGTCTACTGGATAAACTACTGCCGGGTAAACAAATGATTCACAACTTTCTCCACCATGCGCATTCACCACCCTGGCGCCGTTAGCCAAAGCATCAGCTATACATTCTTTAAGGTAGGCCGGTTTATGTGGTTCTGGTAATGGCGTTAAAGCCACGCCTTGCTCCCACGGCATGCCAATTTTAAGTTTAGCGACTTCCGCTGATAGTTCTTCTAAGAACCCTTCTGCCAGGCTGCTATGAATAAAAATGATCTTTAGCGCCGTACACCTCTGTCCGTTGAAAGACAAAGCGCCGAGCACTGTTTCCTGTACCGCTAGTTTTACATCAGCTTTTGAAGTGATTATTGCTGCATTTTTGGCATCCAAACCCAGAATAGCCCGTAACCTGTTTACTTTCGGATGAAGCTTTTTAAGTTCATTTGCAACTTTGCTGGAACCGATCAATGTCAATACATTAACCTGACCAGATTTCATTAGGTCAGGTATAATTTTATTGCCCCGCCCATAAATGGTATTTACCACACCTTTTGGAAAACAATCCCTAAAGGCTTCCAGTAAAGGGTAGTGAAGCAAAGTGCCATGTTTAGGTGGTTTAAACAACAAGGTGTTTCCCATAATCAGTGCCGGAATTAAAGTGGTAAAGGTTTCATTCAATGGGTAGTTGAATGGCCCCATACACAAGACCACACCTAAGGGCGAGCGCCTGATCTGCGCTACAATACCTTGTTCAATACTGAACTTGGAAGACTGTCTGTCCAGATCCTTTAATGCATCAATAGTCGCATAAATATATTCCACAGTACGGTCAAACTCTTTCAATGAATCCGCATAGGATTTGCCTATTTCCCACATCAGCAGTTTCACAACTACAGCCTTCTTTTCAATAATTCTATGTGTAAACTGCTCTACACAGTAAATGCGGTCTGCAACGCTCATTGTAGGCCATTCGCCGCGTCCATTGTCGTAAGCTTTAACAGCAGCTTGCAATGCCGCATCTGCCTCTTTTTCACTGCATAAAGGATAGGTACCTATTAATTTTCTCTGCAGGCCGGTTTCGGTTCTGATACAAACTGGAGACAGTACCTCATGTACTTCACCACTCCAGGTATGCATTTCACCATTACTTAGGTACTCGCGCTGGTGTACTTCTTCTGATAGTTTAAATTCTTCAGGGATCTGATCTTCTTCTACAAAGATTGAATCGAGCTGATTTTTTGGAAACATTAGTTAAATATTAATTTTTGGTTATAGGTTATAAATCTGAAATAGGTTTGTATTTAGGCACCAATGTTTTCATCACTGTCCAGCCTATTAAATAACAAACAGAACACAATGAGAATATGATAAAGTATCCTGCTTCTTCACCTTTGAACCCCATAAACACCATTTGAGTCTGGCCTGCGTAGTCAAACAATACCCCAGACCCTTTATTGATTAAAAATGCACCGATGCCTCCAGCCATACCACCAATGCCCGTAACCGTTGCAATGGCTTTTTTAGGGAACATATCTCCTACTGTAGTAAATATATTGGCAGACCAAGCCTGGTGAGCTGCTCCGGCAATGCCAATGATAATTACAGGAATCCAGTAAGTAACCTGTCCCAGTGGTTGTGCCAGCAGCGCGAGCAAAGGGAAGAAAGCAAAAATCAGCATAGCCCTCATTCTACCTTCATAGGGATTCATTCCTTTTTTTTCAACAAAATAAGTAGGTAGCCACCCGCCAATAATTGAAAGCAAAGTTATCATATAAAGCACAAATAATGGCAAGGCACTTTTTGTAGAATCCATTCCATAAACAGCACTTAAATAAGCTGGTGTCCAGAAAAGGAAAAACCACCAGACGCCATCTGTCATGAACTTGCCAAAAGCAAATGCCCATGTCTGATTATATTTCAAGCAATCTACAAAAGAAGCTTTGGTGGGAGTCTCTTCAACATAATCTACCAACTTTCTGTCTGCTATCAGATCTTGCTGAATATACTCCAGTTCCGCAGCGTTTACTTTTGGGTGTACCTCTGGCTTGTGATAGATAAACACCCAAAAGCCCATCCATACAAAGCCGAGTGCACCGATAATTATAAAAGACATCTCCCAGCCCCATTTTGCCGCTATAAAAGGAATGGTTATAGGAGCAGCAAGAGCGCCTACTGTTGCTCCAGCATTAAAGATACTGGTTGAAAAGGCCCTGTCTTTTTTTGGGAAATACTCTGCTGTTGCTTTAATAGCTGCAGGAAAGTTTCCTGCTTCACCAACTGCCAATATAAAACGTGCAAAAATAAACAAAGTAACGCTTACAGTAATGATCATTGCTGTATCGTTTACAAGGGCCAGTGATTCTTTTGCACCTTCAAAACCAACGAGCCAGTTGCCTGTAATTATACCAGAGGTTGCTATTCCACAAAATGCGTGTAAACAGGCACCTATCGACCATATACCAATAGCCCATAAAAAACCCTTTTTTGTATCTAACCAGTCTACAAACCTACCGGCAAACAGCATAGAAACCGCATAAAAAATGGAAAAAAGAGCAGTAATGTTACCGTAATCATTGTTTGTCCAATGAAACTCCGGAGCTATAAAATCTTTCCAGGTTAACGAAAGGACCTGCCTGTCCATATAATTAATTGTGGTAGCAAAAAATAACATGGCACAGATGGTCCATCTGTAATTTCCTCTTTTAGTCTCTTTCATTATATTTGGTTTAGTTAAATTTGCATCTGATAGAAAAAATCTGTTTCTGCTCGTTATATCTTTAATCGTCATTTTAGGACTCAATATATATAATTCCCTGTAATTACCACATCCAAATTCTTGACCCAATTTATCGGACACTTGAATTCTGAGTATGCCTCTGTGGTAATAAAGGTCCTCAACGTTAGCAATTCTACATAATAATTGTAAGTAAAAGTATGGTTCATCCGAAAATATTTACGCAATCGTTATCGTTTAGCTAATTAGTAAATTATTTTAGCAATTGCCATTTTTGACGCATCCATATTGGTTTTATTTTTATAGATTTAATTATGTTACTAAAATACGTATCCAGGAAGAATATACTCGCAATTGTCTTTTGCTGCTTAACTACTATTTCTAGTGCTATTGCCCAGCAAAAAACAGTGTTGCTCGATAATTATTTTAATCATGAGCTAAAGAAAGACAAATCTGGTAAAGAAATCAGGTTTCATTACACCTGGGAAGACAAAACATTAAATGGCTTTTCCATGTTGGGAGATATTTTTACCAGAGAGGGGCTGTCAATAAAAAGTCTGGATATGGCTCCCAGCACTCAAAACCTTAAGGAGGCTTCGATCTACATCATTGTTGACCCCGATAACCAAAAGGAAAGTCCGGTTCCAAATCTTATATCGGCAAATGATGTTAATGCTATAGTAAATTGGGTGAAAAAAGGCGGGGTTTTGGCCATTTTTGCCAACGATAGCAGCAACAACAACCTGGTACAGCTGAATGATTTGTCGAAGAGATTCGGAATTACTTTTACCAATAAGAGCAGGAATATGGTGAGAGACAAAAAAATTGAAATGGGAACCGTAAATGTCCCTTCCGGAAATGAAGTGTTTCCTGGCTCCAGGAAATTTTACCTGAAAGAATTAGCTGTAATCCATGCCGAAAAACCGGCTATACCCCTGATCAAAGAAGGGGAAGATACCATCATGGCCATCTGCCGGTACGGTAAAGGTACCGTGTTTGCCGTTGGAGATCCGTGGTTGTATAACGAGTATATTGATGGCACAAGGATTCCGGCGGAATATGAAAATTATAATGGGGCTGTGGAGCTTGTGAAATGGCTGAAAAAGCAGATTCCTTAACAGCCATTTCCAAAGCTCCTGTTTATTCAGCTAATTCCAGAACCAAATCGTCAGTATTCACCATAGTTCCTGCATTGAGTGTAATGGATTTAACAACCCCGTCAGTTATGGCGGAGATATTTGATTCCATTTTCATTGCTTCTATCATAAACAAGGGTTGATTCTTTTTCACCTGATCCCCTGCTTTGACAAATACTTTAGACAACAAGCCCTGTAGCGGAGAGCCAACATGACTATTGTTGTCTTTTTCTATTTTGCGGTTTTCTGGTTTCACTACTTTTATCGATTTATCCTGGATTTCAATATTCCGGGTTTGCCCATTTAGTTTAAAGAATACCGTCCGCATGCCATTGTCATCAGCCGGGCCTATAGAAAGTAAACGAACCAGCAATGTTTTTCCCTTTGCAATTTCTATGGTCGTTTCTTCACCTGGCTTCATTCCATAAAAAAAATAACGGGTTGGTATCACAGATACGTCGCCATACAGCCTAAAGGTCTTGATGGCATCGGCCGTAACTTTAGGATAGAATTTGTAGGCGAGATACATGGTATAACTCAGATCGTCGCCAAACTCTTTTTTAAAGTCCTCAAAATCCTGGTTAAGGTCTAATGGCTGTAAATGTTTATTTGGCCTGTCGGTAAACGGAGTTTTACCTTTCAATAAAATTCGTTGTAATTCTTTCGGGAACCCTCCTTCAGGCTGACCGATTTCCCCCAGAAAAAAGGAAACTACAGATTCAGGAAAGGAAAGCTGTTCTCCCCTTGTGAAAATATCCTCAGGTGTGATTTGGTTTGCCACCATAAATTGCGCAAGATCGCCTACAACTTTAGAGCTTGGAGTAACTTTTACAATATCTCCGAAAAGCCGGTTTACATCTGCATACCTTTGTTTAATCAATTCAAACTGATCTCCTAAACCAAGCGCTATTGCCTGCGGCTTTAGATTGGAATATTGGCCTCCAGGGATTTCATGTTCAAAAACTTCTGCAGAGCTTGCTTTTAAACCAGATTCGAAAGGATAATAATACTCCCTTACGGCCTCCCAATAATTGGAATACGCATTTAACGATTTCTGATCGTATGGATTTTCCCGTTCGTGAAAACGCATCATCTCTACGATTGCGTTGAAGTTGGGTTGGGAAGTAGTGCCCGATAAGGCTCCTAAAGCACAATCGACCACATCAACTCCTGCTTCAATTGCCATTAAGTAAGTTGCTGACTGCAAAGACGATGTGTCGTGTGTGTGTAAATGGATAGGAATTTTTACAGTATCCTTTAAGGCCTCTATCAACAATTTGGCTGCATAAGGCTTGAGCAGACCAGACATGTCTTTGACACCAAGTATATGGCTTCCCGCATTCTCCAGATCTTTTGCAAGCCTTAAATAATAATCCAGACTATATTTGCTGCGTTTGGGATCAAGGATATCACCTGTATAACACAGTGCCCCTTCGGCAAGTCCCTGCGTCTTCTTGCGCACCATTTCGATGCATGGGGCAATATTCTCCATCCAGTTCAGGGAATCGAATATCCTGAAAATATCTACTCCTTTTTCCCAGCTTTTTTCAACGAAAGATTCAATCAGATTGTCGGGATATGCCGCATATCCTACACCGTTACATCCTCTGATGAGCATTTGAATCAATATGTTTGGCATAGCGGCCCTTAATTTCTCCAGGCGTCTCCATGGATCTTCATGTAAAAATCGCAGACAAACATCAAATGTAGCTCCGCCCCAGGCCTCCATACTAAAGGTCTGAGGATGGTGTTTGGCAAAACCCTCTGCCACCTTAAGCATATCATAGGTGCGCATACGCGTTGCCAAAAGGGATTGATGCGCATCCCTTAATGTAGTATCGGTGTATTGTATTTTCTTTTCCGCTTTAAGCCACCTGGAAAAACCATCTGGCCCAAGTTCGGTTAAAAGGTCTTTTGTGCCTTTTGGATAAGCACTATAATGATCAAAAGCAGGTATCTCTGGCTTTTCCAGCCTTTTGTTTTCGTCCACAAACCGTATATCCGGATTTCCATTTACAGAGACCTCTCCTAAATAGGTCAGAATCCTTGTACCTCTGTCAAGCCTTTTTTTAGATTCAAAAAGTTCAGGATGTTCCTGTATGAAATTGACAGTAGCCTTTCCCTGAATAAAGGTGGGGTGATTGATCAGGTTCTCCAGAAACTGTACATTGTTTTTAACTCCCCTGATCCTGAATTCCCTCAGCGCCCGGTTCATTTTTCTGGCGGCATCTTCCAGGGTAGCCCCGCTTGTGCTTACCTTAACAAGCATAGAGTCAAAAAAGGGGCTAATTTTCATGCCGGGATAGGTACTCCCCTCGTCTAATCTGATGCCGAAGCCTGTCGCATTCCTGTAAGTGATCAGTGTTCCATAATCAGGTTTGAAGTCATTTGCAGGATCTTCAGTTGTAATCCTGCATTGCATGGCAAAACCATTGCACATGATGCTATGCTGATTGGACAGGCCAATTTCAGCGTCTGAAAGACGATGACCATCAGCAATAAATAATTGAGTTTTGATCAGGTCTATGCCGGTAATCATCTCTGTAACAGTATGTTCAACCTGTATCCTTGGGTTTACTTCTATAAAATAAATATGCTCGGCCTGGTCTATAAGAAATTCAACCGTTCCAACATTATTGTACTGCACTGCTTTTGCAATAGAAGTAGCGTAGTGATAAAGCTGGTCCCTGGTTTGCTGACTTAAATTTAACGATGGTGCCAACTCTACTACCTTTTGAAAACGACGTTGCACAGAACAATCGCGTTCATACAAATGGACCACCTCACCGTGACTGTCAGCTACGATCTGGACTTCAATGTGGCGCGGGCGGTCAATAAATTTTTCAAGAAATATGGTATCGTCGCCAAAAGCGTTTTTTGCCTCACTCCTGGCTTCCGAAAAGCCTTTTTCCAGTTGTTCGTCGTTTCGTACAATGCGCATCCCTCTTCCACCTCCACCAGAAGCGGCTTTGATCATCAGGGGATAACCGATCCGATGCGCTTCTTTCAACGCTGTTTCAATTGTCTTTAGTTCTTGTTCATTACTCTCAATAATCGGTAAGCCCGCAGCTTTTGCCACAGTTTTAGCAGTTACCTTATCACCAAGGGCACGCATTACATCTGGTCTGGGGCCAATAAATACAATACCATTTTGCGCACACCTTTTTGCAAACTCTTCATTTTCAGATAAAAATCCATATCCGGGGTGGATGGCATCGGCTCCGCTATATTTAGCCATTTCAATAATGGCATTCATATCCAGATAGGGTTTCAGTGGTTCATGATCTTCTCCAATCTGATACGCCTCATCGGCTTTGTAACGGTGCAGAGAATAACGGTCCTCATAAGTATAAACCGCGACTGTCTGGATATTCAGCTCACTACAGGCGCGCTCAATACGGATGGCAATTTCGCCCCGATTGGCAATAAGTACTTTCTTAATGTTCATTTGGTTTTGTCTTAAGTGTCGCTAAATTATTACATTACTTTGAATCCAGCACCATCAAAATGCATTTATTATCAGGGATTTAAAGTGTAAAATGTACACGAAGAAAGTACCAAAACAAAGAAAAACCTTGCTGCCGGATGTTTACTTGTCTATTTTTTATGTTTAAAATAAAAGCCTTTGCTGTATGCAACCGGCTTGTTGTCGATGTAAAGAATAGGCTCACCTTCTACATAGGATGAAAAATCGGCCACCAGTTGATATTGATCAGAGAAGTGTTTCAGAAATCCTTCCTGGTTAAAGAACCAGGAAGGATAAGATGCAGGATAAATTTCAGGAGGTACGACTTGTAATGTTAGCCGGTCTTTATCTCCGTAATGAAAGGCTGTTCTGTCAAAAAGAATAAATTCAAAATTATAAGTTGCCAATTTATCAAGAAAGGCATGCGGCTGTTCGAGATACTGAACTGAGCTGGAAAGTAAAACAAAATCAATTTGCTGATCTTGCATACAAGCTTCAATTGAGCGGTAAAACTTCAATTGCTGATCCTGAAAATGGGTGTTGCCGGCAACTACATAATGTTCCTGCTCTACTACACTCCAGCTTGAACATACTTCAGGCGTCAGAAATTCCCGGATCTGGTAATAGGTGCTGCCCAGTGATCCGCCAAAATCCAATACATGAAGCGGCTTTTTTTTAGAAACTGCACTGTGAAGCAGGAAGGATAACAATGGAAAGGGATATTCTTTTTTATCAAAAAGTACCGAATCCCTTTCGTAAGCTGCCTCGCCCCTTTTTACTTTCAATAAGGCATTTTTAGTTATTTCAAGAATAACACCGGCATCATAACCATTGGCATTTTTCAATACGTCATGCCAGGACTGATAATTACCGGACCAGCCGTATCTTTGTACTTTCCCTTTCGTCAGTTTCTTCCAGAGTTTCCTTAAGCCCATACTTCAGTTGCCTTATACCAGTCCCGGTATTTCTACCATTTCATCGGTATCTTTTCCGTAGTCCACACCTGCAACATCAAAACCAAATAAATTCAGGAAGTCCCGTTTATAACCAGGCAAATCACCAATTAAAGGTAAGCTTTCATCTGTAGCTTCGGCCCAGAGCCTGGCTACTTCTGTTTGAACATCATCGCGCATTTCCCAATCGTCGATACGGATACGTCCTTCAGGATCAACAGGTATTTCGTTGCCACTATACAGTCTTTCTGAAAATAAACGTTGTATTTGCTCTATACAGCCTTCATGAATACCCTTTTGTTTCATAACCTTATACAGCAATGATATATATAAAGGAATTACGGGGATAGCTGAACTGGCCTGGGTAACCAGCGCCTTGTTTACTGAGACAAAAGCTTTGCCTCCAATGTCTTTTAAACTGTTCGTGATACTGAAGGCTGTAGACTCCAGGTGGTCCTTTGCCCGGCCTATGGTTCCTTTCCTGTATACAGGTTCTGTTACCGCAGGACCAATGTAGGAATAAGCAACTGTTTCTGCTCCTTCAGCCAGTAACCCTGCTTCTTTCAGTTCATTGATCCACATCTCCCAGTCTTCTCCCCCCATTACAGCTACCGTGTTTTCGATTTCTTCTTCATTGGCCGGAACTATAGATACCTCTGAGACTATGCCGGTGTGAAAATCAACTGTTTTGTTACTGAAAATAGAATCACCGATAGGCTTTAATACAGAACTATATACCACTCCTGTTTTAGGATGGGTCCTTTTTGGCGAGGCCAGGCTATAAATCACCAGATCAACCTGCCCAAGGTCTTTTTTTATGAGTTCAAGTGTTTTTTGTTTAATCTCATCCGAAAAAGCATCTCCATTTATGCTTTTGGCGTACAAGCCGGCTTTAATGGCTTGCTTTTCAAAAGCAGCAGTATTGTACCAGCCCGGTGAAGCTGTTTTTCCTGGTGCAGGTGGCTTTTCAAAGAAAACACCAATCGTGGCAGCACCCGATCCAAATGCACTTGTGATTCTGGAGGCAAGACCAAATCCTGTTGATGCACCAATAACCAATACCTTTTTAGGCCCTTCAATAGTACCTTTGGATTTTACATATTCGATCTGGTTGATTACATTTTGTTCACATCCAGTTGGATGTGCTGTAAGGCATATAAACCCACGCATTCTAGGTTCAATAATCATAAAGAGTTTTCTTAGAGTTAGAAATTAATATAAGAATGGATAAACATAAAAACAAAATAGCCATTGTTTTTATATATTTCCAATAATTTTAGGATAAGTTTCCAGTACCTGCTCAAAGCAGATTTTTAACCATTCCGTATACGTCTCTGCATTTTCTTTTAAATCCAATTTAAGGGATTCAATATCAATGTACTTAAAGGAGGCCACTTCAGCCGGGTCAGGCACGGGAAGCTGGTCGCTGGTCCCGAAAAATACATGATCATATTCATGCTCTGAAATGTCGCCCAACAATTCAGCCTGATAAATAAAATGGAAACCATAGTTGAGTTCACATGTCAGCCCCATTTCTTCCTGCAATCTTCTTTTGGCCGCAGTTATGGTCTCTTCGCCTTTTCTGGGATGACTGCAGCAGGTATTTGTCCATTTGCCCCCGGAATGGTATTTGTTTATTGCACGTTGCTGGAGCAGCAGCTGACCTTTGCTGTTAAAAATAAATACAGAGAATGCTCTGTGCAGGCTACCTGTCAGGTGTGCTTCCATCTTTTCCATCGTTCCGATTTCAAGATCATTTTCGTCAACCAATATTACTTTTTCTATCATTTTATCTAGCAAACCAATTGATGGTGTAAGTTTTTTAATGTTTCTGCCGGATCATCACAAAAGCCCGGATGTGGCCTGGAGGTTTGCAGAACAGTACTTCTTACTGCAGTTAACCATCTGAACCTGGATGGCAAGTCCAGGTTGCCAATTGCTCCTGAACCATTTCCCCCTCTACAAATCCGCTCAAATGACTCCAGGTTTTCTTTCAATGCCGAAATATCCAGCTCAGGGCAAAATGCGTTCAACCGTTGTTCATCCAGCTTAAATATTACATTCAGAAATTTCTGCTTTGCGCAATAAACTACCACGCCTACATTCATAAACTCCTCACGTTCAACCCTCGGCACAACGCGAATGACAGCATACTCAAATAAGTACTTTTCTTGCATTTTGTGCTTCCTTTACAAAAATTTCTGAATGGGCTATCCTCGATATTAAAAACTGCTCATATGCTTTTCTATGGGCCTGTGTTGTTTCAAATGCATCGTCCTGCAGCCACTCCTCAGGAATCAGCGCTACTATGGACCGGATAATGTCCGGGCTAAGCAGTGCTCGAAACTCCTTGTCAACTGTTTCAAGCTCATCAGCACGGGACAACAATACATGGTCTTTTATCAGTACGAACGGACGCAGGGCCTGTTCCTCCCAGTTTTGCCAGGAATGATGGAAATAGAGTGATGCCCCATGATCAATTAACCAGAGCTCTTTATGCCAAATCAACATATTTGTGTTTCTAGCGGTGCGATCCATATTCATCAGCAAACAATCCAGCCATACAATCTGGGAAGCTGTCCTGGAATCAACAGTAGTAACTACCGCATCAAATGTTATGGCACCCGAAAGGTAGTGCAAAGCAAGGTTCAATCCTTCACTTGCCCTCAGCAAGTCTTGTATCTCTTCATCCGGTTCCGTTCTGCCGAAGGCTTCGTCTAATGTTGAAAAAACAATTTCAGGTACCCGAAATCCAAGTTTCCTGGCAATTTCACCACCAATTATTTCTGCTATTAGGGCTTTGGGCCCCTGACCGGCGCCTCTAAACTTTAATACATATAAAAAACCATCGTCTGCCTCAGCAATGGCGGGCATAGACCCTCCTTCTCTTAAAGGAGTTACATATCTTGTTACGTTAACAGACCGTAAAGCCAATTGGCTATCGCTCATCTTCATCTTTAATAGCGGTGAATAATCAGCGCTAAGATAAGGTTTAGGCAGCAATATGATGAAGCATTGTGGATTAATCCAGGTAAGAAACAGATAGCTTTTTCGGAATTGGCTCTGGATTGGTCTTTTTGTTGTTATAATAATAGATGCCTGCTGCTTTAAACTGCTCAAGGTGATTTTTTAACCTTAGCTGAAAATCGCTGAAGTCCTTTTTAACATCTGCTGTCCAGGCGGCCTCTGCCAATGCACTTATTCTTGGGAATAGCAGATAATCCAATCGCTGATTACTGTTTACTGTTTCTGTCCATAAATTAGCTTGTATGCCCATAATCTGTTTTTCGTGCCCTGCAGTTTCAACTATCTGCCCGGGAGAAAAGGCGTACACCTTTTCAATCGGACTGTATTCACCTGCCGACCACCTCCTGCCCGAAACGTCACTTGCATCTTGTACAAAATCAAAATATAATGGGATTCTCGGGCATATCACAACAGCATAACCTTTATGCAGCGCTGTTTTAAGCGTATTGGGTCGATCATGCCTCCACCAAAAAACAATGGTGTTCTTCGATTCGAGTTCAGCTTCTGCTACTTCATCCCATGCAAGCATTTTGTTGTTTATTTTGGCTATAGAGTCTGCCATTCTTTTGATGAAATAGTACTCAACCGCTTTCAGATCCTTTAAGCCTTTTGTTTTCATCAATTGCTGTACATCCGGATCATTATTCCATTTTTTGTTTCCAAATGCGACTTCATCTCCGCCAATATGGATCATTTGGGAAGGAAAGAGTACATCAGTTTCTTTAAGGATGTTAGTGAGGTATTGATAAGTTGCTTCCTTTCCCGGGTTGAAGGTAAATTCAGGATGTTTTTCCGATCCACCACCGCTATACTCCGGATAAGCCATGTTTGCGGCTGTAGCGTGCCCGGGCATGTCAATTTCAGGAATTACCTGAATATACCGTTCGGCTGCATACTGTACAATTTCATTGATGTCGTCCTGACTATAATATTTTGCCGGTGCAAATGGATTAAAGTAATTGCCTATGCCACCTATCAAAGTCAGCTTCGGATATTTTTTAATGTCTATACGCCAGCCAGGCTGGTCGGTCAGGTGCCAGTGAAACCGGTTTAATTTATAAAATGCCATCCAATCCATCAGCTGCTTCACTTTTTCCTTTCCAAAAAAATATCTCGACTCATCCAGCATCATGCCTCTCCAGGCATATTTGGGTGCATCTGTTATTTTCCAGCAGGACAGCGATGAAGTTGCCGATTGCCTTACCAGCTGCAAAAAAGTACTGACACCATTGAACAAGCCGTTGTGATCATGAGCACTTATGGTGATGGCTTCTGGTTTCATATCCAATTCATAAGCTTCAGTTCCAGCTGTTTTTTTTGTGCTGATTTTCAATGAAATTGTCGAAGCACTCTTTTTTTGTCCAATGTTCAGGCTCAGGTTCTTATGTTTGAGCAACTCCTTTTGTAAATAATGAGCAAGGGGGGCCAGATTTGGTTGATCAAATACTATAGTGCTGCGTTCCGAAAGCTCAAAACTTCCAGCAACTTCTTTAAAATCAGCCGGCAGCGGAATTACAGGGCAGGATTGCTGTGCAGAAACAGCCATACTTATGCCTACAAAAAAGGATAGCAGCAATTTTTTCATTAGAAATTTATAAGGTTTTTAATAAAGCCAAGATAGCGCTTTTCAGCGCTATCTTCAGGCCACTAGGGTACTATTGTGAGAACTATTTCTTTAACATCACTAATTGAACGGTATACATTTGTATTGCTTACCACAAAAGTTGCCCTATAGGTGCCGGCCTTGGCATAGCTGTATGGATAGGTCAGTAGCTGAGTGGTCATATTCTGTAGCGGTACACCAATATCGCTCCTTGCTCCGGAGGTAATACGATCCCTGAATTCATACATCCTGCCATCCTCTCCGGAATAAAAAGTGATATAATTTGGGTTTCCTGCAAAATTAAAGTTGATCTGCTCGTCTACCTTAAAGGTAGTTTTGCCTTGATCAATACTGACATTAAAATTTGGGGGCTGTACTTCTTTCTTGTTACAGGCAAATAATGTCATTAAGAATACGTATAATAATAATATTTTTTTCATTTCTAGTTTTTAAATTGAATATCAGGTGTTAATAACCATCATTTTGTACCATGGCCTTGTTGAGGGACATTTCAAGAATGGGTATCGGATACAATAAGTGCGTTGCTGTTACCCTTTGTGCCGCATCTCTGGCGTTTTTATATATGGTTGTAGTCATTGATGCATAAGTGGTGAACTCTGTTGCCACTTCCTGCATGGTATTCACGAAAATCCCCCATCTGATCAGGTCATATTTACGCAATCCTTCAAAGCACAATTCCCTGGCTCGCTCATCTTGTATTACTTTTAAAAATGCAGCCTTACCTAACGAGATTGCTCCCGGATAGTCAGCATTTCCCAGGTTAGTGGCCCCTGGCATCAATTTTCCGTAACCACGCCTTCTTACTTCGTTCAATGCATTTACGGCAGTAACATTAGGTCCGTTATTTATTTCGTTTTCGGCTTCGGCCTGCATCAGCAGAACATCTGCATATCGTAAAATCTGAAAGTTTGTAGGGGTATAATTTTTATTCTTGGGAGACAGCAGTTCATATTCCCTGCGCCATTTTGCACAGTTCCTGGCATAGATATTTGTAGCCCCAATGTTCGCTTTAACGCCTGAAGCATTTAAGGTATAGGTAGAAATGGCCCAGTCCCTTCGTAAATCTCTTTTTGAGACATCACTGGCATTGAATTCGTAAGAGGTATACAGTTTTCTTGTAGTACTGATAAAGCCATAGGCATAACCTACCGAAGCAATTACAGCTGCATCGGTAGCGGCACACCGTACGCCATTTTCATTGCCTATCCTGCCACCTTCTCTCACAGCGTCATTATTCGTCCCAAACTCCTCAGCTTCAAAGATACTTTCCTTAATATCATATTGGTCTTTGCATAGGTTAATGAAAACCTGGCTGTAGTCAGGATTTAGCGAATGTTCTCCAAATTCATTAACCTTGCCTGCCCATTCAGCTGCATCTTTAAACTTGGAGATATCTTTCAGAGGATAGCCAGCCATTGTTAAACATACTCTGGCAAGGATACCGCGAACGGCTGATTTCGATACCCTGCCACCGAAACCGATCTGGGAGATTTTAAGCACTCTCCCTTCAGCCTCTGTCATGTCCTTCAAAATCTGGTCATAAACCTCCTTAATGGTATTTCTCGGTATGTTTACTTCATTTATCGATGTGGTCGGGTTAAGTTTTAACGGTACCCCGCCCCAGTTTTGCACCAGGATGAAATAATAGAAAGCGCGTAGAAAAAGGGCTTCACCTTTTACTACCGATCGTTTTCCATCATCCATAGTCGCTTTATCCAGGTTAGCCAACAACACATTGGCCCGTTCTATACCGTCGTACATGTACTGCCATAAAACCCTGATGGTGGCATCATCTGCACCAAAATTATAATAAAATGGCCCGGTTGGAAATGACGCATAAGAAAAGAACGATTCATCTGTGCTGGGCGCATGCCGAATGGGCAGCTGACCGCCATAAACCTGCTCTTTTCCTAAAATGTCGTATACGCCATTCAATGCAGTATTTACTTCTTTTTCTGTGTTAAAGTAGTTTACCGGAGATACGAATGTAGAAGGTACTTTATCTAAAAATTTCTTACAGCCTGTTGATGAGCAAATGATTGCCAAAAAACTTAAAAGAATTATTTTTTTCATGTCCTGTTGTTTAATCAGTTGTAATAATCTTATGTTTAAAAGGATAAATTGGCCCCAAAAGTGATGGTTCTGGCCCGTGGATATGCCGAGTAGTCAAAACCTGGAGTCAGTGCTGTACGCTTTACATTCACCTCCGGATCAATCCCCGTATAGTTAGTCCAGGTATACAGGTTCTGTGCGGATGCATATAGCCTTAAACTCTTCAGCTTAAGCTGCGTAAGAATGCTTTTAGGTAAGGTATAACCCAAAGCAACCGTTTTAAGCCTCAGGAAAGAGCCATCCTCCACAATTCTTGTCGAATAATTGTATCCGTACTGTCCACCCGGTCTGTGCATGGTAGTGTTGGTATTTTCAGGTGTCCATCTATTCTGATAGCTGGCAAACTGGTTTAAAAAAGCCTTATTTCCCGCTTCAAAAACCAGCTTGTTGGCATTGATGATGTCGTTCCCGTAAGACCACTGAAAGAACACACTAAGGTCGAAATTTTTGTAACGGAAATTGTTGGTCATACCTCCCTGATGTATTGGATATCCCCTCCCAATTACCGTTCTGTCAAAATCATTAACTACACCATCTCCGTTGATATCCCTGTATTTGATGTCACCAGGTCGTATAGACGCCCTTGCATTGCCATTGGTTGTAATTTCAGGCTTTAACAAATAAGTAGTTGAGGTTGGCTGTGTAAAATCTTCCAGCTGATAAACCCCGTCCCAGATATAACCATAAATCTGTCCGATTGGCTGGCCAAGTTTGGCAATATACAACGGAACTGCACTGTAAAAGCTGTCCCAGCTTACGGTGCTGGTTAAACTTTCCTGGTTTTCGGTCAACTCTATCACTTTGTTTTTGTTGAAAGCAATATTGAAACTGGTTGTCCAGGAAAAATTATCATTTTGAATGTTTGAAGTATTCAATGAAAATTCAAAACCTTCATTTCGGGTTGCGCCAATGTTCTTAAAGGCACTTCCATAACCAGAGGTATAAGGTAGTTGAGCATTCAGTAACAGATCTGTTGTATTTTTACGGTAATAATCTACGGTCAGTGTTATCCTGTCTTTAAAAAAACCAAGATCTAATCCAGCATCTACCTGTTTTGTTGTTTCCCATCTTAAATTCGGACTGCCCACATTGGTAATGTGTATACCTGGCACCAATGTATTGTTAAACGAGTATGAGGAGGCAATTGGATAGGTCATCTGCGCAAACCGGTCGCCATCACCAACACGGTTATTTCCTGTAGCCCCAAAGCTTGCCCTTAGCTTTGCCTCTGAAAGGAAAGACAGCTTTTTCATAAAGTTTTCATTCATCAGCTTCCATGCTACGGCGCCTGAAGGAAAGTCACTCCATTGATTTCCAGGTGCAAATTTTGATGAACCGTCGTTACGGTACGAGAGCGTCAGCAAATACTTGCCTTTGTAACTGTAATTGATCCTTGAAAGTACGGATACCATAGACCATTCCGAACTATAGGAAGTCACAGGTTGTGGTGTTCCGGATGACAAGCCACTCAAACCCAACGCTTCATTTGGAAGCGCGTTTGCAGATAAACCATAATACAGATACTTGTTACCGGTTAAACTAAAAGCCCCAACGGCGGTAAGCCTGTGGTTCTTTCCAAACTTTTTGTCATAGGTTAATATATTCTCATTCGACCAGGTAGTTGTCTCATAGTTGACAATACTTCCATTTGGCCCATTTGAAAAAGGGTTAGAGGGGCTGCCGCTATAAGTATTTGAATTGTTAAACGATTCCGAACGTCTGTTAACCCTGTTTAAGCCGCCGGTTACCTTCAGTCTCAATTCAGGTATAAAAGCATATTCCGCATATCCGTTTCCTATGAAATTTCTTGCAAATGTTTGCCTCAATTGGTTTTTGGCTGTCATAATCGGATTGAACCTGTAATCCGTACCTGCCGAGACATATTCGTCGGTATCCTCTTCAATTACCTCTTCAGGCAATACCCCTATTGGTGTGACCGGTCGGTAGCCCCATACGCTGTAAAGAAAGTTATTCATTGAAGAACCCGATGCTGTAGATGTAGCTGAGCCAAAGGTTTTCGAACTGGTATAAGTTAGGTCTGCCCCTACTTTAAGTTTGTTGTTTACAGTTTGGTCTAAGGTCATTTTAACCTGCTGGCGTCTGAAACCAGAGTTTATAATGGTGCCATCCTGTGAAAAGAGCTGTCCTGAGAGCGAATAACGGGTTTTATCGGTGCCTCCCGACACGGATAATGAATTGCTCAGCATTGGCGCAGTTCTGAACAACTGACTTTGCCAATCTATGCCTTGCGCATTTCTGTAATCTTCCAGGGTATATTTATAGCCTATTGGCGGGTCTGTTGGATCTACCGGATCGGGGATTGGGCCCAGATAAGCATTTTTGAAGTCGGTTGCATTGATTTCACTTTGCAACTTCAGGTACTCGTACGGACTCATTAAGGGAATCTGGTGCACATTATCCTGTATGCCAAACGATCCATTATACCTGATTGTTGGAAGTCCTATTTTTCCTCGTTTTGTAGTGATCATGATCACACCATTTGCTCCCCTGGCACCATATATCGCAGTAGCAGATGCATCTTTCAATACATCTATCGATTCTATCTCAGCGGGATTAATTGCGTTGTTGTCAAAGTTATCGATCGGAAAACCATCGATTACATACAATGGGGAATTGTCTTGTGTGATGGAATTGGTACCACGGATGATGATGTCTATTCCTGAACCGGGTTGCCCTTCGGATGAAGTGACCTGTAGCCCCGCTACACGGCCGGCAAGGGCCTCATCAAAAGACCTGACCGGAGCCTGCTGAAAATCGCTGATATTTACCTGGCCCACAGCGCCCGTCAGGTCCGAACGCTTAACAGTTCCATAGCCGATTACAACCACCTCATTCAGTTTAGATAAATCGGCCTCAAGGTATACATTGAATTGATTTTGGGTACCAACAACAATTTCTTTGCTGGCATATCCGATATAGGACACAATTAAAGTTGATTTCGGGTCAACCCCTTTTAGTTCAAATTCGCCATTTGTATTGGTAGTAACCCCTTTGGTTCCACCTTTAACCCGTACATTAGCGCCTGGCAGGGGCTTCCCTTCAGTGTCGAGTACTTTTCCCCTAATGTCAACCAATGCCATAATACTGGTCGGCGAAGATTTGTTCTGATTCGACTTAATGATAACGGTTTTGTCTTTAATGGAATAACTGAGCTGTTGATTGGCAAAAAGTTTTTCCAAAGCTTCATTTAAGGAAACATTAGAAAAATCTATGTTTACAGCTTTTGCATTAGCCAGGTCGGTATCCTCGTAAAGAAAGTTGTAACCACTTTGCTGCCTGATTTTCTTGATTGCATTTTCAAGTGCAATATTTCTTGCAGAAAGTGTTATTTTTTGCCCGTAGGTAGCTGCACTCACCTGAAGTATTGCAACCATTAATAATACTGAAGTTAATTTCATAACCATCAGGAATTTCGTTCTATAGCAATGAGGTTTAAATAAAATCCTTGTAGAAATTTTATACATTTGGTTTGGTTTTGGTTATCATAAACAATTGTTTCGCGACATTTTTTATAAGTACCTTAACTCTTTTTCAGGAGTGTTGGTCGCACTCCTGATTTTTATTTCAGCACTTCTTTTAGTCTGTTAGGGGTCTCTTTTAAAATCTTTCATATTTGGTTTATTTGGTTTATTTGGTTTGTATAGTTATTGTTTGTTTTCCTTTTCCGGGAGATACTTTTATTTCACGGCCTTTAACCTTAAATTCTACTTTATTGGTCATTTCCAGCATCTGCAATACCTCGGTAACCTGTGCGTAACGGGATAATGTTCCGGTAAATCTTAAAGCAGAAACATTTCCGTCATAGCTGATGTCAACATTGTACCATCTGGAGATTTTGCGCATAATCGCAGTTATACTTTCGCTTGAAAAGACAAACTGACCATTCTTCCAGGCAATGGCTTCTTCGGTATCCACATGTTTGATACGGATTCCGGAGTTATTTCTCAAAGCCTGATCTCCGGGTTTGAGCCGCCGTTCAGCGCTAAAGTCTGCTGCATCATTAATGAGCGGACTAATGCTCACAGCACCTTCTATAAGTGTGGTGGTTGTTTCGGGTTCATCTGTATAAGCATTGATATTGAAATGCGTTCCCAGTACTTTAACTTCCTGGCTGGCACTGTGAACTATAAAAGGCCTGGCTTTGTCTGTTGATATTTCAAAATAAGCTTCCCCGTTTAAGAATACCAAACGTTGGTTAGACTTTGTAAAAGATGAAGGGTATTTTAATGAAGATGCGGCATTCAGCCAAACCTTTGAGCCATCAGGAAGGAGAATATGGTATTGTCCACCCTTCGGGGTCTCTATGGTATTATAGCGCGGCGTTTCATCGTCGTTCTGCTGGTCTGAAACAGTATACACCAATTGTCCTTCAGCTGTCTTTTTAATTTGCACTCCAGATTCGTTCAGCACTTCCCCACTGTTTAAATCATTTAACGCTACTCGTTTGCCTGAGCTTAACGTCAGGTAGGCAAGATTGTTACCGGGTAAAATAGACGTGTTGTTTTTTACAATGTTTTTCTTGTCCGAATCTTCTGAAACGAGGTATATCGCAAATACTGAAAACCCTATTAAAATCAATGAGGCTGCTATATATTTAAGCCACGGACGTCGTATCTTACCAGATTGATCCCTGGTAGTCAGACGTTCGATATGCCGGTCCATGTCCTCTTCTATAAATTCGTCCATTTCATCGATGCCCATCAGCCCGAATAAGGATTGCAATTCTTTTTCAGACGCTGCATTTTCTGCATAACGTTGAATTAATTTACGCTTATGGCCTGAATTCTGTTCGCGCATACCTGGCAATGATTTCTGTTGTTTGTGGTATGACGATTAGCATACAGGGCTAAGGTACCCCTGTTAAAAAATAAAATTCAATATTAAGGTTAGAGTCTTGTCAGAAAACAAACTAAAACACTTAAAGAAATTCCCAGCTCAGTCTCTGCAGCAACACGCAATACCTTCATAGACCTCACCATGTGTTTTTTTATGGCATGACGTGATATGCCCAGTATCGCCGCTGCTTCATCATAACTTTTAAATTGCTGCCGGCACAATTTAAAAATCTGCTGGCTCTGAGGCGGCAATTTTAAAAGTGTCCGATCAATAAAGCGAAGGTATTCATTATACTGATGGTTATCTTCACTGGGATTGTTATGCAGTGGGTAAGCCTGAAGGATCAGGTTCATTGCAGTTTGTTCAATTGCTGCGCGTTTTAAGAAATCCAGGCAGAGCCTTTTGGCAATGGTAAATGCATAGGCATTAAAAGTATGAATACCACTTAGCTCCTCTTTCCGTTCCCATATTTTTAAAAATACGTTTTGGCAAATATCATCAGACAATTGTGCTGATTTCAGGTATCTTTTAATGAACAGATAGAGGCGAATGTGGTACCGCTCATATAACACAGTAAACGCTACTTCATCTCCCGCAGATACGAGTTGGAGCAATGAATATTCGTCAATGTGATCCATTTTTATCCTATGCAGAGCGGCTTTTAAGGTTGAAATTCATCTGCAAAATATTGATATTTTTTAAAATAATAGCACCTGAATTGAAAATAAATGTTAAATTTTATTTAATTGTGTTGTTTTTTGTTTAAATTAATTACGAATCCACTATTTAAAGCTAGAAATATCTATTCTGTATCTCCAATTAATGTCCCGGAGACATTCCAGGCGCTAAAACTTCCACCCTCAGGTTTACCAAGAGGTATGGCTACCTGTAGCGTATGCTTGCCAGGTTTTAGATTTGGGAGTGGGATCTCTACAGGCAGGGTAATTGTTCCAGGACACCAATTGGAACGACTCAGATCGGAAGAAGATAAGCCATTGCCAAAATTACCGGAAGCCGGGTTTAAGAATCTGTATGTCGCACAATCTTCCCGCCAGGGTATAAAATGATAAACACGCTTGCCGTCAACAAAAATTTCATTCTGCTTAGGTACAAACTCGTCACCACCACCCCAGCCTCCATGACCTGTGGTAAGGTATCTTAATTTAAGATTTTTTACACCTTCCGGTATATCAAAGGTTACATGGAGTGAATCCTGGTCGAACATGGTCCCGTATTCCTGACCAGACATTTCCATTAAATTCGTGGTGTTAAAAATCGGCATTAGCCATTTTTTTTCTTTCTGTTGCTTATCTCCTTCATATCCAGGATAATACTTGAAATAAAGACTCGCTTTGTGCCCGCCTTTATCGTAATTTCCAATAAAAACACCTATCCATACTTCTTGTTGTAAAGCTGGCAGAAGCGCCGTAATATCTTGTTTATACACCACCGAATCGGCCCAGTTGTACCCCTTTATCTTTGCCTGGGCATTGAAATGCCCAACCCCAAAAGAAGTAAAAAAACGCATCAACTCCAGCGGTGGTAAATAGTCATCTGTAGCAGTAACCCCCTGGTATTTTTTTCCATTCCGGCCAGTATAAATGGGTAAAACCTTAATACCGTTCTGAAGGGCATTAAGATAAGAAATGGATTTATCTGCAGGAACCATAAACACAGAACCTGTTCGGTCATAAGCATCACCGTTAGAGCGTTGTACCAGCTCCACAAACAATTGCTGGCCAGCTTTTGTCTGAGGTAATCTTACTTTCTTCAGTATAACGGTTCCACCTGAGAAACGATAAGTTACATTGGTTTGCACTCCCTTTGGGTTTTCTATGCTATTGCCAAAGCTAATCTGTTCATCATTAAAAATTGTAAGCTTGGTATAACGATTTTCTATAACCTGTCTCTGGTAAGCCGCTTCATCTAATATAGTGCCCCAGCTACTTGGCCAGGCAAGTTCTTCTTTTGTTACCGGACGATAGTCAATGTGTTTTGCAAAAGTCTCTGCGTTGCCGTTACGGATGGTCTTTAACACCAAACCTATTCCGGGTGCAACGGATATAGCAGGTGTTCCCTTGATTTTAAGGCTATTTGTATACCAGATTTCTATGGTATTGGAACGGATAAAAACCTTTGCTCTTTTACATGGAATACCAAGGATGGTATCAATTCCCGAAAGTAATTCGGCCTTGGCATATTCGTTAAAGTTCTTTTTTAGCGTATAAAAACTGCCGTTACTATTTTGGACCTGATAGCTCGCCTTTTGGGCCATTTGAAGATACTGCATTTCTGATTGGTACCCCGGAGCAGCCAAACGTACCTGATTGCCTTTCACAAACATTTTTTGTTCGCTGTTCGACTCCTTTCCGTTATTCCGGAATCCATAGGTCACCACTGCTTCGGTAGCTGCTGTATTTATCTGGGAAAATAAAGCACTGGGACTTAAAAATAAGGCCAACCCTAATAAAATTACTCTCATGAATATAAAGTTAGTTTTATTTTCCGATACAGAATTTGTTAAAGATATTCTCCAGCAGGTCATCTGTTGACACAACCCCGGTGATGAGCCCAAGATAGTAGAGCGCCTGCTTGATGTCCATAGCCAAGAAATCAGAAGTAACAGGATTGTTCAACCCTTCAGCCACATCACTTAAAGCTGCCCGGGTTTTTTCCAGTGCTTCCACATGCCTGATATTGGTTACCATTGTATGGTTGTTGGAAAGCTTATCTCCCACTGCTGCATCATATAGGAGTTGTTTCAATTCTTCAATATGCTGGTTTTGTTTTGCAGAAATTGAAATGAATTGTATGCCGGCAGGTAATTTAAGTTCTTTTAAGCGGTCACTGAAGGAAAGGTCCATTTTATTCGCCACAGCAAGAAATGCCAGACCAGGCTTATGTAAGCGTAAGATGTCCTCTTCAATCTCTGAAGCAGAAAGGTTTACCACATCAAACAGATAGACCAGTAATGCCGATTGATTAATTTTCTGCATTGTTTTCTCCACGCCAATGGCCTCAATTGTATCCGTAGCTTCCCGGATTCCGGCAGTATCGATGAGCCTGAAATTAATGCCGTTTATATTCAAAACCTCTTCTATGGTATCTCTTGTCGTACCTGCAATTTCACTTACAATGGCCCGGTCTTCATTGAGGAGGGCATTTAGTAAGGTCGATTTTCCGGCATTGGGTCGGCCTGCAATTACCGTATTGATCCCCTGTTTAATTACGTTGCCTAATTCAAAAGAGCGAATCAGTTTGTTCAAGACCAAAGTGATCTTTCCAATAAGTTCCTGTAGCTGGTCACGATTGGCAAACTCTACATCTTCCTCGGCAAAATCAAGTTCCAGCTCAATCATAGATGCAAAATGTATCAGCTGTTCCCTTAACACATTCAGTTCGGTGCTGAAGCCACCCCTTAGCTGGTTCATTGCCACATTGTGGGCCGCGGCCGAATCTGAGGAGATCAGATCAGCAACAGCTTCAGCCTGAGAAAGATCCAACCCCCCATTTAAAAAAGCTCTTAAGGTAAATTCACCTGGCCTGGCAGCCGAAGCCCCTTTCCTGATCAACAGGTTAATGATCTGCTGTATGATATAATTGGAACCATGACAGGAAATTTCTACAACATTTTCTTTGGTATATGATTTAGGCGCGACAAATAAACTTACAAGTACTTCATCTATAATTATTTCACCATCCTTAATTAAACCAAAATGTATGGTATGAGAATCCTGTTTTAGTAAATCCTTTCCACTAAAAACGGCGTTGGTAATGGCAATGGCATCTTTTCCTGAAAGTCGGATTACTCCTATAGCACCCGTACCCGGCGGTGTAGATAAGGCAACTATAGTGTCGTTTGTAATCATGGCTAATTTTATTATGTTTGATTAAAGGCACAAAACTAGCCAAACATTTGATACCTTTTACTGTTTACCTCTTGAAAAACAAACAAATTACGAATGAAAGACATGCCCCTAACCGTCCGACGGTCAATCGAACTCCTTGGAATTGCACTTGTTGGTGCAATTCTGGTCATAGGAAAGGACATCATCATGCCAGTCATCATGGCATTTTTTATTAGTATCGTTCTGCTACCTGTATTTCGTTTCTTAAGGAAATATAAGTTTCCGGAAATAGCCGCCATTATTCTCCCGATCTTACTTGTTGTTATTTTTGTGGGGGCTATTGTCTGGTTCTTCTCTGCTCAGATTGGAGTTTTGGCTGCAGATTTTCCCCAGATCAAAAGTAATGTCAACACGCATTTAAAGTCGCTCAGCGAATGGTTTAGCACCATCAGTCATGTTTCTACAACCGAACAAATGAAGTTCATTACAGAAAAGAGCGATGATCTGCTCGGGATGGCAGGAAAGGCTGCAAGCGGGGCTGCTGTAACGCTAAGCTCCATTTTTGTATTCCTTGGCCTTCTTCCCATTTACATCTACCTGATGCTTTTTTACAAAGACATTTTGCTGCGTTTTATTTTCATGTGGTTTACACCGGCACACCATCCGAAGGTAAAAGAAGCGATCTATGAGACCGAGTCCATCATTAAAAATTACCTGATAGGCTTGTTGATACAGGTTACTTATATGACCATTCTCCTGGGCGGAATCCTGTTGCTTGTTGGAATTAAACATGCGTTGCTGATTGGTGTTATTTTTGCCATTTTAAACCTTATCCCCTATGTGGGTGCATTAATCGGAAATATCATTGGCGTATTGCTTACACTGACCTCTTCCACGGAGCTGTGGCCGGTAATTACAGTTTTAGGGGTGATAGCGGTTGTTCAGTTCCTTGACAACAATATACTGATGCCTAGGATAGTTGGTTCCAAAGTAAAGATCAATGCTTTGTTTGCGATCCTGGGGGTGATCATTGGGGGTAGTATCGCTGGTGTATCCGGAATGTTTCTCTCTATGCCAATTATAGCTGTTTTAAAGGTAATTTTCGACAGGACAGTTATCTTCAAACAATGGGGCGTACTGCTTGGTGATGAAAGGCCTTCAAAAAGCCCGATGACTTTTGCTTCTTTCAGAAAGAAGCAGGCCGTACCTGCAAAAGCCGGTGTAGAAAAAACAAAAGAGAAGGATTAGCCCTTCTCTTTTGTTTTTATCTGGGTTCAGAAATACTCCTGTCTACATCCTTTCCGGAACAGTAATGCCTAAAATGCGCATACCTCGTTTCAATACATCTGCAGTAACATGGCTCAGATTCAGGCGGTGCAGCTTTACAGCCTCGTTTTCCTCTTTAATGATTGGTGGTACTTCATGGTAAAACTTATTGAACATCTTAGCCACTTCGTATAGATAATTGGCTAAAGTAGCCGGACTATAAGTTTTAGCTGCAGATGAAATCTCGGCAGGATACCTGGCCAGTAGCATGATCATGTCGCGTTCGGTAGCTGTAATGGCTGCAGCATCAATACCCTTTGCAGCAAAATCATAGCCTGCTTTTCCCAGCAAAGATTTGATCCTTGCATGCGTATACTGTATAAAAGGTCCTGTATTGCCTTGAAAATCAATAGATTCTGATGGGTCAAACAGCAGTCTTTTCTTAGGCTCTACTTTTAACAGGAAATACTTTAATGCACCTAAGCCAATGTTATAATAGAGTGTCTTTCTTTCCTCTTCTTCAAAATCGTTTACCTTGCCCAGTAGTTCCGTTTTTGCCCTGGCGGTTTCTATCATTTCGGCAACCAGGTCATCGGCATCCACTACTGTCCCTTCTCTGGATTTCATCTTTCCACTTGGCAAATCGACCATACCATATGAAAGATGGTGCAGACCTTTTGCCCAGCTTTTGCCCAGCTTTTCTAAAATCAGGAACAAAACTTTAAAATGATAGTCCTGTTCATTTCCCACTACGTAGATGGATTCATCCATTTTAAAATCATCGTATTTCATCTGAGCGGTACCCAAATCCTGGGTAATGTAAACGGATGTTCCATCGGCGCGCAATACCAGTTTCTGATCCAAACCGTCTTCAGTGAGGTCGATCCAAACCGAGCCATCAGGCTTTTTAAAGAAAACGCCTTTTTCCAGGCCTTCGTCAACAGTTCCTTTACCCAATAGATAGGTATTGCTTTCGTAGTAATATTTGTCGAAATCAACTCCAAGGTTCTTATACGAAACTTCAAAACCCGCGTAAACCCAGCCATTCATCTTTTTCCAAAGCTCAATCACCTCAGGTACGCCAGCCTCCCAGTCCTGCAGCATTTTTTGTGCTTCTTTAATTAATGGCGCATTTTTTTTGGCTTCTTCCTCGGTTTGTCCTTCCAGTTTTAAAGCATTAATTTCCTTTTTATATTCCTTATCGAAAATTACGTAATACTTCCCAACCAGGTGGTCTCCTTTCATCAAGGAACTTTCCGGTGTTTCTCCATCACCCCATTTTTGCCAGGCCAGCATAGATTTACAAATGTGAATTCCTCTGTCGTTTACCAGGTTCACTTTAATCACCTCATAGCCATCAGCCTTAAGGAGTTCTGCTACAGAATAACCCAGTAAGTTATTTCTTACATGCCCCAGGTGCAGGGGTTTGTTGGTATTGGGTGATGAATATTCAACCATCACCTTCCTGCCATTGGGTTTAATGGCCATAAACAAAGGATCCAACAACTTGTTATTGAACAGGTTTAACCAATAGGAATCAGCGATGCTAAGGTTTAAGAATCCCTTAATCACATTAAAGCCAGTTACCTCCTGCAAGTGCTGCACCAGATATTCACCCAGCTCAGTTGCAGTTACTTCGGGCGTTTTTTTTGAAAACCGTACAATGGGGAAAACTACAAGTGTCAGTTGCCCTTCAAATTCTGGTCTGGTATCCTGTAAAGTTAACTGGTTTTCTGGTAAATCCTGATTGTATAAGTCTTTTACTGCCGCTGTTACTGCAGTGATAATTTGTAGTTCGATATTCATATTGCTAATAATCCCCAAATCTACTATTCATTTCTGAAAGCATTGGTAGCTTTAATTAAAATTTCAAAAGCATGTTCTGCCATTTGATTTTCACGGTCTAAGGTTGGGTTTACTTCTACAATTTCAAAGCAGCATACCTTTTGATTGGTAATTAGGCGCGACATCAGGTTCCCCGCTTCACGCTCCGTAAGGCCTTGGGCTACCGGGGTACCTGTGCCCCTCGATGCAGTTGGGTCAAGGGAATCCACGTCAAAGGAAACATAGATCAGGTCACAATGCTCCAGGTACTTAAGCGTTTCAATCACTGTACGTTCCACCCCTCTTTTACGCAGTTCAGCTGTAGTCACAATTTTAACCTTGTTTTTTTTCAGCAGCAACTCTTCAGGGCGTTCCATATCCCTGGCAGAAATTAATACCAGGTCCCGGTAACTGATTTTAGGCGCTATTTTACCCACGTTCTTCAGCTGATACCAATAGTTTATCGTTTCCTGATCCAGTTTGTTCACCTTAGCGTCCAGATTGTCTTCATCAAGTGCCATCGCCAGGGGCATTCCGTGCATATTTCCTGAAGGTGTTGTGTAAGGCGAATGTAAATCTGCATGTGCGTCAATCCATATTACACCTAACCTGGCCTTTGGATTTACTGCTTTAATGCCGGCAATGGTGCCGGCCGCTGTACTGTGATCGCCCGCCAGAACGATCGGAAAATCACCTTTATTTAATGTAGAACTTACCTCATCACTTACCCGCTCCACCATGGTCAGAATTCCTGAAATCCGCTTTGCATAGGGGCTTCCAGTACTTTCAAGCAACAAATGGTTCTCGTTAGGAACCTCTACTGTCTTGTGTTTTTTAAAAAATCTGCTCCCAAAATCAAGCGCCGCAATCTTGATTGCATCCACACCCAAACTCGCCCCTCGCGTGCCGGCACCTATCTCAGATTTTACTTCTATAATTTTTAAAGTCTTAGTCATAAAAAAAATACGGGTGTATTTTATAAAGTGTTTATCTTTGAGCCCAAAATTAACTCATTTTAATTTGCCACACCTTATAAATAATAGTTCAAAAATAAAAAAATGCAGAGTTACTCCGAATTTCTTGATCTAAGTGTTGGGTTTCCACAGGAAGGTTACAGCGTAATAGACGACGAATTATATTTTCAAGACCTCAATCTGATGGAGATGATTGAAACCTATGGCACGCCATTACGTTTCACTTACCTTCCAATGATCAGTAAGAAAATTCAGCAGGCCAAGTTGTTGTTCCAGACAGCGATTATCAAAAATAACTATCGGGGCGACTATAAATACTGCTATTGCACTAAAAGTTCACACTTCAGACATATCGTAGAAGAAGCGTTAAAAAATGGAATCCACCTGGAAACCTCTTCTGCATTCGATATGCCGATGATTGAAGCCCTGGAAAAGAAAGGCGCCTTGACCAAAGATATTACCGTGATCTGCAATGGTTTTAAAACTTACCAGTATAAGCAGTACATTATTGATATGCTGCACGATGGTTATAAAAACATCATTCCGGTGCTGGACAATAAGGAAGAATTTAATCTTTTTGACGATGAAGTAGAAATGGACACCCCTTGTAACCTGGGTATCCGGATCGCTGCAGAGGAACAGCCAGATTCGCAGTTTTATACCTCACGTTTAGGTGTACGTATGGAAGATGTGATTGACTTTTATAACAACAAGATTTCCGCTAATCCTAATTTCAGAGTTAAACTGCTGCATTTCTTTATCAATTCCGGTATCACAGACTCACCTTATTACTGGAACGAGCTTGAGAAATATGTAACTTTATATTGTAAATTCAAAAAAATCAATCCGGAACTCGATACTTTAGATATTGGTGGTGGAATGCCTTTTAAAGATTCACTGGTATTTGATTTCGATTACGAGTATATGGTAAATGAAATTGTAAAGCGAATCAAAGAAATCTGTGCAGAACATGACGTGGTTGAACCGGATATCATTACCGAGTTTGGAAAATATACCGTTGCTGAGGCCTCTGGGATTCTATATAAAGTCCTTGGCCGTAAGCAGCAAAACGACCGGGAGAAATGGCTGATGCTGGATGGGTCATTTATCACTAACCTTCCGGATGTATGGGCTTTAAACCAGAAATATATCTTATTACCCATCAACAATTGGGATGCCGAGTATGAGCGGGTAAACCTTGGCGGTATCACTTGCGATGGGCAGGATTATTATAATCAAGAGGCGCATATGAATAGTGTGTTTATGCCTAAAACCAGAAAAGTGCAATACCTTGGATTCTTTAATACAGGGGCATATCAGGAAGTGTTGAGCGGATATGGCGGAATACACCACTGCCTGCTTCCTAGCCCAAAACACGTCATTATTCGCCGCAACCGCGACGAAACTTTTAACTTTGAAGTCTTTGGCGAAGAACAGAACAGCAAACAGGTTTTAAAAATACTAGGCTATACCTAGAATGAGCCTCCTGCAATTTTTATTACCCCGAAGAGATGATATCTATCGGGGTATTTTTTTTCGGTACGGTCTTGCCCAGGTCCCCTCCAGCTTAAGGTCAAAAAGCACCTTTATACTGCCTTAATAATGCCTTTATCCCACCTTTGTTCGCAAAAAGTACCCTTTTTGTGGCGCAGGGCAGAACAATCTCCGAATAAAGGCCAATGAAAGCTGGCTTTAGCCCCATTTTTGCAGGTTAATAAGATAATGGTTATTTTTAGTATTGTTGGTACCGAATTAGCTAGCTTTACCGTTATATAGAAATTTAAGCATTTATAGATGACAGACAAACCTTCTTTTTGGCAGCGGATCGGTATACAGGATTGGTTTTTAAGTAACAATAACTCGGCCCCCATCGCTAAACCGGAACCGCTTACACCAGACACCGTATACAAGTACATCATTGATAAATTCAAGGAATCCATTACTGAACTTTCTTTTGCCGAACGTGTTGTTTTTTATCATGAATTCATCATTTGCCTCAACACAGAAGATTACCGGATGTTTATGGACAATAAAAACGGCTTGTTTGGATTAATCGCCCAGGAATCGGTAAAGAAGTTCTATGAGATACTAAATGATCAGGCCGCAATAGGCAAAAGAGTTGAACCATCCAGCAGCAAATGGGTATTCCGCTTTGTTTCCCATCCTGATTATAAACAGGGTGATAAAGGCTTTATAGGTAAACTGATGCCGGATGGTGCACAAAAGCAGGAAAATTTAAGGGTAACTTTTATACCAAGACAAACCGGACTTGCCCAAACATTTGATATCAGTAATGAGATCTTAAAGGATTTCATATTTTACAGCGAAGGTTATTACGAAATCCCTTATCTGGCTAACCTTAAATTTGAAACTAAAGCCGAGGCAGAAGATGGAAATTTATTGCTGGCCAGGTTTGAAACTACCCTGCCGGATAAAGCGTATGTAGGCCAGAAACTGGAATACCTGATGAAATTTAACGAGATCACTGTCTCGGGCAATGAAGAAATAAAAGAAAGCCCGAACATTTTTAAAATACCTTCGGATTGGGTCAACTCTCCTCACCTGCGCATCCGGTTCAACAAAACAGAAGATAAGTTTTATTTGTCTTCCTTTGGTGAGAAAACTATTCTCAATGAAGCCCTGGTGGAAAGAAGTAATATAGATGATCCGCAATGGGTAGAACTTCCCCTGAACTCCAGGATAATATTGAATGGAATTATTGGTGTTAATATATTTAAAAATTGATTTATGTCGCAGATCGCGTCTATTGTGTTACTAATGATATGTGTGATCCTGTTGATCGCCCATTTTGTGGCCATTAAAAAATCGACCAGCAGGAATGGATAAAAATTATTTTGGAATAACCGATACCGGAAAAGTACGCAGCAACAATGAGGATACCTTTATTGCAGAAAAGATAACGGATACCGATTTTGTGTTGGCCTGTGTGATAGATGGTGTGGGCGGTTATAGTGGTGGCGAGGTAGCTGCATCCATAGCCAGGCAAACATTGCTGCGTTTACTCGATAAACCGGAAGGTGACCTTTCTTTGTTAATCCAGGCCGCACTTGCCGAGGCAAACGATCAGATCATCATAGGCAGGCAACAAAATAAGGAGCATGAGGATATGGCCTGTGTACTTACCCTGGCCCTTGTTGATATCAAAAACAACCAGTTCTATTATGCACACGTGGGCGATACCAGGCTATACCTGCTAAGAGATGGTTCATTGATAAAGATATCTAAAGACCAGTCCTTTGTCGGCTTTATGGAAGATTCGGGCCGTTTAACAGAAGAGCAGGCCATGCGGCACCCCAAAAGGAACGAAATCAATAAAGCCCTTGGTTTTGCCGGTAATATTGGCTGGCAGGAAGATTATATAGAAACGGGCCATTCCCCCTTTCTGCCGGGCGATCTGATCCTGCTGTGCAGCGATGGTTTGTCGGATATGGTAAACAAACAAGAACTCACAGCTATATTGTTAAAAGAACCTGATCTGAAACTGCAAGGGATTGAATTGATCAACGCTGCAAACAGAAATGGCGGACTCGACAACATCACTGCCGTACTGGTAAAAAACACTAATGTTCCCTTTGCGCATGAAGCAACCAAACCGGTATCAAAACACAATAAAAAGAAAACGCCACAGGCGACACCTGCAGCATCAGTTCCGGTTGTACAGCCTGGCATTGAGAATGCAGACCAGCCTGCTGTTATAGCCCCGGTAGCCGGCGGGAAAACAAAAGGCATCCTCCCCTGGCTGCTGTTTGTTGCGGTGATTATCCTGCTCAGTGGAGCTTATTTTCACTGGAAACAGTCCTCCGGAAGTCTGGGCAATGGATCTGCAAACCTACCCGACTCAACTTTGACAAGCCAAAAAACACAGGAAGAACGATTGCAGGACACTTTAAACAAATTAAGAGGAAATATATTAATCCTTGATGATTCCTTATTTAAATCGCCTGTATTGATCAGCAAGCCTATTCAGATTACCAGAGATAGCCTGTATTTAAAAGCCGAAAGCAATATTGTGTTTAAAAGTGACAGCGGTTACACCGGGCAGCCATTTTTTATAGCACCTGCAAATAAAAGTTCCCTATTTGAGAATTTCACCTTCGAAAATTTTAAAGAGGTAAACGCATTGCAAAAAAAAGGTGTTTTACTGAAAGATGTGAAATTCCTGAAAACAGATTCTTTAACTCCAGCAGCTAAACCTTAACATGGGAATAACAACGGTAAACCATCAAGGCAGAAAGACAGAGCGTATTTTTTTACTGCTCATTTCGCTGGTTCTTGCAGCTTTGTTTGTGATCTTGTTTTTTGCCCAGCAGCAGAACTTTAAAGAGGTGCATGCCCGTACGACTGATGGCACGATGGTGAACCTTAACGATCACGAGCCTGGGAAACACATCAGAACTTTACTTACGAAGGGCTATTATTTTGAGGATAAAAAAGATATAGACCTGATTGAAAAAGTGGTAAATCAAAGTACTGCAGTGTATAAAGCGCCCATTGATAATATCGGCGAGCTGAATAAACGCAACTTCTTTGTATCGGCCGCCCAGGCCTATGCCCTGGGCGGAAAGAACTTTAAAGAACGGGTGCTTGCTTCCCGGCTTTTGCTTGGTTTTACAGATTCTGATTCCCTGGCTTATGTGCAGGAACAGCGTCAGCCGAGACAAGCTCCCGCACAGCAGGATTTTGCCCGGGGAAATTACAGCATTGGCGGAAAAATAACCGATACTGCAGATAGGCCTGTAGCAGGGGTGTTATTGCGCTTAAAAATGATACTCCCCCAGGACACTCCCGGAATAGAAGACACAATAATAAATGATTTTACAGCATATACCCGAACTGATGCAAGCGGCAGCTACAAATTTGCACACCTTCCTGATGGTAAATCCTATGGGGTCCTGCCACTAAAGCCTGGTTTCCAATTCGGCCGTTCTCAAGGTGTTCAGGAACTGGATAAAGACATCATTTTCAATTTCCGGCAATCGGAACACAGTATCAAACTATTCTCTACCCGGGATTTCAAAATCCTTAAAAAAGAAAAATCGCTCATTGTACGTAGTCCTGAAGCCTACAACCAGTGGTATTGGATCATTGCAACCACTTTCTTCGCAGGCTTCTTTTTGATCCATTTTTTAATGAGTGTAAAATATCCGTCAGCAGATCAGCTTATTTTACCGGTAGTGATGCTCATGACAGGCCTTTCATTTCTTACTTTGCTGAGCTTGCAGGATCCTTTGAGAGATCGTTTCTTGGCAAAGGATAGTTTGGTCTTCTTTGGTTTAGGCATTGCAGGGATCTGTTTGATGCTTATGGTAAAACTGCGCAAGTTCAATGTAGATTCGGGATGGTACCGGATGTTTATCGTGAACAATACTTTTAGCAAGGCAAATGGCTGGCAATGGGCTTTTGCGGCATTGTGTCTGCTGGCGCTGACCATCGTATTTGGTACGGGGCCCGAAGGTAGCGGCGTAAAGGTAAACCTGTTCGGTGTACAGCCTAGTGAGATTGTAAAATATACTATCATTTTGTTCCTGGCTGGTTTCTTTGCCTCCAATGAACGTTTTATTACCGAATATAGCAGCTGGCATAAAAGGTGGTTCTTTTTTTCATTTGCCCTGATCGCCATGGTAATGGCGATATTGATGTACCTGGTACTCGGAGATCTTGGGCCAGCCATGGTGGTTTGCTTTACCTTCATCATCCTGTTTTCTTTCTCGAGAGGCGATTTTATGATGATGCTTACTGCCATTATTGTTTATGTTTTTAGTGCCTGGTTCCTGAACATCTGGATAGCTACATTGGTAACCGCTGCACTGATAGCCGTATTTATGATAGTCAACAAAAAAACCAGCGAATCTGCAGTGATGATTACCCTGGTTATGGCCGCATTTTTACTGATCGATCAGGTACCTTATCTGGATAAACTGATTCCGGGTCCCGTAAACAGGCTTGCCGAGAGGAAATCCATCTGGCAGGATCCCTGGAACAATGAGGTTTATGGTGGCGATCAGGTTGCCAATGGCATCTGGGCAATAGCAAGCGGCGGTATTAGTGGCCAGGGGATCGGTGAAGGTTTTGCCAAAACTATTCCTGAAGCGCATACAGATATGATTTTGCCCGCCATCGGTGAAGAATTTGGCTGGGCCGGTATTATAGGGATATTTATATTGTTCCTGGTATTTTTGCATCGGGCCATTATTATAGGCAGGCAAACCGGAACTCCCTTCCTGTTTTATCTGTGCGCTGGAATTGGAATCAGTTTATTCATGCAATTCCTGCTGATAGCAGGAGGATCTACAGGGGCGCTACCCCTTTCAGGCGTGGCTTTGCCTTTTATCAGCTATGGTGGTTCTTCATTAGTTGCCAATATGCTTGCAGCAGGCTTTTTACTTTCCGTTTCACTGATCAAAGGTTCTGAAGTACAGATGACCTATATTACAAAACAGCAGGATAACAACCTTGTTCCTGCCCTGTTGGCGGCCAGTATAGCGATTTTGTTGCTTACCCTGACCGTATCCAATTATGTTGTTCACAATAAAAAATGGGTAGTGCAACCGGCACTTGTGGCCGACCGAAGTGGTTCGCGGATGTTCAGCTATAATCCACGGATCGCTATTTTAATGAATAAACTTGCAGCAGGCGATTTATACGATAGAAACGGGCGCATTCTGGCCAGCAGTGAGCCGCAACATATCAGAAAGCAGCTGTCCTTATTAAAGAAATCAGGTGTTGATTATAACCTTGACTCAGCTCAGCATAAGAGGGTTGACCGCTATTACCCTTTTGAAGAACAAATGTTTTTTTGGGTGGGAGATAACAATACTGGTATTTTTAACGGTAGTACTAATGGCTATTTTGCCGAGTACGAACACGTAGCCGAGCTAAGGGGCTTTCAAACGCCGGCAGTTTCGATAAACACCCAGGCCAGTAAGTACCGGGAAGACAGGTTTCTCCCCAGAGGGATAAAAGAAATGTCCGTTAGTAAAAGGGATTATACGGCTTTGGCCCCACTTTTACTTGCTGGTATTAATAGTGCTGATGTTGAGCAGTTTAAAAAAAGAAATAGAAATATTAAGTTGACGGTTGACGCCGGCCTACAGACTACCATTCAAAACACCATTGCATTGGATACGGCAGTAAATAAAAGCAGGGTTTCGGTAGTCATCATGGAAGATATTACTGGTGATGTACTGGCATCGGCGGTGTACCCGCTTCCGCCGGTAAAAAACTGGGACCTGTTAAATATGACCATCTCAGAGCAAAACAAGCTCTCGGGCTGGTACACCACTGCAGATCTTGGTTTTACAACCGCCACTCCTCCCGGTTCAACTGCTAAAGTCTTAACCGCAATGGCGGCATTCAATAAGCTTGGAGTTGCTGCAGCCCAAAAAGTATTTACCGTAAGTTATACCGAACGTATTCGCACCAAAGGTATTGAGCCCGACGAGACAGGCCGGATAAACCTGGAGCGCGCCCTGGTTAAATCCAATAACGTATACTTCATTAAATTAGCCAATGAGGCGCAGCTGCAGGACGAAATGGCTACCTTATACTTAAAAACTGGTATGTTTCTAAGAGGTGTTGGAGGATATTATTATGACCGGGATACCGCCAATATAAAACAGGAAAACAAGTGGAGGGCGTTATGGCAAAAGACCGAATTTAATACCAAACCTAAATATGATCCGGCAAGGATACGAAGGACGAGGGCAAAAGGTATCTCAGGTATGGCCTGGGGGCAGGGGGAACTAATTGCAAGCCCGGCAGCTGTGGCCAGGCTGGTTTCGGGCGTGGCCAATAAAGGAAAGCTTGTAGGCAACCGGTATGTGTTGAAAATCAGTGATTCTGTAACTTCGGTTAATCCGGCTGTTAAAATTGCGAACGATCCGGTTTATGCGGATCTGATTAGCGGCTATATGCTGAAACAGAGTGAAAATAAAACCTATACGTTGGGACTAAAAGTTGCAGGTAAAACCGGAACCCCGGAACGGATATGGAAAAATGAACAGATAAACGATGGTTGGTATACTTTTTTTGCTCCGAAGGCTAATGGAAAAGGTCATATCGTAGTATGTATCAGGATAG
Source organism: Pedobacter africanus (assembly GCF_900176535.1). Lineage (NCBI taxonomy): Bacteria > Pseudomonadati > Bacteroidota > Sphingobacteriia > Sphingobacteriales > Sphingobacteriaceae > Pedobacter > Pedobacter africanus. Next base: position 591,929 of record NZ_FWXT01000002.1, on the reverse strand, counting down.
AATCAACCAGAGGTTCAAGTAAAGCTGTAAAATTGGCCGGACAGCATGTTGTGCCGGCATTGTTAAAATTTGGCTACGTAAAAAAGGAAACCAGGGAATCAAAAAAATAAGAACAATATGTTTAACCTATTCAACAAACGTAATCCGGAGCCTCCGCAGGATGTTAAAGCCGTAAGAGAAATGTTGCTGGCTTCAATAAAACAGGAACTCCAAAAACTTGAAGGTGGCGAAGGCAAGCATATTAAAGGGCTAGCCCTTTTTATTGCCTGTCAGCCAGCAGAGCAATACATGTACGAATCGGCTGTTTTTGCTGAGGATGAAGTTCGTCTGAAAAATGAGGTCCAGCGGATAGCGGATGACTTTGCGATTGATCTGCCGGAAAACTGGAACATGCAGGTTACTTTTATGGAAGAACTACCACCGGATGCCATAAAGTTTGCAGGTTTAAATGCTGCCCTGCACATAAAAACCCCGGAACATGTAGTGGTTACAAAATCCAATACGGCCTATATCCGCACCTTGAACGGGGAATCTGAAAAGAGAATTTACAGAATTACAGCAGACGGTGGTAAGGTCAATATTGGAAGGGAGCATAAAGTACAGGTAAATGATGGCTTTTTCAGAATTAACCAGATCGCTTTTCCTGATGCAAGTGAAAATGAAGCCAATAAATTTATCAGCCGGCAGCATGCCCATATAGAATGGGATGCAGATACAGGTTCCTTCCTATTGTTTGCAGATGAAGGTGGAATCCCGCCAAGGAATAAAGTGAAAATCAGATCTGTTACGGATCATAGCCCCATAAAATTAAATGTTGCGGAACTGGGCCATGTATTGCAGGAAGGCGACCAAATTATACTTGGAGAACTCGCTGTGCTGGAATTTAGTTATCTTGAGACCGATTATAATCAATAATTAAAAATGAGTAAAGTTTTTACAATAACGGAAGGATTAGAAAACCTGGGTGCTTTAAGTACCGGCGGACAGGGCTCTGTATATAAAGGAAAAAGAATTGGAACCATCATTACGGCGGTAAAAATTATGCCTACACCAATTCATACAGAAAGTGAAGATGATAAAAACTTCATCAGGTTTAAGAATGAGGTGGAGAAATTGAAAAAGGTAAACGAGGTGCCAAACCCTAACGTAGTCAAAATATTGGGATCGGGACTTACTGAAAGTGGCTCCTTCCCTTTTATTGAAATGGAATATATCGAAGGCCCTGATCTGGAAAAACTTTTGATGCCGCCACATACCCCCGTTTTTAGCATTCAGGAAACCATTAAGCTTGCTGAACAGCTTGCAAATGCGCTTTCACACTGTCACCGTGTTGGAATTAAACATGGAGATATCAAAAGCAATAACGTAAAATTCAATACAGAAACCGGTAATTACGTATTGCTTGATTTTGGCCTGGCTGTAATGTCTGATGAACAACGCAGAACCAGTCTCCGCCATGCAGGTGCAGTTGAGTTTATGGCACCGGAGCAGCATGATGGGGAAATGTTCTTCCAGACGGATATATACAGTTATGGCATCATTCTATATGAATTGCTGGCGGGCACAGTACCGTTTCCGTTGATCAATAAGAACGAGAGTACACGCAACCAGGTAATGCTTGCGCATATGGAAAACCAGGTGCCAGATGTACTGGCTTTGCGCAGGAACCGCATGCCGCAGAACTGGGATGACGCAAAGAAGCAAAAAGAAATGGATGTTCCGGCCTGGCTGTTGCATGTGATGATGAAATGCCTGGAAAAAGCACCTGAAAAAAGATACGCAAATGGTGAGGCTTTACAGGAGGCAATAATGCACCGTACCTCCGGACCTGCTAAAGCAATTGAAGTGATTGTATCTCCACCTCCACCTTTTCCGCAGAAAAATCCGGTAGCTGACACCATTCCCGGCCAGGTAAAGCTGTCAAAATCTGTTTTTGCCATCATGATCTTGTCAATTGTGATCCTAGGAATGCTTTCTGCATACGGACTGTTCCTTAAAGGTGAACATTTGAAGAAAGGGGGTGTTACCGATTCATTAGCGCCTGCACCTGTAGATACTACCGCACATGAGCCCGTATATCAGCCTGATACTACTGCGCAGGTTCAACCTATCGCTATTGATACTGTAGCACAGAAAGCAGAGATAGACAGTTTAAGAAAAGAATACGAAGCGCAAATGGCTGCAGCAGCTAAGCGTGCACAAGCAGAAGCGCAGGCAAAAGAGAATAAGGAAACAGTGATCCTGAGTGGCGGAAAAAAATACCTGCTGCCCAAAGGAACCGTTTATTTTTATGAAGCTGCAAGCGGAGATGCCCCAAGAAATGCTGTGTTGGGTTTATGGAGTAATGCCAAGTTTAATGTAATAGATGAACAGAATGGTTTTATTTATGTAACCCATACCAATAAAGATGGGCAAACCACCAAAGGCTGGTTGAATAAAAACGACTTAAAAGAAGTAAAGGAATAAGCACGGCCTATTCCTTTTATATTCTTTAGTTCAGTAGCTTATTGATTGCTGCCGCCGCTTTTGCGTCTGAAGGGAGTGCTGCATTCATATCCGCTATTTTAAAATCTTTGCCTATAAGCAGAATCCTTGGGATACCCACTATGTTATAAGGCTGCAATTGGTTTCGGTTGATATTCCACTGCAGTCCCGTCGCTTTACGTGCAGCCACATTAGCCTTCCACGGAGCTTCTGTATCATCAATCGATAAGGAAACAAAGGCTACATCCGGATTGTCCTTGTATTTGAGCTTTAGCTTTTCAAAATGTGGCATTTCTTCCATGCATGGCCCGCACCAAATGGCCCAGAGATCGATATAAATTACTTTACCCTTCAGGCTGCTTAAGCTTACGCTTTTTCCGTCAATATCTTTTGCAACAAAATCGATTGGGGTGTCCCCTTTTCCAAATGCCATTAACCGGGAAAGCATTTGGTTTGAAGCTTTTCGATAACCGGATGTTTTAATGGCAGTCAGCTTAGGTATAAAATCATTTAGTTTTGATTTGTCGCTTTCCTTCTGCATTTCCCTTACAAGCGAATAGGCACTATACCAGTCTTTAATTTGTTGGAGGTCTTCGGGTTTTCCACCCTGTTTAACAAGTTCATCTGCAATGTCGCGATACACCACCAGTTTCATTAACGAAGCATCAACAAAGTTCTTACTGTATAAAGCCACTTTAGGCGCTATGGCTTTCCTATATGATTCGGTATAAGCTTTTGCCTTTTCGTCCTTTAGCCTTAGCATATAGGTGCCATAGTTTTCGCCACTATAAAGACTGTTGATCAGGTCGGCCTTAATCCTTGCATTTTCCAATCGTCTGAATTCGGGAGATATGTTCTTAGTGGCGGCCAGCTCTTTTGTCCTTGCAGCGGCAAGTGCTTCGACTGCGGCAATGGTAGCTTCCGGTGTTTCCTTTATGTTCTTGCCCCCTTCAATAAAAGACCCTCCCTTAGGAAAAGGTGTGTTTCTTAAATATTCGTTTGCAGCAGCACCTTTGCCCTTAAAAGTTGATATGGTGTTGTTGCTATAATCAACCGATATTTCCATGTCATCGCCCGGGCTCAGGTAAAGAATGTTCCGACCCAGTCTGAAATAATTCGGTGCAGCCAGCTTGAATTTAGTATCGAAACGTTGCTGCGCATCCGGAACAATGAGACGATCTGTTGTTGGCGGCAATAAATACTGGAACTCACACAGGTCCTCGATCTGCACCTGATTACTGAAATTTTTGAGTTCACCCTTCAGGTGAACCCATTCTGCTTTCTGTTGTGCCCTTGCTGTAAAGGTTAGAAGCAGGCAAAAGGCAAACAATGAATTTAATCTTTTAGTCATTTTTATGGCGTTTAGTTAACATAAAAGTATATAAAACCTGTTCATATACCTAACCTTTAAGAAGCGTAAAGCCATAAACAGGACTATCGGCCGGTAAAATAAATTTAAAAAAAATAGGGGCCGTCTTTCGACATGCCCCTATCACCTTAAAACAAACTAACCAATTATGAAACCTTTATTTCTTTAGCGGCCGATTTTGATTCATCTTTTTTACCAATGGTAATATTTAAGATGCCATTTACATACTCGGCGCTGATTTTCTCTGCGTCTACACTTTCAGGCAATACAAATGATCTGGCGAAAGAGTAGTAATCAAATTCTTTTCTGGTGTAATCTTTTTTCTCTTCTGTTTCGGTTGTTTTTTTCTCAGCCCAAACTGAAAGGGTATCTTTTTTCAGGTTAATTTGAAAATCTTCTTTTGTAAGGCCTGGAGCAGCCAGTTCAATTTTATAATCGCTTTCAGATTCTAAGATATTTACACCTGGTACTTTATTTATAGTTAAGTTTTTATTTAGCGCTTCACTAAACAATGAATCGAAAACATTGTTAAAGTAAGGTGCAGTGTTTCTGGTTCTGTTGTTAAATTTTACTAGTGTCATTGTTGTTTTCTCCTATTTTAAGTTTTTTATGTTTTACTTATTTGTATACTAACCCTTTGTTCAACTCCCATACCAACCCTATATTTTATGATATTTAAGACATTTTGGCGTAATAAAAATAAAAATAAAGACAAAACGGCAGATTCAATCAGCATTTTAGACAGTTTTAAGTATAAAACTATAATTGAAACCCGATTCACAGACTTTGATATGATGGGCCATGTAAACAATGCAGTGTATTTTACCTATATGGAGATTGCCCGGGCAAAATACTGGAACCACGCCATACAATGGGACTGGAAAAAGACTGGAGTAGTCATTGCTCAGGCAACATTAGACTATATTTTACCTGTTTTTATAGAAGATAAGATCAGCATGTATGTGCGTACCTCCAGGATCGGCAAGAGCAGCTTCGATCTGGAGTACCTGCTGGTTAAACTGGTAAATGGCCAGGAGCAGGTTTGCAATAAGGGCAAAACAACATGCGTGGCCTTCGATTATGCATCGAGAAGCCCATTTCCTATTCCAAAGGAGGAAAAAGAACGTATGATTTCGTTTGAACAGCTTGAACCTTAAGAAGCTTTATAGCTGAGTTGTACAAAAGAATGACCGATCTGCCCGGGCATAGGTGGGTTCAGCTTCCTGACACCAACAACAGCAGTTAAAATAAAAGGATAGGCAGCTATTGTACGGTCTATAATATTTCTGACTACAGTTTCCAGCATCTTTTGCGTCCTGGCCATTTCTTCCAGTATAATGGTATTTAGCACTTCGTAATTAACAGTGTGCTGCAGGTTTTCGGTATCACCATAAGGAATAAATTCAACCGTAATGTCTACCATAAAATAAATCCCCGTAAGTTGCTCTTCAGGATAATACCCATGTAAAGCAAAACATTTAATATCTTTTAAGGCTACAGTTTGAAGGTAGTTATGTTCCTGGGACATCTCTGAATATTTATTTTTTTACGAGCTTTTAATCAGCCCCTAACCCGAATTTAGTACCTTTGGAAGGATAGCCGATATTGCTGGACCAAATATAGTGTAAACCATGAATAAATCTGCCAAAAAAGACCTTTACGAAGCCCCTGATTATTATTTCCTGGATGAATTGTTATCTGAAGAACATAAGCTGATCCGTTCAACGGCAAGGGATTGGGTAAAAAAAGAAGTAAGCCCGATCATTGAGGGGTACGCCCAGAGAGCGGAATTTCCGAAGCATATTATCAAAGGACTGGGGGAAATAGGTGCCTTTGGCCCTACCATTCCGGTTGAGTATGGCGGTGCAGGTTTAGACTACACTGCTTACGGCATATTAATGCAGGAAATTGAACGTGGGGATTCCGGCATCAGGTCTACCGCTTCTGTTCAGGGCTCATTGGTTATGTATCCTATCTATGCCTACGGTACAGAAGAGCAGCGCAAAAAATATTTACCTAAACTGGCGACCGGCGAACTGATGGGCTGTTTTGGTTTGACCGAACCCGATCATGGATCCAACCCAGGCGGAATGGTAACCAATATTAGAGATAAAGGCGATCATTACCTCCTCAACGGTGCAAAAATGTGGATATCCAATGCCCCTTTCGCAGATATTGCAGTGGTTTGGGCCAAGGATGAAACGAGTAAGATCAGGGGAATGGTTGTAGAGCGTGGAATGGCAGGTTTTACTACCCCAGAGACACATAATAAGTGGAGCTTAAGAGCCTCAGCAACCGGAGAACTGGTTTTTGACAATGTGAAAGTTCCGAAAGAGAATATATTCCCGGACATTACCGGCCTAAAAGGGCCGCTGGGTTGTTTAAACCAGGCACGTTATGGCATAGCCTGGGGTGCGCTGGGTGCGGCTATGGATTGTTACGATACCGCCTTACGTTATTCCAAAGAGCGGGTTCAGTTTGGTAAACCCATTGGCGGTTTCCAGCTTCAGCAGAAGAAACTGGCCGAAATGGTTACCGAAATCACCAAGGCTCAGCTATTGGTATGGCGCCTGGGGGTTCTTAAAAGCGAAAACAGGGCCAGCGCTGAACAGATATCTATGGCAAAAAGAAATAGCGTTGAGATTGCACTCGATATTGCCCGCAATGCCCGGCAGATGCTCGGAGGTATGGGAATAACCGGCGAGTATTCTATTATGCGCCATATGATGAACTTGGAATCAGTGGTAACTTATGAAGGCACACACGACATCCATCTTTTAATTACAGGAATGGATGTAACAGGCTTAAATGCATTTAAATAAATGAAGACGTTTAAAAAATATTATCAGATCCCAGCCCCTCCTGAAGAAGTATACTGGGCACTAACAAAAGCCCAGAGCATACAGTTGTGGACAGGCGCTGAGGTTGAATTTACAGAAGAGCCTGGTACCGAATTTTCCTTTTGGGATGGGGACATCGTAGGGAAGAACCTGGAATTTGATTATGGGAAAAAAATTGTACAGCAATGGTATTTTGGTGAGGACAGCGAACCTTCCATTGTTACGATTAAATTGCACGCAGACAAAAAAGGAACTTCGCTTGAATTTGTGCAGACAAATATTCCTGATGCAGACTTTGACGAGTTTACTGCAGGTATAAATGAGTACTACCTGGGCGGTTTACTGGATTTTTTTGAGGAATAAGCAGGTATCAATCTATACCTGCTTATTTTAATATAGACTAGTCTTCGCTGTAAACAGACCTGATCTCGTCCCGAAGGTTGTATTTTGAAGCCATTACTTCACCGTAAGCACCTGCGCTTCTGATGGCGTACAGATCCCCTCTAAAAGTTTCAGGCTGCTCTACTTCTTTTCCAAAGCAATCCGTGCTTTCACAGATAGGCCCTACTATATCGTATTTTAAAGCCACCTGTTTACCACGGCTAAGGTTTTCTATTTTATGATAAGCCTGATACAAGGCTGGGCGCATCAACTCAGTCATTCCCGCATCCAGAACTACAAAATTCTTCTTTTTACCATTTTTTACATACAATACCCTGCTAATGAGCGATGCTGACTGCCCCACCAGGGCCCTTCCCAGTTCAAAATGCACTTCCTGTCCGGCCCGGATTTCCAGAAAATCAGAAAAGATCTTAAAATAATTGCCAAAATCAGGAACCTGCTGATCAGGATTGTGATAATCAATCCCCAATCCACCGCCAACATTTAACACTTTAACTGTAAAGCCCCGCTCTTCAAACCACAATCCAAATTCGTTGACACGTACACACAGGTTTTTATATACATCAAGGTTGGTAATCTGCGACCCTATATGAAAATGTATGCCTATAAATTCCAGGTTTGCAGATGCCTTTAAGGTTTCCGCACATTGAGGGAGATCCCAGGAGTTTACGCCAAACTTATTTTCGTCCAATCCTGTAGTAATGTTATGATGGGTATGTGCATCCACGTTAGGATTAATACGGATGGCTACTTTTGCCTTTTTACCTTTTTTTGCAGCCAGCTCATTGATCACCTCCAGCTCCTGGACAGACTCTACATTAAAGCAAAATATGTCTTCATCCAGCGCCAGGTTAATCTCTTTATCTGATTTTCCAACACCGGCAAATACAATCTGGTTCTTGTCAAAACCAGATTCAAGCGCCTTGCTTACCTCTCCTCCGCTTACACAATCGGCACCAAAACCTGTTGCCTTAATTTTTTGCAGTACAACGGGATTGAAGTTGGCTTTCATGGCATAATGCACATGAAAATTGTATAACTTTGCAGCGTCAGCGCAGGTTTTTAACGTGTTTTGCAACAGGCTAAGGTCGTAATAATAGAAAGGTGTTTCTAAGTTTGCGAAGCGCGATATATCTTTATCAGAGAACATAATGTTTAAGTATCTTGTTATCATTTTTGTAATTATCCTGGGTCTGATTTACATTGGTAATTACATTGACCTCAGAAATCATAAAATCAATAAAAAAGAGTACGACCGTAGAATCAGGTTCTTTATCGTACTCATTTTTATTCTTATTGGTATCCTGGTGTGGATAAAAAGGAAGTAATCCTACTCCTTATTCAAATAGCCTGTTATGCAGGCTTTTTAAAGCTTCAGTTTTATCGGCTGTATTAATGAGCAACGAGATGTTGTAGTTACTTCCCCCGTAAGAGATCATCCTTAACGGAATGTGTTTAATGGCATCTAGTACACGGGCAGCATAGCCATGCTTTTCGGCGCTAAAATCTCCCACTACACAAACAATCGATTGGTTGTTGTCCACTTCTACTGTACCAAAAGCATGCAGTTCTTCAACGATTTTATCCAGGTTATCAGTGAAATCAACCGTCAGGGAAACTGCCACTTCAGAAGTAGTGATCATATCTATAGGTGTCTTATACCTTTCAAATATTTCAAACACTCGCCTTAAAAAGCCATAAGCCAATAACATCCGGCTCGATTGGATTTTAATGGCGGTAATTCCATCTTTCGCTGCAATAGACTTAATTTTTCCTTTTTCGCTTTCCGTAGAAATGACTGTTCCGGCAGCCTTAGGCTCCATAGTATTCAATAAACGAACCGGAATCTTATATTTCTGAGCCGGAAAAACAGATTGTGGGTGCAATATCTTGGCACCAAAATAAGCAAGCTCTGCAGCTTCGTCGAATGAAAGATTTGCAATCGGCTTTGTGCCTTTAACTATCCTTGGATCATTATTGTGCATACCATCAATATCCGTCCAGATCTGAACTTCCTCCGCCAGTATAGCCGCACCTATCAAAGATGCAGTATAATCACTACCGCCACGGCGCAGGTTATCTACTTCACCAAAGCTGTTTCTGCAAATAAAGCCTTGGGTAATGAACAGTTTATTCCCTTTATGCTGCTCCAGTATAGGTTTAAGGTGTTTGGTTGAAAAAGGAACATCAGGCTCATTGTCTTCATCAATCTTCATAAAATCAAGTGCCGGTAACAATACCGAAGGGACGCCTATAGATTTTAAGTAAATGTGGTACAGGGTCGTCGACAACAATTCGCCCTGAGCCAGTACAACTTTCTCTTCCACTGCCGTGAAAATATCATTGGCCAGTGTATTTAAAAAGTTAAAATGATAATCAACCACCTCCTGGCCTTGCTCACGATATTCGCCTTCAGTTAAAAGTTCTGTTACAAAGTCATTATACTTTTGATGTAATGCGTTAATCAGGGTTAACGCCTCCCGTTTATCTTCCTTTAAAAGTTTGGCTGAAATTTCTACTAAACTATTGGTGGTACCAGACACGGCCGATAACACTACAATTTGTTCTTCTGCAGGATTAATGATGTCCAGCAATTTTTTCATGCGCTCAGGGCTTCCAACAGAAGTACCTCCAAACTTTAATACTTTCATAATTTGTTTTGTTGTTTTTTTAATGGTCCGAAAGCTGTGCTTTCGTTTTAGGTTTATTTAATTTTTAAATGGTTAAAAGCTACATAATAGCTATATTTATTTGCTGCAAGTTTCTATACTTGTAATCGGGCGTGAATTTAAAGAAATAGCGCTTAAAAACAGCAAAAGAGGCAAAATAAAATTTGGATAAACAACAATTACGAGGCAATATGCAATTAGAACAAGCTACCCTGGCCACTGTAAACAAATGGCTCAACGGAAATTATGATCAGACAACCAAAGACGAAATACAAAATCTATTAAATAAAGAAGCCTATACAGAGCTTACAGATTCCTTTTATCGCGACCTGGAGTTTGGTACGGGTGGGTTAAGAGGCATTATGGGTGCCGGATCAAACAGGATAAACAAATACACAATTGGAACAGCCACCCAGGGACTGGCAAATTACCTGAATAAAAAATATCCCGGAGAGAAAATTAAGGTGGCAATTGCACATGACAGCAGGAATAACTCTGATTATTTTGCAAAAATCACCGCGGATGTGTTTTCTGCCAATGGTATCCATGTGTATTTTTTTTCAGCCTTAAGACCAACTCCTGAACTTTCCTTCGCTATACGCCAGCTTGGCTGTCGCAGTGGGGTGATGTTAACAGCTTCTCACAATCCAAAAGAATATAACGGATATAAAGCATATGGTGCGGACGGTGGGCAATTTACTGCTCCGGACGATAAAATGGTAATGGACGAAGTTGCAAAAATTACCGACATCGATGAGGTTAAATTTGATCGGGTTGATGCCAACATAGAACTGATTGGTGAAGACATAGATCAGCTGTATCTCCACAAGATCACTGCGTTATCGGTATCACCCGAGGCAATTTCACGTCAGAAAGACCTTAAGATCGTATACTCTCCTATTCATGGAACTGGAATTACACTGGTGCCCAAAGCACTGGAGCAATTTGGCTTTACCAATTTAACCGTGGTGGAAGAACAAAGTAAACCGGATGGGAACTTCCCTACCGTGGTTTATCCTAACCCCGAAGAAAAAGAAGCCCTTACGCTCGCATTAAATAAAGCTAAAGAAATTGATGCCGACCTGGTATTGGCTACAGACCCGGATGCAGACAGAGTTGGAATTGCTGTTAAAAACAATGATGGCGAATTCGTATTGCTGAATGGCAATCAAACCGGAAGCCTGCTCATCAATTACCTTTTAACTGCCTGGCAGGAAAAAGGAAAGCTTACCGGAAACGAATACATTGTAAAAACCATTGTCACCTCAAATTTAATAGAGGCCATCGCAGATGCTAAAAAAGTAACCTGTTTCAATACCCTGACCGGCTTCAAATGGATCGGACAGATCATGACCAATCTTGAAGGTAAAAAGACCTTCATCGGCGGTGGAGAAGAAAGTTACGGTTATTTAATCGGTGACCTGGTAAGGGATAAAGACGCGGTTGTTTCCTGCGCATTTATAGCAGAAATGACTGCTTTTTACAAAGATAAGGGCAGCAGCCTTTACGATGCATTGTTAAATATGTACGTTGAATACGGCTTGTATAAAGAAGAACTTGTTTCTATTACTAAAAAAGGGAAAACAGGTGCTGAAGACATTAAGGCGATGATGGAGAAATTCAGGAACAATCCGCCTGAGACTTTGGGTGGGTCCAGGATCAGCACCCTTAAGGATTACGAATTGGGTGTTGAAACAGATTTAGGCTCGGGCACAAAAACAAAACTGGAATTGCCCAAATCTGATGTTTTACAATTTATAACTGAAGACGGGACTATTGTTTCTGCAAGGCCTTCGGGTACAGAACCAAAGATTAAATTTTATTGCAGTGTAAACACTCCGTTAAAAGACAAACAGGCTTTTAGCGAAACAGATGCTGTTCTTGGCGATAAAATTAAAGCAATAATGAATGATTTAGGGGTTTAACAACCTCTAAATCAATTCTCTTTGATCTCTTCAAAATACTTATCTGCGATAGTAGAAAAAGCCTGCATATTCAGGGGTTTGTGCAAATAGGTAGCTATCTCCTCTACTTTTGCGGCATGCAGTTCATCATCAGGATTAAGTGAGGTTGTCAGCATAACTACTACTATCCTGGCCTTATGCTTTTCATCCAGTTTTTTATATTCGGCCATAAAGTCCCATCCATTCATACCGGGCATATTGATATCCAGAAAGATGATGCCTGCTTTCGGCGCATCTTCTGTATGCGCATACTTACCGGAAAAGGTCAAATAATCCAATGCTTCCCTGGCAGATGTTATTTCTTTAACAGCTACATTAATTTTTGTGTTTTCAACTATCCTCCGATGAATGAAATTCGTTGAAATGTCATCGTCAACAAGCAATACGCAATCGAGATCTTTATACTTTTTCATCCCTATATATCAATCTAAAGTTATACTCTTAATGTGAACCTAAATGTACTTCCTTCTCCGAGCGCAGAATCTACGGAGATTTGTCCGCCATGCAGTTCTACAATTTTCTTACAATGTGAAAGACCAATACCATAGCCCTCATAATCAGAGGCACTATGCAGGCGCTGGAACATGACAAAGACTTTTTCCTGATACCGCTCTTCTATACCAATACCATTGTCCTTAAACTCAAAATGCCAGAAGTTTTCACGGTTTACCACTGAAATACTAATCTCAGGGTCAATATAGGGATGTTTAAATTTCAATGAATTACTCAGAAGGTTCTGGAAAAGTTGCCTTAAAGCTGTCTCGTATCCGTAAATCACCGGAAGGTCCTCGTAACAGATAGTTGCCCGGGCAGTGGTAATGCTGCTGAAAAGGTCATTTTCCAAACTGTGCAACAGCACATTGCAGTCTACCAGCGTTTTTATCTGTTTTCCGCCCAGTCTGGCATAATCGAGCAAACCTTTAATCAGGTTTCTCATTCTTTCGGTCGAACGGTCTATAAACTGAAGGTAAAGTTTCGCATTATCATCAAAAACATCCTTGTATTCATCCTTAAACAGTTCAACAAAGTTCTTTACCGTAAGCAGCGGTTCCTGTAAATCATGCGAAGCAATGTAGACAAATTGTTCCAGCTCTTTGTTCTTAAGCTCAAGTTCCCGGGCGTACTCTTCTGTAGTTTTTTCCTGATTGTGCCTGGCAGTAAGGTCCCTCACAAATTTAGAAAATCCGATCACCGAATTGTTATCATCGTAAATGGCAGATAGTGTGACGAAGCTCCAGTAAAGCTTCCCACCTTTTTTTACACGCCAGCCTTCATGCTGCGCACGCCCCTTGGATCTGGCTTCTTCGATAAGTAATTCTGGGAGTCTGTTTTTGCGGCTCTCTTCATTATAGAACACACTGAAATTACGTCCGACGATTTCTTCTTCTGTATACCCTTTGATTTTCTCAGCCTCTTTGTTCCAGTTCCCTACATTACCATGCCGGTCCAAAAAAAGGATGGCATAGTCATCTATTACCTCAAGCATTCTAAGTAGGCTATCTGATCTCAAGTACTTGTAATTTATATTTTAGTTGATCTGATAAGTATTTTCAAAAGTCAGGCCATATTATCAAGGGCCAAATCTAAGTCAATAAAAGCTTTTAATGTTTAAACATCCAATTTAGCGCCGCATTTTTTACCCAAAAAGGGGAAATTATAGCGCAGGTTATCCACTTGAAAACAAGAAGCTTAACGGGTCTGCCCCGCGCCCCTGACGATCCATTTTTCTGTTACCAGTTTTTCAAGGGCAAAAGGTCCGCGGGCATGAAGTTTTTGTGTAGAAATTCCAATCTCGGCACCTAAACCAAAAACCTGACCATCAGTAAACCTGGTTGAAGCATTCAGATAAACTGCCGCCGCATCCACCTCGCTGAGAAATCTTTCTGCTTTCGATTCATCTGTTGTCAAAATTGCTTCAGAATGTTTTGAAGAAAATTGGGCAATATGCTGCAATGCCTCGTCCATGTGCTCCACTACCTTTACCGAACACTTAAAATCCAGGAATTCGCGCCCAAAATCATCCGGGCCCGCCAGGTTCAACGGTGTATAATTCAATTGTTTCAGCATGTCATGAGACGGCTGATCAGCAAATAACTCTACCTGATAGGCCGACAACAAAGGAGCAACAATCTTTAGAAAGGGAGCTGCAATAGCACTATCCAGTACAATTGTATCCAGGGCATTACAAACAGACGGCCTGGAAACTTTTGCATTAACAACAACAGCAGCAGCTTCATCGAGTTTTGCCGTTTGTTCCACATAAGTATGACAAACCCCTGCACCTGTTTCTATCACCGGAACCAAAGCATTCTTCCTTACATACTCAATCAGCTGATTTGACCCCCGGGGAATGATCACATCAATAAATTTCTCAGCCTGAAGGATATCAAGGATATATTTCCTGTCAGCCGGTAATTGCTGAACTATATTTTTATCCAGTCCGTGTGCCTCCAGTACCTGCTGAATTAAAGAAACGATAAACAGGTTGGTATGGTAAGCATCCTGGCCACCACGGAGCAAACAAACGTTTCCCGATCTGATGCACAGCGCTGCTACGTCTATTGTCACATTTGGTCTCGATTCGTATATCACCCCAACAACACCCAGGGGAACAGTTTTTTTCTGAACAACCAAACCGTTTGCAAGTGTTCGTTCCGAAAGGATCCTATTGGTAGGATCTTCTAGGCAGGCTACATCTTTCAGGCTGTTCGCGAGGTCTTGAATCCTGCTTTCATTTAACAACAGCCGATCTTTTTTTGGGTCTGAGGCGGACATCTTCTCCAAATCTTTCAGGTTCTCAGCAATGATCTGCTCCTGCATGGCGGAGATTAAAGCCGCCAGGTCTTCAATCAGCAGTTGTTTTGCTTTATCACTTAAGGCAGATATGCTATGTTGAGCTTTCCGGGCGTTGGTTAATTGTTGTTGTATCGTTTGCATGGCTCCTTTTACAGTATAACGATGTCGCTGGCATTCGCTATTTCGAGGTTATGTTGTTTTAAATTTTCTATCATTTTTTGAGAGGAGGTTTTGGCACGTGCAACAGCAATAATATGCTGCTCCTTATCGGTAATTTCAAAGATCTCCCCATCACTGAATTTTTCGATCACTTCGAGCACACCAACTGCCAGGAGGCTTTTGCGTTTCCGTATTGCTTCACATGCACCATCATCAACCTTTACCCTACCTGTTACCAGGCTTCCGCTGGCCAGCCATTTGTTCCTGGCCGATACATTGCCTTCCTTCGGCATACAAACTGTACCTGTACTTTCCTTAATTGCATTCAGAATACCATTTGTACTGCGAACACCGAATATCACGACCTTGATCCCCATAACCGTTGCCAGATGGGCAAATGTCAGCTTTGAGATCATCCCTCCGAGGCCTAAATCTGATTTATTCTTATCTGCCAGAGAAAAAATATCGTTATTGATGCTCTCTATCCGCTCAATAACCTTTCCTTCCCTATCCAGCACTCCGGGCACAGAAGTTCCCAGCAAAATAACAGATGCACCAAAGCCTACACCCAATAAAGTAGCCAGCTCGTCGTTGTCAGAAAATTTCAATTCAAGACTGCTAACGACATCATTTTCATTGGCAATGGGGATCACACCATTTTTCCAAAGTTCCTCGTAGGTTTCTTTCAGCTGCAGAAATTGTTTCCGGTTAGAAAAATGCTGCCGCTCACAAAGACTTTGGGCAATGGAGATGTTGTAAGGTAAAAAATGTTTGGAGTAGGTACCGAGGAGCAAGGGGTTTCCTATCGAAGCAGCCGCTTTACGCTCAGCGATTTTGCCTTTATAGTTTTTAATATACTTCTTACCTGCGGCAACGGCTCCTGAAGAGACAATTATCAATCTGTAATCTTTTGCAATTTCAGCTACTTGTCGGGTAACATCAGCAATTACCTGTTCGTCCAGCTCTCCTTTTGTGGTGGTAATGGAAGCAGTACCTAATTTCAAAACAAGTATGGGCTTGTTCATTTATTTGTTCGGGTTATTAAGTCGGTTATGAAAACCCGAAAATAGGCAAAAATCCTCCTATCTATGAAATAAACAGGAGGATAATTGATAGATTTTGTATAATTTATGACTAAACCAGGGTGGCCTCCAGTGAAATCTCTACACTATAAGCCCGGCTAACCGGACAGGTAGCTTTTGCTCCCGCTGCTATTTCCTGGAACTGCGCATCACTGATGCCCGGAATACTGGCTTTCAATACCAGGTTAGAGCTGGTAATGGTACCATTGTCCAATGTAACAGTGCCTGTCGTTTCTAATGTTTCAGGGTTAAAGCCGGCTTCTGTTAAATCAAGACTCAGTTTCATGGTAAAACAGCCGGCATGTGCCGCTGCCATAAGCTCTTCGGGATTGGTACCTATACCATCAGCAAATCTGCTGTTAAAAGAGTACTGGGTCTGATCAAGTACTTTACTCCCTGTGGTAAGGTGACCTGAACCTTCTTTGATTGTGCCATTCCAAACGGCCGTTGCATTACGTTTCATGTTCTTGTTTTAAGATGGGTTAAGGGTTATTATTCTTATCAAATATAACTGTTTACTTGCTCTGTTCCCTATTCCGGTTTAGTTTAATCTTGATCTTCCCGTCCTCCCCGTCGGTTGCCAGCAGATGCAATACAATCCCTTTCATTCTCCTGGCCTTTTTCTCTTCTTTATCTGTAATGTCCGCATCCTTCTTAGGATTTCTTAAAGGGACATCCACCGCTATATTGGTGCCTTTCCCCATGGAATAGACCCCTGCCACGTCCATATTCAGCAAGCTGGTATTGATCTGCATAGGATTGATGGTTACCTTTTGACCGCGGACATCAAATTTGCCATTTAGATTGCTAAAAGTAATGTTGTTCAGGTCTCTGAAAGGAAAGGCGAACTTTCCAACACTAATGATCGGGTCAAAATTTAGCAAAGCCCCCTTCTTGAGATCAAAGGCCACACTTCCATTCAAAGAGTTGGCCACCAGTTTACCCTGATCAGTTATACCGCCTGAAATATTGGTTTTAGCAAATAAATAACCTTTCAGGTTCCTGGAAGTGAGACTGGTCAACCCGAAATTATTAAAAGAATAAAAGAAGTTTTTGATATCTACATTACTTAAAACCGTGTTCACTGCAAACCTGTTAAGCCCACTCCTTTGTGTGATATTTCCGTTTAATTTAAGCGTGCCGCCTGCATGTTTTACACTGACATTTTTAATGGCGATCCCTGCCTCTGAAAGCAGTAGCTCTGCAGTGGCGTTGGTAGCCAGAAAACGATTGTAATAAACCTTGTCAACGCTCAAATGCATATTCACATTACTTCTCTCAAACACCTCGTTCAGGTCCTCTGAAAAACTGGTCCTGTGATTATTTTTCTTTCTGGCTTTTGGCGCAGGCTTTCTGCTGCCCAGGAATCCAATAAACTCTCCCAAATGAATCTGAGGGCTCCTGATTTTCCAGTTCAGCAAAATCTTTTCCGGCGCCGTATAATAGAGATTTAAAAAATTACGGATGGTTCCATCCATAAACACAACACTTTTACCACTCTGTAAACGGATGTTCTGAATGAACAGGTCGTTATTGGTAAAATTAAGTAAAATAGCCGTATTGCTAAAGTTCAGTTTTCTGGGTACATAGCTGATGTCCGCATCCTTTATGTCAATATCGCCTGATACCAGGGGCTTGGTCAGTTTAAAATCTACAATATCTGCGGCATAGGCCAGGTTTACATTTGCAGTACCTTTCGTAAACTTCAAAGTTTCTGTGCCTATTGCATTGTTTAATTTAGTAATGTCAAACCGGGATTTGAAGATGCCCCGGGCAATTGGCCGCTCCAGGTTTTCTATTAAGGCAGTATCAATAGAGAAAGGAATCTCTTTATAGCTGCCGCTGAAGTTATACAATTTAATCACCGAGTTTGCATCGGTAAAGCCGCTGCCATTTAAATGATTGTTGGTAAAAACTCCATTGAAATTGCAGCTTTCTATTACTCCACCTGGTGTAGTAAGTACATTGTTTTTAATAAATGCTTCTACATATATTTCCGGCTCACCGCCTGGCCCCATATTTCCTTTAAGTCTGCATTTGGCATGGATGGGCCTGTCCAGATTAAACATGTTTAGCCTGGAACTGATGTTGGGTGCCAGCAGTGCCGATGCATTTCTCCAGCGTATTTCGGGGGCTTCTATATTAATGGTAAATTCCGTATTTTCTTTATCTGTATCAAACTTAGCGCCTATAATAAAAGGGTCATTTCCAATGTTGAGTTTATTTGGTGCCACTTCTACCAGCCCGGTTTCATCGTCATAACTCACTTTAAAAGGCCCCTCCAATAACTTATCCTTTATAAAACTTCCCTTACGTGTATTAAATGCCAGACTTTTGGCCAGGGTCTTTAGCTTAATATCTGCATCCCATCCTCCTAAAAGATGGTAATCCATTTTTGCTTTAAGCTCATCAACCACAAATTGGAATAATTTATGACCTTTTTTATTGTCGACCACAAAGTTTACGTTGTTTAAGGTTATTTTTCCAATCTCTGCCGGAGATGATCCTCCTTCCTTGCTCTTCTCCTGCTGTTTTTTCTTTTTAAACACCGCTGTGTTCGTATAGCCATTGCTATCGGTATATAAATAAATGGTGGCATTATTTATTCCTAATTTTTCAATGTCTATGGTACCTTTCAACAGGCCCATAATGTTTATGGCAATATCAAAATCTTTGGCTTCAATCAGGTTGTGCTGGTGATTACGCCATAAGCTATCGCGCAAAATCACATTCCTCAGATTCAAAGAAACACCAGGGAAACCTTTTAGAAAAGTTGGGTCCATACTTTCGATGGTCATTTTACCGTTCAGGTTTTTATTCAGTTTCTCAGTAACAGATGCAAGTAATTTCTTCTTATTAAAATGTACATAAGCCGCCAACCCAATATATATAATCAGAATCAAGGCAACAATTGACGCAAATATGATAAGGGTGATTTTAGACCAGCGAGCTATTTTCATCTGTTAAAGGGTTAATTCTGAATTGATTTCTGCGCAATTTGCATAAGTACATTTGTTCAATTATTATACCAAATGATTTCTACAAAATGGCTTCCCTTAAATGTACAAATAAAAGCCGCTTAAACGAAAAAAGGCCATTCCATTCAGAATAGCCCTTTAAATGTATTTTAACAATTACAAACCTAAAGCATGGCTGGTCTGCGTTCTGATATTCTCTGTCAACTGAGGATTACCATTTAAGGTCTGTCCATACGAAGGGATCATTTGTTTAAGCTTTTGCTGCCATTCAGCGGTCTTGAGCTGATTACTGAAGCAACGTTCCATTAAAGTAATCATAATAGAAACCGCAGTGGAAGCGCCCGGCGATGCGCCTAAAAGGGCGGCAATTGAACCATCTGCCGCTGTAACCACCTCGGTACCAAATTCCAGGATACCACCGTGTTCTTCATCTTTTTTAATCACCTGCACACGTTGTCCGGCCGTCTCCAGCTCCCAGTCTTCCATTTTTGCCGTTGGCAGATACTCTCTTAACGCGGCCATACGGTCTTCGGGCGACTGCCGTACCTGGTCAATCAGGTACTTTGTAAGCGGCAAATTATCCAGGCCCGCTGATATCATTGGCCGGATGTTGTTTATTTTGATTGATTTAGGTAAGTCGAGTAAAGAACCGTGCTTCAAAAACCGGGTAGAAAAACCTGCATAAGGACCAAACAACAAGGCCTTTTTACCATCTATCATTCTGGTATCCAAATGCGGTACCGACATTGGCGGTGCGCCTACAGAGGCTTTGCCGTAAACTTTTGCATTGTGCTGCTCAATAACTTCCGGATTTACACATTTCAGCCATTGTCCGCTCACGGGGAAACCACCAAAACCTCTTCCTTCAGGAATATCCGCTTTTTCCAATAGTGGTAAAGAGCCACCTCCTGCACCGATAAATACAAATTTGGCCTTTATTATTCTTTTCTGTCCTGTACTTTCGTCTTTAACCTTTACTTCCCATAAACCATTCTTTTGTTTCAGCTTTTTCACATCATGATGAAAATGAAGTTTCACCTCCGGTCTTGATTGAAGTTTATTAAACATCATTCTGGTTAAAGCACCAAAATTAACATCCGTTCCAAGTTCCATCCTGGTGGCGGCTACTTTATCGGCTGGGTTTCGGTCTCTCATCACCAAAGGCATCCAATCGGCCAGTTGTCCGGCATCCTCAGAATACACCATTCCTTTAAAAAGATCACTTTCCTGTAACTTGGAATATCTTTTTTTCAAAAAATCTACATTATCCTTTCCCCAAACAAAGCTCATGTGCGGAATTGCCTTTATAAAGGTTTCCGGGGCATCCACCAATTTGCTTTTAACCAGGAAAGACCAGAACTGCTTCGATACTTCGAAAGATTCAGCAATAGATATGGCTTTTTTAGTGTCAACAGATCCATCGGCTAACTGAGGCGTGTAATTTAACTCACAAAAGGCAGAATGTCCGGTTCCGGCATTATTCCATGCATCAGAACTTTCAGCAGCCGCCACGTCAAGCCTTTCAAAAATTTCAATGCTGATGTCTGGCTGAAGCTCTTTGAGCAGCATACCTAGGGTAGCACTCATAATACCTGCTCCAATTAACACAACATCTACATTTTTCTCTGGATTACTGTTTTTTCGGGTCATTTATTTTGAAATTTTCCGCAAAAGTACAACACAAAATTAAATTTTGCGTGTAATCTTAAAATATATTATGTGTTTTTATCATTTTAACCCCTTTTGTTGTCATATTTCAAAATTATACAGATGTACATTTCATTTTTATTACATAATAATGATTTTATGAACTTCTGTTTTTGGCTTGTGGATGCTTTCATATCCCTGAAAATTTTACTAGCTTGCTTATGCACTTAATGCATTTATGATATGAAATTAATCGTATTTGGTTTTTTGTTTCTATGGTTGGTTCCGGCAGAGCCCATTACTATTGAGCGCGACCGGGAAAGATGGAAACCTTATTATACAGATGAACTGCCGGTTTCAATAGCAGAAAGCTGGCTCCTGCCCTTCGATCTGGCAAACCGCAAAGATATCCGGCAAATGAAAGTCGTCAGCATTTTTGACGACCACCGTGAAAGTTACTTAAAGGGCCATATCCATACTGCTATCGACATCAATCCGGTCAAACCTAAAAGCAAGCATGTGGGCATTTATCCAATGGCCAAAGGAATTGTATGTTCACTACATCTTGGTGAAAATCAACGAACGGTAGTGATCAGGCATAAGTTGAAAAATGGAAAAACCATATTTACTTCTTATAAACACTTAAAAGAGGTGTATGTAAGCAATGGGCAGCAGGTAGATCAAACCACAAAGATCGCACGCCTTTTTACACGTACCGAATCAAAAAAATACGGAGGTGATTACCATCACCTGCACCTCGAAATCCGTAAGAGTTTTGACGATTACGGTTGCGCCAGCTGGCTTACCATGAATAAAAAACAATTGAACCTGCGCTTCTATAATCCCCTCGCCTTCATAAGTGAGAATATATAATTACATAAATATTGCATCTTCATATTGAATTAATGTAGTTAACTACGTATACTTGTACATAAAATGCAACGAACATGAGTATACCTATAATTATCAAACCTGTTAAGAACGATTATTGTGAGCAGATCATAAACCTCATCTTACCCATTCAGCAAATTGAATTTAATGTGCCGGTAACCCTGGAAGATCAGCCAGACCTGCTGGATATCGAAACAAATTATCATCAGGGCGGCGGAAATTTCTGGGCTGCATTACATGAAAATGAGCTTGTAGGTACGATAGCGATGATCAATACCGGACATCAGGCCAGTGCCCTCCGGAAGATGTTTGTAAAAAAGCAATACCGTGGAAAAGAATATGGCATTGCACAACGTTTACTGGAGACTTATATCCAGTTTTGTAAGGATAACGGAATCACCGATATCTATCTTGGCACAGTGGACCTGCTAAAAGCTGCGCATCGTTTCTATGAAAAGAATGGCTTTACCAGGATTGAGATGAATGCCCTGCCCCACTATTTTCCAAGGATGATGGCCGATAATATATTTTATCACCTTCACTTATGAATGCAATAGACGAATCGGGCATTCTTGCCTTATCAACCCGACTACAGCGACTTAGTGAGCAGCTCAGAAAAGAAGGTTTTGAGCTTTACAAAGCGCATAACATTGATTTTGAGCCTAAATGGTTCCCCGTAATTTATACACTTCATTTTAAACCATTGCTCAGTGTGGTGGAACTTGCAACCGAAATTGGCTATACCCACCCTTCCACCATCAGTTTGTTAAAAGAACTGGAAAAAGAAAAGCTGATCCGCTCTAAGAAAGACAAGAAGGATGAACGCAAGCGCTTGATCCTGCTTACAGAAAAAGGAAAAAAACTGCTGCTCCGTATGCAGCCGGTATGGCAAATCATGATTGAAGCCCTTACTGAGCTAACCAATACCAGCAATAACCTAATGAAAGCCATTACCGAAGTAGAGGCGCAGTTAAAAGCAAAAAGTTTTCTGGAAAGGGCAAAGCGATAACCACCCGGTTATCGCTTCAGGCAACCTGGCATCCTCATATTCGCTCTTTCCAGAGCATCATTTTAAATGCCCGCGGAAATCAGGTCATCAGTAAAAAAGGGCGCAAAACCGGTAGTGAAGATATTCAAAACCGGCTTAAGGGCGAAAGTTAGGCGCAACCGACTTTAAATTATCTTCCTTCTTAATCAGGTGCTTATAAAAAATGCTTTGGCAAAATACCGTAAAAGTCTAAATTTGCTGCCGCAATAGCCTCCTTAGCTCAGCTGGTAGAGCAACTGACTTGTAATCAGTAGGTCATTGGTTCGATTCCGATAGGAGGCTCAAAAAATGTAGAAAGACCTGTAAGTATTCACTTACAGGTCTTTCTACATTTTAACTATTTCTAATTATAACCTTGATTCTGTTGTGGTTTTAACCCGGGGTTTGCATTGATTTCTGCCTGCGGTATAGGCAACCTGGTTTTATAAAAGCTTCTGTCAATTGTTTTTGGTCTAGATGGCGGTGTAATGGCCCCGATCTCATCGTTAAATGTAATACTCCTGTTTAAACGGATCATATCAAAAAATCTCTGCCCTTCTCCTATCAGTTCCTTACTTTTTTCATCAATGATCATATCTAATGTCACAGTAAGCGCAGTAGCTGGCACCAAGCCTGGCGACCTTTTACGAATGGCGTTTAGATAAGTTGCCGCTTTGAGTTTATCGGTAGGCAAAGCCGCTTCCGCTGCGATCAGATAGATTTCAGATAAGCGAATGACTTTAATATTTACTGCAGTGGAACTATTTTTTCCATCGCCAGACAATGTCGTACTACCACTGTATTTATAAATAGCGCCTAAACGTGTAGCTGAAATTTCATCATAACTCATAATACCCAGCCGCACGTCATTCGGATCTTGTTTAATGCGGTTAATAAAATAATCGCTTGCCATAAAAAAGCCCAATACTGTACCCACGTCGTGCCCTTTCCGTCTGAGATAAAAACCCAGTGAAGCCGTACCCAGATCACCCTCAAGCGGTTGTATCGTCAATTCAAAGATAGACTCCTTGCCAAACTGACTTTTCCAGGAATCAACCCATTCTGTATTGCTGTATACTGCATTGTATGCGGAAGAGCCAATAATTTCTTCGGCGGCTTTCAGGGCATTCGGATAGTCTCCCATAGTCAGGTAAACCCTGGCCTGAATGGCAAGGTTCGCATAGTAGTTAATGTAGCCATTGTTTTTCGCTTTAGACAACAACTGCGCAGCAGCCTTCAGGTCAGCCAGGATTTGAACATAGTTCTGTTCTACAGTATTGCGCAGGGGCTGATCGTCCGGACCAATCTCTGTGATTACATTTGGCACACCAAATGAGGTCTTGTCGTCTGTATAAGATTTTCCGTAAAGACGAACCAGGTCAAAATACATCAGTGCCCTGGCAGTTAATGCCTGGCCCTTATAAATATCATATGCAGTAATGCTTCCAGCTGATTCAATTTTTGCTATTGCTGTCAACAAGTAATTGGTCTGTGCAATACAATAGTAAATCTGCGACCAGAAGCCCCCATAATTGTTATCCGTTGGGCTATGTGCAAAGGTATACATAGGGTCAAGTCCCCTGCCCTGCGAAACGATGGTGAGATCGCCTCCTTTTACATCTCCATATAAGATAAAATTCCTACCATAGTAACTGGAGCTGGTCATACTCCGCATTAATCCATTAATTACCACCTGTGCATCTGCCGGTGTCTTAATTGCTGTTGGAGCATCACCAAGATTGCTTGGTTTTTGATCCAGAAATTTCTTGCAGGAAGATAAGCCCGTTACAAGCAATACAGCCAGAAATATATGTGTTGTTTTCATCTGATAAGGTCTTAAAATTAGAAACTAAACTCTATTCCAAACGTGTAGGTTTTTCCATAAGGTGTTTCCCAACCCCTTGTTCCATACTGGTTCACTTCAGGATCGGCAATTCTATATTTGGAGAAAGTCAGCAGGTTTGAGCCATTAACATATAGCCTGGTATTGGAAACACCTATTTTATTGATCAGCCTTTTTGGCAGGTTATAAGCCAATGTAATATTCTTTAATCTGATAAAACTGGCGTTATGCATCTGCCTGCTGCTGTACTGTTGGGGATCGGTCAGGTCATTACCATCCAGTTTAGGCAAAGCTCCTTCTGTATTTTCCGGGGTCCACATCCTGTCGTAGTAGTACTGCGACCGTATTCTTTCCCAGTAATAACCATCATCCGCCACATCTTTATAGGCGCCATCATACAGTTTCCCTCCAAGCTTGTAATTGATGTTCAGTGCCAGGCTAAAATTCTTATAGCTCAAGTCGGTATTGATACCTCCGTATACATCTGGAGTGGCATCACCAATAATACCATAAGCTGCTTTGCTGAAATTGAAGGTAGCTGGTCTGCCATTGTATTCAAAATCGCCGACAAGGGTGCTATTCTTATCCGGACTCATATACCATACGTTTTTACCAGTATCCTTATGTACACCAGCCCATTCGTATCCATAGATACTCAATGCAGGTTGTCCTTCCCTGAATATGAATTGGGCCCTTCTGTCTTCACCTGCTCCCGCACCTCCTGTCGGATCATACCATATGATATCCTTTCCACCCTCTAGTTTCACTATTTTTGAACGGACAAAAGTTGCATTCACACTTGCGCTCCATCGAAAACCTTCTTTAACAATGATGTCACCACCCAATTCTATCTCAATCCCACGATTGTTCATCTGTCCAATATTCAAAAGCGCTGTAGAAAAGCCCGTTGTCATAGAGATGGGCACCTCCTGCAGCAGGTCTTTGGAATCCCGGTTAAAGTACTCTACGACACCCGTAATTCGGTTATTAAATAAACCAAATTCAACAGCGGCATTTGTAGTATAATTGGTTTCCCATTTTACGGGTCGGGCCACATTATTTTTCACCCCTCCAGGCAGGTTCATGTATTTAGAACTGTAGGCAACCTGTTGTCTCCAGCTATAGTCGCCCGGGGGCAAAGTGCCATTGATGCCATATGATGCCCTTAACCGTAAATTACTGATTGCCTCTACATCTTCGAGAAAGCCTTCATTCTTGAGTCTCCACGATCCCGCTACCGACCAGAAGTTACCCCATCGAATCTCCGGTGCGAGTTTTGAAGAAGCGTCCCGTCGAAATGAGGCAGAAGCGTAGTACTTATTGTTGAAATTGTATTCAGCACGCGAAAGAACCGATACCATAGAATTTCCAAAATCAAAGGCGTTTGAGCTGGTAGCCCCCGCAGTACCAACAGTATGTAATTGCCCAGACGGCAAATCTGTTCCGGTTGCCCTCATGTAATCCGTTTCATTCTTCTCCGCCTCAAAACCCGCAAGCAGATCCAGATTATGTAAGCCAAACTGTTTATTGTAATTCAGTGTGGTCGAAGATACCACTTTGCTGATATTGGTAGTTAACTCTTCAACAGATCCCTTGGTTGTAGTACCGCTAAAATGAAGCGCACTGTAATAGGTATGGTCCTTTATCTGTGCATTATCATAAGAGAAAATAGATTTCAAAGTCAGCTCAGGGAGGAATTTGATATTCAGTGTTTCATTTGCAGTAATCCGTCTGTTGATGGAACTGTTTTCCCATTCATTGTTATAAAATACAGCATTCTGTGCCAAACTGCCGTAGCGTGTAGTATAAGGCAGACCCGTCTTATAATCTGTAGGCCAATAAAAACCCCACAACAGGTTTCTGGACTGCATAAAATAGTTTGTACTGGTATTCCGGGTATCATTAAACCCCGACTGCTTGTTCCTGGCTATATTTACGTTGGATATAAATTCTACATATTTACCTACCTTTTGTGACAGATTGATGCGGCCAGACAAACGATCGAAATTATTTACTTTAATCCTGCTCTGGTCTTTGGTATACGATAACGAACTGTAATAAGTTGTATTGGCATCTCCACCACTTACCGACAAGTCATTGGTCTGGTATATTGCCGTCCTGAAAAGCGCATCCTCCCAATCAAAATAACGTCCGTCCCGGTTTTCAATGCCATCCGTCAGTCCCGAAATAACTACATTCTCGTTTAAACCAGTACCGGTTGTAGAAAAAGTATATCCATGCCTGTTGAATCTGGTTTTCAACCGGGCAAGTGCGTCTGCATTGGCAACAGCATCTGTTTTTTTTGCTGATGTATTCAGGTCATGAAATACCCGGTACAACATATTCGTTTGTTCCTGTATCCCGGCAGCTTCATAGTTGTCGGTTGCCCAGCTGGGTGTCAAACCTACAGATGATTTAAAATTAACCACGGCCTTACCCAGCTTACCGCGTTTTGTTGTAACCAGAATTACACCGTTTGCAGCCCTTGAACCGTATAAAGAAGATGCAGCAGCATCCTTTAATACCGTAATAGATTCAATATCGGCTGGGTTCAATGAGCTCATCACGTTGTTACTGGCATATAAAGGGTCCTGGCTTATGCCCGCATTACCCGAAATTGCAGGTACACCATCAATTACGTAAAGCGGTTCTTTTGAAGCGATCATAGAACCAATTCCCCTGATCCGGATACTGGGTACAGCGCCGGCCTGCCCCGAAGCGGTAGTCACCTGCACACCAGGCGCGCGGCCAATCATGGCATTCTCAAATGAGATTACCGGAACATCTTTATTCAGTTTCACTACAGAAGCTGCACCGGTATAAGTACTCTTCTTTGCTGTTCCATACGCAACCACCATTACCTCATCCAAAGACTGATCAGTAGATTGAAGCGCAATATTTACTAAAGAGCGACCATTTACCGGAACCTCGATTTTTTGGAAGCCTATAGAAGAAAAAACAAGTACAGCACCAGACTGCACATTATCCAGGGCATAGGTTCCTTTTCCCGTAGTAGATACGCCGTTACTTGTACCCTTAACAAGCACGTTTACGCCGGGTAAGGGCATTCCGTCATTCGCGGAAGTAACTGTCCCCGTTACCCGGGTCTGCGCCTGTGCATGCACCGATAAAAGTACCAGTGCATTACATAACATGAGTAGAATTTTTTTCATAATGAATTTGTTTGGTTATTTGATGAACGGTTAATTGCATTCTTTACTCCTGGCGGATTAAAGCTGTTGATCGGCTGAGTGTCTGGTTCGTATTAATGTGTTTAGTTAAACGATGCGTTATTTAATCAATTTACGGCATTTTGCAGGTTTTTGCCGGTTCTTATTCACTTACAATATAAAAATATATTGAACAATTACCAATAAGTGTTTAAAAATTATACACTTATAGAAAAGTAAAGCATTTTCCATACAGGATTCTTATGCATATACACGCAAAAACCCTCAAGTGTAACTGTTTTTATTGAAGCCTTGTAACTGCAGCGTTTGAAAAAAATGCTTCGTATAATGATAAAAAACAAAACCCGCTTAGGTTATTTAACCTAAGCGGGTTTTCCAGTAGCCCGTAGGGGAATCGAACCCCTGTTTCCAGAATGAAAATCTGGCGTCCTAACCCCTAGACGAACGGGCCATTATTGGCCTTTTTTGCGCTGCAAAGGTAATATTCATTTTTAATCGTCCAAACTTTTTTTGAAAGATTTTTTTCAGTAAAATGGACTCTTTTTGAATCTCCTTGATTCTGTTGTATTTACGCCAGAGCAGCTATTAGCTCATTTTTAATTTTTTCTCAATATCATTCACATACGCCCTAAACTTTTTGTCCGTCTGGATCAAATCCTCAACCGTCTGGCAGGCATAAATTACGGTCGAATGATCCCGGCCACCAAAAAATGCCCCAATGGTTTTAAGCGAACTTTTGGTCATTCCTTTAGCCAGGTACATAGAGATCTGGCGGGCCTGCACCACTTCACGTTTACGGGTAGGCGCTTTAAGTAGATGCACTGGCACTTCAAAATAATCACAAACCAGCTTCTGAATGTAGTCGATAGAAACCTCTTTGGTTGTGTTTTTAATGAAGTTCTTTAGCATAGACTTGGCCAGTTGTAAATCTATCTCCTTCCTGTTCATCGTACTCTGGGCCAGCAAAGAAACCATTGCGCCTTCCAGTTCCCTCACGTTGTTATCAATATTGTGCGCCACATACTCTACCACCTCATCAGGCAGGTCAATTCCGTCGGCATACATTTTCTTTCTCAGAATGGCAATTCGTGTCTCCAGTTCCGGCACCTGCAGATCTGCTGACAAGCCCCATTTAAAACGGCTTAGGAGCCTTTCTTCTAAACCCGAAAGGTCTTTTGGCGCTTTATCGGAAGTAATGATGATCTGCTTGCCCGACTGGTGCAAGTGGTTAAAAATATGGAAGAAGATGTCCTGCGTTTTCTCTTTACCGGCAAAATTATGCACATCATCCATAATGATCACATCCATTGCCTGGTAAAAATTCACAAAATCATTAATGGTGTTGTTCTTTAGCGACTCCACAAACTGCTGACAAAACTTCTCACAGGATACATAGATCACTAGCTTATCGGGCAAATTTCTTCTGATCTCGTTACCTATCGCCTGCGCCAGGTGGGTCTTACCTAAACCTGAAGCGCCATAAATCATTAAAGGATTGAAAGAGGTAGCGCCTGGTTTTGCCGCTACAGCGTGTCCGGCCGATCGTGCCAGACGATTACAGTCGCCCTCCACATAGGCCTCAAACGTATAGCTTGGGTTCAGCTGAGGGTCTACATTCATCTTTTTTAAACCAGGGATTACAAAAGGATTTTTGATGTCCCTGTTGATGTTTACCGGAACCGGCATGGACTGTTTCTTGCCGGTAGACCCGTTTCCGTTAGATGGCATATTCGTCGTATAAGGTAAAGCACCATTGGTCGACTTGTCTACGACTATATTGTACTCCAGTCTCCCTTCATCGCCCAGCTGTTGTTTTACTGTTTTACGCAGTAAGCCCACATAATGCTCTTCCAGCCACTCATAAAAGAATAAGCTTGGCACCTGCACAGTTAAAACCCTGTCTTCCAGTTTAAGGGCTGATATCGGTTCGAACCAGGTTTTAAAGCTCTGGGCGGGGATATTATCCTTAATAATTTGGAGACAGTTATTCCATACTTGTGTACAAGTGATTTGCATATTACTCTTTAATGTTTTACGGTTTACAATAATTAAAACAACAGATTGACCCGTCGTTTGGGGTTGCGAAGATGATAAAATTTACTAACATTAAGATGGAAAATCTGAGCTTTTTTGTAACTCCCTAACTAGCAAAAGAATAAAATTATGGTTAGTCAGGATTGCTGTGGATAACTCTTTTTAAGGTGTAAAAGTTCTACCATTGCATTAACTGCATCACTCGCAAAAATTCATTTTGCACAGCCGCTTTTAGATGTACCTGCTGTTGACTAACTGGATGAATAAAGCTTAATTCTGATGCGTGAAGCAGCATTGTGGTCATTTCCCACTGCTCCTTAAAAAATCGGTTCTGTTTATTACAGCCATGTTTCCTGTCGCCTATTATCGGGTAAAATATATGTGCAAAGTGCTTGCGCAGCTGGTGCATCCGGCCTGTGCTTGGTGTAGCTTCAACCAGTGAGTACCTGGAAGTTGGGTGTTTTCCGAAGGCCACATCCAGTTCCGCCCTCTTCAGAGTAACAAACGACGTAAAAGCTTCCTGTATGGTGCCGTTCTCTTTGGCCAGCGGGTAATCAATATCCATCTCATCTGGTGCATAGCCACGCAGTACGGCAAGGTACTTTTTTTCTACTTCACCATTCATAAACTGCTGTTGCATGGCAACCTCTACTTCCTTATCAAAAGCAAACAGCAACAATCCCCCTGTCTTCCTGTCTAAACGGTGTACCGGACTAACGTGACGGCCAACCTGGTCCCTGAGCATTTGCAAAGCAAACTCTTTTGCGTCGTTGGCTATGGATGAACGATGGACCAGCAGCCCATGCGGTTTATTGATCGCTATGAGATGATCATCCTGGTAGACAATTTCCAGCATTATTTGGCGATCCAGGCTTCAGGATTCAGTTTGGTCTGCCCCCTCATAATTTCAAAATGCAGTATTGGTCCATCTTCTTTAGAGGCTATCACACCCAGCGTTTGCCGGGTCTCTACTTTATTGCCTTTAGCTACGTTTACGGTTTTCAGGTTCTGGTAAATGGTAAAGTATTCGCCATGACGTAAAGCCACGATATATGTGCCATAGAGTTCTCTTACAAACAAAACTTCCCCTTCAAATACGGCTTTAACAGCTGCTCCCTGTTCCGTTAAAATATTGATGCCGTCATTGGTATAGTTTGCCTGACCTTCGGTATGGTTACCAAAACGCTCCACAATAGAGTAACTGCCTACTGGCCACGGCAAGCGTCCCCGGTTATTTTCAAATCCGGCCGATAATTTTGCGGATTCCGGGGAAGCGGTTAAATAATTGCTGGTGGTTTTCTCCTTGGCTACAGGTGCCGGCCGTCCTTCTGCTATAGCTTTCTGTGCTGCCAGGCGCTCTTCCTCCTCTGCCTTTTTACGTGCCAGTTCAATTTCCCGTTGTATCGCATTTCTGATGGCCCGGTCTATTTCAGCCTGCTTACGCTTACGCGCTGCGATGTCCTGTCTGAATTGTTTCTCCTGCCTGCTGATCTGGTTCAGCATCTGGGCTTGCTCCACTTTGTTTTTGCCCAACTTAACTTTTTCCTGCTGCTGCTCAGTCAAGAGGTTATTTTTCTCTTTCAGGTTTTTATCCAGCACCACAATTTTGTACTCAATCTTCTTTTGGGTTCCCTGTATGTAATCGGCCTGTTTTTTACGGTACTGTCCAAACTGTTGGAAGTATTTGATGCGCTTATAGGCCTGGTTAAAGTTATCAGATGCAAAAATGAACATCATTTTATCATATGCGTTCTTGTTGCGCTGTGCAAACCTTACCATTCCGGCATATTCGTTTTTTAACTGGCCAAGCTGACTTTTAAGGGAATGCACCTCATTGGTATTCTCATGAATCTGGTTGTCCAGGTTTTTCACTTCAGAATTGATGACCGAGATTTTGTTCTGCATCAACCTGATCTTACTGTTGATAGCCCTGATCTGACCCAAGGTCAGTTTTTTGCTGCTCGAAGTTTCGTTAAGGTTTCGCTGAAGTAAATCAATCTCCCGCTGTATGGCCTCTTTGTTTCTTTTCAGTTCCGCACTGGTCTGGGCAAAAGCCACACCGCTCGCAAAAATTAAAAGGCATAGTAAAAGTAATCGCTGTAGTCTCATTGTATAACCAAAAATAACGGATTACCCCTATCCAAACAAATCGCTGCTCAAATACCGGTCCCCACGGTCGCATGCAATAAATACAATCAGGCCTGATTTCAGTTCCATGGCTAACCTTAAAGCGCAAGCCAACGCACCGCCGCTGCTCATTCCTGCAAAAATCCCTTCTGCTTTGGCCATCGCCCTTGCTTTTTCTGTAGCCTCCTGCTGTGAAACGTCCATTACCCGGTCTACCCTGCTGGCATCAAAGATTTTAGGCAGGTAAGCAGCAGGCCATCGTCGAATTCCAGGGATAGAAGATTCTTCCGTAGGCTGACATCCAATAATCTGTATTTCTGGGTTTTGCTCCTTCAAAAACATGGAATTGCCCATAATACTTCCGGTAGTGCCCATAGAACTCACAAAATGAGTGATTTTATGCTCCGTATCGCGCCATATTTCTGGTCCTGTAGTTTTATAATGTGCAAGGTAATTGTCGGGATTGGCAAACTGGTCCAATAAAAAATATCCGTGTTTATCGCGCTGCTCTTCCGCATAATCCCGGCAAACCTCTATTGATTCCAAAAGCGTTACTTTAGCGCCATATGCTTCCATGGTAAGGGTCCGCTCTCTTGTAGAGCTTGCCGGCATCACTAATTCTATCTCAAGATCGTAAATACTGGCAATCATGGCCAGGGCTATCCCTGTATTTCCACTTGTGGCCTCAATTAAGCGGGTACCCTTTTTGATTTCCCCGCGCTCCATCGCACTGCGGATCATATTTAAGGCAGCCCTGTCCTTTACGCTCCCGCCTGGGTTGTTCCCTTCCAGTTTTGCAAAAATCCTGACCTCAGGATTTGGGTTTAATTTCATGATCTCTGCCAGTGGGGTATTGCCTACAAATTCTACTATGCCTGCCATTTTCTATTTAGGATCTTTTGTTTCTATAACTTTTATGGACGACTGGTGGTATACGGTTGACCCCGCAGGAACACTTTTAGTAAGCCATACGTTTCCCCCGATCACCGAACCTGTGCCAATATACGTTTCGCCACCAAGTATGGTAGCCCCCGAATAAATGATCACATGATCTTCAATCGTAGGATGGCGCTTAATGTCTGCCATATATTTCTCTACACTTAAAGCCCCCAGGGTTACCCCCTGGTAAAGTTTTACATGATTGCCTATCACTGTCGTTTCTCCAATAACAACACCGGTACCATGGTCTATATAAAAATACTCGCCAACCAATGCGCCTGGATGAATGTCAATACCGGTAATCGAATGTGCATACTCGGTAATGATCCTTGGAATGAGCGGTACATTGGCCTTTAACAACACGTGTGCAATCCGGTATATCGCAATCGCCAGAAAGCCCGGATAACACCTGATCACTTCAAACTCGCTTTTTGCTGCCGGATCTCCATTCAAAATCGCGGTAATATCCGTATTCATCTTCCTGTAAAGCTCCGGAAGTCCGTCAAAAAACTCAGCAACGATAGCCTCATTGTCAAAATTTTCACAAGCCTTGGTCGCATTCAGTATTTTAATGAGTTCTTTTTCCTGCCGTGCAAACCTGCGTTTAATCTCATTTACAGAATAATCGGGCGTGGTTAACCGTTCAGGATACAGCAGGTTCATCAGATTGATTACCCACTCAGCTATTTCCTGATTAGAGGGTACCGGCTCAATGCTGTTCTGCTTGTTAAAAATATGAAGATAAAGTTCCTCGTTCATTGCATCATGATTTAAGCGTTACCAGATAATACAAAGAAATGAAATTAATAATTAATTAACGAGCAGGGATTTCTTCAAGTACCTTTAAAAGATAATTCCAGAATTTATTTACAGATGAGATCTGTACACGTTCGTCCGGCGAGTGGGCACCATGAATGGTTGGCCCAAATGAAATCATATCCATACCAGGTAGATGTGCGCCTAAAATGCCACATTCCAAACCTGCATGACAGGCATTCACATTGGGCTCTGCATTAAAGCTCAGTTTGTACAGGCTCCGCATCAGCGCCAGTATTTTGGAATCCGAATTGGGTTTCCATCCCGGATAGTCACCACTGGTGCTTACACTGCAGCCCATATTTTCAAACCCTGAACCTACAGCAATCGCTACATCTTCTTTTGTGCTTTCCACACTGCTGCGCTGCAAAGATTTTGTAATGAACTCACCATCTTTAATGCTCACCTTCGCCAGGTTAGATGATGCTTCTACCAGGTTGGCAATATCCGGACTCATTCTGAATACCCCGTTCGGAACTGCATATAAAGCGTTTACGATTTTAAGGTAGTCCGATTTTTCCAAAACCCTTTCCGGCAATTCAGTCTCAGCTACACTGATGCTTAATGCCGGTTCTATAGATTGATATTCAGCTTGGATGACTTTAGAAAAATCTGCTGCAAAAGAAAGAAATGCTTCTTTTTGCCCTGCTGATACGGTAACTACAGCGGAAGATTCTCTGGGTATGGCATTTCTCAAACTACCACCTTCTAAACTACTGAGTTGCAATTCCAATACCTTATTCCCGTTGTACAAGAGACGGTTCATGAGCTTATTTGCATTTGCACGTCCTTTATGGATATCCATTCCTGAATGGCCGCCAAGCAAACCTTTTATAGTAATGCTGAATGCGGTACTGTCTTTGCCTACCGGTTGCTCCTGGTAGTTGTACTGCGTTGTGGTATCTACGCCACCTGCGCAGCCAATGGTCAGTTCATCATCCTCTTCCGTATCCAGGTTCAATAAAATTGTACCCGACAAGTTAGAAGGGTCCAGTTCCTTTGCTCCCGTCATGCCGGTTTCCTCGTCTATGGTAAATAGTGCTTCCAATTCCGGATGGGCAATATCAGTTGCCGCAAGTATAGCCATAATTGTGGCTACGCCAATTCCATTATCTGCGCCCAATGTTGTACCATCGGCTTTTACCCAGTCGCCGTCAACATACATGCTGATGCCTTGTGTATCAAAATCAAAATTGCTATCACCATTTTTCTGGTGTACCATATCCAGATGGGATTGTAAAATCACAGTCTGCCTGTCTTCCATCCCATTGGTAGCCGGTTTTTTGATTACCACGTTACCAATATGGTCTTTGATAGTCTCCAGTCCCAGCTGTTTACCATAAGCTACTATAAACTCAATAATGCGTTCTTCTTTTTTTGAAGCACGGGGTATGGCATTCAACGCTGCAAAATTACTCCATAATGCAGCAGGCTGTAAGTTTTCTACATTCATCAGTATACATTCAATTTAAAGCAAAGCTAAAATTTATATGAGTTTAAGAATTAATCTTTCCCAAACATGTTATTCATATGGCAAAATCTGTTGTTAGCTCATAGAAGGAAATGAGATTCCTTTAATCTTTCTAAACAATTCAACAGCGTAGATATCTGTCATACCAGATACAAAATCGAGAACGGTCTGAATTTTACTGTAGACATCTGTCTTTTCTGTAAGAAACTGCTTAGGAATCAGTTCTATCAGCTTTTTGTGGTATTTAGAACTGTTCTGCAGGTAGGCCGGAATAAATTCCTCCAGCAAACCGCCCATTACTTTATAACCCGCCACTTCAATCTGCACAACAGAATTGTAATTGTAGATTTTCTGAATTGAAACGCGTTCAATTTCTTTCATTACCGATAAAAACGGTTCAGCTATGGCATCCATCAGGCTTTTATTGAAATCGCCGTTCAATATCGTTTCCTGCTCGTGGTAAAACAGATCGGAACATAAACCAATCAGTGTGCTGATGGACTTTGCCCGCATTAAGGTAATTTTGGCATCGTCATCTTCTATCTCGGCCAAACGTGCGGGCATTCTTTCATCCCTGCATAAAGGCAGCATCAAGGCCTCTACCTCGTTATAGCTCAGTATTTTTAAGCGGTGTGCATCTTCCAGATCAATAATATTATAGCAGATGTCATCCGCTGCCTCCACCAGATAAGCCAATGGATGCCGCTTATAAATTGACGGTGATTCCTGTACTTTGTGCAAACCCATTTCGGCGGCAATCTTTTCAAAGCCCTGTTGCTCGGACTGGAAAAACCCATATTTTTTGGTATAGATGTGCTTTTTGTTATGCCCTGCTACAGATGAACAAGGATATTTTGCAATTGCAGCCAGGGTAGCATAGGTTAAGGCGAAGCCACCTGTGCCCTTACCTGCAAAGGGATGGGTAAGTATCCGGAGCGCATTTGCATTTCCTTCAAAATGGATCAGGTCTTCCCATTGGGCATCAGTTACATGAGACTGGTAGATTTTACCCTCACCAGTGGTAAAATAATGTGAGATGGCAGATTCACCGGAATGCCCGAATGCAGGATTTCCAAGATCATGTGCCAGGCATGCCGAAGCAATGATATTTCCTATCTCACACAATAGTGGGCAGGAATCGTCTATTCCAGGGTCTGTGTCCTTTACCTTATTGTAAAATATGGTGCCCAAAGACCGGCCTACACTGGCCACTTCGAGGCTATGCGTTAACCTGTTGTGCACAAATACGCTGCCTGGCAGGGGAAAAACCTGTGTTTTGTTCTGCAGTCTCCTGAACGGTGAAGAAAAGATAATCCTGTCGTAATCGCGTTGAAATTCAGACCTCGCCTCTTTCTGGTTGCCCATAAACCTGTCTTCATTTCCCCAGCGTTTGGATGATAATAACTTTTCCCAGATCATATAATAAATCTTCTGATTCGTTTGTTAAAATAAACGCGAATGTAAGTATTTATAGCTTAAAGGCAGAGAAGCCCGGGGTTTTTACCATGAAATTTATATACCCTTTGTTTCCTGCGTGGCTGAGTTTTGAATAAACTCAACATTACCCGGGTTTTACCAAAGCATTAGAAGAGCTTGTTAAGGCAAATGGCCCCTGTAAAGTTCCTTTAATATAAAGCGCAGATCGGACGGTCCCAAAGGCTGCTTTACCATTCTGTTAATCAGGACGCATGGAGCGCAGAGAAAAAGCTGTTCCAGTTCCCAGCAAGGCACCAGCTGCCACATCTGTTGGATAGTGTACCCCTAGGTACAAACGGGAGAAACTAACAGAACCTGCCCATAAATAAGAAGGGACAACAACATACCACTTTGGATAAGCCTGTGAAAGCGCTGTAGCTGTAGTAAAGGAAGTAGAAGTGTGCCCGGAAGGAAATGAGTAATGGCTTGGCTGATAAACTGCCTGAATTTTAAAATTGGCCAGAAAAGGTCTCGGTCTTTTTACTACTTTCTTGATCAGCATGGTAACCAGGGCATTCACAGCCGAACTGCTGGCTACATATAAAGCATTCTGGCGCATCTTTTTGTCGTCTGCAATTATACCGCCGGCAAGGAGGCCAAGCGGAACCCCTACGTTTACCACGTCATTGTGCTTTGACAAGAACATGAAGAAACCGGTCTTTGCCGGGGTCCGGCTTCCAGCAAGATCAATCAGGATCTGATCGTCCAGCCGTTGCAACCCTGATTGTGCTGATACCTGTCCGAACGGGAGTAACAGTGAAAAATGCAAGACAAAAAAATATTTATAGTAAATGCGCTTCATGAGTAGCAAATTATCTGAGCTTCTTCTGCTAATCAAGATAAACAAATTATATGCAGAAACAGAACAAAAATAAAAACCTGCAGTTTAATCTGTTTTAAAAACTTCAGCGAGTATTTCGTAAGAACGCAGACGGGCACTGTGTTCAAAGATATGGGCCGTTGCCATAAGCTCATCTACGCCGGTTTTATCCAGAAATTGCTGCAGCTCTTGTTTAATGGTTGCTTTACTGCCTACAAAGGTACAAGCCAGCATCTGGCTTGCCTGTTCCTCTTCATATACATCCCAGATCTCGTTCATATTGTCAACCGGTGGCTGCAGCAAACGGCGTCGGCCGGTTACAATCCCCATAAACAATTGATAAAGAGAGGTTACGAGTCTGTTAGCTTCTGCATCCGTATCAGCTGCCACAACATTTACACAGGCCAATACATAAGGTTCTTTCAGGTGGTCAGAAGGTTTAAAATTCTGTCTGTAAATATGAATGGCAGTCATGAATTGTGCAGGGGCAAAATGACTTGCGAAAGCGTACGGAAGTCCTAAGGCAGCGGCCAGGTGTGCACTGTCGGTGCTGGAACCCAATATCCAGATGGGAATATCCAATCCTTCACCCGGTATGGCCCTTACGCTACTGTTATTGTTCTCTGCAGAAAAATAGGCCTGCAGCTTCAGCACATCCTGCGGAAAGTTATTGGCAGCACTAAACCTTTCCCCCCTGATGGCCATTGCTGTAACCTGGTCTGTGCCGGGTGCCCTCCCTAAACCCAAGTCTATACGTCCGGGAAATAAAGATTCAAGGGTTCCGAATTGTTCTGCAATAATGAGTGGGGAATGGTTGGGCAGCATGATCCCGCCAGAACCTATCCTCATGGTTTTTGTGGCTGCTGCAATATGTCCAATAACTACAGCTGTTGCTGAACTGGCCACGCTGATCATATTGTGGTGTTCGGCAAGCCAATAGCGGTTATAACCCCATTTTTCGGCATGCTGAGCAAGATCGGCGCTATTTTTAAAAGTATCTGCAGGGGTCTTCCCTTCTATAACGGTTGCAAGATCGAGTACTGAAAACGGTGTGTTATGGAGTAGTTTCTTCATCATATTTACAAAGACGCAAAACTACGGCATGGGCCGATAAATTTTTCTAACCGGGATACGATATGACTTTAAATCTACACCCTTATGAAATTCAAATGAAACTAGGCATTTACCATTTTATATGGTAAATTGAACTGAAATTAGTAACAATGGAACAGCACGATGTAAGGATATCTAAAAAGAAGCCTATTTTTCCAGTATCGCCAGCCTTGCAAAAATACCTTAAAAGCTACCAGCGTGAATCGAGATTGCCCATTAGTTACAATGATTTGCTGATGTTTACCGAGGCCTACCCCATTATGGATAAATATGGCAAAGATTCGCTTTGGGAAGGACCGATTTATGCGGCAGACCGGCTGGAGGAACTGCAAAACGGGTTAAAAATTATTTATGCCAACCTGAAAGCATCGGGTAACCTACGTATAGTACAGCATAAATATATTGATAAAATAGAATACTGCACATTTGGCAATACCCATCCATTCCGGATCAGGATTGTAAACAGGCTGAATGATGTTTATGATTATTTCTATATTAAAAAGGCCGATGCATCGAGAATTTACGGCCTGGAGCTGGAAGAGATCCTATCCCCTAACCAGGTCAATTACCTGGTTGACCGGGAAACGCTGGTTGAAGAGCACATTGCAGGGATTCCCGGCGATGTATTTGCAAAAAACTATCTGCATAACCCCGAATACAATCCAACCCGGATAGCCAAGGAATTTGTGAAGTTTAACGAGCGCTGCCTGGTGATGCTGCTTGGCGACATGAGGGCTTATAATTTTGTGATGCAGATTACCCCTGATTTTGACGATATCCAGTTCAGAATAAGGGCTATAGACTTTGATCAGCAGTTCTATGAAGGGAACATCAAGGTGTACCTTCCGCAGTTCTTTAAGGAAAATTTTCCTTATGTAAAGCTAGGCATGGAACAACTGACCGATAAGACCTATCTGCAATACCAGCAGGAAGAGAAATCTGCCATTTTACACAGGGTAAGAAGTGAAAGACATCGGTTAACTGACTTGCGTGATGTATCTAATGCCGAGACGCTTACCACAACTAAAAACATTGAACAGCTGAAGACAGGAATGGCCGAATATTTTTCTGATCGCCAGTATCTTGACTGCCGCAACATGACCGATATCATTGAACTGAACATCAAAAACATTATCAGGCAGGTAAAACTTTAAGGACAAAAAAGCGGAGACAGGTCTGAATAGACTTTGCCCCCGCAAATTAACGCTCTCGGGGTAAAATTAAAAAAATATTATAAATATCCTGCATTTTTTTATCATAAATTTTTTGAGCATAAATCAAAAAAAGATGAAGTTTGTAAAAAATTTTACGACAAATTATTACTTTGCAATAAAAAGAAAGATATGGCCTTAAAAGCAACAATAGATAAAATCCTGAAAGATAAAAATAGATCTTTAAGCTGGCTTGCACATGGTATAGGGAAGACATTTGATGGACTGAGACTAGGCCTGCTCAATGAATCTGTTAAATATAAAGACATCCTTCTGATCGCTGAAAAGCTTGAAATATCGCCCTGTGTACTTTTTAATGAGGGCAAAGGTGCTCAGCAAAACTACCAGGACAATATACTTGCAGAGCCTGTAGCAGAGTATGGCGACCTGAAGGCCAATCTGAGGACCTGCAAGGAACTGATCAGTACTTTAAAAGACCAGGTGAAAGACAAAGAGCGGATTATAAACCTGATGCAGGAAGATAAGCGTTAACGGTCTGTTTTAAAATATTCATTACGACTGGCAATACTAATACTCCCGTAACCACGTTAAGTCGTATTAGCGTAACCACTTAAAAATGAGTATTATTATAAAATATATTTTTATTTTTGTAGAAGTTTAAACAAATAAGGATAAATAAAACAGAAAAGAGAGCAAAACAATAACTATGAGGGGAAGTTTTTTTGGAGGGGCGGGATCAGTTATCCTTATGCTTGCATTTATTACCATCAGCTGGAAACCGATCGACAGAAAGGTTGTAAAAAACAATATCGTTACAGACAGCAATACCATTCATTATACAAGTGCCAGGACGCTTTATGAGACAGCAGAGCTTGCAGCAAGCGGTTTATCATTTGTTGTTTTCGAAAAAGCACTCACCGGGTACTTCAATCTGAAGAATACCGGCAGGCTCTCTGAAAACAAGTCTATTTTGAGCATCGCTGATTTTGATAAGAACAGCACCAGTAAACGCTTATGGATTGTTGATCTGGAACAAAAAAAGTTAGTTTTAAATACATGGGTCGCCCACGGGGAGCGCAGCGGAGCCGACAAGGCTACTTTCTTTTCCAATACCAGCGAATCCCTGAAAAGCAGTATGGGCTTTTTTATAACGGGAGAAAGTTACTATGGTAAACATGGACTTTCGTTAAGGCTGGATGGAATGGATGAAGGTTTTAACTCCAATGCCAGAAAAAGGTCCATTGTACTTCACGGAGCAGATTATGTAAGCCAGGCAACTATAAATGCACTGGGACGTTTGGGGCGCAGCCAGGGTTGCCCGGCAGTGCCTCAGGAACTGGCTGGCACTGTAGTCCGCACGCTTGAAGAAGGGACGGTATTGTTTATCCATGTAAGCGACCAGAATTATACTTCAAGGTACCTGGTTCAGGATGCTGATCCGGTACTTGCCAGTAAATAAAGCATTACCACACCTTTTCGGCCACAAGTTCGTGGTTAACTGCAGCGCCGGCTTTACTGCCTGCTGCTACTGCAGCTGCGACCGATCTGAAGGGTGTTACATTATCCCCTGCTGCAAATACACCGGCAACACTTGTCTTTTGCAAATCATTCACTTGTATGAAGCCCATATCGGTAAAATTGCATCCCAACGTTTCTGGTATGCTGCAATGCTGTTCAAAAGGAAGCCTGGCGTACAAGGCATCCAGCATAAAAGTACCGTCTTTAAATACCAGTTTGCCGATGTTGCCATTGTTGTGCAGTATCTGTTCTATCTTCCTTTCGTCTATCTTAACGTCCATTTTACCAAGCCGCTGCTGGTTTTCCTTGCTGATTAAGGCTATTCCGTCAGTAAAAACTGTGAGTTTATCGGTCAGGTTCCTGATCATTCCGGCAAAGTCAGCTACCATATCGCTGTTTATCAAAATACCGGTTTGCTGCGTTTTATACTCGTACCCATGGCAATACGGACAATGGATCACCGATATGCCCCAGCAATCTGAAAAGCCGGGAATGCCTGGCATTATATCTTTTATTCCTGTAGCAAAGATCAGTTTGCCAGCATAAAACTGTTCGCCTGCAGCAGTTGAGACCTCAAAATTACCATCTGTTCCCTTTACGCCAATGGCCCTGCCTTCCTGAATAGCTACAGTTGGATATTTCAATACCTGTTCCCTGCCCAAGGCAGCAATAGCAGCCGGAGTACTTCCATCCTGGGTTAAAAAATTATGCGAATGGGGTGTTTGTTGGTTACAGGGTTTATCTTCGTCTATTACCAGTACTTTTCTGATCGTCCTGCCCAATGACATGGCAGCAGATAAACCAGCATAGCTTCCCCCAATAATGATCACATCGTATTTCATATTTCCAGGTATTAATCAATTTTCAGTAAATTATTTAATACATCAAAAGTATGAAGATGCAACTATATTGCATTGTTTTCGATTGCTGTTTTTTTGTCAATTTATACCGATGCCTCAAACTGATCTTCGTCGATCAAATACAGGCTGGTACCTTTTTCAAATTTAAACACCTGTTTCTGTGTCATCCGGTAAATAATCACAGTATATATTTCATCGCTTTCTTCTATTTCAAGTACCTCGCCAAGGTTCAGTAATTTATCGCCCGGCTTAAGTGCTGAAATGGGTTTGATCTGAATTAGCTCCGGGTTAAATTTTAAATGTGGCATAGAGTCGTCAATCATACTATTGTTATTGAATCTTTAATAAAAAAGACCACAAATATATCAAATAGAAATTGTGAAACACGACTGACGACTCTTTTTTAGGCAACTTACTTCACTACCATTTGTTTTTTATTGACGGTATGGGCGCTAAAATAACCAAGTGCACCATTACTGACATTGGAAGGCGGATTTCCGGGTATTGTACCTCCCCCAGGGCCATTTTGGCTTTGCTGACTAAGGGTAAACCAATAATTAAAGACATTTTTATCGATACATTGCATCTCAATATCCACTTTGTCTCCGCTCCTAAGCTCGTCATCGTCATCATTGTTTCCATTGAAAAACAAAACTGTGGGAACTGCGTTACCGTTGGTAAAGCGGTCGTTTTCGGCGTACACTTGTTTGGATTGTACACCGTTTACCTTCATGACAAACCTATACTGGTTTGCTACGCCTGCCGGATCGGTATAATGTACCTGCGCCTGCTTGATATCCTCGCCTCCAAAATTAAAGACTTTCACGTCCAAAGAATCTATGTTTACCGAATCTGGCATAGTAGATATAGCCTTATAAACCGTATTGTTTACATTTACGGTAAGCGTATAGGTATGACCTGGTTCTCCCTTTAAAGGGCCAAAGGTATAATTTCCCGGACTGCTTTCTGTAAATGCCCATGAATGCCCCTGGTTATCGGTTACATTTACCGTTGCACCGGTAACTGCCGGAAAAGTATT
Organism: Pedobacter africanus; assembly: GCF_900176535.1. Taxonomy (NCBI): domain Bacteria; kingdom Pseudomonadati; phylum Bacteroidota; class Sphingobacteriia; order Sphingobacteriales; family Sphingobacteriaceae; genus Pedobacter; species Pedobacter africanus. Next base: position 549,202 of record NZ_FWXT01000002.1, on the reverse strand, counting down.
GTTGTTGGTATAAGGTACCGATTGGCTGAGTTTCACCAATTGCTGACCGTTCTGATTTGTGATGGTTCCCTCTATAACCATTTGGGTTGCAGAAGTATTTAATTTCACGTCGATTACTTTTTCGCATGAAGTGATGCAAAATGCCAGGGCAATAAGCAGGCTAAGCAGTTTAATATGTTTTAGCATGTCTCTTAAAATTTAAAGTTATAGGTGATGGAAGGGATAATACCAAAGAGGCTGGTTTGTACAGCTTCTGTGCGTGTCGGGTCATTTTCTTTGTCCCGGAATTGAATAGCATAGGGGTTTTTACGGTTCAGGGCGTTGTAAACACTGAATGTCCAGCTAGACTGGAAGCGCTTTGTTTCTTTAGCCTTCAGGGTAGCACCAATGTCCAGACGGGAAGTGTGTGGCATGCGATTGGCATTCCTTTCTGTATAATAATAGGTGTTCAGACCACCGATATTATATTTTCCTGCCGGATAAGTAACAGCGTTCCCTGTGCTGTAGATATAGTTGGCAGATACCGACCATCTCCGGCCAAGGTTATACATACCAACCAGGGCCAGGTCGTGCGTACGGTCTTGCCGGGCGTTAAAATACTTCCCGTTATTGATCTGGTCGAACTGGCGCTCCGTTTTGGATAGGGTATAGCTGATCCATCCGGTAAATTTCCCCTTTGTTTTTTTTCCATAGAGTTCCAGACCATAGGCTCTGCCCTTTCCATAAAGCAATTCCACCTCTACATCTGCATTTGCGGTAAGCTCTGCCCCATCCTTATAGTCGATCTGGTTCTGCATCCATTTGTAATAGATCTCAGCAGAGAATTCAAATCCGTTATCCTCTGTATTTCGAAAATACCCCAGGGCTGCCTGATCTGCAATTTCCGGTTTAATGTTATTGCTGCTCATCACGTACTGATCTGTTGGTGAAGCGGTACCTGAATTGCTCAGGATATGTATGTTCTGCGTATTGCGGTTATACGATGCTTTGATTGAATTTTTATTGTTCAGGCTATAACTTGCGGAGAAGCGTGGCTCCAAGTTAAAATAGTTTTTCACAAACTCACCTTTTTTATAGCTGGCTGAGGAAGTAACTTCACCGGAGGTGTTATAGGTAGGCATTGTTCCGGGGCCAAGCAGCGAAAACTGGCTTAACCGCAGTCCGTACAATAAATTTAAACGGTCGGTAACCGTCCATTCGTCGGATATATAGGCAGAAAACTCCAGGCCATAACGGTTTTCTATAGAGAGCGGGTTAAAGCTGGAATTGGCCGATACCCTGATATCTGAGGGCGCAATCCTGTGGTGCGTGGCATGTAAGCCAAATCTTAAGATGTGATTGTCGGCATAGTATTGCAGGTCTTCCTTAAAATTGTAATCCCTGATCAGCGAATTTACTTTCGCATTGCTGTTCTCATCGAGAAGTTCGATGGCATAGCTGTATTTGTTATAGATAAATGACGTGTTGGAGAATAACCTGCTGTTGAAGACATGGTTAAAGCGTACAGTTGCCGTAGTATTGCCCCAATCGTTGGCAAACAGGTCTTTTATTCCAATGTTGTCCTGTCCGAAATAACCGGAAAGGAACAGGGTGTTCTTATCGTCAAACTTATAGTTTATTTTGGCGTTGATGTCGTAGAAGTTTAGTGTATTATTTTTAAGGGCTGAATCGCCTGAAGCTTTCAGTAACAGATCGATATAAGTACGCCTGGCACTTACCATAAATGAACTTTTATTTTTAACAATAGGTCCTTCGGCCTTTATTCTTGATGCGATGAGGCCCAGTCCGCCCTCTACCTTAAACTCTTTATCGTTACCATCCTGCATCTTCACATCCAGTACAGAAGACAAACGTCCGCCGTATTGAGCGGGCATTCCTCCCTTATATAAACTAACGTCCTTTATAGCATCGGCATTAAAGGTAGAAAAGAAGCCCAGCAGGTGTGAAGAATTGTAAACCGTTGCTTCGTCGAGCAAGATCAGGTTTTGATCTGAGGCACCTCCACGCACAAAAAAACCGGTATTTCCCTCTCCACCGGCTTTAACACCTGGCAATAGCTGTACGGTTTTTAACACATCCTTTTCGCCAAGCAATACCGGCACATTGTCGAGCGTTTTCATGTCTATTTTAGAGAGGCCCATCTGCGGGCTTTTTACATTTTCATTCTTCTTGTCACCGGCGCTGATTACCACCTCCTGCAAATCAGCAGCGGCGCTGAGCTCTATGTTGACTTTGAGTACTTTATTTAATGTAATCTTTTGAGTAAAACTGCGGTAGCCACTGTAGCTCACCAGCAGGTCGTATGTATCTTCGGCAGCAGTGAGCGAATAGAACCCGTAGGCATTAGTGGCAATACCAGCTTTATGAGTAGTAGACTGCAGTTTAACGGTTGCCCCGATCAATGTTTCTCCAGATGAAGCATCACGTACGGTACCGCTTATCGTAAAGCGTTGCTGTGCCAGCAAAGCAAACGGTGCGGCCACAACGAATAATAAAAAAATAAGGATTCTTTTCATGTATGTATGAGGTGTTTTAAACGGCCCAAAATTAGCTGTTCAAACCCAGTGTACATAAAAAAAAGTGTGAAGTGTTTAAATAGAATTTGAATTGTCGGAAAAGGGCCTTCAACTGTAATTTGACAGGGAATCCGTGCCTTTATAAAAGAGGCACGGATTGAATTTTAAGTTTAGCGGTTATAGGCCTCGATCGCATCTTCCAGATGCCTGTTTGCTTTTGCAGACACTGCATACCCGCCAAATGCCAGGCCTGCCCCGGCCCCTATCAGGGCAAAACCTGCTGTATAGCCCCTTTCTGTAGCCGCCATACTGCTTTTTTCGGTACCCACTAAAAAGGAAACAATGCCGGCTGCAATAGCTGCGCCCGCCGCTACATACATCAATTTGCCCGTACTCATGCTTCTTCTGTAACCCGCCAGCAGGTCCATGCTTTCGGGATGATCGGCCATATCCAGCTTCAGGTTATGGTAATTTACTTTCTGCAGATCGCTAAAACCCTTATTGTAATACATCCTGATATCAACGGGTTGCCTGCTGCTGTAATGCTGATGGTGCGGGTGATGGTAATCGTTGTACAAGCCGGGCTCGTAACTGGTTTGCTGATACAGATTGATCCGGCCTTCAATAACACGTTCAGAAAACGCCGTTATCCCGGCAAAGTTCAATCGCCTTGTATTGGCAAAAAAACCATTCCTATTGCTGAAAAATTTTACCTGCTGAGGTGGAATACGCCTGGAATCCACCCTCAGCTGCCAGGAACCGAAGGCATCGGGCCGTAAGGTGATATTTCTGGCATGAATGACAGAATCTGAATAGAGGTAAATAAAATTTTTGGATTCGCCGGATTGTGCGCGGGCGCTCAGGCCATAGCAAGCGATGGCGATGATGATTAGTTTTTTCATATCGGTTTCTATTTGTGTGTACCCAATATTACACAAATAGCATCCCAAAAATTGCTTTGTAAGCAACAAAATACAATCATAAAAAAGGGGCTATGCGCCCCTCTTTATATAGGTTTCAGAAATTTAGTCCCTGTTGTAAAAAGCTGGTGGTTCAATACCCAGGCTACGCAGATATACCGTACCTTGTGCGCGGTGATGGATTTCATTGTCAATAAAATAAAGAATAAGGTCGAAGACAATACCTTCATACATACCAAAAGCTCTTTCAGTTTGTTGAAACCGCTCCGCCGAAATTGTAGGCAGGTAGCTGGCAATGGCGTCCGTACTTTCATCAAACAGATTCAGCAGTGCAGCCTTTGATGTGATTCCTTTCGTTGAATGTTCGTCGAAGCCAGAACTGTTGCTCCAGTCTGAAGTGGCAATCCCCTGGACCCCTGGACCCGACACATCAATCAGTTCTTTAACCATGGTAGCGAATGGGCGCATTCCACCAATGCTGTGATCAAACAATTTATCATCAGGAAAAGCTTCAATTACACGTCTTGTAAGCCTTCTGTGGCCAAGCCAGTGACTTAATAGATCCTGGGCAGAGATAAACAATGTGTTTTCGGTAGTGATTTCTGTTGTTGTCATAATCTGTTTCTTTTTGTTTTATGAAACAAAGAAAACAGGGGCGACTGACAACCCTATGGCAGGGTGTTTTTTTATTCCATTCTTTTTTTCGCCTCCACGCACCAAAGCAATTCATTGATAAATATGGTTGCCCTTTTATGGGTTCCGGCTTCGTCGGCAGGCGCGCCATTTTCGTCAAACGCTTCCTGCACTTTTGGTACCGGAAACATTGCCGGAACTGTCCAGGCCCCAATTTTCCATAAGGAGAATTGCAGTGAGGTAATGACCTGGGTACCTCCAAAAGGTCCGGCAGAATTGGTAGCAATGGCAACCGGTTTCTTTCTCCATTCGTCGTAAAGCAGGTCAACCACATTCTTTAAACTACTGGGGTAGCCGCCATTGTATTCAGGCGTTACAATCAGTACACCATCCGCATGCTTCACTTTTGATGCAAATTCCAGCATCAGCAAAGTAGGATTTTCAAAAAAACGTAGCCTTTCCTCGAATATGGGGAAATCGTAGTTTTTCAGGTCCAGGATCTCTACCGAGGCCAGCGCATTTGAACTTATAAAATTTTGAAAAAATAATGCGGTTCTGTGGCTGTTTCTGCCCTTTCTAACGCTGGAAGATATGATGACAATGTGTGGCATAAAAAATCTGTTTAGTTATTTAAAGATAAACCTAATAAATGTGCTAATAATTTGCTAGATTTATTTTATGGTTAATACCTTAATTCATCCATAATCAAAACTTAATTAAAAACAATGCCACAAGGAACAGTAAAATTTTTCAATGACTCAAAAGGATTTGGCTTTATCGTACCCGATAACGGAGAGCCCGAAATCTTTGTACACGTAAGCGGACTTATTGACCAGATCAAAGAGAAGGACCAGGTAACTTATGAAGTAGAAAACGGTAAAAAAGGCCTTAACGCAACTAAGGTTAAGTTACTGTAATTTAAACAGTCGGTACCGACTTGAGCCAAAGCATCTCTTACAGGGATGCTTTTGTATTTTATAGGATATGCCCCGCCGAAAGGCTTAATTGGAAATAAAATGTGGGTTAATGCGTCAGAAAAAAGGGGTAAAAAGAAAGCGGGAATAAAAACCACGAATGGCTATCCCCGCTTAAATTAACGCTCTCGATGTAAAGGTACAACAAAATATTTTTGTTCCAAATAAATTAGAATTTTTTTTTGTAAAAGCCCTGATTACTTGTTGTACTTTATAGATATATGCCCCAAACGGGTTATGCCGGCAGCCGCAAGCGTTCCTCCTGTAGGGCTTGTTGCTGTACCTACAAGTTTATTTTTAACCCGAATCCGGATGTATAAATTGGTAAGGCCCAGTGCTGCCGTCGGGAACTGAAAATTCAAGACTTTGAGTCCGGGCACCTGGGTGAGGAGGGTATTGGAAAAATTCACCACATCTTCAAAGGTAAACTCCCCTACCTGGTTCCACGTGCCCGTTTCTGCACCGGTAGCAGACCATTCCACGATAAAATTCCTTGCACCGCCAATATCGCTGTTGCCTTCAATCTGCAACGATATAGGTTTAGTAATACCAGCAGTTGAAACCGTGATGTTCCAGGAACTGCCCCGGCCTTTGGCATCGCTCCACCAGTTTTTACTGATCCAGGCCCCGTTCGTAATCGCACCTTTTACGGTTGTAGGTTCCTGTATCAACCCATTAAAATCTGTGGCGCCAGAAATGCCGTTTGCGCTAAAATCCAGTGAGCCCTTTTCGCTTTGTTTTAAAGTACCACTGCCAGTATCTGGCGTCATCGGGTTCTTTGCTTCTGTAGCGCCTGTAACATCTTCAGATTTAAACCTGCTCCATTCCACCAAAACATTTGAGAAACCATCTTCACGGTTTTCTCTTAAGGCAATGTCTTCTCTTTTGAGATGCCTGATGGCATATTTACCGATATCATTACCATATCTGGCCAGCTTTTCATGGACCAAAACACCGGTAATATCGCCCGATCCTTGTGGAACACGTTTGCCGTCCCTGCGGTAAGGCACATCGATATTGGTGAGCATGTACATACTGCTTCCATTAATGTCCCTGATGTTTGTCGGGTATACATCTGTTCTTAAATTGTAGCCTTCATTGATGTTGAAGAAGCTGCCGGAAGGTACACTTATCTCTACTTCTTTCAATTTTACATAAGTATAAAGATCATTGTCAGTCAGGTCTTTCATGTACACTTCCCGGGGCTGCAGGGAACTGCCGGCAACTTTTGAAATGATGTTTACCGACTGCACCTGCTCTAAAACTGTTCTGGAAGGATTGATTTCCTTTCTTAACGTAGTGCCCTTCAGCCAGAGTTTTACCACTTCCCCATTTCCGTAAATGTTATCTCCGCCGGTCTTTGTCCGGATCATCAGGCCCGACTTTCCGTCCATGCTCTGTATATAGGCGGTGATGGCATTTTCGGTCTTATCTACTTCATGTTTGTTGGTAGCTTTATTTGCATTGAGCGCAATATTCGGATTGCCTTTGTCGCTGACCACAACGCCCTCGATATAAATATCTTCCGTTACCTCACCGGTGGCCAGCATAGCTTTTACGTAGGCAAAATCTTTAAGCACCGCCCGATCGTAATTTCCCTTCGGGTTTTGGGTAACCAGGATGGAGTCTTTTACCGTAGTACCCAGCGCATCTTTATACGATAGCCGGATGAGGGCTTCCCGGGCTTCAGCCTGAGTGTTCTGCCCCAGGCTAAAATTCAGGTCTTTGCCGTTAATGGTTAAACCAGTGATCCAGTTTGTGCCGCCGGAAGCATAGACCTCTTCATGCTTCATGACATCAAATGGCACATTTGTGCTTATGGCGGTTTTCATCAGGCCACCTGCCGCAATCCCATTGGCGTTGGCATCGGTAATATTGATGGCGGCAACAATACCTCTTTGCTGCAAACTGATGGTGTCTGTTTTGTTACCGGCGCTGATCAGAATGTTGACAGACCTGGGCAGGTTTCCGGCATTGCTTTCCACTGTGGCCAAAAATTCCCCTTTTCCGGTCCCCCCTTCTTTATCCAGTTTAATCCAGGATGCATTGCCTTCTGTCTGCACTTTCCAGCTGTCATCAGCGTATACGAGCACACGGGTACTTGCAGCACTATCTGCCAGACGGATAATTTTATTGTTGATAGCCAGGTCGGTACCAAACCTGACCAGCTCATCCTTTTTACAGCTGCTTATCCCGGTAAGCAGCAATAGCGCATAAAACAAAATTCTTTTCATGACTCAATTTTATCTTTTAAGTTCCATTATAACCGGCACATGATCTGAATGCGTAGCGGTAAAGTCATCCTTGATGAACTGGGATTTTGTTACGAATGGCATGAGGTCTTTGCTTACATAGATATAGTCTATCCTATTGGCTTTGGGCTCATTTCCCTTTGCCTTTTCTTTTGCTGTGTCGTGCAGGCCGAATTCAAGTATCCGCTTCTGCACTTCAAAATCAAGGTATTTACCCTCTACCAGGTTTTCGTGAAAGCTGTATTTCTTTGCCGCCTCTTTCAAGCGTTCGGTATATTTCCCATCTGCATAATTGTCTTTATCCAATGGCGACAATGAATTGAAATCGCCCATAACTACCCATTTGTCTTGCTGCCGGGCAGCAGCAATTGTAGCCAGGATCACATCAATTTCTTCTCTTCTTTTCCAGTATTTATGCGGCGATAAGTGCAAAACGATGATGTTCAGGTCTTTGATTTTAGCCTGGATAAAACCATGATGCATGTTGTCTGTTACCTTTTCTACATTCACTATCGGGTATTTGGAGGTAAGGGCCACTGGATATCCCTGCTCACGAAGCAGCACAGCATAAGGATGCCCATAACTGCGTGCAAGTTCTTCCAGCGATTTTTGCGTAAATTTATTGCATTCCTGCAGGGCAAGGATATCCGGGTTTTCAGACTTTAGCCATTTCACAAAATCCTGTTTTCCTTTAGTGGTATCTGTTTTCATCCCTTCCAGGATATTGTAGCTGATGATCCTGGTTTTATTTTGTGCCTGTCCTGAGAGATGGCAGATGGCTAGCAGCAGGATCAGGGCGCTGTATTTAGTTAATGTTTTCATTCTATTTTGATTTAATTACTGACCGGTATAAGCGGGGTTTGAAAGGTGTCCTGATGAGCGCATCACTTCGCTGTCTGAAATTGGGTAATACTCATGATAGCGTCTGATGTTGTTGTTAATTTCCACGTATTCTGTGGCGGAAGTTGCTTTTACAGCATCATAAAAAATGCCCCAGCGTACCAGGTCCCATTTGCGGGTATATTCTCCCATAAGTTCCCTTGCCCTCTCCTTTTTTAGCTCTTCAAAGAATTCATCTTTGCCAGGGTAACTGGTCATTTTAAAATCAGCAGATGCCCTGCCCTTCACCTCATTGATGCTGTTTAATGCCAGCTGGGTATCCCCGGTTTCGTTGGCACACTCGGCCATCAGCAATAATGCATCTGCATACCTGAACACTTTCTGATTGTTGCCGTCAGCTGCATTGTCCATTCCCGGGCACCAGAATTTGGCGCCCATCCATGGTTTCCCGGTTCCGTTTGCGCTTTGAGGCCGGGTAAACCACTTGTCTTCATAGGTATAGGCCAGAATGATGTTACGGCGCGGATCGTCCAGTTCATATAAAGAAACGAAATAGGCAGAGGGCGTAATTGATGCATACGGGTTGGCTTTGGCACCAAGTTCGGGGATGGAAACTCCATCGTAAATATCTGTCGAAGCCTTTTTGGTGGGCGTGAAAAAACAGGCAACATTGGTCGTTTTTTTAAGCCCGGAGGCAGACCAGGTGAACTGTACCTCAAATATGGATTCGGGGGTGTTTTTATTTCTGAAATAGGTATCGGTAAGTGGATACTGGTTCAACAGGCCGTATACCTTTTGAATTTCCTTCAGGGCGCTCAATGCTACCGTGTAATCCTTATTCCACATCGCCATTTTTGCAATGAGCAGATATGCCATTGGGCCGGATACTCTATTGTCCGGCACATCGGATGTTCTTTTTGATGGCAGGCTGGCTGCATACTGTTGCAATTCGGCAATTAAGGTCTTCCTGATCTCTGTAGCGCTGGTTCTGCCCAAAGCTGTAACTTTTTCCAGGACCTCCAGGGTAGCGACATCTTCTGTATAAAAAGGAACGTCGCCAAATGTGCTGGTCAGGATATAATAATACATTGCCCTTAAGGTTGCACCTTCTGCCAGAAGCAATTTTTTTCGGTCTTGGTTAACCGGCGACCTTTCAATTCCAGAAATTGTGGAATTACAGAACATTACCCCTTTGTAAGCCTGCGTCCATACGGCCTGCCCCATTCCGGGGTTGGCCGGTGAGATTTCGAATTTGGCATCCAGCTGCGCAGAATTCAGGTAGGCGAGGTCTGTAGTGGCTTCATTGGCAATAATTAATCCAGAATTATAGATGCTGGTAAAGGGAACGTAACACCCATTCAGGGCTGCTATGCATTGATTTTCATTGTTAAAGAACTGCTTGGGTGATACAAAGCTGCCCGGCTCTTCCAGAAGAGCATCCTTACATGAGCCTAAGAAGACCAGCAGTGCAAGCACGATTAAGGTATATTTTTTCTTCATCATTTTATACTTTAAATGTTGTGTATTAGAATTTTAATTCAGCGCTAAAAGTCAGGGTACGGCTATTTGGATAGGCACCATTATCCATCCTTCTGATGGTGGAGCCTTCACTTTCGGTAGAAACTTCAGGGTCGTAGCCATTGTAGTATTTCCACAGATAGATATTGTTGCCGTTTGCGGTAAGCGTAAGCGACTTTAGCAGGTTATTGGTAGGCCGCGCAAGGTTAAAGGTATACCCTATCGAAGCATTTTTTAACCTCAGGAAACTGGCGCTATGTACAAAACGGTCGTTAGGAATATCGTCTTTAGAATCTGCTCTTGGATAATCTGAATTAGGGTTACGCACCGGGTGCCAGGCATTTACCATATACCTGAACTGATTTGAGAGGTAAGTACCCGTACCCATAAAGAGCTCAACAGGATTATAGATTTTTCCACCGATTGAATAGTTCAGGAAAAACCCAACATTAAAACCATATATATTAAAATTGTTCTGGATTCCCCCATAAAGTTTTGGATCTGCATTTCCCAGGTAAACCAGGTCGCTATTGTCCAGTATTCCATCGTTGTTTTGGTCTATATAACGCTGGCGGCCAGGTTGATAAAAATTGACAGCCGAGGATGCGTATTTTTTATCAGTAAGGTTTTGGGTTATTTCTGCCTGCGATTTCCATACACCCGCATACTGCATTCCCCATAGTGCATTTAGAGGTTTACCTTTTACATATCCGTACATCATATATTGGGCACCAAAGCCATTATTATAGGCCGATATTTTATCCAGCCCCCCAATATCTTCAACCATCTGTTTGTTGTGTGCAAATGTTATCGTTGTAGACCAGCTAAAATTTTTACGGGTAATGTTTTTAGCATCTATGGCCAATTCGAGTCCCTTGTTGGACGTTTTGCCGATATTGGTTAGCCTGCTGGTGTAGCCTACATGCGTAGGCAATTGCACGGTAAGCAACAGATCGGTAGTGTTGCTGGTATAAGCGTCGAGGGTGAAGGCCAGGCGGTTCTTTAAAATGGCGACATCCAGGCCTGCATTATAGGAAGTTGTCTTCTCCCAGGTCAGGCCCTCATTGGTGATGCGTGTTGGGTAATAGGCCACTGGTGTAACTCCGCCGAATATATACCCATTGGCATTTGAGGACATGCGCGCCAGAGATTGATATTTGGAAATGGCATCGTTACCGGAAACCCCTCCGCTCAGCCGGAGCGCCAGCTCACTGAAACCTTTTAAAGGTTTCATAAAATCTTCTTTGAGCACATTCCATTTTATAGCAGCTGATGGAAAATAACCCCATTTATGATCTGTAGCAAAGTTTGAAGCTGCATCTGCCCTGGCCGTAAGGGTTAGGTAATATTTACCATTGTAATTGTAGTTTACCCTGGCCAGATTGGAAATCTTGTTCTGGCGCTCCAGGCTCGACCCCGCATTCAGGGTTTCTTTGGTTGGCGCTGCTGCCAGATCATTCGTTTCAATGTCATCTATAAAATAACCATCGCCGCTGGCATACAGATCGGTTGTCCAGAAGGTCTGAAATGTAATGCCATATACGGCGTCCAGGTTGTGGCGTTTATTCCATACCTTTTTGTAACTGATTGTGTTTTCATTCAGGATGTTGTTGTCCTTAAACCCTCTTTTGTAACCATAAGCTCCGGTATTCTTGCTCATCCTTGTGGGCAATGTAGATGGATAAAAGGTATCATCGAACCTGTTGTAATCGTAAAATGATACCGAACTTTTTAATTTAAGCGATTTCAGGGGGCTTACCTCCACATAAAGCATAGCTGACAGTGTTTTCTTCACCTGATCTTTCTTTTGCAGCAGGGAATTGGCAAGCGGGGAATCGAATAAAGTTCCGGTATACCATTGCGTATTGAAATCGTTTAAAGTACCATCGGGCTTATAGGCAGCGATGGTTGGTGCCAGAAACACGGTTGAGCGGTACCAGAGTGTGCTCGTTCCCACATCTACTTTGTTTACATCCTGGTTGATGTAGGAGTAGTTTAGCCTCAGGCCCGACTTAACGAATTTATTAAAAGTTTTATCCAGATTAAGACGGGACTGTATGCGTTTCATACCACTGCTCAGAATGATCCCCTCGGTATCGTTATAATTGGCAGAGAAGTAGTAATTGGTAGATTTATCGCCTCCGGCCATTGAGAAAGTATGGTTCTGATAAGGTGCAGTCCTTGTAATTTCTTTGGTCCAATTGGTACCCTCGCCCAGAGCAGCCGGGTTTTTATAAGGGTATTCTTCGAGGGGTTTGCTTTGATTTGCGGTACTGCTGAAGTAAAAGCGATCGTTTTGCAATTCAGCAAATTCCCTGGCATTCATCAGGTCGAGAAATCGGGGCAAAACAGACTGCCCCAGATCTGAACGGAAGGTGAAATTGGTTTTTCCATCAGTACCACCGGTTTTGGTGGTGATTAAAATTACACCATTGCTTCCTCTCGATCCATAGATAGCTGTAGATGAAGCATCTTTAAGCACTTGGATAGATTCGATGTCACCAGGGTTCAGATCGTTCAGACTGCTCACCGCGTCCAATACACCATCAACAACATACAGCGGTTCGTTTGTAGCCGATATGGAACGTGTACCCCTGATGCGTATGGAGGTTCCGGCGCCGGGTTCACCGCTTGTGCTTACAATCTCTGCTCCTGCTATGCGCCCCTGCAGCATCTGATCTACCCTTACTACAGGTACATTTTCTATATCCTTCATCTTCAATACAGTAACGGCCCCGGTAAGGTCACTTTTTTTAACTGTTCCATAGCCAATTACCACTACCTCATCAAGGTTGCCGGCCTGTGCAATCATGACTACATTTAGCGTGGTGGTTACCGACTCCTGAACCTGGACATTGGTAAAACGTTGTGTTTTAAAGGAAATATAGCTGACTTCGACCGTATATCGTCCGGGTGCCGCTGTTATCGAATAATTGCCTGCCGAATCGGTGGTAAAGCTACGGTTCAGTTCCGGCACCCTGATCCCCACTCCTGGAAGGCTTTCACCCTTATCGTCAGTCACTTTTCCACTGATTTTTCCCGGTTTCTGCTTTTTAAAAAAGCGGATGCTGGAGCCACCCTCGGCTTTAAAAGCGATGTTTGTTCCGGCAAACAGTTTCTCCAGTATGTCAGCCAGGCGTGTTTGTTTAAATGCCAGGGGGGCTACATTGAACTTCTCCAGGCTCAGGACTGCATTGTCAAATGCAAATTCTATTTTCCCTGCTTTTTCCAGCTTTTTGACTGCCTGATACAGGTTTCCTTTGTCTATTGAAATGTTTAATCGCTGTTCAAGAACCTGCGCCCGGCCGTTGACTGCAAACAGCAGTTGTGAGGCCGAAAACACAAGTGCAAATATTAATAATGTAATACGCATTGCCTTCTGCATTTGCAGTAAGTTTTGTTTCATATGTGTAAGATTGGTTTAAAACTTGTTAACGTTTGAATTGTTGGCGGCTCAATAGATCAGTATTTCCTTACCTGATTTCTTGTAATGATGACCATTGATGGCGCAGATCAGCCTCATGGTTTCCTCAAGAGAACGATCCGACCGTAGCGTTAAATTGTATTGATATTTTACCTTATTGACGGTTTCATTTTTTAAACTTACCCCATACATGTTATTCATGGTTAAAGCGAGTTCTTCAAATCCTGCCTTTTCCAGATAAACCTTTCCATTAATCCAGGCCTGGTTATCTGAGGGGCGGACTTCCGAGAGCTGTACCGCCTTGTTCGCCTTATGGTAAGTAAGCTGCTGGCCGGGAATTAATGTTCCGTAAATCAATCCGTTGCCACTAACACGTACTTTGCCAGTTGTAACCGCTACTTTTATATCTGAAAGCCGCCTGTAAGAACGGACATTAAATGAAGTACCCAGCACCCTCACATTCAGCTGTCCGCTATGGATAATAAAAGGCCTGGTTTTGTCTTTTGTGACCTCAAAAAAGGCTTCACCTTCTTCCAGATAAAACTGTCTGTCTTTTAGTGAAAAACGATGCGGAACCCTGATTCTCGAATTGGCATTCAAATGCACAACCGAACTATCTGGAAGGATCAGTTTTTTCATTTGTCCTGAAATTGTGGTGATGACCTGAAATTGATTTACAGCTGTTTTAGGCTCCTGAGCTGATTTGGCTATAAAAAACCAGGTGGCAAACCCGGCTCCGGCAACCAGCACAATTGAGGCAGCAATATTTCTGAAGGAGATTAACCGGTATACAGGCTTTTCCGGCTGGTTCAACTGAACTTGTATACGGTTCAGTAAATCATCCCTCAGCAGCTGTTCTTCACGCTGGTTTCCTAAGCCTGGTACTCCTGCTTCCGATTCGCCAAAAGCATCGTACCAATTCTGGACTAGGTTTTTGTCTGTCTTGTTTAGCTTATTCTTCAAATAAGCAGTAAGCAGTTTTTTAAATTGGCTTGCCTTCATTTCTATATCGCAGTTTTGGGATATATTTCCCCTTTTACATATAGAGTAGAACTGCTGCTTTGTTTGTCCCGAAAAAAAATAAAAAAATAGCGCCGGGCTATTTTGCCCCCAGCATGAGGTAAAGCGCAAGGCAGATTGCAGAAAAGTCTTCCGGAAAATCCCTGGAAATGGCTTTCCTGATGCGGACCAGACCCATAGAAATGTTATTTCTGACCGTTTTTTCGGCCAGCCCCAGGTTTTCGGAAATTTCCTGTACAGAATGATCTTTAAAGCGCAGGTTGAAGATTTCCTTCATGGTTTGGGGCATCTCTTTAACCTCTGAATTAACGGTATTGGCAAAATCCTGTTCCGTTAAAATATCGCGGATATTGATTTCCACTTCGTTCATCTTCTCCAGCAAAAAGCCCAGGGCCCTGGAATGAATGGTATGTTTTCTAAAATGGGCGATGATCTGATATTGAACTGACCTTCTTAAATAGGCTTCCAAAGAACCATTTATTTCAATTTTGTGCCTTTCCTTCCAGAAATAAACAAACACATCCTGCACAATATCTTTTGCAAGGTCTTCATCCCGTAAGCGTCTGTAGGCAATTGCATACAGCTTTTTCCAGTAGGCGTTAAAAATGCTTGTAAAATGATCAGCTTGTCCGCAAATTACATCAGAAGGTGTGGTACTCATTGAACTGGATTGTTATACTCCGCAAAACTAGATATTCAAGTATTTGCGCTGGGTTAAGTTTTTGTTAAGGAATATTGGCTTAGCTTATCAATTGGGTATGGTGTTTGGTTGATGTAATTTATACTTTTTGTAATTAAATTAAAATAAATAAAAGAAAATAAAACAGGAAACTGCCTGCAAAGCCAACTGTACCCATAAAAAATAACGTTTTTGTATCTGTATACTACACATAAGGCTGTCTAATTTTGTGGCATAAAGTCTTTAGATATGGAAACAACAGCAATAAAAAACACAGGAATCAAAGTTCGTGAGGTATACTTATCTGATCTGACAGCGGTTATGAATCTTTATTTAAATGGCTCAGCCGACGAACTGACTGCCGATTTCGGCTTACCCATTGGCCTGGCAGAGCAGAATGGACGTATCATCGCCTGTTCGTTTGTAAACATCAATAGCAACGGACAACTCACTTTCAGGATCAATATGGACAGCTGCGTTGAAACCTGTTGCCTTGGTGAAGACCTGAATGACTTTACAGTAAACCGCTTTACGCGTATCTGGGGACCGGCAGCTGGTACTGTATCGGCAACCCAACCACTAAAAAACGCAGTCAAAAAGCTGGTAGACTGGCTTAATCACTGCAGCTAATTACATTTAATTAGAATCAGCTGAGCATGGCAAAAGAAATACTGTACCGGAAAATTGCAAGCGCGGTGGAGCAGCAAATTGTCGCACAAACCCTTAAAACCGGGGATAAGCTTCCTTCTATCCGCACTGTACAAAAAATATACGATGTAAGCCTGAATACCGTAAAGCAGGCATTCCTGGAACTGGAAGGTAAATCGCTGATTGAATCCAGGCCTAAATCCGGATATTATGTCAGTAAGTCTACAGGAAGAAGGCTTTTGCTGCCGGAGACCAGTAAGCCAGTTTTGAAAGACAAGGGAAATCATCCCGAAGACCTTATCATCAGGGTTTTCGATACCATGAAGGACAAGACCATTACCCAGTTTTCACTAGGTGTTCCAGACCAGAGCCTGTTACCTATCCCCAAGCTGAATAAAGGGGTACTTAAAGTTATCCATAGTATGGACGACAGCGGAACGGGTTATGAACCTATACAAGGGAACCTCAACCTCAGAAGAAATATTTCAAGATGGTCGTTTACCTGGGGAGGTAAACTCGGCGAGCAGGACATCGTCACAACTTCCGGAGCCATGAATGCAATCTATAATTGTTTTATTGCAGTAACCAAGCCTGGCGATACCATTGCACTGGAAAGCCCGGTTTACTTTGGGATACTGCAAATAGCGACAGAACTGGGCCTCAAAATTATTGAGCTTCCAACTAACCCGGTAACGGGAATAGAAATTGACGCATTAAAAAAAGTTCTGCCCCGTATTAAGGCCTGCTGCCTGATCAGCAACTTTAACAACCCTCTTGGCAGCTGCATGCCGGATGAGCATAAAAAGGAAGTGGTAAAAATGCTTACCAATTACACTATCCCACTGATCGAGGACGATCTGTATGGAGATATCTTTTTTGGTAAAAAACGTCCAGCTCCCTGTAAATTATATGACGAAGCGGGTATCGTGATGTGGTGCGGTTCATTCTCCAAATCATTGGCCCCTGGTTATCGTGTGGGCTGGGTAGCACCGGGCAGGTATAAAGACAAAATCATCAGGCAAAAATTGTTGCACACAATATCAACGCCGCCACTATACCAGGAGGTGATTGCCGACTTTATGGAGTACGGGCGCTACGATCATCACCTGCGCACCCTAAGGCAAAAGCTGTATACCAACTGCCTGCAATACCAGAGGGCAATTGAAGACTATTTTCCTGAAAACACCAAAATCACGCAGCCCCAGGGCGGTTTTGTATTGTGGCTGGAATTGGAAAAGAAAATAGACACGGCGAAACTATTCGACCTGGCAATAGCACAGAAAATAAGCTTTGCACCGGGCAGGATGTTTACACAGCACGACCAGTTTCACAATTGCCTGCGTTTAAATTTTGCTTTAAAATGGGACAATGAATTGGATTTTCATTTAAAACGTTTAGGCAGTATGGTTAAGCTTTTTGTATAAAATAATTTGTTAGTACCTTTGCGCCATGACACCTGAACAAGTAGAAGATCTGGCCAACAGGCTCCATGGCTTACAATTACCTGAAGCTCCTTTTGAACTTTATCCAGGTACGACTATCATA
Source organism: Pedobacter africanus (assembly GCF_900176535.1). Lineage (NCBI taxonomy): Bacteria > Pseudomonadati > Bacteroidota > Sphingobacteriia > Sphingobacteriales > Sphingobacteriaceae > Pedobacter > Pedobacter africanus. The sequence continues at coordinate 532,233 of NZ_FWXT01000002.1, read as the reverse complement.
GATATAGAGCGGTTTATAGCTACACAGCTAACGGCCCTGAGGCATGCTCCTGAAGCCAGAACCTCCCAACCTGCTGCCTGGCGATTGGAGAGATTTTTAGAACTGGTAGAAGCTGCTCAATAGACTGTTTACTTTTTCGGAAACTTTTCGGCTATTTTGATGTGCTCATGAGTAGTACTGATAAAATTAGCAGAATCGATATTCTTGCAGGCAATATTACCTAATTCCGCCACAGTTATTCCTTTACCACTATCGGCTTTATAAACCTGCCTGATCGTAAATTCTGTGGGCGAAAGCCATTCGGGCATTTCATATTCATCAAGATTAACCTTACAGCTGATCAGTTTTATATTTTCGTTATTATCCTCGTTAATGATGGAATAAGAGACCGGTATCCTTACAATTTCACCGTAATTAGAAAGTTTAGTGTGTATGACTATGTTTTTCTGCATCAATAATTGCGTTAAAGTATACTATACACTAAACTACAAATTATTCTTAGAGTTTAAAAAGAATTGTAAACTGAACCAGTAATTAGAGCTGAAAATTGTACCGTAAAGCCAGGCTTTGCTGGCTGTCTATCACGCCTTCCAGAAAATGGAAGGACAAGGTAAACTTACCTTCTATGCCCTTGTAAATTCTGGGGCGCCAGCTCAAATCGGTTCTGTTGTATCTTTTGGCAGTATAAAACTGATCGCCATATCTAATGTTATGGCCCTCACCTGCATAAAAAGAGTTGGTTATCCCAATCCTGTGGTATTCCATCTGCATCTCCAGCAGCATCCCTTTGGGTGTTTTCCATCCCCCAAGCCGGCGTATACGCTCAAAAGACATCAGGCCTCCGGTATTGATGGTCAGTGAATCAAGAAATGTTCTCTTTGAAAGGTCTACCCCTACTTTTAGAGTAGCGGCACCATTATCTTCTACGTAATCGTCTGGAACAGCAATAGCCGCGCCGGCATTGTGCAGCATCATTGCATAGTGAGAAATAAAAAACAGGTCCTTTTTAAAGCTGCCTGAAAGCCCGAAAATAAAATTCTCTCTGTCTGTAGCAGTCTGCCTGCTGGTCCAGTCAATAAACAACAATTGTTTCCAGTTGCTGTTTTCATACTTTAACAGCATGCCTTCTACATTTGGCCGGTAGTAATTAAGTGTATCTGTAAGCAGTGCCCGAGGAAAATCGGAAATCAGGTTATGCCTTGGAAACATACCCATGTAAAAATTCCATTCTTTTTTATCAAACTTATAATACAGCACCGGATCAATCTTATTCACAAATTTTGGCGAGCCAAATTCGTGCAAGGCATTAAAGCCCCCCCTGATGTGATGAACACTATCCAGTACCAAACCTATTTCCGGAGAAAACCTCAATCCGAGTATACTTTGTGAGAACCGGTTTGACTTGGAATATTCCCGGTTGTCCGCAAAGGCGTGAACATCAATACCGCCTTCGAGTTTCTGGGCATTCGAGTTATATATAACAAGGAACAACAGCGCTGCTGTTATTGAAATTTTAATCCGCATAAAATTTATTTTACTCTTATAAATGAGTTGTGAGTGTCTCCTACCCATCTGTATTTAAAAACAGTGGTTTGTTGTTGATTGTCTTTGGTCTTTTCATTGTGCGAGATGTAAAACAGCCCCTTACCCAAAGGGCATAAACCTGTAGCTCCCCATTGAAAATTCCACCCTCTGATACCTGTTTTTGGATCTTGTGGTCCTGCCTGTAATAAAGAAAGTGTTTTAACTTTTATTTTTTTGTTCTCTGATACGATCTGGCTGTTTACCGGTTTCCGGTGCCCGTCAATTACAAACAAATCGTAATTCGGAAATTGTGTTTTTGCACCGCGGTATACTGCAGCGAAAAAATTCCCGGTATGGCTATCGTAGGCCAGGTTCTGGATACCATAGCGTGTGCTGCCGGTCTTTACAAAATATTTTTCAAGGGGTTTTGCAGGTCCCGAATGGTGCAGCTGGTCCTGCGATAGATGTTGTGCATACTTGTCCCAGTTGGCAACATCATATTTTAATAAGACCTGATGATCATTGTCATCCCTGTCAGTATCGCCATAAACACCGTAGGCCACATACAGGTATTTTTTACCACCATTTGCAGCTCCTATTTCAGGGGCAAAAGCAACCCCATCTATCCCCGAACAGGCAAAACGATGAGGCTTTATTTCTGTTCCTGCCGTTACGCTGGCCTCATAATCTTTTACCGGTTCCGCTAAATAAACTGTACGCAGCAAATCTTCCTTTTCTGCGTCCATGTTGGGGCGTACAATACGGGAGCCATCAAATATGGCGATATAAAAACCAGTCTCATTTTTATTTTTTAGTCCCAGTTCCTTTCTGATCCCTTTACCGATGGCATCATTTTTATATTCCAGAGAACCGTATATCTTTCCGTTCTTCGCATCAAAATCCAGGTCGCCAAGGTGCCCTGCAAAGCCAATCACACTTCCTATGAGCTTGCCTGTAAGATCCATTTTAACCAGCCTGTCGGTAAAAGAAAAATAGACATATCCATTTACTTCATCTACCACAACGCCCTGCACATGTAATCCTCCTTGTTTTCCGGAATAGATAGAATCAGGTAAACCCACAGGAAGCTCTGCCTTTTGCTGGGCCAGGGCATTCCATGTCATTACAGTAAAAAAGAGGGGCAGCAAAATTAATTTCTTCATCTTACTATAAGGTTGCCATATCAATAACAAAGCGATACCTTACATCCCCTTTCAACATACGGTCGTAAGCCGCGGTAATGTCCTTAATGTCGATGAGTTCTATGTCTGAAACGATCTGATGTTCTGCGCAAAAATCGAGCATTTCCTGAGTTTCTTTAATGCCGCCTATACCCGATCCGGCAACACTTTTCCTGCCCCCAAGTAAAGCAAAGGGATGAATGGCATAAGGAACCGAAGGAACACCTACACAGATGTGCGTACCATTGGTTCTCAACAGCGACAAGTAAAGGTTCATGTCATGCTCGGCCGAAACTGTATCCAGAATGAAATCGAAACTACCCCTTACGGCTTTGAGTTGTGCCGGATCAGAAGTCACTACAAAATGATGCGCCCCTAAAGCCTTTGCAGCAGCTTCTTTTGAAGGGGATGTGCTCAATACCGTTACTTCGGCGCCAAAAGCCACGCCAAATTTAACACCCATGTGGCCAAGGCCACCAAGACCTAAAACGGCCAGTTTGTGTCCCTTTCCTACTTTCCAATGCCTTAATGGCGAATAAGTGGTAATGCCAGCACAAAGCAATGGCGCTGTAGCAGCCAGTGGGAGTTTGTCGGATACGTGCAATACAAATTCCTCGCGCACCACGATGGTGTTGGAATAACCGCCGTAGGTAGGCACCCCACTCCTGTCCAGGTTATTGTAGGTTTGTGTATTTCCTTCCAGGCAATATTGCTCCAGGCCTTCATTACAATTTTCGCAAACCTGGCAGGAGTCTACCATACAACCCACACCTGCAAGCTCACCGGTCTTGAAATTTTTCACATGTGCACCTACCTTTATTACCCGGCCTACAATTTCGTGGCCCGGAACCATCGGGAAGACACCTGGGAACCAGTCATTTTTAATCTGGTGCAAATCTGAGTGGCAAACGCCACAGTATAATATTTCCAGTTGAACATCGTGCGCACCAACATCCCTGCGTTCAAAATTCCAGGGAGCCAGATCAGTTTCCGGGCTTTGGGCTGCATATCCTTTTGTTTGTATCATAACTATCTGTTTTATCGTATAAAGGTATCATTTATTTTTTCATGGAGTTGATGTCACTCACTTCCAGAATGGGTTTTCTAATGTCTGTAGTTGCGCAAATGATCATTGCCTGAGCAACCTGTCGGAGCGTACTTGCCGAATTGGGGAACAGGGTCTTTACAATGGGGTACATCCATGCAAAATATTTGTAGAGTTTTAACAGGTGCTGCTGCCCGGGAACAGCTTTCATCATGCCCGGCCGGAAATTATGGACATTCCCGAAAGGCAGCTTTTGAAGGTCATTTTCAGTACGGCCTTTTACACGTGCCCACATTACCCTGCCTTTTTCTGTACTGTCTGTACTTGCTCCGCTTACATATATAAAAGTCATCTTTGGATTTAATCCGGATACTACCTTTGCAAAATGTAGCGTAGTATCGTAGGTGATCCGGGTATAATCAGCTTCAGACATTCCGATACTGCTGATACCCGCGCAAAAGAAACAAGCATCGTAACCCCTGAGTTCAGGATCTTCTGTTTGCAAGCCCAGAAAATCGGCCACAATATATTCTTTCAGTTTTGGGTGTTTAACCCCTGAAGGTTTGCGGCTTACGCTAAGTACTGCTTCAATTTCCGGGCTTGAAAGGCATTCCAGCAAGACACCCTCGCCAACCATACCGGTGGTTCCTGTAATGATGATTTTGATTGGTACCATAAGGTAAAAATAAGATTGTTGAACGGAACAACAAAATTACATTATCCAAAAGCCCCCTCATATAACATCAGCTCCAGATCGAACTGGTCGCCATAACGCGCACCCAACTGGTAAAAGCCGTATTTTTCAAGGATATGTTTCATTGCGGGCTTTCTGGTAGTTGCGAACATATTCAGGTGGCTGATTTTAAGGAAAAACTCTTTTAACAGCTGCTGGCAATGCTTTCCACCCTCAAAATCGGGATGGGTAGTAATGTAACCCAGCTCTACATTGTACAAGTCCGGACTTCTGGTAGCCTGTGCCTTTTTAAAGACCTGTTGTTTGTAGTCGTAAAGCGGATTTTTTAAACAACAGGTAGCAATTACCCGCGCCTGATAAACTGTTAATCCTATTAATTGTGCATTTTCTATTCCGGGTTCAGCCCGTTCCCGCTTGACTTGACCGCCCAAATCTACCAGATCCAGCATCTGGCGTTTATACACTGCAGCAATATTCCCGGGAGTATCTATTACAAAATGCGTGTCCCTCCCCACGATGATCCCTTTGGGTGTTGTTAACATGGTCTTCTTTTTAGTAGGTTGAATTTAGCAGTACAGATGAAACAGAATGTTAGGCTAACATTAATTCTTTTGTTCGTATATTCATAGTAAAACGTAAAACTGATGAAAAAAGTAACCGGACTTGGCGGCGTATTTTTTAAATGCGAGAATCCGCAGGCAATGAACGATTGGTATGCCAAAAACCTTGGGATGGCCACCAGTGAATATGGAACAATGTTTGAATGGCGACAAGCCGATGATCCATCAAAAAAAGGCTCGACCATTTGGTCTACATTTCCGAAGGATACCAAGTATTTTGATCCTTCTGCCAAACCCTTTATGATTAATTACCGCGTAGAAAATATTGCTGCCCTGGTAGAGGAATTGAAAAGGGACAACGTGACCATTATTGATAAGATTGTGGAATATGAATATGGGAAATTTGTTCATGTACTCGATCCTGAAGGAAATGTCATTGAACTTTGGGAGCCTGCAGACGAACCGGAATAGCCATAAAAAAGCAGCGCAATCTGCGCTGCTTTTTTATGGCTTGCAGCCTGCTTATGCAGCACCAAACTGTTCACGTTCCTCCAGGAACTGTTCAATAGGCATATCGTATAACCATGAGTTCCGTTCATTTCTGCGCTCCGCAAAGTGAACGAATGAAATATCATTTTCTACGATATGGATATTGTCACTTGGTGTTACAACCAGCAGTTGCAGGTGCAACTGTTTACACAAAGTAATCAGGAACCTTGCTTTCTCTTCGTCCTGGGCCTTAAAGGCTTCGTCGATGGCAATAAACCGGAAAGAATTGGTTTGCAGTCCTTCTTTGGTTAAGCCAAACTGATAGGCAATTGCCGATCCCAGAATGGTATAGGTTAACTGGGCTTTCTCCCCTCCCGACAGCTGACCCATATTTTCGTAGGTTTTGAATTTGGTGCCTGTTTCCTTATAAAACTCTTCGGCTTTATAAGAGAACCAGCCCCTTACGTCCATAACCTTTTTGCGCCATTCTTCCTTCTCCAATCTGTGGATCAGTGGCTCAATATGTTCTTCAAAATGCTGCCGCTTGCCGTCTGCCAGATTTTCAATTGCTTTAACATTTGGAATTGCTTTTTGCAGCAAGCCCCTGAATTCCCTGACATCCTCGTTAATCCTTGGCGGAATAACCAACTGGATATAAGTTTTAGGGCTGGTTTTAAAGTCAATTCCCTGCAAAGCATCATTCAATACATTGATGTTCTCTTTAATGGCATCTGACCAGTTCTCAAAAAACAACCTGAAATCGGCAATCTTGTTGGTGATGGTTTCCTGCAGGTATTCATCAAATTTTTTCTCGTGCTTGGGAAGGTTATCCTCCTGCAGGCGTTTTAAAAAGTTCGTATACTCTCCAATAAACTCCAGGTTTGAAGCCTCCGGCAGCATATTTACATCGGCACGCCAGCTTTTAAACTTCTGGGTAATCTCTTCAGACGGATGTTTGAAGGCATTGATTTTGATGGCTACAGCATGCTCTTTGCTGTTCCTTTCCCTTTCCAGGCGGGTGGTCTCATTTCGGTTGTGTTCCCTGAAAGCATCGTTCGCAATAGTGAAACCGGCGTAATCAACTTCCTTAAGATGTGGGTGTGCCTCCTCAAAGCCTGAAATATCCACTTCTTTCTCGCGGAATATACCTAGTGTTGCCCTATGCCTGTCCAACTCATGCTGCAGGTCTTCCATCCGGTCTTCCTGCTTATATTTCTGCCTGTTCTTAACTTCCAGTTCTTGTGTATTTGCCCCAAGCAATACTTTTACAGATTTGAACTGCTCTTTTAAAACCCTGTTTTTATTGTTGGCTTTCTCCAGGTTTTGTTTCATGGCAGCTTTCTGCTGAATCTCATTGGCAAAAACAGCCCAGTTGATTTCGTCAAAACTGTTGTATTGTGATAAGAATGTAGACAATCTGTCTTTTGTCAGGTCAATATCAGACAGCCCCTTAACAAAACGTTTGATCTGCTCCTTATTTTTTTCCTGTTGCTGTTGCAGGAGCTCCAGTTCCTTTTTAAGCAAGCCTATTTTTTCTTTATTATCCCATCCCAGTACAAAATTTTCCCTGCGGGATACATGTGCCCTGTCATCCTTTTCGTGCTTACCTTTTACTCCTTTAATCAGCCCTTCTATGGTTAACGCCTTTTCAGAAAACTGGTTAAACTCGTCCAGGCTTTCAGCACAGGCATAATCAAATTGTCCGGCAATCATCTCTTCCAGCCATTCGGCATAATTGCTCGATTCTTTAAATTCGAGCTTATTTACCAGCTGGTTGTCTTCATAAACCTGCCGACGTAAACTGCCCATAGAAGTATAGCCCTGGTAGCGCTGATAAGTGATACGGCCACGCAGATTGGTCCTGTTTACGTAGGCGTTCACTTCCCGGTAATATTTTTCGGGTACAATAATGCGTAACGCAAAATTATGGAGTACTTTTTCAATTGCAGGCTCCCATTGGTTGTCTTCTTCACGCACCTTTATCAGCTCACCAATAAAAGGCAGTTCGTCGGCAGTTGCCCCAATGTGGGCTAGTATGTCTTCCCTGATGTCTGCCTCGCGGCCCGAAATGTTGTTTTTGTTCTTTTGGAGTGACTGCACCGTAGTTATCAATTCCTCTACCTGGTTATTAAGCTGGTCTTCTTCATTACGGGCAGCCCTTACCAGCTCATCCTCGGCCTGGCGTTGTGCATCACAGTCTTTTTTCTTCTGCCCTGCCAGCAACCTCGATTCATCAAATACAGACCGGCTCGGATCTTTGGGTAAGCCAAGTCCGAAAGCAAGTGCATTATAACTATCGGCCCGGAATTTAGACTGTTCACGACTGCGTTCCAGTTTGGCAATGTCTTCAACCAGCTTTTCAATCTGCATTTCCACTTCATCATTGGCTATTGCAATTGCCAGGTCGCGTTCCTGGATCTTCAGGTTTTCTTCCTTGGCCTTTAAGGCTGTAATTTCATCATTCAATACAGTCATTCTGGCCTTCAGTGCTTCCAACTCTTTGGCGGTAAGTTCCGTTCCTTTTGCGGTAAACCAGTATACAGCTATTTCCTTGTCTGCCTCGAGTGTCTTCAGTTTTTTTCCGGTTTCTTCCAGTTGCAGGGCCAATTCGTTGATTGGCACCAATTGGGCAATCTGCTCTTTGGCTTTTTCAATATTTACCTTAGCCTCCATGAGCGTCATGAAATTATCTTTCAGCTGCAGAAATTCGTACTCGGCATCCAGCTGCTCCAACATGTTTACCCTGATGAAATCATCAAGATCGTCCAGAACCTTTACACCAACCACCTGGTTAAACAAACTCGATGCTTTTACAGAACGCATCCCTAACAACTGGGCCATACGCTCACCATATTTCACCGGTCCGTCCTGGAACTCTATACGTTTCTTCTGGATCCCGGTGTTGTATAACTTTTCCAAACGCTTTTTCCAGTTTCCTTTGCCATCAAAAGGAGTAAAATCCTTTTCAATTTCCAGAGGCATACGGGCAATCCCGAATGAACGTTTCAGCTCATTATTGCTGAACCAGCGCAGCTGGAACAAGGTTACCACCTGTCCGTCTGTATTTTCGAAACAGGCCAGCAAAACCGAATATGCGGTATGGTCGCGCAGCTTTTGGGTTGTGGTGCTGTTTTCTCCTTCCTTTTGGATATTGCCATAATGGCCGTACACATAACTTTCTTCGGTACGGTCGCCCTTCTTCTCTGCACCCGAGGACTGGTTGTAGAACCGGTCGTTTTTAACGGGTACCAGCAAGGTTAGCAATGCATCAATAAAAGTACTTTTACCCGAGGCGTTTGCCCCTGTAAGTAAAGAGTTGTTCCCTTTAGGCGAAATGCGAAAAATTTCTCCATCAAAAGTACCCCAGTTATATACTTCCATGTATTGCAGTCTGAAACCTGCTTTATCAGAACTGGTGCTAAACAGACTATACATATTCCTCCAGCTTCAATTTAAAATCTTTCAATATATCTATGGTTACTTTGTCTTTAATTACCCGCTGTATCTGGTACAAAGGATCGGCCTCCTGTTTCACAATTTTCAGGTAGCCAAGCTCGGTTAGCCTTTTGATACAAGTGTCCAGTTCCTGCAATAATTTTACGCGGTTGTATTTCTCGGGCAGAAAGAGCTCAACTTCTTCCCTTATACCGGTGTGGCTAATAAATTTCTCTGTAGCCTGAACCTGGGTAGGATTGTTATCAAATTCTTCCAGCAGCTGTCTCAGTACCACCAGAACTATAGAGGCCTCAAAGCCAATCTGTCGCCTGCTTACCAGGCCCAGGGTATTCCCATCCTCGTCTTCAAACTGGGTTACAAAGGCCAGTCCATCGTCTTTTCTTACGATCAGTTCCAGGCCCATTACATTGATGTATTCCTGTATTTCTTCCTGGTAGTGCAGCAATTCCTCCCATACAGACGAACTGCTGTAAACTGTACCATTCTTGAGCAGTTTAACCACTGCTTTGGAATAGGGTTTCAGCCTATTTTGCAAATTGCTCATTTAGTTAATATTACTTCGGGTATATGAATAGATTTGCGGGCCTCACGATCAAATAAGATCCGCTCTACTTTGTCTTTATTAATGGTATGCTTAAAATCTTTGCTTACCGACAGGTAGCCAAACAACTCGGGCAGTCCTTCAGCAAGTCCTCCGGTCATTTCAATCACTTCTGCCAGGCTTGCCTGTGTTTTATCGGCCAGTATCTTTTTGATATTGGTTCTGATCAATTCCCTGTCTACGCGCTTCTGTCCGAACAGTTTTACCAGGTGCGTGGCCTGCAGGATATCAGTATCGGCCCTTTTCGGACGGTTTTTATACATGATCTCTTCAGTTTGCTCCAGCGTAAGCTTACGGTCGAATGGTAAACTGATCTCCGGTTCCGCCTCGAGCATAAAGCCGGCGTCCGGCTTTTTCTTTTTCTTCCCGAGTTCGATGAGGAGTGTTTTGATTTCGTGGATCAGGTTTCGCGTAGCGTGTACTTTGGAGTGCTCGGTTTCCCTGATTACCCTGCTCAGCTTTTCGGCCATCTTATCGTTAGCCTTATATACTTTCTGTCCGGAGGCGTGCAGGAATTTCTTCATGTCTTTCAGAAAGAAGTCTCCGGCTACAATATCTTTATCTTCCAGGCGGTTAAACAACGACTTGCTCAGTTCCCCCCATTCTTCCTGTAAGTCTGGGTTAAGCAAAAAAGACCAAAAGGCATAAAAACTTTTACCCTGCTGGCTCTCCTTAAGCTCATCCAGTGCATCAAATGTAAATTCAAGGATATGGTCTTTTGTAAGGTTTCCTTCAGCGTGCTTCAGGTAAATATGACGGGTAATTTCCCTGAAATTGTCTTCTACTTCCTTAAAATCGGAGAGTAGCTCCTTTGCCGATTGGTTAAGCTGGTTAAAACGTGGAATGATTTCAAAGTCTTCATAAACCTTTACAGTTTCGCCGCTGCGTAAGCCATTGAGCTGCTGCTCAATTTCCTGTTTCTTCTGCTCTAAAATGTCTATGCGCTTTTGCAGATCGTCGTTCGTAAATTCAACCAGGTCCCTTAGCTGACTAAAAATATCCTTAAATCTGGATTCGGCCCCAACAAACTCTTTTTTCTCCAGGCTCGTTAGCCAGTCTATCGTTTTGCTGGCATGGGCAGAGAGTTCGTAAAACACCTCGCCTTTGTCGTCCTGGTAATTCGTCAGATAACCACTATCTGTCCACTTCCGTATATATTTCCTGGCTTTTACTTCATAAGTATCAAATACCTCAATATCGATATCTTCGTCAAGTTCTACCTGTTTATAATCCAGGTAATCGGCCAATTGGTTATGGATCTGATCCGACGATACAACAGCTTGCCCATTGATAAAAGTCTCAATTAAAAATTCGATTACTATTTCCCTGTTGCGCAGCTTCAGCATCCCTACGCTGGGTGAGGAATTTAAAACTTCTATTATTTTTTCATTGTTCACCATAGGCATCAAAATCATAAAACACAATGCTCCAAAACTAAAGAATTTCGATGGCTGATGTTAAATAATTATTAAATTCAATACGCAATCTGATTAAGCAGCTATTTTACAAACCTTTAGTAAAATATTTGGGGTGCTGAACATAGCCTTCCTGCCCATAAATTTTCATTTTTTCCATTGCAGGCGTTTATTGTTTAGATATTTCCTCAGGGGGATATCGTAAAGCACCATTACCAGGTAAGCTGCCCCGGTAAGCAAGATCATGCCGGCAATAATAATTAACGTCAGCTGTATCGTGCCAGGCTTATGATTGGTGTAATAATTGCCAAACATCCATAAAACTGCATAATGCGTCATATACAAGGGGTAAGATACCTTTCCCGAAAAGACACAAAGCTTTTGTAAGCCGGGTGTTAAAGTAGCGCCCGCTCCCAAAGCGATGAGCAAAGGAAAGTAAAACAGTACTACCAAAGGTTCAGTTACCCAGTTCCATTTAGAAAATGGCATAACAAAAGCCAGGGACAGCAATACAGACAAGCCAATAAATCCAAGTTTGTTTTTGATGATCCAGTTTGAACGGTAAACCAGAAGCCCAGCTAAAAAAGAGTAAGAAATCCGGGCCCCTCCATCCCAAAACGTTGGGCCACTCCAGCCACCCAGCAAATTACCGGAACGGTAAGCTACCACACAAAGCGCCCCTGACGAAATGATGACCAATAGCCACAGGTACCTGCGGCTGAGCTTACAGAGTATCAATGCATAAACTATATTGGCCATATACTCCCAAAACAAGGACCATGAGGGGGCGTTTAAGCCAAACAGGTTAAACCCACGGTCGGCCATTAAGGGTAAAGGAATAAGGAATGCCGAGCACAAAAATAAGAGGGCAATCTTACCTGTGTTGTAAGCTTCGGGGCTTCCGGCAAATGGGTCAAACAACAATGCCAGGAGGCCCAATACTGATCCGGCTATCACCAAGGGGTGCAGCCGTATGATCCTCGATTTAAAAAATTCCAGAACGCCCATCTGTGCTATCCGGTCGTCATAAGCATATCCGATCACAAATCCCGAAAGGCAAAAGAAGAAATCAACCGCAAGGAAGCCATGCGCAATAAAATTTGTGCTGAAATCGGAATAGGCCCATTCCATAAAATGAAATACCACAACGGCCAGGGCAGCAACGCCCCTTAAACCGTCCAGAATATTAAAATGTGGTTTTGTCTGCAGAATTGCGGTGCTGGGTTTATTCGTATCCATTTAAAATTGCTGTTACGGCAAGGTATTTAAAATTAACAATCCCGGCAAATTTATAAATGCATATGAAATTATCAGAGCTAATTTGACTTAACTCCTGATTTCCCGGCGCATAAACAGATAGTAGGCAAGTGCAAAACAGCCAACCGTTGCCCCTATCAAACCACTCACCTGTGGCCAAACAATCATTAAGCTTTCCCTGAATGGCAAAGGAGCAGGTATTGCTCCCGCCATCTGCTCCATGGTCATTGGCCCCAGGCTTCGAACCGAGGGCATCAGCATAGTGGTACTGGCATCTGTATAAAGCTGGTTAGGTGCAATGCGCAATACATCCAATATCAACTCATTGTAATGCAGAATCTGATCCTGGCTCAAAAAAGCAGGGTCAGGCAAAAAAGACCGGATCACAAGATTAACAACAATTTGGTAGAATACCGTAAAAAACAGCCATAAACCAATGGCAGTTAGCGCAGAGGTTGCTGCCTGCCTGAACCTGACCGATAATACAATGGATAAGCTCAGCCAAAACCCGACATAAACAATCGTGATTACGATGAGTCCCAATATCCGTAGAAATTCCTGGGGTTCCATTCTTACCCCTGTCAGGAGTAGCCCCCCGCCTATCATTAGCAGGGCAAGAACCAGGAATAGGGCACCCACCATCATAAGGGAACTCACAAATTTGGCCAATAGGATATTATCCCTGTAAACAGGTTGTGCCATAAGTCTGGTAAGTGTTCCGGTATTCTGTTCGGCATTGATGGCATCAAAACCCAGACTAATGCCCAATAAAGGGGCAAGAAAGCTCAGGAAAACGTGAAATGGCGGTATGGAATTATCTGTAGTGGTCAGTAGTTTCAGGTATAAATAAGTACGATCCGGATCATTGGCATTGCTCAGGGCAGACCTGATGTTGCCCAGAGATACATACATTGATGCAACAAACGTAAGTATGATCAAACCAATAAGCACGATAAAACGCCAGCTTCGGATATGGTCTGCCATTTCTTTTTGAAGCATCACACTAAAAGGACGGGAAAGTGATTGACTCTTCATTGTCTTCAATTAATATCTTCAAAATATTTTTCGTAGATGTCATCCAGGCCGTATTTTTTCTGGTGTACTCCAAGGATGTCATAACCTTTTTCAACAAAAAAACGAACCAGTGCCGGCGTGATGTCTTGTTTACACTCAAAGTCTACGGTGCTGTCATTTACCCTGATCTGCTTAATGCTCTCCCATTGTTCCAGCTCCTGTTTAAACGGCCATATCTGGGGTATGTCAGCTGCCAATTGTATGGATACGATAAGCCCCTCACTATTAAAAAGACTACCCGATAGCGCATCGATATTGCCATGCGCCAATAGCTTGCCCCCCACAAAGATCCCTACTCTGTCACAGACCTGCTGTACATGGTGCAGGTGGTGCGAAGAAAGCAGAACGGTCAGTTCCTGTTCTTTGCTCAAGCGTTTGATAAGTGTCAGGAATTCTTTTACGCCGCTGGGATCAATACCAAGGGTTGGCTCATCCAGGATAATTACATCCGGTTGTTTAATCAGGACATCAGCCAAGCCTAAGCGTTGTTTCATGCCCCTGGAAAAGGTTGATGTTTTCTTATTCGATACCGAAGAAAGGCCCACAATTTCCATCAGTTCTGCAGTGCGTTTCCCGATCTCTTTTTCAGGAATCCCGTTTAGCCTGGCAATGTAGCTCAGGTTTTCCTGAGCCGTCATGTTATCATAAAAACCCAGGCTATCGGGCATATAACCTACTTTTCTCTTCACCGAAATTGGGTTGCTTGTGGCATTATACCCACACACAAAGGCAGAACCACTGGTTGGATCAGTGAGACCCAGCATCATCAGTATAGTGGTTGTTTTACCCGCTCCGTTTGGCCCAAGCAAACCAAAGATCTCTCCCTTATAGATGTCGAGGCTAAGCTGATCAACAGCTTTCTTAGAACCATAGCATTTGCTCAGGTCCTGGAGTTGTATGATAGGATCCATCATTTTTGCTATCTTCTGCCGTATTTTCGGATGAGATAATATACCAGCGAAACAGCAACAAGGATAACCAGTATGCCAATCCATCCAGAGAGCAGAGAGGTTGTTACCACCATCCTGAAAGCTGCCTGGGAATTCCCATTGCTATTTGTTGCAGTAAAAGTGGCTGCATAATCGCCTGCTATTGTCTTATCGGGCACTTTCAGTTTTGCGGTTACGGCCTGCACTTTACCGGGATCCAACTGCTTGACTTTTGAGGGTTCAAAAGTGGCTTCCCAATTGGTAGGCAATTGAGCAGAAAATTCAACGTCATTCAACGGCAGTGTACCTGAATTCTTCAACTCCAGGTGGATTTCCTTGTGACTCCCAGAGGTAAGTTCTTCGCTCAACTTTCCTGTTGGCGTGGTTAATGTGATGCCATAAGCCCCCTTTACAACGGCTTCCAGGTTCAGGGACAGGGTGTCGGCATTAAATATTGCTTTTACCGGCAATTTGTATTTGCCGGGTGCGGCAGTTGCCGAAGCATTAACCTCAATAGATAGGTCCCGGGTGGTTCCCGGATCCATATTAAGTGAAGTTACCTGGCTCCCATCAACTTTGTAGCTGATCATCCAGCCCACTGGCAGATTGGTTTTAAATTCGAAAACAGCCACTTTGCCAGCTCCATTATGCAGCGTCGCATTGTAACGAAAGGTTTCGTTGGTTGCAGCTTCAATGTTGACCAGCTTTGCAGTAAAAGCAGATCGGCCATCAACACCTGGAGCCAGACTTTGAGCATGCAGCACAAGGGCCGGTGTAAAAATAAATAAGAAGAGCGCGCTGAGTGAAAATTTACCTAACATGATCTATACACTAGAATTTATAATAATAGTCTAAAAAATGCCTGTTCAATAGGTTAGAATGATGAATACAAATCAAAAAAACAAATTAAAATTCTCAAATGGATTTAACATTTTTTAACAAATCATGGTTACATATCTAGTGTTTTGACTTTGCAGGCTTTACAGATGATACCCCTTTTGAGCTGATGCTTTTCCCCGAAGTTTCAGGTGCAGTAATTTGCAATTGGTATGCTCCCGGCTCATTAACCGTAAAAGTCACCTCTCCGTTGTCGTTACTAATTAAATTAAAAGCACCTCCACCGGGATTTTTTCCGCCTTTAACTATAATACCACCGATGGGGTTCCCCAGCCCGGCCATTATACCGGCATTGGGAGTTTCGTTCTTTCTGCCGGCAGTGTATGTCCTGCCTTTTCTCTGGCTCTTTGTTGAGTTCTCATCGCTTCCGGCTGTATCCGGACTTGTAATGCGAAGTGTATAGGTACCTACTTCGGTAACAGTAAAATTTATTTTACCATTTTGGTCGGTAATTAAACTGATCGCATTACCCCCGGGATTTTTCCCGCCTTTAACAATAATACCACCAATAGGATTGCCAGGTCTGGCAAGAGGATTAGTTCCTTCCAGTCCTTTATCATCGTAAAGCGGATTGGTTGGCCCGTCGGCCGTAATTGCGCTTGCTTTTTTTCCGAAGCTTGTATTTGGTGTTTGTCTGGCACTGGTTGGCGTCATGGATAAACGACCTGCGGCATAAGAGGATGAAGCTGCTCCTGGGCCTTTTGTTGCTTTTCGTTTACCTAATCCCAGCATTATACCCGCGTTAAAATTAACGGAGCGATACCTGCTTTCAGTAGTCTGGCTTTCCCAGGTCCCTTTGGACAGCTGACTGGTTTCATAGGTATTTTTGTCGTTAAACCCTCCCTGCGGAACCAGGTGTTCTGAAGTATGCTGTAATGCCGGGCCCGCGGTATAGGCAGAAGCTATAAACAGTGTGAAATTAGTCGTCAGCGCATACCCAAGTTTTAATTGTGGTTTCAATACCAGCCCTTCATTTTTTTGTTTTTCCGTTTTTACCAGTACCATCTCCCCGCTTTGTCCATTGTTCATCATAGCGGAGCCGGTTTGTGTATACCCTTGTTGATCAAAACGCAAATAACCAGCACTAACAGCGGGTAAGATGCTAAAATTTCCAGCTTTCAAAATCGCCTGTGCACCCAATAAGCCAGAAAAGCTGCCTGATGCTTTTCCAGCAGTTTCATTATTTACAGCTACAGAGCCGCCATATACCTGATACTTGCTGGCTACTGTGGCATTATCTGGCGAAAGATTGCGGATGCTGGTATAGCTTCCGTTCAAAACGCCCCCCAGCGAAAAACCCTTCTTATTATAAAAAGGAACAAAAGCTTCAGCTTCTATGTTATACCCGTTCCCCATCAGATTGTCCTTTCCGGTTTTGGAGGTATTAACGGCACCGGCTCCGAGCAATAACCATAGCCTGTTTTCTTGTGCAAAGCTTATGTTCACTGAGATCAGCAGGAGAGCAGTTATTGTAATTTTAGTTTTCATGGTTTTACATTGTTTAGTTTAGCTATATATCAATACTAGCCCTACAATGTTACCCCCTGTTGAGGATATTTATTTTATATTCGCGTAATTATGTACCAGATATTGCTTCCTTTACATTCTTTGGTCCGTTGGCTGGTAGTTGTTTCACTTCTTTTTGCCATCTTCAGGGCATACAGGGGCAAGTTCAGGAAACAGGATTTCTCTGCATTCGACAACACCCTTATGCTTATTGCTGTAAAAATTTTACAGGTTCAATTTTGCATTGGTGTTATTCTATATTTCATTAGTCCAATTGTCAGGTATTTTCTGAATAACTTTAAAACGGGGGTACACCTGAGGGAAATCAGGTTTTTCGGAATGGAGCACATTACCATGATGACGATTGCAGTTTTTATAATCAGCATCGCGTCTGAAAAAGTCAGTAAAACACAGGATGCCCGGCAAAAGTACCGCATCATGGCATTGTGGTTTACCATTGGCCTTATTGTTATACTTTCCTCAATTCCCTGGTCTTTTTCTCCCTTAACAAGCCGGCCAGCTTTCAGGCCTTTTTAAGCGCGGCAACTGACCTGTATTAGCAATGAAGCTCGAATTCCTTAGCCCCGAATACCTGGCCATTTACTATAATTTCAAGGATATGCGTTCCAGAGTAATGTTTACGGGTGGTCAGGTCTTTAAACAATTGCTTTTTGGTAATCTGCAGCACCTGATGCGGCTGTAGTGTAAGTTCCTTTAGCTTAAAAACCTTTTTCGATTGTTCTCCTGAAGCTTTTATGTAATGAACGGCATAATCTATAACCAGCTTTTGCGGCTGATCTTTTATACTCTTCAGTTCGAACCCGAACTGCAAATCTTGTCCCAGGTGAAGTTGATTGGAGCTCAGTTTAAAATTATCAATCTGTAATTTTACATCTTTCTCAAAGGCAAACAGCGATAGTGATTCCTGGTTACCCTTTTTGATGAGTGTCCGGCTTGCATGTTTAATGATCCAGCTGGTATGGAGATTACCGCTGTCCCAGCTTTTTACCAGCTGCAACATATAACTGGTGTTATCCTTAGAAATGTCATTTAGATGATTTGCCACCGACTTTCTTACGTAAGCTGACTCGTCAGCTTTCAATCGCTCAAGGATACTGGCAGTAAGTGCCGGATCTTTAATCAGCTGCTCCAGTTTAAACGACCATGGCAATCGTGGTCTGCTGCCTTCCGAAGCAAGTCGTCTCACATGTTCATCTTTATCTTCAGCCCACTGTTGCATTACTTTAAGGGTCCTGTCCAGATCCACCCTTAGAAATTCCCGGATCGCGAACTCTGAAGAGCCCAGCGAGGTGAAATCTTTGAGTGCTTCCATAGAACGCTGAAAATGTTCTTTACCATAAAGCCCCACAAAATCAGGCAATACCAATGCGGTATATCCTCTTTTTAAGGCCGGTGCTGCTTTGTACAGGATATCAACAGCCGCTTCAAAGCTTTTAGGCAAATGCTTTTGTAGAACCACAGCTGTATTTCTGAGCCGTCCATTTAGTTCAAGTTCGTCCAGATTAGCGGTAACATCTTTTAAGAATGCAGGAGCATTAAAATTTCTGTCCACATCAGAAAATACAGTCGCATAATGCTGGTAGAATTCAAGGTTAAACATCTCTTTTAGCGGTTCCATAGTGGCTTTTATCAAAATGCAATGATACCGTTATTTTCAGTATTTTTGAATATTACACAATCACCTATGGAAAAAGAAAGTGCCATTCATTACGATGAATTTCTGGGCCCTATGTTTTTTGAGCCTTATGCCATTGAAGTAGCAAAACGTGTTCAGCCTTCCTCAGTTTCCCTTGCGCTCGAAATTGCTGCCGGAACAGGCCGTGTTACACAACACCTGCGCAAACGAATTCCAGCTTCTGCCAGACTGATCGCTTCAGATATCAACGGGGATATGCTTGCCGTTGCCAAAGAAAAACCAGGCGAACTCGAAATTGAATGGCGAATTATAGATGCGCAGGAGCTTCCTTTTGACAACAATAGCATCGACCTGGTCGTATGTTGTTTTGGTTACATGTTTGTACCTGACAGGCAAAAAGCGTTTAACGAGGCTTATCGTGTATTGAAACCAGGAGGTATGATTTTGTTTAGCACCTGGGATAAATTAGAAAACAATGGGCCATCCTATATTTCCCGCCTGGTGGCAGAGCAATATATTGAAGGTGCACTACCCGACTCGTACAATCTGGCAACTTCCATGAATGATGAGGCCATCATCAGGCCATTATTAGAACAAGCGGGGTTTTCAAAAATAGCAGTAGAAAAGGTACAAAAGAGTTCCTTTTGCGTTACTGCCAGGGCAGCTGCAATTGGTCTTGTGTATAGTGGAGCTGTTTTTCAGGAAATAAAAAAACATAATCCCGCTTGGATAGATGAAATCATCATTAAGGTGGAAACGGAATTATCGGAAAAATTTGGAGCAGCTCCCATGATCGCCCCGATAAGCGCGGTAATCAGTCAGGCATGGAAAATTGAATAGTATAATAACAAACCATATGTGAGCTGGTTTGTTATTACACTGTTCAAAAATTAAGATTACAGAAAACAAATCCTATACCTATGAAAAACCAAATTCTTGATCTGGAAAAAAAGTATTGGAAAGCGATGGAAAACCATGATTTTGATACTGTAAGAAGCCTTACCCGCTTCCCTTGCATTGTGGCAGGCAAAAACGGGGTAAGAAGTGTGGATGAACCTTCTTTTAAAAAAATGTTTGATTCGGCTGAAGGGAATCAGCTGAAGGTACTGAGTATTTCCGAAACCGAAAGTGAAATTATCGGGGAAGACATTGCTGTTGTAGCCTATCTTGTTGAACTCGCATATTCCGCTAAGGGCCAGGGATCTACCGAAAAATGTGTCTGCACATCAACCTGGGTTAAACAGCAAGATAGTTGGGTTTGCGCCATGCATACCGAGTCAGAATTAAAAAAGTAGTACAGATGAAAAGCAAGGATATAGTACTCACGTTTATTCATGCATTAAATCGGGAAGATTTTGCTACTGCTAAAAAGTACCTGGATGATGACATGAGTTTTGAAGGTGTATTGGGATCTAGAAAAGGTGCCGGTGTTTACATCGAAGACATGAAGAAAATGAAGTTCAAATATGAGGTACAAAAAGCCGTTGCCGATGAAAATGATGTAGCCATGCTCTACAGCATAGACATGGGTGGCACAAGCATATTAACAGCAGGATGGTACGGCGTAAGCAACGGAAAAATCATGACCATCAAGGTCATATTTGACCCAAGGCCCGTGCTGAAATAAGCTTTAACCTTATCTTAAATCAACTGGCAACGTGATATTCGATGCGGTGGGCAAAATCGTTTAAGTCAAAAGGCTTATTGATAAACTCATCTGCAGCACAATGCGACTTGACTTTGCTCAGGTAGTTGTTGGCTGACATTACCATTACAGGAATGGTATAGGTTTTAATATTGCTTTTAAGTTCCCTGCAAATTTCAAGGCCGTTCCCGTCCGGCAATTTAATGTCCAACACAATCATATCAGGGATGCGAAGCCGCATATGCTCCCAAAAATCATGAACTGTTGAAGAAATTACCACATCGTAATCATCCTCTGTAAGCATAAATTCAATAACATCTCTGACTGCAGCGTTGTCTTCTACAACATAAATACACTTTTTCATACCTCAGCATTTTAGAATTATAACTATACAATTATATAGTTAACTGAATTGAAACGCAGAAGTTTAGGATATTTATCAACCTTTGATGGGTTTTCCACAACTACCATATCGGGGCACCCGGCCCGGCTATAGATTTCAATAGGTTGCGCTCGTTAAAGGGAGTATAAAATGAAAATCAGCACCTTTCCCTGGTTCGCTGGTTACGCCAATCGTTCCACCGTGCCGTTCAATGATTTCAGCACAGAGATAAAGTCCTATCCCAAATCCGGGAATAACTTTGGAACCGGAATCCTCCACCCTGTAAAACCGCTCAAAAAGTCTTTCGGTATCTGAAGGTCTGATGCCTGGTCCTTCATCGGTTACAATTACTTTGACAGTATTCCCTTTCATTTCGCAACGGACCTCAATGTTGCTGCCAGTTGGGGAATATTTAACCGCATTACTTAACAAGTTATTGATAACCGAAGCGATCTTATCTGCGTCCACATTTACAAGGACAGGCTTACACGAGATCATTGTGATTGGATGCGTGCTGGAAGTCGCAGTAAGGTCTTCAATCACATTTGCTATAAGTATGCTCAGATCAACCGGCCGTCTTTCCAGATTGATTTTTCCTGCCTCCAGCCTGGATACGTCCAGAAAACCGTTGATCAGGGTTGCCATTTTAGTGATTTGTGAATCAGCTCTGCCAAGAATATCTGAGCTTAACTTATCACCGTTTTTTCCAGCATGTTGGCCAAGGAACTGTATATAGCCCTTTAAAGAAGTCAGCGGAGTCTTCAGCTCATGGCTAACCATACCAATGAAATCGTTTTTACGGATCTCATCCGTTTTCTGCTCAGTAATGTCCAGCACCGAGCCAATGAAGCGAACAGGTTTATCTTCAGCATTAAAATAGGCTTTACCTTTTGCCCTGACCCACCTGATTACACCGTCATCTGCGCCAATTGTCCGGTATTCGACATCATAATTTCCATTGGTTTTGGTTTTATCAAGAACGCCTTCAATTGTTTTCAGAATTCTTTCCCGGTCCTCAGGATGCAGCCCGCCCACAAAGTCCTTTTCATAATAAACTTCCTGTTTGTGACTGATCCCAAATAAGATTCGGCAACGCTCATCCCATTCCATTGTTCCGTTCAGCAAATCCAGATCGAAAGTGCCAAGTTGCGCTGCTTTTTTTGCCAATAGTGACTGGTCTAATGACAGTTCTAGTCGCTGATGAGCAAGAATAAGCTTGTTTAGGGCATTGCGTTCGGTGGTGATATCCTGTAAAGTTCCGCTAAAGCGGATTGCTTCTTTTTGCGCATTGAATATCGCTTTCCCAACCGCTCTGACCAGACGTGGGATACCGTCAAGCCCGCCTACAATAGTGTATTCAATATCATAATGCCCTCCAGATTCATAGGTCATAGCTGTTTCAATTGCGCTTAACACCCTCTTCTTGTCGCTTTCGTGAATAACGTCTGTTGCACGATGCAACTCAATCTCTGCTTCTGGAGGTAGACCAAACCAGGTTTTCAGCCGTGTATTACCCATAAACTTATTGGTGAGCGGGTCAAGGTCCCAGGTACCCAGGTCTGCAGCATTGATGGCGAATTCCAATTCTGCTTTTGCTTTTTTGGTTTCGTTTAGCGTGATTACCTTATTGGTGGTTTCCGTACAGGTAACCAGAACACCAGCGATCTCACCATTTTCATCTGGCAATTTACTATAGCTAAAAGTCCAGTAGACTTCTTCCAGCCGGTTGTTGCGATAGATCGGGATCAGCTGGTCTTCGCTCCAGGTGCTCTCCCCTCCTGCCAGTACCTGATCAATAAGCGGTTTAATAACAGGCCAGATTTCCCGCCAGCAATCTGCACCCTGCTGACCAAGAGCAGCCGGATGCTTTCCCTCTCTTCCCAAACTGGGCCGGTAAGCATCGTTGTAAAACTGAATAAGTTGCGGTCCCCACCAGATGAACATAGGAAATTTGGAGTTAAGCACAATACTAACTGTAGTAAGCAGGGTTAAAGACCATTTATCAGGTGGCCCTAAAGAGGTGGCAGCCCAGTTAAAGTTCCGGGTAAGTTCGCCCATTTCCCCTCCACCACTCAAATATTTCTCATAGTTACTGTTCATGCAGAATGCCAATTTTCATTTCTGGATTATCGTCTAAAGCTAGTAATAAAATGTACGGTAATAAAACCGGCGATTCCTGCAGCTTTTGTAAAAGGCATAATATTCTGAGGCTGCGTCATTTAATTCTTAGCGTATTGATTGCTTTTACCCATTTATCGCGCTTGCATTTTTCGCAGGCATGTTGCTTTTTTAGTTTAAGATCTGCTATATTTCCGCAAAAACAGCAGGCATATTTTCCGCTGGCGGGGATCTCACAGCTACCTGCTTCAAAAAGCACAGGCATAATGGGCAGGCCATATTTCACGTCTTTATCAGCGTAAAAGTACACACTCAAAGATCCCGAAGTTTCCAGGATTGCAGTATCTACCTGTCCAAGGTGCGAAATGCTGTGCTGTCTCAATTCAGAAAAAAACTCGTCATGGGCGAGGCCTTCTTTTGAAAAATTGTCAATGGAAAACTCCCCGTTTTTGATCAGATACGTACATTTTCCCTCTACCAGATCATCTATCTTTGTACTTTTTGCAGTAAGATAGGTGGTAAACCTGTAGGCACCCACAATAATCGCAAATATTACCACCGGAACCATCAGTCCTACCTCTTTGTAAAACATCGGATCGCCTGCTGCAGAACCAAGGGAGATAATTACTACCAGCTCAAAAATAGACAGCTGCTTCACTCCTCTTTTTCCCAGCAGGCGCAGCCCCAAAAGGATGATAACGTACATAATCAATGTACGAAGCGCAATCTCGATAAGAAATTCCCAGTCCTCTTCCCCAATGAAAAAAGCAGACCAGTCAATAAATAATGTTGTTTGCATAACAGCAATAACCGATACCAGATATTGGACTTAAATATTTTCCGGGTTGTAAGCGCCGTGGTCCCGGTCGCTTTTATAGTTCATGGCATCATCATCAGGCCCATTTTCCTGTTCGCCAGCTTGATCCCTCAGCTTATCGTTTTTTTTATGCTCAACCTCTTCCCGCATCTGGGAAATACTTTTGGTTGCATCTATATTGTGCTCACGCTTATCATCCCTTGTTTTTAAAGGCCGACCGCTGGTACGATTTGGAGTTTCCATAATGATCTCATTTAATTGTATTCAGAACAATGTTAAAGAGATAATGTTTCAACTGCTTTATTCCCTTTCTTAGTGGAAAAAGTTTCCAGCATTGTTAAATCAGACATGGCTAAACCGTGAAACAATTCAGTGTATAAACAAATAATGCCGCAAGTCCCCCCTTAACTTGTCGTTTTTACACATTTTCTGGTACATGAACATACTTTACCTTTGAGTAAATTAAAATATAAAATTATGGCCACTCAAATTTTTGTAAACCTGTCGGTTAAAAACCTCGAAAAATCTAAAGCTTTCTTTAACAAACTTGGTTATACCTTTAACCCACAATTCAGCGATGAGAAAGCAGCTTGCATGGTCATTAGCGATACCATTTATGTAATGCTGCTCACTGTACCTTTCTTCCAAACCTTTACTAAAAAAGAAATTATAGATGCGCACAAATCAATAGAGTGCACAGTTTGTTTATCTGCCGACAGTAAAGATGCGGTTGATGAAATGGTTAATAAAGCACAGGCAGCGGGTGCAACCATACCTAATCCAGCCAGCAATTATGGCTTTATGTACCAGCATAGCTTTGAAGATCTTGATGGACACCATTGGGAATTTGTATGGATGGATCCAAATGGAGCACCGGAGCATTAATTCCGGTGCATCACTTCGAATATCGAATTGATTAATTATAAATATTTTTTCATGTTTGCTTTACCGCCCAGTAGTAAAGCAAACATCAGATCAAGGTTTATTTCAGCTAAATCCTCTACCAGCTGTGTTTCCATTTCGGCTACAAAAGTATATAAATTAAACCCGGCACATAGCTGTACAGTATAAGGATAGTCCCCAACATTTTCATCTATCATATTTACTTACCAGCTGGCCAAATTTCACCAAAACACTTCCAATAAACCAATAATTAATTTTGTTGCCAAATAAAACAAAACCCTGATTCCCTTGTAAATTACGCAGAGTAAGGGTTTTTATGGTTCAATAGTCCTTTAACCAATGCTTTCCATTGCGGATAGGAGAAGCCAGCCTTAGCGCCCCAGCCTACAAAAGTGTTGCGGATGTTATCCAGCGTATTTTCCGTATCTGTATTAGTTACTTCATTGCGGCCGTGTTCTTCCGCATAGATCGTATGGCCAATACGCTTCACCTGGAAAGTGGATGTTGCTTCATCAGTTAGAAAATGTGCTGTATCCTGGCTGTCGGCCAAAGGATTTGCAGATGGCCGGGCGGTCATGCTCAATACCTCCGTATCATCGGTTACCTGTGCTTTAATTTCTTCAATCGTTACCCAATCGTATCCGCCACCTGTTTGGGGGCCAGGTCCTGGTATATCAATCCTGATGTGATCGCCACCTGTTGCTTTTCGCTGCACCGGGTGCCCTTCCCCATCCGTAAGAAAAAAGTCAGACGAAGCTCCGCCTGCAATTTCCTTCCAGTGGTTCACATCCAGCAAACGTTCCTTCACCGTTTGAAAAAAATGGATTGCTTCTGCTTCGGAAGCCAGTTCTATTTTTTCTACTGCATCCATTTCTGATCCGGTGTACTGAGGCGGTACATGTGCCGCTCCGGGCTTGTTGTATTCCTTATTTGTTTCCATGTTTCTTATGTGTTAGTTTTTTATGAACTGTAATTGATCCGACCAACAATGAATCTGAGATAGGCTTTAACCAATAGCGTGATAAAAATGTTTCGCAAGATTGATAAATAAAAGCCCTAATGGAATAAAATTATTCAGGTAGCCTTTCCCAGGGACCTTTTTCATCAAGAATTTTTAAATAGCTGTTATCTTGCTCGTTAACGTGATAAAGTTGATGCAGCTGATTGGTTAGCGCTGTGATAAAATTAAAGAAAATTAAAAAGTCTTCTTTTGAATTATAAAGCCCACCCCATTCATTCAATATCCACTTTAACATTTTTCCATTCTGCGTGGTGATCGAAAATTCCAGGTAAGGAATGTCAGCATCTGTTTTTTTGTAATAGTCGTGCCGTAGTCCACCCAACAACCCTATTTCCCTTGCAGGAACCCGAATGGCCTGTATCTCTGAAAATAAAACAGAACCGAAACAGGAACTGATGAAACCATCGTTATTTAGTGAAACAATTTCTGTCGGCCGCTTTTCGGAGGTCACTTTAAACAGCCTGTAAATGGCCATTAACATTAATGGTAAATAGATAAGCAATAGCCAGGTCGGAAAAAGCGGGTGCGGATGTGCCAGTAAAACGATTGAAATGCTTGTTAGTGAAATAGTCAGCAACGTGGCAAAAAACCAAAACAAAATAGCTGAGATTTTTTGGCCATTATTAAAATGAAAGCGATAGGTGTTCATAAAATAACTTGTTTGTAAGCCTTAAACCTCTGGATCTAAGAATTCATCTGTAAAATGTCCGCGATGCTTTTCCTGCGAAAATTTACCCGCATTGAACTCCGCTGAATTGCCCTTGGGAATGGATAAAGATTGCCAGGTCGAAGCCAGCATTTTTCCGATATACACAATCTGCCCAACATGATATGGATAATGAGCAAGTTGCCGATTGATTGCTTCCATTACAGTATGGCCCTGGTTGCGGATATAAACGATCTGGCCCAGGTCGCCTGAAGATAGTGAGCCGAGTGTATCCAGCATTTCCTTCCAACCCTTTTCCCATAAACGGAGCATCTCCGCCTTAGACTCCAGGTCATTCTCAAATTCACCGTCCCGGTTGCGCCAGGACTTTTCGCCATCGGTTGTTAAAAAATCCGTCCAGCGGCTAAGCATATTGCCCGACAGGTGTTTTACAATCATTGCAATACTATTGCTATCCGGATTGTGCTGTAAAAATAATTGTGCTTCCGTGACCTGATCAAATGTTTTTTCGCCCAGCATTTTGTAATACAAAAACTGCTTGATGACGCTTTCTAAATACTCATTTTTCATAGCGGTGATTTGATAGCATTGAGCTGCGCTAATATAGGTGTTTATGAATTAAAGTGTATATTTGGCCGCAGGTAACAACCTAGCTTTTCAGGAACCGGCCAAGGATCTAACGGGCTTTAAAGCTATTTCCATAATATTTCTTATCTTTGTTGCTTATGCAACAACTATTCACATATTGCAATTTATCGGCTGAAATGATTGCCTGATTCCGGGTGCCTTGTTTCTAAGCCTTTCTGTTTGGTATCCCCATGTTACCAGGGGCAATCTATATGTAACAAGCCATTCGGATAAGAAAGAATTAAACGATCTTATTTCATCATTTTAAATTACAAAAAGTGAATAACTTATCATTATATGGTTGGAGCAACGAGCTGTTCCGGCTCAAGCAAAACTCTTTACATAAACATCTTTTTCATGGCCGTGTTTCTGCAGTAAACAAAACCAATTACGAGGTTGTCTCAGAACGTGGTTTGCTGCTATGCGAACTAACCGGCAATCTACTTTACGGAAGGCCGTCGTTCGAACTGCCCTGTACAGGAGATTGGATTATATTTCAGCCTTTTGACCAAGATAAAGGGCTGATAGTGGATATTTTACCCCGCGTTCATACTTTATACCGAAGAAAAAGCGGCACGGCATCAGATAAACAGGCTATAGCTGCTCATGTAGATAAGGCTTTTATCGTTCAAAGCCTTGATGCCAATTTCAACGTTCGCCGGATAGAACGTTTTATGGTTCAGGTGCTGGAAGAAAGTATTCAGCCTATAGTGGTACTAACCAAATCGGATCTCGAATTTAGCGGTCACTATGTAAATCAATCATTAGCGCACCTCTCTTTTCAAATGCCCGTGTTCTTCACCAGCATTCATTATCCGGAAACCCTGCTTCCCCTACGTAAATCTATTGTGCAAGGACAGACTATAGTATTTGTAGGCTCTTCGGGTGTAGGAAAAAGCTCTTTAATTAATTCTTTGTGCGATCGGGCTGTATTTGCCACTTCCGAAACAAGTAGCGCTAGTGGCAAAGGAAGGCATACTTCAACACGTAGAGAAATGGTATTGATGAATGGTTCCGGAGTTCTGATCGATACTCCTGGGGTCAGAGAATTTGGTTTAGCTACAGACGATCCAGGTATATTGACAGCTATGTTTGATGTCGCAGATTTTGCATCATCCTGCCGTTTTGCCGATTGCCGGCATGTAGATGAACCAGGCTGTGCAGTTATTGCAGCTGTAAACAATGGCCAGTTAGCACCTGAAGTGTACAATAGCTATCTCAAATTGCGCAAAGAATCCTGGCATTTTTCCGCTTCAGAACACGAAAAACGTAAAAGAGAAAGGTCCTTTTCAAAAATGACAGAAGAAGCCAAACAGGTCAAAAAACGATAGTTTTCTCCTGGATTCACGAAGGCCTCAATCCTAGGGGTGGGTACAAATCGCCCACCCTTTTTTTCCAAAACCTTTACGGCAGCTTCCATCTAACCGCAGTATCAATCTATAAATTAGTTATTGCGGTTATTTAAATGTATCTTTGTCAAAAATAACAAGGTTCTGTCTTTGCCTGATATAGTTGGAATAGTTTCTCCTCTTCAGTCTTTGCTTCTCTAGCCCCCATATTTTGAATAACATATTAAGGATGTGGTTAAGCACCATATTCCAAAATCAGATTTTTGCCATTTAAAAGGCTTTACAATAAAAAAGGAGTTCTATGGGTGAATCGTTCGCCAAAAAAGAAAGAAATAAGAAAAAATCAAAAAAGAAACAGGAAAAAGCCCAGAAAATGGAAAACCGTAAACAGGGTGCCGCTACTTCATTTGAAGACATGATCGCTTACGTTGACGAAAACGGTAACTTTACCGACAAGCCAGTTAAACCGACCGGAAGCGAAATAAAACTGGAAGACATCCAACTGGGAGCGGCTCCTGCTGATGAGTCCAAAAAAGAGAATGTAGGTATTGTAACAAATTACAGCGCTGAAAAGGGGTTCGGGTTCATTATAGAAAGCAAATTCGGCAACAAAATTTTTGTACATAAAAATGCGCTTTTGGAACCTATAAAAGATAATGACAAGGTAACATTTGACCTTGAAAAAGGCCCTAAGGGACCTAATGCCGTAAGGGTAAAGAAAACACAAAATAATTAATCGTAACATATGTTCGTATTCCCAAAAGGCGTTGCTGCCACTCCATTTCAGGCCTCGCTTTTCAATGAAAAGCTTGCCGAGATAGCCAAAGTCCATCAACTTTTTTTCCAGTCTGATAGTCAGCCTGGCGCTTTAACAAGCTATCTTAGGTGCTTTGCACAGGAAGGCAAAATCCACTTTCATATAAAAGAAGGATTGCCAATTGAAATTGCCAAAGATTGCAGAAGCGCATTTCATAGTATTTTCGGCTAAAGGGTGCCACTTTTAAACTCAGAAGCATTTTCCTGAACAGAATTATTACCCGTTTCTACCTCTATTTCTTTTGTTGTTACCGCATGATGCGACGGACTAATCTCTGAACCATATTTCAGATAAAAGGAATTGACATCATTAGGGCTTTTTAATCTCCAATTGGCGGCTTACCCAGATGCAGTCTCAGGTGTTTTGCCGTTAAAGAAACCTTATCTTTCAATAGCTCAGTAACTGTTCCCGAGAATAGAACCTTTCCTCCGTATTGCCCGGCTCCCGGACCAATATCAATAATCCAATCTGCATGGGCAATGACATCAAGATTATGTTCTATAACTATCAATGTATTTCCTTTTTCGGTCATGGCATCCATAAAATCCAGCAGCTTCTGGGTATCACTTGGGTGTAGACCGGTACTTGGTTCATCAAGAACAATCGTTTTATCGGATTGTGTAAGTTCCCTCGTTAATTTCAGGCGTTGCCTTTCCCCACCGGAAAAGCTGTCCAGTCGCTGCCCCAAAGTCAGGTAGCCCAACCCTAGCGTAGACAGGATGTTAAAAGACAGGTGATACAACTCATCAGGAAAAAAATCAATGGCTTCTTCAACGGTCATGTCCATTACCTCAATGATGTTTTTACCATTATAACTGTATTTTAAGACCTCTGGATTAAATCCAGATCCTCCGCAAACTTCGCAGGGCTGTTCTATATCTTCCATAAATGCCAGGTCAATTTTTTCTACTCCAATGCCTTTGCAATTTTTGCAGGCACCTTCGCTATTTTTGCTGAAAAGCTTCGGAGAAACATGGTTTGCCTTAGAAAACCGTTCCCTTAAATTATCTGAAAGGTGAAGGTAGGTAAGCAGGTTGGATCGTATACTGGCAGCAAAAAGAGATTGGTCAATAACCGTTATTTGCGGATAAAACTCAGGTAGTACCTTATTGATTAGCGTACTCTTGCCAGATCCCGCAACTCCTGTAACTACTGTAATTACATTTTTTGGGATTTTTATGCTGACGTTTTTAAGATTATGGAGATAGGCATTTTCAATTTCCAAATAATCTTGTGCCTTCCTTGGCTGGGTATTTGCCTTAGGTGCCTTTGCAAAATATAAACCTGTTTTTCCTTTAGATTTTTTTAAACCCTCAAAAGTTCCCTCATAAACAATCTTACCGCCGCTTTTTCCCGACTGTGGTCCCATATCAATAATCCAATCGGCTATTTTGATAAGATCGGGGTCATGCTCAACAATCAATACCGAATTTCCCTTATCCCTTATCTGTTTGATAATTGAAGCGATGTTCTGCAGATCTTGTGGGTGCAGTCCGATGCTTGGCTCGTCAAATACATAGAGCAGGTCTGTGAGGTTGTTCCCAAGATTCCTTACCATTTTTATCCTTTGGCTTTCTCCACCCGAAAGTGTGTTTGTAGCCCTGTCCAGGGTCAGGTACTGTAGCCCAATACCTATGATGTTCCTTAGCTTCTTTTTAAGTTCATCAAGTATAATTTCATAGGTATTCGAATCAAGCGAATCAACAAACTCCAAAAGCCCGTCTATGGAAAGCGCGGTGCAGTCCGCAATATTTTTATTGCGGATTTTGCAGGACAGGATCTTACCGTTTAGTCTTTTACCCCCGCAGGCCAGGCAGGGCTTGGTTACAATGATATTTTTTAAAGCCTCTTTTCGGGTGATGTTTTCCTTTGATTCCTTTTTTAGAAATGCCTTTTCGATCCGGGGGATTATACCCTCGTATTTCACGGTCTTCCCCCATTCCGGACTGGGCTTTTTAGGTCTATGTTCTGGGGCATTTAAAAGTCTGTCCATTTCTTTTTCACTATAATCGCCCAACTTTTTATCATTATCGAAATAGCCCGACAGCGTGTATCTCGTTAAGCGCCAGCCACCAGGCTGAAAAGTCGGAAACAGAATTGCACCTTCATTGAGCGACTTCTGCTTATCGATAAGGGCATTAACTTTTACTGTCTGCACAAAGCCAAGCCCCTCGCATTCGGGGCACATGCCTAATGGATTGTTGAAGGAAAACACATTGGAATACCCTACAAACGGCTTTCCCATTCTGGAAAACAGAAGCCTCAAAGATGCATAAACGTCTGTAGCTGTTCCTACAGTAGACCTGGCGCTTCCGCCAAGCCTTTTTTGGTTAATGATAATGGGTACGTTCAGGTTTTCGATCTTATCTACATCCGCTACTCCAATATGCTGGAGCCGGTTCCTGATAAAGCTATTTTGTGTTTCGTTAAACTGACGCTGCGCTTCTGCACCAATCGTTTCAAATACGAGCGATGATTTCCCCGAGCCTGAAACACCTGTAAAAACTACAATCTTGTTTTTGGGTATGGCAACAGAAACATTCTTCAGGTTATTTTGCCTGGCATTTG
The DNA here is from genome assembly GCF_900176535.1 of Pedobacter africanus. Lineage (NCBI taxonomy): Bacteria > Pseudomonadati > Bacteroidota > Sphingobacteriia > Sphingobacteriales > Sphingobacteriaceae > Pedobacter > Pedobacter africanus. The sequence continues at coordinate 501,034 of NZ_FWXT01000002.1, read as the reverse complement.
TAATGATAATCTCCGTCATTTTAATTAACTTTGATAATAGTTAACAAAGTTAACTATTATAATGGAATGGACAAAGAAGAAAAGCTTTTTTATGAAGTATTTACAGATCTGCAATGCTTCATATTGGCAAACATGAATAAAGGTGACATCAATGGTGTGACGGCAACGCACTACAATATAATAGAGTATGTATACCGGCATGATCAATGCACCGGTAAACAAATAGCAAGGGCTTTTAATATCAGTGCCCCTGCCATCTCCCGGCAACTTAAATTTCTTATCGAGAATGGTTTCATTGAACAGGAACAATCGGCTGCAGACCGCAGGATCTTCAATCTGAGCGTGGCCGATAAGGGGCGTTTTATCATTGACAATTCCGAAAATTTCCGGGAAACGGTTGTTCAGAACGCATCAAAAACGCTTACCAGGACAGAACTGAAAAGCCTTACCTCCTTATTGTCAAAAGTTATTAAAAATTTATAAGTATAAAACGCAATAAAGAATAAATACTTGATTTTACTAACGTAAACAATAATTCAGGAAATAAGGCGTAATATATCCGAGAGCGTTAATTTAGATGAAAGCGGAGAATGGTTGGATTATCATTCCCGCTTTTTTTAATGCCCGGCCATTCAAGCGCTTCTGTAACTCCTCCCTTAAAGGCATTCCATACATTTTTCATAGTGGTAAGCTTTTAAGCAGAACAATCCCAAAACCAAAATTGTTCTGAGCTCAACAAACCGACTCTATTGTGTTCCAATGAAAAAAGATATAGCTAATACAGACATACAACTATGTGGTAAATTATTGATCCGGCATAAATTGACTATCGCCTTTGCCGAAAGCGCAACTGCAGGCCGTATTTGCGCTGAGTTCGCGATGATACCTGATGCGGGAAAATTTCTGAAAGGCGGTATCGTCTGTTATGATGCCGATTTAAAATGCAGCCTGCTGGATGTACCTAAGCAACAGCTCAAAGAATTTACACCTGAATCCGAAACGGTCACCCGATCAATCACAAAAGGCCTCCAAAAACTCATTCCGGCTAACATCCACATCGGCTGCACCGGGCTCACCGCACCCGGTGGAAGCGAAACAGCAGGTAAACCGGTAGGCACTATGTTTCTTCATGGAATTCAGGGAAAGCAGCAAATACTCGACGAAAGAATGGTTTTCAAGGGTAATCCGGAAGATGTTGTGTCCCAAACAATCATCTGCCTCGCCAGGCATTTGTATCAATATTTGAACAACTTAAAAAAACCAATAACTGCTTAAGATCCTGGGTTTCATCATTCGCTCCTTTTCAATTTTAAGAAAGCTATCCTAATAATGCTGCAGAGGGTTATCCAACACTCTGCAGCCACAAATCTAAAAATAACGCTTTCCACTACATTACCGATCAGGAAAGCTAAATGTTTCATACATTTTAAAAACAGGTATTAATAACGCTTTTAACATTCAGACAAGGTAAAAACACGTGTTATCGCTTAATGACTTTTTTGGAGTCACAATAATTTCGGAAGTAAACCAAAATCCAGCATTTCAATTGAACAAAAAGAATAAATTTGCAGGCTAAAACAACTAAATGTAAATGCCGGTCGATTTTGAATGCCTCTATTTTCTGGATAATGAACTGTTCTGCATTGTAGAAATCAAACTCACAAAGCTGCCCATTTATGCGCCTAAAAAAGATCGCTTCAAATGGCTTATGATCAACAAAAACTCATCAGCTGTAAAGGAACTTCACTTCCAGTCTATGGATTCCTCGCATGCCATTGAAGAACGTTTTTTTGATATGGGCTATCTTAAATTCGATGCAGAAAAAGGTGTATTTATTTCCAAAGATCCTAAAGCCGAGCATACACTTGATAATACGGCTAACAATGATTTACCACTTCAAATCGAAACACTGATTATAAATTATCTTGAAGAGAAAGCATAGCAGGCCTCTTGCCACCATGGCGGAAAGATCTGGTTAGAAAGCTGTAATTGGAAAATCAATCCATAATCGGGTTCCCTACAATCTCCAACTTGGCAAATTTAACCACTTCAACGCTCGGAAAGCCAAAATCCTCAACTACTTTACCCATAATCAAATAACATCCCGCACCTCTAAACGGATACACCGGGGTGCTGTTTGAGAAATGCGTGGTATCAAAAAAATCACCGTCCGCATCCAGAAAAGTGCCGAACCACATTTTCTTATTGTTTTTGGTACGTACGGTTTTCTCACATACATACCGCCCCACCATTCTCACTGTTTGTCCAACATATTTCATCAGGTCTTTAGTACGGATATCTCCCCTGTACGGTGTTTTGAGCAAATCAAACATCGAAAGCGTGAGCGGAAAACCCAGTAATTCCAGCTCATGGTAGGCATCTTCAAGCCGGGTATCCTGTAGCTCCGGCATTTTATAATGCTTTACCGGGGTATGAAACAATTCCGAATGGGACGATGGTCTTGTTTTCTGGCCCAACATGGCATGCACATCCCACAACAAGGTTTTCTTACTTTTGCCGGTAAACCTGAGCGCACCGCAGCGGATCAAAATCACCACCTGTTCCAAACGGATTTCCGTACGCCTCACAAAATCTTCCAGGTCTGTATACCTGCCGTTTAATCTCCGCTCTTCAGGAATTAGTTCCGTAAACTTTGCCTCCAGGCCCTGAATGCCCACAAAGCCCAGGTAAGCATCCCTAGCCTGGATAGCTACCGTAGCACTGCTTTGGTTCACACAGGGAAGATGCACCTTGGCCCCTGCCCTGCGCAGTTCATGCACATACAACCAGCGCGTGTAAAAGCCTCCGTAATTGTTCAGTACGCCAACCATGAATTCCATCGGGTAATAGGTTTTCAGGTACAGGCTCTGGTAACTTTCAACCGCAAAGCTGGCCGAGTGTGCCTTAGAAAAACTATAACCTGCAAAGCTCGATACCTGGCGCCATACTTCCCGGGTAACGTCTTCGGGCCTACCCAGCATCAAGGTACCCTCATGAAACTTTTCTACCAAACGGTCAAACTCTACACGGGAACGGTATTTTCCGCTCATGCCCCTGCGCAGAATATCAGCATCTGTGCCATCCATACCGCCATAATGAATACACACCTTAATCACATCTTCCTGGTATACCATCACCCCAAAAGTTTCTTTTAATTGCTCCTGCATTACTGGATGCAGGTACCTTACCTTGTCGGGAGCATGAAAATTCTGAATATAGGTTTTCATCATACCTGACTGGGCCACACCCGGGCGTATAATGGAGCTTGCCGCAACTAGGGTCAGGTAATTGTCGCATACCAGCTTGGTCAGCAGCTGCCGCATGGCCGGAGATTCTATATAAAAACAGCCTATGGTATTGCCTGTTTTTAACCGTGCATTCAGGTTAGGGTCTTTCATAAAATCCTTTACCTGGTGTATATCGATATTTTTGCCCTGGTTCCGGGCCACCAGCTTAACCGCTTCCTTAATGTGGCCAATTCCCCGTTGCGAAAGGATATCATATTTATCATAACCAATATCTTCGGCCTCGTACATGTCCCATTGTACAGTTGGCATTCCCTTAGGCGGTAAATCCAGGGCAGTATAATAAGTTATCGGCTCTTCGGAAATCAGCACGCCGCCAGCATGAATACTCCTTTGGTTGGGCATTTTGCCCATGAGCTCATAGATGGCCGTGATCTTTTTAAAGGTATCATTGTCCCTGTTGGCAGCAGCACGGCTGGGATCAGTAAATCCGTCAATTTCTGATTTGGGCAAGCCCATAACCTTGCCAATTTCCCTGATCACAGAGCGGTCTTTAAAGGTAGACATGGTACCCAATAATGCGGTATGCTCCCTGCCGTAGCGTTTAAAGATGTAATCCTGCACATCTTCCCGCTCATCCCAACTGTAATCAATGTCAAAATCTGGCGGAGAAGTACGCTCAGCGTTTAAAAAACGCTCAAAATAAAGATCAAGCGTTATGGGGTCAACATCGGTAATGCGCAGGCAATAAGCCACCATACTGTTCGCACCCGAACCTCTGCCTACATGATAATAACCCCTGCGCATAGAATATTGAATAATATCGTTGGTAATCAGGAAATAAGCACAGAAATCCAGGTCTACAATTACCTTGAGTTCATTTTTAACCCGCTTTTGCGCCTCTTTGTTCTTGGGGCCATAACGGTACAACATGCCTTCCATCGCCAGCTTCTCCAGTAAAGCTTTATCGTCATGGGCATTTCCGGTAAATGTTTTTCTGTTCAGTTTAATTTTTCCTTCTGGATAATCCATTACGCAGCTGTCCATCAGCCTGCGGGTATTGTCTAGTATAAAAGCGTACTTGCTAAACTTCGCTTCCAGCTCGCCAGGTTTTAAGAACAGATCTGTTTCCTTGCATTTGTCTTCGTGTTCTACCATGGTAATGAGGGTATTCAGGTCTATGCCCCGCAAATATTCATGTAAGCGGTAGCCAATTCTGCTGGCCATAAATACAGGCTGAAGTACCAGCAGTTTATCCGCGTTTCCGGATTCCCTGTTGTAAAACTGGTGCAGCTCATCAAAACGCACCCCTATGTACTCATTGGCTTCGAGCTCGGCTTTGCCACCCAAAGGATAAACAACATAGGCATGCCGGAAGGGCCAGGGCTTATCGGGCAACACTTTCTGTTCCAGGTTATGGTAACTCAAAAAGTCATTGAGCTCTTTCATGCCTTCCCTGTTCCGGGCAATGCCAATGTACAAGAGTTTTTTGTCCCTGCGGAATTCCATTCCACCGATAGGCTTGATGCCATTGGCCCGGCATTCCCGCATAAACTCCATCACCCCGGTAGAATTGTTGATGTCTGTAAGCGCCATCTGGGTAATTCCGCGGGCCCTGGCTTCTTCAACCAGTTCTTTAATAGAGAGTGTGCCATACCGCAGGCTGTAATAAGAATGGACATTGAGGTACATGGCCTATAATTTAATGTCCATCACTGCAGCCCTGGTTACCGCATCCTGCCCAAACCTTCTGCGTATTTTATCCAGTGCCTGCACCAGGCTGTATTGCTCCTGCGATTCACTATACAAGTCAATCTGCTCAAATCCGCTCACCAGGTTAGACAGGCGCACCCCAACCAGTCTGAGCAACATTCTTCTATTGTACATCTTTTTAAAAAGGTCTTTTGCAGCAGCTATAAGCACCGTATCCAGTGAGGTATAGCCAATTGCCATTTGCCTGGTTTCCGTTTCAAAATTGGCATATCGAATGGTCACGGTAACGCAGGCGGTAAGTTTTTTCTTTTCCCTGAGCTGAAAAGCAACATCCATTACCTGCGCTACCAGCAGGTTGTTGATCATTTCTATATTAATGGAATCTGCATTAAAGGTACATTGGGTACCGATAGATTTCTGTTCAGAATAAGGGATTACCGGGCTGTTGTCTATCCCCCTGGCTTTCTGCAGCAAAGACAGGCCAGACTTTCCCAGCAAAAAATTCATTTGTTCGGGATGTACCTGCGCCAGGGTGTATATTTTTTTGATCCCCATGTCGCTCAGCTTAACAAAGGTTTTTTCTCCTAAGCCAGGAATTTTGCGGATAGACAAGGGATTTAAAAAATTCTGCACTTCCGGCTGAATAATGTTCAGTTCACCATTAGGCTTACACTCGTTGGTGGCCATTTTAGATACCGTTTTATTTACCGATAAGCCAAACGAAATGGGCAGTCCTGTTTCTCTCATCACCAGGGCCCGTAGCTCATGGGCATATTTTTCTGTACTGTGAAAACGGTCCATGCCTGTCATGTCAATGTAGTGCTCATCTATACTGGCCTTTTCAATCAGGGGCACACGGTCTTTAAGGATATCCGTAATCTCATGGGAAGCCTTGGAATATTCATCCATATTCCCTCTGATGAAAATAGCATGCGGGCAAAGCATTTTGGCCATACGCGAAGACATTGCCGAATGCACACCGAATTTACGGGCTTCATAACTACATGAGGCCACCACCCCTCTATCAGAGCTACCTCCAATAATCACAGGCTTTCCAACCAGTGACGAATCTTTTTTGACTTCTACAGACACAAAAAAGGCATCCTGATCCATATGTATGATCTGCTTTTCTGCTGACATGATTATAAAACTAGGTGATGCAAAGCTAGGCTAAAGAAATCCGTAATTCCAAATAAAATACTAAATATATTAGTATTTACACCTAGGTGTCTATAAATTTTAACATTAGGTAAACTATTAAACAAAAACCTAATTTCAATCGTTATTTAGTCAACTCCAAAGAACCAGAGTTAATGCTTATGAAAAACGGCCCTTACCAATTCAGCGATATCCAGTTTATAAACAACCTGCATTTCGCCTACGATATAAATGCGGAGACCCTGCTTTTTATTTCCCAGGAAATCAAACAACTATTAGGGATAGGCGATGGAGATATTTCATCTGCCGCATTAATTCAAAGGGTACATGAAGATGACCTTCCCCTGTTGCTGGAGCAGCTGAAACAATTAAAGGAAGGTAACTTCAATGGTCAGATCCAGTTCCGGGCAAGGGGCCCCGAAAACTACCGCTGGTTCAGAATGCTTCCCCTGTTGGCACGCAGCGGTGCTCAAACATTATTGCTGGGCAACATCAATGACATTACCGATGAAATAGCCCAGGTAGAAATGATTGCCAAGTATACCCATAAAAAAAACTCTATACTCCATATGCTGGGGCATGATCTGCGTGGCCCTATAAACATAGCGCAAACCGTATTGCAACTTATGAAGCACGATGCCTCCAGCGAACTGATGCAGCAAAGGGCGCAGCATGTAAGCGAAACACTAACAGAATCGCTAAAAATGATCAATAGCCTGCTGAGCCGCGAGTTTATGGAAACTACGGACATCACCCTGTATAAAAAACGGATCAATATTGTGAAAAAGATTGCAGAGTATATAGAGGAATACCGTCGTTCTACCACTACCAAACGCACTTTCACTTTCTTTAGCAATAAAGACGAGATTTATCTTATGCTCGATGAAGCCAAATTCATGCAGGTAATGAATAACCTGATGTCTAATGCACTTAAATTTACCCACCCGGGAGATACAGTTACAGTTACCATAACACAAGAACCAGAAATGGTGCGCTTTTCATTTACAGACACTGGCATTGGAATCCCCGAAGATCAGCTTCCCCGGATATTCGATAAATTCACTTCAGCAGGCCGAAATGGATTAAACGGCGAGCCAACCACAGGGCTTGGCCTTTCTGTAGTTAAGGATATTGTAAGCTGGCATGGCGGGAAAATATGGTGCCAAAGTGAAGTAAACAAAGGTACCACGTTTATAATAAATATACCAATCAATATATCAACTGCATAGACATGATGACCTCTATCAGAAAAATTAACTAACTTTCGTCTTCCATTCAAAAACTGATTCCCTCTCAGATGATGAAAGAACTAAAGCAGAGACAGGAAAATCCCGCCGTGCGTGAAGAAAAAATCCAGGCATTACAATCACGCGTTGATGAGCTCACAGATTTCATAGAAAATGCCGCCATTCCGCTACACCGGGTAGATAAAAACGGATACATAACCTGGGCCAACCAGGCCGAACTTGACGCATTGGGTTTTAGAAAAGAAGAATACATAGGCGCCCATATAACAGATTTTCATGCAGATCAGCATGTCATAGACGATATTCTGGCCAGGCTCAGCAACAATGAGACGCTACACAATTACCCGGCCAGGCTCAAATGTAAAGATGGCGCTATTAAGCATGTATTGATCAGTTCGAACGTATTGAGAAAAGACGAAGAATTTCTCCATACACGCTGCTTTACCAGAGATGTAACAGAACTGGTAACGGAAATGAACCGTAAGGAGCGTCTGCTGCTCGAACTGGAAGAAAGTGAGGCGCGGATGAAGATGGCGATCAGTTCCACACATATGGGCACCTGGGAATACACACCTGCCGAATCCAACTTATACCTCTCACCCGAGGCGCTCGGCATCCTGGGGTTTTCGCATGGACGGGCTATTGATTATGCCGGCTTTTTAAAAATACTTCATCCAGAGGAAAGAACACGTATCCATCAGGAGTTAAATGCGTCTGTAAAGGCGGTTAGTAATGAAATCTATAGCACAAAATTCAAAATTATAAGGCCCAGCGACCAAGCAGAACGCTGGCTGCACTTACAGGGAAAAATCACCCTAAAATCTGCCGGAGGAAGTACCAGATTTATCGGAACAGTACTGGACATCACCGAGGCAGTATTAGCAGAAGAAAAAAACGCACAGCTACTCGCCATCATAGAATCCAGCAATGATGCAATCATCAGCATCAATCTGGAAGGGCTCATCACCAGCTGGAATGCCGCCGCCGAAGAAATCTTCGGCTTCAGCCAGCATGAAGTATTAGGTACGCCGGCCCACCACATGATCCCTGCTGACAAACAGCAGGAGTTATCCGGATTGCTCAGCAGAGTTGCCGCGGGCGAAGATATACACCATCTGGAAACCAGGCTGCTCACTAAGGATAATAGGACTATCGATGTGGCCATAACGCTTAGCCAGCTTAAAAACCCCGCCGGACACCTCATTGGATTTTCTAAGATCATACGCGACATCACAGAGAAGAAACAAGAAGAACAGCGGAAAAACTCTTTTATTGCCATGGTGAGCCATGAAATCAAAACTCCCATCACTGCGGTAACCGCCTACTTGCAAATGGTTCTCCAAAAGGCCCAAAAAGATCAGGATAGCTTTTATATTAACTTGTTGTCAAGAGCTGATGTGAAGATTAAAAAGATGACAGCAATGGTCCAGGATTTTCTCAACGTCACCAGGCTGGAAGAAGGCAAACTCCAGATCATTAAAAAACAATTTGAGCTTTCATCAATGATCCATGAAGTAGCTGAAGAAGGTCAATTTCTTACCACCAAACACACCATAAATATCCTTGGCTGCGACGATTTGAAGGTGTACGGCGACAAGGAAAAACTAAGCCATGTACTGAGCAATCTGCTCAGCAATGCCATCAAATATTCTCCTAATGGTGGTTATATATTTATCAAATGTGAATCTTTGAATAACAAGGCCAGAATCTCGGTTACCGATCAGGGCGTAGGTATTAAAAAATCAGATCAGAAACGCATTTTCGAAAGGTTCTATCGCGTTAACAATGACCAGGCACAGGCTGCATCTGGCTTCGGTATAGGGCTATACCTGGCTTCAGAAATTCTTGCCCGCCACAATAGCCAACTCCAGATCAACAGCAAGGAAGGCGTTGGATCTACTTTTTTCTTTGATCTTGATATCAGTTAGTCACCCTCTACTGCTCCCGGTCCAAATTGAACAAAAAGAATGAGCCGAAAAATCTTCCAGCATAGTAAATTTAAGTAGCTGAAAAAGCTGGCGGAACCCGAAAAGCCTACACAGAGTAGGGAATCATCATAAATAACCAAAAAATGAAAAAAATTGAACTTAACCAGCTTGGCGTTCAGGAAATGAGCCAAACAGAAATGGCCAATACCCAGGGCGGTGGTCCATTAAACAACTTACTGGGTTTTCTCATCAATCCGGTAACAAATCTGGTTGGCGGATTGGTAAATACGGTTATCTCGCTGGTAAAATCACTTTAATAGGGTGAGCTGAAGCGGAAGGCAGAGTAGACTCACTCCCCTTCCGCTACCTTTGCTTACGGCATCTTTGGCTTAATAGCCCCCTGTTTTTGCCGCAGAATACCCTCAAAATATTTCCCATCCTGGCTTATTTTTGTCCTATAGTCTTAAAAAACAATAGAATGAGAACTGTATCATTTAGTATGAACATTAGCATAGATGGCTACTGTGACCACACTATGTTTAATCCGGCTGAGGATGTATTGGAATACTTCACTGGAACGATGGACGACGTAGACCTGTTATTTTTCGGCCGCGTCATCTACCAGCTTATGTTTCCGTATTGGAGCGATGTAGCGAAAGATCAATCTGGCACAGCCGCTGAAAACAGATTTGCGGAAAGGTTTAGCGCCATTGATCGCGTTGTGGTTTCACGAACCTTGAAAAGCGGCGATGAAAAAACACGTATTCTCCACAGTAACCCTGCAGAAGAGCTGTTGAAGCTAAAACAGCAGCCCGGTAAAAAAATATCGGTAGATAGCATCAGCATGCTTCCGGAATTGATAAAAGCAGAACTTATCGACGAATTTAACCTGGTTGTTCATCCAGGGATCGTGGGGAGAGGGCGGCGATTACTGGATCCGGGAAGCCTTCAGGAAAATCTTAATCTAAAGCTGGACAAGATCATCAATTTCAAATCAGGATGCGTGGCGCTTCATTATTTGAAACAGTGATGCAAATTTAGCTTGTCAATCCCATGCCAGATTAAAATAGAGCTTTCCAGTTGGGATTGATTATATTACTTTTTTTCGATTTTGGAAGGACTGATACCAAGTACATCATCCCCGTTATTCGCATTAGTGACATTAAGGTGTTTACCTATCTCTACCGCCTTTTCATTATGCTGCCGGATAACAGGAAGTGTTTTCGTGGCAAAAGCTTTCAATTCCGGATCAGCCAGATTAGCGCCCTCTGTAAATAACTGCACAGTCCTTTGGTGATCGCCAATCATCATGCGGATGTACTGTACATCAAATGCCCTGTCCTCCAAACCATTCAATTCAGTAATATGATGAGCCATCTCAGCAGGCAAAGTCTGCGGAAGATTAAGCCCCTTCGCTTCTGCAATTGTTTTCAATTCCTGATTTGCCGCGCCATGGTCCTTTAACATCAGGGAAGCAAAATCTTTAACCAATTTATTCCTGCTCTTTTTAATGGCTACACCTGCGGCCTCCACTTCCATCATTCCACCTGTTGCAGCACTCAATGCAAATACTTTACCATCACCGTCCAAATTTGTACCAGCTGTACGAGTTTCAACCCGGTTGATAGTGTCCTTTTCATCCCGCACGTTTCGGTCTGCATTGTTACATGCCTGCAAACCCATGACAAAAAAAAGCGCCCATAGGCCATTCCAATACTTTTTCATAGTTTTAAATTTCTGTCTTTAAATAATCATCAACAATATAGTTCCTTGTAAAACGTGTAAATCAACACACTGAAATCAATATTGTTTAGCTTATCTAAAATCCGATCTCATCCGGATGTGGCTTGCCGTTGTCCTGATCTTCAGGATGCGCTTCAAAATATTCCCGCGCTTTTTTCAGGCCAGTTAGGTTTGTAATATGGCGGATGGTTTTCATTGTACAAATGAAAATTTATTCGCACAAAACATCAGCAAATATTATCTTTGTAACTAAGATAATAAAAACAACTAAGATATTATGAGTAGCGAAGCAGTCAGCCGGATAAGAAAACTAAGCCAGCATTACGCCTATACTTCCATCGAGATGCATGAGCACATTGCCAGAAAGGCAGGCCTTTCAGGTACCGATCAGAAATACCTGGGCTTTTTCCTTACTAAAGGGGCCATGACTGCCGGAGAGCTTGCCGAGGTGACCGGGCTCACCACCGGTGCCGTTACAGGGCTGATTGACCGGTTTGAAAAAAGAAAACTTGTCAAAAGACAGTTCGCAAAAGAGGACAGGCGTAAAGTGCTGGTTGTGCCTGAAACCGACAAAATTATGAAGCTTTTGGCTCCGCTATATAAGAGTTACCGTAGCCGATCAGAAGAATTGATCGCTTCATTTACCGAAGAAGAGCTGGAGATCATTGAAAAGTATTTGCAAAGTTCTATCGGCATCATGAATGAAACAGTTAACCAGATAAAAAATAAATGACGCGACATGAAAAGCAGGAGTGTATATATTGTTGATTTTGAAAATACCGGTAAAACCGCAGTAGATCTGATAGGCGGCAAGGGTGCGAATCTTGCTGAATTGTATCACATTAAAACGCTCCATGTGCCTGAAGGGTTTTGCATAACTACGGAAGCATATAAATCGGTTACCGAAAATAACCCTGCCCTCGATGATTTGCTTGCCCGTTTAGGCCAGCTAAAAGCAACACAGGGCAAAGAGATCAGAGAAACCAGTGAACAGATCCGATGGATGATTGAAACAGCACCCATTCCAGGGCAGATTGAAACTGAAATTACCAGGCAGATTGAGCGATTTGGAAAAGAACAGGCTTTTGCAGTCCGCTCAAGTGCAACAGCAGAGGATTTGCCGGCAGCATCTTTTGCCGGCCAGCAAGACACCTACCTGAACGTCATCGGAAACCATGCTATTTTGGCATCTATCAGTAAATGCTGGGCATCATTTTTCACCGATCGCGCGGTAAGCTATCGGATTCAAAACGGATTTGACCATCGGCAGGCCAGTCTTTCGGTAATTGTGCAAAAGATGGTTTTTGCAGAGGTTGCCGGTGTGTTATTTACTGCCCATCCGGTTAACGGTAACAGAAAAGTTTCCTCAATCGACGCGAGTTTTGGTTTAGGGGAAGCGTTGGTATCGGGCCTGGTTACCGCAGACAATTATCAGGTTATTAATTCGGGCATAATTGACAAACGCATTTCTCAGAAGCGCGTGGCAATGGTGCGTTTGGAAAATGGCGGCACCATACGCAGGGAAATCGATCCAAAGCAACAGGAAGACCAGGCGCTGAGTGATGAGGAGATAATAAAGCTAGAGCAAATCGGCCGAATGATCGAAGCGCATTTCGGCGCACCTCAGGACATCGAATGGTGTTTGGCAAAGGGCCTCTTTCATATTGTACAAAGCCGCCCCATTACAACATTATATCCCGCCCCCCAAGCAGATGATCAGGAAAACCATGTATACGTTTCTGTAGGCCATCAGCAGATGATGACCGATCCCATCAAACCGCTGGGCATGTCGGTATGGTCATTAACGGGCGGGCGTCCCATCTTCAGGTCAGCAGGCGGAAGACTGTTTGTCGATGTTACTGCGAACCTGAGCTCTCCAGAGGGCAGACAAAACTTACTCGACGTTTTAGGGCACTCCGATCCGCTGATTGGAGACGCCCTGAGCGCTATCATTGAAAGGGAGGGTTTTATTAAAAGTCAGGAAAATGACCAATCCAAACACAATCCTGTAAAAAGTCATAGAGGCATGTCTGTAGCAGACATCCTGGCTGAAGCTGGCAATGACCCCAATATTGTTGCAACACTAATCAAAATTAGCGAGCAGTCCTTGTCAGTGTTAAAGCACGAAATGGGACCCCTATCGGGAACGGATGTATTTGACCGAATTCAGGAAGACATGCGGCAACGTAGGCAACTGGCATTCGACCAAAAAAACCTGAGCGTTATTATGGCAGCTATACATGCTTCTGCCTGGATAAATGAAAAGTTGGACGAATGGTTAGGTCAAAAAAACACCGCAGACATTATATCTCTTTCTGTACCGAATAACATCACTTCACAAATGGGAATGGACCTGCTTAACGTTTGTGATGTGATCAGGGCCTATCCGGACATTATCAGATTTCTGGAACAGGCTGATAAGGACGGAAACTTTCTGGATAAACTGGCCCGCTTTGAAGGCGGGGTGAAGGTTCAGCAAGCGATTTCCCTGTTCCTGGCTAAATATGGGATGCGGTGTACAGGTGAGATCGACATCACCAGAACGCGCTGGAGCGAGAAGCCGGGTTTACTCCTTCCGATGCTCCTGAGTAGCATCAGGAACCTGGAACCAGGCGAGAGCAAGCGGAAATTTGAGGAAGGGCGACAGAAAGCCAGCGAAAAAGCACAGGAGTTGTTGAGCCTGCTGAAAGCGCTGCCTGATGGTGAGCAAAAAGCCGGGGAGACAAGGCAAATGATTGAGCTGATCCGTAACTATATTGGTTACAGGGAATATCCGAAGTACGATATTGTTAGCCGTTATTTCGTTTACAGGCAGGCTCTGTTAAGGGAGGCCAATCGATTGGTACAGGATGGTTTACTTCAGGAAAAAGAAGATGCTTTTTATCTCACATTTGAGGAATTCCGCGATGCAGTGCATTCCCATGCCCTTGATTACCAATTGATAGCTAAACGCAAGGCAGAATACCTGCTATACGAGAAATTAACACCACCCCGCGTTATTACTTCGGATGGTGAGATCGTTACCGGGAAGTACAAGCGTGGGGATTTCCCGGCAAAGGCCATTCCGGGTCTCGCGGTTTCTTCCGGAATCGTGGAAGGCCGCGCCCGGGTGGTACTCAAGGTCGAAGATGCCAGTCTTGAAGATGGCGACATCCTGGTCACGGCATTTACCGACCCAAGCTGGACACCACTGTTTTTATCAATTAAAGGCTTGGTTACTGAAGTGGGCGGACTCATGACACATGGCGCAGTGGTTGCACGGGAATATGGATTACCCGCCGTGGTGGGTGTGGAAAACGCGACAAAACTGATCCCAGATAAGGCCATGATCCGCCTGAACGGTTCAGCCGGGTTTGTTGAAATCTTATAACAACACATATTGAAACGTATCCACTTCCGGGCCACAACCAAAACCACTCGTTAGATTTTAACGAACTCTACTCTTCTATTTTCCGCTTTTCCTGATGCGGTTGAATTGTTACCAACGGGTTCGCTTGCACCTTTTCCATCCGTAACAATCTGGTTGTCATCTATACCAAATTCCTCTGCCAAGACTTTTTTTACAGCTACAGAACGTTTTTTAGAAAGCGCAAGGTTTGTTTCTGCTGAGCCATCATTATCAGTATGTCCGACAATTTTAATTTTAATGCCAGGCGATTCTTTAATCGCAGCAGCAATTTCTTTAATAAGACCAAACGATTCAGGTTTGATTTTATCAGAATTGGTATCGAACAAAATGCCATTTGTAACAAAACGCCCCTGTTCTAATAATTTAGATCGTGTATCCGGCTCACCGGCACCGATACGCAGGTTACTTAGATAAAAGGCTGGATAGCCTTCTCTGGTTTTAGCCCCACTAAAAAGTAGTTGATTAAAATTGGCTGGTGTTGCCGCTGCTGTTGGTACGTCAAGCACCTTCTCAGCGTTATACCAAAGCCTTAGCCGCTCCTTTTGTACAGCAATCGCAACATGAATCACTGAGCCATAATTACTTTGAAAGCCTGTCAGGAATATTTTATCTGACTTAAATTTCTGTTTCGCGTTCTCCCTGGAATCAAGAGAAACTACCGCCTTATCATGGCTAAAGGAAGTAGAAAAATAAAGAATATTTTTCAGCGTATAGTTATAAACATCCAGTCGTTTGGCCTTGTCGCCGCGATCGAAAATCTGAAACTGAAGGCCAGGTAGAACTGAGGAAGAATTTAAAGAAAGATTAAGAAAAACATCGAATTCAACAGTAAAATTCTCTGGTAATTTAATTGTAGGCGAAAGGAATTGCCCGGAATTAAACTGAAGCCATTTACCCTGCTGCGCATCTAATTTCACGACCTCGGCCGATCCTGATGTAAACCATTTCAGCGGAAATTCACCGATGACGTCCTGCTCGAAATTATCATAAAGCAGCGTTTTTTCACCGGGTATAAAATCAAATTTGGTATAAGAGGCTGCTAATTTTCCGGACTTGGAACTCTCCGAAACTTTCTCCCCTTTTGGCTCGTCCTGGGCAGCATTCTTTTTTGCCTTTGCAGATGGGTTGCCATCAATTGCTTTTTCAGCTTTCTGCGTACTTTTCTTAATCAACAAATCACTACCGGCATTTGCAGCCTTTTCAGCAAGTCGCTTAAGAAATCCCTGACTGTGAGCGGTCATGGTCATTGCCTGAATCACAAGCACTAATAAAAATAATCGTTTAAACATTTTCTAAGGAAATTAATTACGACTCAAAGAGCGGAAACATGCAAATCAGTTAAAATCTTTACATGCTCACTAACACGAAACAGGGGTCAGAAAATCGCAAACATACCTTATAGTCCATAAAGCGTTCATATACTGAATTTCGTCTGCCTAATCTCTGATCTCCCTGCGTTATCGGTTATTCGTCGTCAAACATCAGTTGTCTATCGACATCAAGCGTTGATAACAGGCAAGTCATTCTAGAAATGACTTGCTATGATTATCTTTATAGCATAATGAATGCTATAGTAAATAAAGGACAAATTATATTTGTCAATGGGTCATAAAAAAGTTTGGCATTTACGCGAGCAGATTCTTCCGCATTTGCTTTTTTGGATAAGCTGTACAGCATGTCTTACTGTCCTATTTACCGTAGGCCTTCCAAGCTATACCATCGGTTTTTCTTTGGTAATGATGCTTTTGCCTGTGCATATCTTATACTTTTATACAGTCCGCAATATTTTGATCCCCAAATTTCTATTTAAACGACGTTGTGTGCTTTTGGGGATTTCTTTAGTATTGATCATGAGCCTTTGTGCTTTACTGTATCGGCTAATTGAAATCATATTCGCTGATCCATATTTATATGAAAAACTCAGGCGGTTCAACCCTACGTTTAAGTGGAAGAAGATCGAAGGAAGCTTTTCCCAACAGCTTTTCAACAAGCAATATATGATACATGCGCTTGAGCAATCTAATTCGGTCGTTTGGATAGGATTGGTTATTAAGTTCGTAGGAATGTGGTTCGAAAGAAAACAGGTTGCATTATCCTCAGAACTCAACTTTCTCAAAGCTCAGATTCACCCCCATTTTCTCTTTAACACACTAAATAATCTATATTCATTGACGCTCAACAATTCTCCGAATTCCCCTGCTGTTGTCCTCGGTCTTTCCGAGATTCTTCGTTATATGCTCTATGAGTGCAATAGCGATTTGGTACCGTTAAAAAGAGACATTGAGATTATTAAAAGCTATGTCACACTGGAAAAAATAAGGTACGAAGACCGGTTGGATCTGAACCTGAACATCAGCGGTGATATTTTAAACAAGTCAATCGCACCGCTCCTGATGATACCGCTGATAGAAAATGCTTTCAAACATGGAGCCAGTGAAATGACAGAAGACGCATGGATCAATATTGATCTGGACGTTCAAGGAAACAGGCTGAAATTCAAAGTATCAAATGGACAGCCAGCTAAGAAAGCCAATGATTCCAGAAGCCATTTTGAAAAAATCGGAGTAAGTAATGTAAGAAAGCGGCTTGAACTGATATATCCAGGCTCCTATACTTTTACCATTTACGATGAAGAAGACATTTATGTAGCTATCCTGGAGATAATCTTAGATAGCCAGCTTTTACCTACGGTTAACAAAAGGGATAAGCATAATGACCAAATTAACAAGGTATCATGAAGATAAAAACACTTATAGTGGATGATGAACCACACGCCATTGAGGTAATTGAAAAATACATTGAGGACTTTGCAGAAATTGATCTTATAGCAAAATGTAATACCGCTATACAGGCATTTCAGATTCTTCAAAAAATCAAAATAGATCTTATATTTTTGGATGTAAAAATGCCGGGCCTTTTAGGCACGGATTTGGTTAGGTCACTCAAAAATCCCCCTAAGATTATTTTTACTACGGCTTACCAGGACTATGCCTTAGAAGGTTTTGACCTGAACGCTGTTGACTATTTATTGAAACCTATACCATTTGATAGATTTCTAAAAGCTATGGACAAGGTTTTTGACGCTTATAAAGTTAACCATCACAGAGTCGGTATGGAGCAGGTGCCTGAACCGAAAGGCGACAACTTCCTTTACTTAAGGGTTGAACGAAAAATGGTTAAAATCAATGTTAATGAAATATTCTGGATGGAAAGTCTTAAGGATTACATCAAAGTTGTATTAAAAGATAAAGCCCTGGTTAGCAAGCAGAAAATCAGTGTGCTTGAAGAGTTGCTCCCTGAAGATAAATTTGTGCGAATTCACCGCTCATTTATTGTAGCAATCGATAAGGTCGATAGTTATCATGCTTATGCTATTGAGATTCTGGGTAAAGAACTGCCTATAGGCCGTAACTATAAGGCAGAATGCCGTAAAAAACTAATGTCAATCAGTTGATATTTCTTTCTATTGCGGGTTGACCTCTCTTCATATCCTAACATTAATTTGATATCGAACATCTGCACTTATCGTATCATTTTTTTCTTATTATTTGGTATAGGTCCTGACAATTACTTTGTTGTTTTGTTTTTTTAGTGTTTTTAAGTAGGCAAAAACAGCACCCAGATCAGTTTCGGTCATGCCACCGTACATTGTCCATGGCATAGGAGAATTTAATTCTCCTTCAGCTAGTTTTGGTGCTTTAGAATCAGCATTGGCATGTGCTTTGAACCTGCTAACAAACATGTCTTTGGACCAGGTTCCTATTCCGGTAGCTTTATCCGATGTAATATTGGGTGCGCGTATCACACCAGCGGGTTGGATAAATTCCATTCCACCTCCAAATTCGCTGCCCGCTACTATCATGCCTTTTTCCTGCTTGCTATGGCAATCTACGCATCCTGCAGCATTAACCAGGTAAGCTCCATAACGTATTGTATCGGAAATTGCCGGTATATCTGAGTGTTCCGGCTTCGTTGGCCCGAGTTTATTTAAGAGATTAACCGGAAAATCCAGTTCGGGCAATGGCGTTTCGTTTTTAATTGGTTTAAGTGTTCTTAAATAAGCGATAATGCTGAGCACATCGTCTTCACTCATCTTTCCAAAGCGCTGGTAGCCCATTATAGGAAAAAGAGCATGCCCATCTTTACCTACGCCTGAGGTGATGGCACGATAAATTTCGCCATCAGTCCAGGAAGAGAGTTTGTATGGCGTAAGGTTCGTTGAATAGATATCGCCCGGAAACCCTGCCTTTTTATCAAAGTGTTCTCCTCCACGTCCTTCACTGCCCGGCACTATAGGGCCACCAAATGCACTCCAGTCACGAGTGCTATGACAATCCATACATACTGTCACATGGTTCGCAAGATACCTTCCGCGTTCAATTCTTTGAGTGGTTTTCTCCACTTTAAGTTCAGGTGCAACACCGACATTCGGAAGGGCAAAATTTAGATATAGACCAGATGTAAGCCCGAGCAAAATAACAAAGGCAAGGGTTATGCCCAGTACTTTTAAAATTTTCATAATGAGTTGTTTTTAAGAAATCAAAATTCAGCAAAAGCTAGCTGTTCCACACTGTTCATCGATAAAAGGCACATTAATGTAGATAGAAGTCTTTCTTTGCTTGATGAACGGTTTTTTATAGGTCCTCCAGAAAACAAGCCCACTCTTCCGTGCAGGAATATGTTATTCATGTTCACCTCAAATGTGTTCATCGACAAAAGTTCTTGGTAAATAGGAATGTATTGACTTTTGCATAAAAATATAAGTCATATGAGAAATTACATTAAAGTAATCCTGATGTTTTTATTGGGATTAGGGCTCGCTTGTAAAAAGAAAGATAACCCGGCACCCGATGAAAAAGCCAACAAGCCGATGCCTACTGAACATGGAACTACAATCGGTAATGCTGTCCAAAAAACAATCGGGCCCGAAGGTGGGAGCATTGAATCTGCTGAAGGGGATATTAAGCTAGTTATTCCACCACGTGCTGTAGATGCCAATATTAACTTTAGCGTTCAGCAAGTAAACAAAACCTTGGCCATGGGAGTTGGTAATTCTTATCGGCTTACACCAGAAAACATGCAGTTTAAAAAAGACATCGAACTATCCTTTAAATATGCAGAAAACCAATTAGTTGGCACAAGTCCAGAATTTTTATATCTAGCTTACCAGGATGAGAAAAGGATATTGGCACGCTGCATTGGATTCTGAATTGCTGCCGTATAATAATATTGTCAAAGTTAAAACCAGGCATTTCAGCGACTGGACAATCTCCACACGACTGGTAATGACATCATCGAAGGATAGCCTTAAGATGGGTGAGGTAGCAATATTAAAAGTTAGCTATCAAACAATTTCAGAGCCATTAAAGGACAATGATGACCTTTTAGCACCTGAATTGGTAATAAATCCTGAAAAGGTAGTTGCATGGGACTTAACGGGAGAAGGTAAACTAACTAGCGCTAAGAACGAGACCGCCGTATACAAAGCGCCAGTAAATATACAGAAAAGAAGCGTCGTTACCGTCAGCGTCACCTTAAAAGACATCTGGAAAGAATTTTGGAAGCCGAAAGCCGGCCAGCCTACTGAATCTTACGTTTTCAAGGATTTAGTACTGGTTCCAGATGAATATTTTTATTGGGATATAAACGGATTTACTTTCGAGAGTGAGCCTGAAAATCTTTCGGCTCAATTCGATGGCAATGCCAACTATTCTATATCCGGAAGAACAGGAAATGAGACCTACAAACAATATCTATGGGCTGCAATAGTCGGAAAGGACAAAGGCATTCGAAATTTCCGAAATCCTGAGATAAACGATGATAACTATGTCTACGTGGAACTATTGTACACCGGGCTCCCTCTTTTTTCAAGGTATCAGTGTAATAATATCAAAACGAGCACCATCGGAAACATGATTATTAAATCGATTGGAGGCAAAGGAGATTATCTGGAGGGCACCATTAAAGGAGAGCTGGCTACCGAAGACAAATGTAATCCAGTCAAACGACCTTTAACAGCAAGGTTCAGACTTAAAATAAAATAGGGCCTTTCAGAAGCCTCTGTTTTTCTGAAGAATTCTGTCACTAATTTTAATGTACAATTGTGACAATGCCAGTCCCCGTTATGGACTGGCATTGTCTATTCTGACACTTTTTATCCAGCGCTCCGCCACTGCAGGGTCTGTAAAAAACTTTTCATTGGCATTTTCATTTACGCTATTATATAAAGTCATCTTACTCTCATCATGGTGGCAATGGGCTACAGCTACACAAAAAGCATTTTTTCGGTTTTTAAAATCCTCGTTTTGAATCTCATCGGCAAACAAACTTAGATAACTGACTTTCCATCCGTATTCTTTCAGCAAGAGCGGAATTATGACCCTGAATTCCTTGTGTGCTTCAAGGTCATCCGCCTTAAAACCATTCATATTAACAAACACCTTAAATTGCGATCCCTGTGGAATCATGTTAAAGGCAGCCATTAGCTCCTTTTTCCAGTTCAAAATCTCATGTGTAAATATAGCTTCGCCACTTATTTCACTGATTAAGAGTTTCTCTTTCGGAAGCCAGGTTGACTTTATTACTTTATCCTTATTCATATTACCAAAATATGGCCAGATCTCTTCAAAAAGTTCGTGTTGATTAGTTAGATATATGGATATCTATACTCACCTGGATATCGTTTTTTATTTTTTGGTCAGGAGGTAAGGCATTATCTGATGCATATAACATCCCCCATTTGGTCCTGTCAAATTTGAACTCTGATTTCACATGGATAGCGCCTTTAGAATTTTCGATTTTCGCCAGGATATCCAAAGGAAGGATTTTTCCGAGCAGGCTCATTTCACCCTTAATCAAATAATTATTTCCTTCCGCATCTGCTGTTGATAGCTTTTGAGTGGTATGCACCGTATAAATAACACTTGGATGCACAAGCATATTAAAAAAAGCATCGGATTTAAGATGATTTATAAGTTCAACCTTTTTGTCATCAGGAAGTTGATTAGTGATTAAGATAGAGGATACAGGTATTTCTATCTTACCTCCGACAATCTGCCCATTTGACACAGAAATACCAGATGCGTTAAGTGCGATGGTCCCCGAATTAAAATATCCGGTTTCCAGAAAACCTTTCCATGAGGCAACCGAACCACTGTCAAGCTTAAATGCGTTCTCTTTTTTACATGCAGAAAATAACAATGCACTGCAGAGTGCGGTAATTAAATGTATTTTTTTCATTGTTGTTTTTTTTCCAAAATTCTTTGAACCAGCTGGCAGAGCCAAATTATGTCGACGAACGGCACACAATGATGGATAGATTTCACTTTTTCCCAGACGGACTATACTGATATTCAGGCAGGGGCTGAGACGGTGTTGAAAAAATGCCGTTCAAGCCTTTTACTGCTCCGTTCCAGCCAGCTTGGTATGACCAGGAAACTTCACCGCTGCCTTCAATGCTTTCTCCAACGCCGGAAATGGTATCAAAAGCCCATCCCGATGCTGAACCCATTAGTTTTGATCCTGCGTCCCAGGTATTATTTTTGGAAGAAGTTATGAAGCCCTGTACTGTGATCTCAGCTTTTACTCCTGCTTTAATGCGGACCGCATTTTCGAGTGGTTTCATCAATTCTTTCTTAAATTCCTTTATCACGTAAATTACCGCGAATGTACTTTGCCCCAAAGCGTAATTTTCTTTTTGCTGAAGCCTCAATTTTTCAGCCCAGGTACCCACCGGCCCCTTAATTGTTGTTGTAGTTTCTTTGCAGTTTGCCTTGATATTGAGTAAACCTATTTCAACTGTGAGGTTTACCGGACATCGTGGTGCCATGATATCCGCAAAACTCATAGTTTTAAGTTGCTGTTCAAGTGAAGCACAAGCGGGGCCTTTAGATTTATAGTTTGTCATTATCTTGCTGATGTTTTTCAGATACTCGTCTGCGTATTTATAGTAGTTGACATTACCAAGATGCTCATTTGGCCCCACCAGATATCCCCATTTCGATTGAAAACAAAAGCGTTCAGCAGCCCAATGCAATTGCTTTTCATCATAAGCTTCGGCAGCAGTAGCGCAGGCCACCAAAAACCTGTCTCTAAGTCCGTTTATGGCCTTACACTCTTCTTTAGTTAGTCTTTCAATATTTACGCAACCGAAACTCGTACCTTCTCCGTCGCATTTGTACTGAGCTTTCTTTTCTGCATAATCCTGATAAATTTTCGTTTCGTTAATATCGTATTCCTTTTCCAGGTCTTCTATGTGATTATTAAAGCGCTCTTCTTCCTTCATCATGGCTAACAAAACGTCTTGTTGAATGTACTTATTTGTAAATATTTTGGCTGCTTTTTCAAACCAAGGGTTGCCAACATTAACGGATATCTGTTCGCCGGCGGATAACCTTTTCTGCAGGTTCTGAATTCTATCATTAAGCTGTTTAGTGCCCAACTCCTGTTCCCGAGCTATAATTTCAGAAAGAACACCTCTCATGCGGTCAATCTCAGCTCTAAATGCTGCACGCTCGGCCTTAACCAGCTGCTCATCCTCTACACGTTTCTGGTGCATGGGTTTTTTAATCTTATATAAATTAAAGTAATCGGGCAAATCTTTTGGCTTGGCCAGAAAATCATAGGCAGTGCGAGATTTATCCAGTTCGTCTATGATCTCCATTGCACCATCATTAAGACCAGCCTCAACGGATTTCTTTGCAAATTCCAGCGCTTTCTCTTTCTGCCCCTGCTGCTTAAAAATTTGAGCCGCAGAGTTGTTTGCCTGCGGATGTGCAGGTTGTTGTTTAAGACATTTACGCAAATAGACCATGGCACTGTCCCGCTCTCCTATTCCCATAAAGGCCTGTGCCAGGTTATTCAATATTAGTGCATGCTCCGGATATTGAGAAACCAAACCCCTGCAAATCGGCATGGCCTGGGCAGCTGCATTTGCATTGATGAGCATTGCCGCGTAGCTGTTGGTGTTTAAATCATTCCCAATATCGGCTGTTAGCGCAGTACCTGCCAAAAATGCGCCTTCCTGAAGCTCACCGTTAAGATAAGCTGTCATTCCCAGATCAAACAAATTGGGGCTTACTTTCGCATCAGAAAGGATTTCCTGAACAAGTTTTCTGCTGTTGCTATTCATCTTTGTAAGTAGCTCAGTATTTAACCCCTGAATGTATTTCTTCAAGTCCTCGCCTTTTAATTTTTTTCGCTGAATGGACGTAAGCGTTATCTTCTGAAAATTTTTTGATGCAGTAGCTTGTCTTGGAATACTCATTACAGTTTTCATCATTGGCTTAAGGATTTTCTTAGCCTCTTCAGCCATTGCTTCAGGATCATCTCCTTTTAAACCGCGGGCTTTTAGTTTTTTTGCAGCTTCCAGAGCCTGTCTAATCTGCTCCGGGCTTGGCCTACCGCCCTGTGCCATTACTGTGGTGCTGCATGAAAGCAATACTAAAATTACGGGCAGCAATAGTTTTGGAAAAAATTGTATTTGCATTAGAAATGAATTTGAATAACCAAAGTTGCTTTTCGCTTAAAGTTCAATCAAATTCTGTCGACAGACTCAAGGTCTTTGTAGACAGTAAACTGAGAATGCTTTAAAGTTCTATTTCTAACCGTATGACATCATAAATCGGTTATTAATCGACGTTGGTTTAATCAAGCACTTTAACAAAATAACTTTATCGTTATAAAATCAATATTCATATGAAAAAATATCTTTTGCCCACACTTATTGGGTTTATTATTGTAGTAACAGCATGTAAAAAATCAGGCACGCAAGGTGAACCTGGAGTGGTAGCAAATGCGGTTACAGGAAAAGTTACTGACAGCAAAGGAAATCCTTTAGCAAATGTTGAAGTTACTGTTGAAAATCAGATGACTGGAAATCATAATACCCGAACCGTTTTAACCAGCCAGAACGGCACGTATAAAATAGAATTAACTTCAGTTGGGATATTTCAAGCATCAGCATATATTAAAAAAAATTATAATGGCGTAGAATATCATATGCCCCTACACCCAGATAATAACGAGCTTTTCAATAAAGAGGGGGCTGTGCGAAACTTCGTGTGGAAGCTATCTGGCGCAATGCCCGATAATACCGGGTTTTATGGAGGCACTTGTGAATTAAGTCCAGATATCTATATAGTGCCAATTGAAGACTTTGAGAAGGTCGAGTTTACGCTTACCCCTGTAGGACCAATTATTGATGGCTCAAATGGTACAGTAATTAAAATTAATCCCGTTAGGGTTTCCTCATATTTCGTAATCCGCGATATCCCGATCGGAAGGTATTTTGCAACTGCTGCTTACGGTCAGGGCACTAATAAAATTAGTTTACAGCTTAAAAAACGAGATTCAAATGACCCATATGCGCTAAGTGCAATTATTAACTTCCCGGGAAGTATATCCGACCCAATTGCTGCGCTGAGTTATAAAAAATAATATTCTTTCCCCTATATATATACAACAAGCCAACTATTCGGTTGGCTTGTTGTATTAATTCATCATTTTCAGTCGTCCTTAACAAGTTCTATTTTACCAGGCATCCATGAGCGACGCCGGCAATAGTTTCTTCTATTTGATTTCCGTCAATCAAAGCCCAATGTTCCGCAATTTTGCCATTTTCCAGTCGGAAGAATCTGTAACCATTAGTCTTGATATGCTTGGCGGTTGGCAGATGACCTCTCCAGTTACCAATCCTCTGTTAAGAAGTTTTCCAGTTTATCCATTTGCTTTCCATTCCATACAGTTTCAATAAATTCTTTAATTACTGCCTTATGTATTTCCATATAAATTTAAATAAGTTGTTTCCCTCAATATTTTAGCTCTTTTTTCTAGTTAACATCCAAATCTGTTGAAATTCTACTAAATTTAGAATCCAGGTCGACGGATACAAGATTTTTGTCGACATACTCATCCAATCAAACAATCTATACCCGATTTACGCTATTGTTATTATATCAAAATCCGGAAGGTTTCGGGGGGGTTGGTCTACCAATAGTTGCTTTATGTCTACTGATTGGGTTTTAAAATTGAACGGGATATAACTTTGTTTAAACTTTAATTAAAAATGAACCAATTGAAAATTTTTACGTTCGGAGCCAGCGTGTTACTTAGTTTCATAATTACCAGAACATTGGGACAAGAGCGACCGCAAACCCCTAAAGCGCCTCTTCCATATCAAGTTCTGGAGGTAAATTATCAGGTTAAGGAAGACACTTCAGTGCATCTGTCGGCAACGCTAACTTTACCCAAAGGTAAAGGACCTTTCAAAGCAATTTTAATAATTGGTGGCTCAGGGCAAACCTCACGTAATCAACCTGTATATAACCATCAAATGATGTTTGTATTGTCAGATTTCCTGACCAGAAAAGGCTTTGCAACCTTAAGGTTTGATGACAGAGGTGCGGGTAAATCAACCATAGGGTCAAAAAAAATTAGTGAAATGACAGAAAGTGATTATCTTAATGATGCTCGTGCTGGCCTGGAGTTCCTAAAGAGACATACAATGATTAATCATAATAAAATCGGAATCATTGGGCATAGTGCAGGAGCATCCCAAGGTATCGTGCTATCAACTGAGCCGCGGAATAACGTCTGGTTTTCTATTCTGCTCGGCGGTGCAGTTAATAATTATCCACATATGATTGTTGCTCAGCAAAGTAAACTGATGGCGAAAGCTAGTGGTAAATCGGCGCGCTTACAGCAAGCTGATAGTGCATTTGTTGCGAAAAGCATTTATTATACTATCAATGAGCCCAGCTATGATAAACGAATGCATGCCATTCGCAAAATTGCGGATGAAGAACTTCAAAAGCTCTCTGCCCAGGAACAAGAAGAGCTTAGAAAAGGCTTTTATACGAGGGTTAATATTTTATCAAGTGAACAGTTCTACGTCGCAGCCAATCAAAATCAGCATGATCATTTGCTTGAAGTAAAATGTCCGGTTCTCATCATACTTGGCGAGAACGATCTAAATGTCGACCCGAAATATTACGGACCAAAGATGCTTGCCTCGATGGCAGCAAACTTTAACCCTAAATCAAAATTAGTGATCTTACCGGGTATAAGCCATATGATGCAGTTCTCGAAAACGGGTTTGTTCGCAGAAGCAAAAGAAATAGATGAAACCATTAGCACAAAAGTGCTTGATGTGATCTCTGCTTGGATTGATACGCTTCTAAAATAACCAAAAAGCGTATTGAATTCGCATCCAGATAAAAACAGTATTCAACCTCCCGCCACTACCGAAAGCAGCTGGTAATGAAGTTGAACCGTATTGGCATTCAACTTTGCTACATCTACTAAATTCAATTTCAAATCTCTGGCTACATCTTTTAATAGCGGTAATCCACCATCAAACAATACCGGCTCTACGATCAGATAGATATCGTCAACAAGCCCGGCTTTAATAAATTGACTAATGGTCATTGTTCCGCCAATAATTACAGCCTGTTCATAACCTTCATCTGCCAGGCGTTGTATAATTTCAGCCGGTTCTGCCTTAGTGAAATTTACAGTTGGATTTGCAGGCTTTTCGTCTTCATGCGTAGTTAAGACGATCGTTATGCCGTCGTCTTTAAGCGGTAAGTAATCAGGTGCAATGATATCATATGTAGTCTTACCCATAATTACCGCCTTGAACTGTTGGCAAATACTGTACATGCCTTGACCATACTCGGGCGAAAGCCAATCCGGCACATTTCTTGAATTAGAAATAAGTCCGTTCGTGGAAATTGCAATATAAATGCTGGTTTTCATATCAGAAATTTTAATAGTTTTATCAGGATATTAATTAATAGTGAAATTGTTAAAATCTATTGCAGTGCACAATAACTAACAAAATTGTTAGGAACAATATTTTTTAAGATGAGAAAAAAAGAGTCTACAGATTATGCAAATGAACAATCTTTATTCCAACTGTGTGAACGCAATTCCGCTATAAGTATGATTAGTGGCCGCTGGAAAGGCCAGATAGTTTATTATATCTTCCAGGGAAATGATCGTTTCCACCTTCTGCAACAGAAATTACCAAATATATCTGAAACTGTCTTGGCAAGACAGCTAAAGGAGTTGGAAGGCCATGCCATCCTTGTAAAAAAGGAAATACCGAATACCGTGCCTACGGGTATAAAATATATTTTAACCAATAAGGGCATTGACCTTGTTCCAATTCTGGATAGTTTATGTAAATGGGGGAAATTATATGCAGACGGAAAAAAGATTCTGATTCCTTAAAATACTACCTGTTACTAACTGGTAACAGGTAGATTTGCATTAGAAATAGAACTTTAGAAACTTGCGTCCCATTCAAAGTTCAATTGATCCAGTTCTTCCTTTAACTGGGCATCCAGCAGATAGCCTCTTAATTGTTCATCAGTAAATTTAGGAAATGGAGGACATTGAGCCCCTCCAATAATTTGTGCCATTTCAGCTTGAGATAATGTTTCCATAGGTTTTTGTTTTATTTATTAAAAATAGAAATTTTTTAAATACTTTAGCTTTTAGCTTTTTAGAAACGTTGATCCAATCCAGCTTGTTTTTAAGCACATACGCTTTCCATAATTCTACTCTATTATCCAGGTTAAAATATACTACCTTCAGCCCTTTAACTTTGTATTGATCATATATTTCTTTTAACCTGGGCAATTCTTGTTGACAGGGGTCACACCAGGTAGCACAAAAAACAATTAAATAATTTTGCCCCGCCAGGCTGCTGTTTGTAAATGTTTTATCATTTATATCGCTAACACAACAGTAAAACTATTTTACGTAATATCCTCCTTCTGCCACAAGTTAAAATCAACATTAAATTTTATTTCACGGGCAGGTTTATTATCATTGTTACTTGAT
This sequence comes from Pedobacter africanus, assembly GCF_900176535.1. Taxonomy (NCBI): domain Bacteria; kingdom Pseudomonadati; phylum Bacteroidota; class Sphingobacteriia; order Sphingobacteriales; family Sphingobacteriaceae; genus Pedobacter; species Pedobacter africanus. Next base: position 472,743 of record NZ_FWXT01000002.1, on the reverse strand, counting down.
CTCAAAGATAAGATCAGCTTAATCGTCTACATACTATGTTAATCATCAACAATTACGAAGAATATAAATCTCACTTAGGCAGAGAATTAGGTGTTTCCGAATGGCATCAAATTACACAGCAGCAGATTGACAGATTTGCCGATGCAACCCTGGATCACCAATGGATACACATTGACAAACAGAGAGCCGAAGCCGAAGGCCCATTTAAGGCTACTATAGCCCATGGCTATTTAACCTTATCATTAATTCCCTATTTATGGAAACAGATTGCAGAGGTCCGCAACATTAAAATGGAAATCAATTACGGGATAGAACGCTTTAAATTTGGGCAGCCTGTTCTGTCGGATGACGAAGTACAGTTAAAAGCCAAACTTCTTTCTATTGCAAATTTAAGGGGCGTTACAAAAGTTGTCATCGAAGCCACTCTTGTCATCAAAGATCAACCGAAACCTGCATACAACGGCGATGTAGTATTCCTATATCATTTTTTATAAAAGATGATGTAGTGTGAAGGCGATTCTCTGGTTAGGGCTAGGGCGAGAATGTAAAATAAATTGTGTCAATTGGTTAATCATTAACTTAGAGACACAATTTATTTTACATTCTCGTCTATAAACTTTTTTAAAATTAGTTTACCATTCCCTGGTATTTTTTCAATTTTTCCTGATACTCAGTCACAGTATAGTCCATAATACTTCCTACCATAGTACCATCCTTTAACGCCCTTTTAGCCAATTCTAATGCCTTTTCCTGGGAAATTAAAGCATTTTGATAATCACCCCCTTTTGAAAAACAAGTAGCCAGTGCATCAAGTAGCACAGGGTTTGTTAAGGTTTCAATATTTCCGAAACTCCCGGCTGTCCACAGGTAAGTATCTTTTGACAATCCATCCCTATTGTATACATCACCCAATACCACTGAGGAAGCCGATTTTGTCTCTTTCAGCCATTCTTTGGCAAAATCCATGGCTTTTTTTTCATCCATATCCAGCAATATTTTGAATTTCATACCGTCCATCATAGTTTTATAACCCGGCTGCTTTACCTTTAGCTGTTCAATCAACTCCAGCGCCTTTGCATATTCCTTAGCTTTTACAGCATCCTGTAAAGGAGTAAATACTGCCATTAATTCGGCATTCTGCTTTCTGGCTGCCACCGCGCTTTTCGAAAATTTAGCTTTAAAGGCTTCCATGTCGTACTTCCCATCCAGCATTTCAGGTAAAATACTGTCCAGGGAATTTGGGTGGCCAATCCATATGATTTTGTTATCTTTTACTACAAATGTAGATGGGATCCCATTCTCACCCGCTGCTTTCATCCATTTGTTTCCCATAAACTGCTTATTGTTGTCAGCTATAACAGCATAGCCCATATTGGCGTCATTACCTTTTACAAATTTCTCAACCGATGGCAGTGAGGATTCATAGGGCTTACCCTCCGGCACCTTTTCCCAGATTCCTACACCAATAAAAGTAACCTTATCCTTATATTGCTGCTGTAACTGAGTCAGATGTGGCATTGCAGCCTTACAAGGCCCGCACCAGGTGGCCCAGAATTCAAGTACATATAACCGGCTTCCTGCAAACGAACTAATGGGCTCACCTTTAATCCATTTCGAATACTTTAGCGGAGGTGCCTGATCTCCGATATTTAATATGGCGTTTTGCTGCCCTGTTGCATTCCCGAAAATGAAGAGTGTACAAATCAAAATGATCAGCATGCCAGCTGAATTATTGTTCTTTTTCATAGTCATTTAAAAATTAGTAGTTCTGTGTTAAGGTCTCATTAAACTGTGTGGCACTTTGAGGAAATGGGAATATGTATAACTTAGAGTCAGGTTCCAAAGTATAGGTCTTGCCATTAACTGTTCTTGTAATCGTTTGCTGGTATTTGACCTCCCTATTCCACCTTTTGATGTTGATAAAATTCCTGATCGTAAAAATAAATTCTATTCGCGACGTTTTCTGTAGATAACCCATTGCCTGTTCTTCGGTTGTAGCGGAAAGTGCAGCATAATTGGCCGGATCGATGCGGCGAACTCTAATTCTATTTACCTCATCCATTCCTTCGTTAATTTTATTCGTGCGGATAAGGCATTCGGCTTTGATCAAAATCAAATCTGAAGTAGTCATTCCTGCAGAATTCCCCTGGTAATTAATAGCCAGCCAGGCCGGACTGTTGGTTAAACCCACATACAACTGGCCATAAAGGTAGTTATAGGTTTCTGTCCGGTCTTTGATGATATTTCCGGCTTCATAGTTTGCCAATACCTCAGGAGATGCAGTCAGGATAGATGGGTCGAAACTATTACCAAATGCATAAAATATATTATCAGCGGCGCTAATTCCAACCCGGTTGAGTGTACGTGCAGAAATGGGATTGATGGCTAGCAAAGGGCGATGGTCTTCCAGCGTACTGTTGTATTTCAACGCTTCATTCGCGGCCTCCAGCGCAGCCGGATAGTTCCTCATAGACAGTAACACCTGGGCTTTAACTCCATAAGCAAAGCCTTTTCCAATACGCATGCTATTTTTAGGCTGGTTCGGTAAAGCCCCGGAAGATATTCCTGCATCCAGATCTGCTAATAAATTGTCGTAAACCTCTTTCACAGTCTTCTTGTCATTAACTTTATCAAAAGCAAGATCCTTTACATAAGGAATACCACCATCAGTTGCAGCCGTTGCCGGGTCATAAGCTTTAGCATAAATATTTACCAACCGGTAATGTAAAAATGCCCTTAAAATGTAAGCTTCCGCTTTTAGCTGTTTAATCAGTTGGGCATCCCCACTCGCCTGATCGCCCATAGTAATCACAATATTTGCCACTTTAGAAATGGTTGCATAAAGCCCTTCATATCTCGAATCAGTAGCAGTCAGACCTGCCCTATCACCTGTCTGGTCATAAGTCAGCAAGATCTTATTTATACTCTGAACCCCGGAAATTACGTTTGGTACATTCTCCGCAAGGAGATAATTATCGTTAATCAGCATAGTCTGCCTCAAGTGATCGTAGACCGATCCGGAAAAATTGACGTTCAATAATAAATCCAGATCACTTGCTTTATTAAGGAGATTTTGCCCTTTTGGAGTAATGTCGGTATATTTTTTGCAACCTGCCATTAGCATCATTGAAACAATGATGGCTAGAAAGGAAAATATTTTTTTCATCTTCGTTATCATTTAAAAATTAGCGTTGAGCCCAAAAATAATTGAAGTCGGGATTCGCATTCCGCTTGTCTCAGCATCTATACGAACGTCTTTTTGTTTGTACCAAACAATGTTTGGGTTGTTAACCTGAAGGTTCATTCTTAAATTAGAAGCCTTCACCTTAGCAGCCAGCTCGCGAGGTATCAAATAGCCCAGCACAATATTTCTTACTTTAAAAAAATCTGCTCTGCGGATAAGATTATCCGAATAATTGTATTGGCCATTTAGTGGAACCTGGTAAAACTGTCCACTCCCCGGAATATCGGTGTTCGTATTTGTCGGTGTCCAACGGTTGAGCAAATAGGAAGGTGTCTGATTATAACTAGGACTTGGAAAGGCTGTAGGAACTTGTCTGGCCCTAAAATAATTTCCACCCTGATATACAGCAAATATACTCAGGGAAATTCCTTTATAAGAAAGATCATTATTGAGGGAGAGGTTATATTTTGGATCCTCATTACCCATGTAGACTAATGCATCAACATCAGTTGGACCCAAAGTAGCTGTAGTGGGAGCGCCAGTAGCATTATACCATTGGGGAACACCCGTTGCGTTTAATCCGGCAAATTTATATGCCCATATAGAGGCTACCGGATAACCCACCCTAAAAGAACTACTCTGAACTATTTGAGATGGTGTTTTAGTAAGTTCATCAACGCTGGTTACTTTGTTATTATTTAAAGAACCAGTCATATTTGTAGACCATGAGAAATCATTCCGTGATGAAGCCCTAAACCAATCATAGGCTAAGCTCAATTCCACTCCTTTGTTGATCATACTTGCATTATTAACGGTCATAGAAGTAAAACCTTCAGACGGATCCAAACGCTTACTTGCAAATAAATCTGTTCCTACTCGCCTATACCAATCCAATGAACCTCTTAGCCGGTCTGTAAATAGACTGAAGTCGATCCCAATATTTGTTGTAGCAGTTTTTTCCCAGCGTAATTGCGGATTAGGCGGGTTAGATACGCTTGCATTTGGCAATTGGGTTATTGAATTAGTTCCTGTTGTTGCAGCAAGAAATGCCGTTACATTCTTGATATTGCCGGTAAGACCATAAGAACTGCGCAGTTTCAGATAGTTTATAGCCTCAATGTCTTTTATAAAACGCTCCCTTGAGACTATCCATGATGCCCCGACTGACCATAAAGGTCTCCCTCTATATTTTTCATCACCACCAAAAAGATCCGCATAATCCTTCCTTGCAGATGCAAATAGATTATATTTTTTATTATAGGTATAAGTAATATTTGCATACCCCGAAGCATATCGATGCATCGTTTCCCTCGGATCAATGGACAGCCCTGGTAAAGCAGACGTTGTCTGGTTATCAAAAGAAATCTGGTTGAAATGGTACTGACGTGTTGCGTAGTTCGCATCCCAGGGAGCACCATTATTAATATTGTATAAGGTTCCATAATTTACCAGATTGGACCCTACCTGAAGCTGATCATCATAACCCAATAAGATTGCTTTTGTCCCGGTATTGATCAATGTCTGACGGAACTCGCTACCAATCAGCGCTAAAATCTCATGCTTCCCGAAGTCTTTGTTATAATTTGCCTGCATACGGGCAGTGTAATTTGTACTGCCAGAATTTCCGGTAGCCAATTTACCACCTTTTGGTAATAAATTGGTATAGGTATAGTTTCCGGCGGTACCTGTCCGGGTTGTGTATGCATTCTGAATGATTCGCATCGTATAGCTATCCGATTCCGAGTAGGTTGAAGAGGTGTTCCGGCCATCTTCCACCTGGAACATTGGGTTTATCGTTAGTCCTTGAACCGGTTTGATGTTCATGTTCAGAAAGTATCGGGTATTAATGGTTGAATTATCATTGAAATCGCGTTCCAGTTCATCCAAATGGTTGAATTTAAAAGATGCCAATGCCGAAGAGTTTTCATTATTGATCGGATTATATCCATTGAAACGGCTCGTATAGTAGTATGCCCTGGAACCATCGTCATTCAACAGCTTGTAATAGGCTGGCACATTACTGGGGTTGTTCGCCCATTCACTATTGTGTGTCCTTATTTTGCCAATTACGCTGTTCACCCCATAATCCAGATCGATCCACTTAGTCAGGCTATAGCTACCTTTATAGAACAGATTAAGTGTTTTGGTATAGGAGTTAATAAGGGCCAGGTTAGTTCCGGTTGGTACGCCACCTGTTGAATTATTATTACCCCCATTATTATCAGTTGTGTAATTGACGATTAAGCTATTCTGCGCTTTTCCACTATTCGTCCTTAACGCAACGTTATATTGTTCAATTATGCCTTTTTGGATTGCATTATCCTTGTACTGGGCCAGGAAATCATTCTTTTTCAGATCAGACAACACTCCTTCAAGTTGAGGCTGACTGATAAGGCCCTTCTTCTGCTGATAATAGGCATAGGCGATTGGGCTAATAAAATTAGAGGAGTTAATCCTGCTGTCAAAATCTCCAATAGGATTTGCCACAACCGGACCTCCGTTGCCCCCGCCGTTAAACCACCATTTGTAATAATCGCTTTCATAGTCTACCTGTTGGGCAGGGCTCATCCAATTTTGATAACTATAATCTGGCTTATCTGTTACCGTCAAATTGCCTGTTACTTCTACCACTGTCTTCCCTATTTCCTTGGCCCGTTTGGTGGTGATTACAATAACGCCATTAGAGGCGCGCGCCCCATAGATAGCTGCTGCAGCAGCGTCTTTAAGCACACTAACACTTTCAACATCATAAGGGTTAATTTGCTCAATTCCTCCTTCAATTGGCAAACCATCAACAACATACAAAATGCCGCGCATGGTATTATCTAGGGTACTTAAGCCTCTTATCGTTGTCCTAAGACGGGTTTGCACAAGCCCTGGAACCAAGCCCTCAAGATTTTGCAAAATGTTGGTAACATTTCTTTTTTCAAGCTGTTCCCTCCCCACTGTAGTTACAGACCCCGTCATTTTAGTTTGCTGTATTTTTTGATAGCCGGTGTTTACTATATTTACTTCTGCTAAACTTGAATAAGTGAGTTTTAAATTGATACCTATATTACCTTTGCTTAGCAACTCTGATGTAAGTGTCATCTCGCGGGTTTCATAACCGATATAAGATATCAGCAACACATCCCCAGCAACAACATCTTTAAGGATAAATCCGCCGTTTTCATTTGTACTAACACTTTTGTTACTACCTTTTACCCTCACAGTTGCTCCAGGTAAGGGTACATTGTTCTCATCTAACACAAAGCCTCTTATATCCTGTGCAGTGATTCCGATGATTATTTTATTTAGCAATGAGGGTGATTTCTTAGATAAAACAATGACCTTATCCTTAATTTCGAAAGCAAGTCCTTGTCCATCCAGAATCTTGGATAGGGCATTTTCCAGGTCAACATTTCTTACATTCAGGCTAACCTTTTTGTCAGCATCAATTAATTTTGAATCGTAAACGAAGTCGTACCCGGTCTGAGTTCGTATTTTTTTGAAAACAGCTTCCAGTGAGGCGCTCTTTTCGTTCAATGATACCCGCTGTGCAAACCCGGTAGCAGAAACCTGCATTAGGGAAGCGATGAACATAATTATGACTAGTTTCATAATTAACAATAATTTTTGTGGCAGCCACAGGCGTGACATACCTTGGTTAAAAGCATATATTTGCATACTTTTGATTGGTTTGAGTTGATATTTGTTGTTGACTACATCATTTGTTTTCCCGACTTATCGGGACGGTCGCTCAAACTCGCCGGAAAGTGTTGACAGCACTTTTCGGCTCTTTTTTAACGGCCTTAATTTGCTTTTTAACTTTTCTGTCGTAAATGTCTTCTCATTTTAGTTTGGTTTAGGTTTATTTATATAATTCTCGGGTTGATTTATTTTTATTGCGGCATCGCAATAACATTACGCTCATTTATTTTAAAACGCATCTGTCCGGCAGCTCCAAGTCTTCCCAATACAACTGAAAGCGGCTTTGAACGGGATATAAGGCCATTTATAGAGACTAACTTTAGCCGCGGGTCTGTATATTCGACCTTGATGTTATACCATCTCGCAATTTGCTTCATCACACTCTCCATAGATGTTTCCCTGAAATAAAAATCATTATTTTTCCATGCCAGCTCCAAATCTATGTCTGCTGGCATAACATTCAATTTCCCATCGCTATTAACAGCGAGTTCTCCTGGTTTAAGCACGTACTTCCGGTCAATCAACACACTACCTTCTAACAAAGTAGTTTTTGTTGCCTGCTCATTGGTATAACTGTTTACATTAAAATGAGTACCTAAAACTTTAATGCCCTGATTCCTGGTTTTTACAATAAACGGGTGTTTTTTGTCCTTCGAAATTTCGAAGTAAGCCTCTCCCGAGAGCTCCACCTGTCTTTCATTTAAATGAGAGAACGAAGAAGGGTACTTTAATGAAGATGCTGCATTTAAAAAGACAACTGAATTATCTGGCAGAACTATTTTGCTCTGTTGTCCATTGTCCGTTTCCAGCATATTATAATCCGTACCTTCATTTTCAGAAGACTTCACTTTGTAAACAATCATTCCATTACTGGTTTTGGTAATGGAGATATCCTTGTCATCAACCAGGATTCCGGCAGATGCCTCCGAGATCATTATCTTTTTCCCATTTCCTAACGTTAACGTGGCACCGTCTTTACCTGCAGGAATATCTTTTGTATAGGAAACAAAATGAGTTGTTTCTGACTCTGAACCAGTATAGTAATAAAGACCAATTGTACATATAATGACAGCAACTGCAGCAGCAGCAAAATTTCTAAATAACCTGAAGTGATTTGGCCTGGATTTCCTGTCAATCACATTCCACATTTCAAATTCAGCACTAAAAAACTGCTCATCCGTTAACCCGGTAGGCCCATCTGAATTAAATTTATGAATATAATTAAGTGCCTGTTGCTCCTCAACCGGACTAAAGCTGCCTGTGTTCAGTTTATCCAGTAAATCATTAATCTGGCTTTTATCCATGGGGCGTGTCAGTTGTTAATATTTTATGATTTTATACCGCATAGACAACTCAGCACAATGAATCAACCACAAGCATTTAAATTTTTTTTCAAGAAAAATTAAATATTAAAAAAAAGATGAAGAAAGGCTTAAAATCACCTCTGTAGCATATAAATTGCAAAAACTACAACACCCAGTTTATTTTTCAAATGTGCAGACGCACGCTGGAGTTGAGTAGCCACTGTATTTTCAGATATGTTGAGGTCATTTGCGATCTGTTTTACAGACATATACTGCCTATACTTCAGCTCATAAACCTCACGCATCCTGGGCGGCATAGCAGCTATTTCCTTTTCCACCAAAGCAGCAATGTCTTTTTCCCGAATCAGAAAATCAGTTTCTTCCGAGTCTACGTCCACTTCTAACGACAAACTAAGTACATGATGCCGGATTACACGTTTGTGCTTCCATATATTCAATATTTTGTTCAGAACAGATTTGTACAAAAAACCAGATAGATAAGTTTTTAGAATAAAATTAGCGCGATTTTCCCAGAGCCCGATAAAAACTTCCTGTATCACATCTTTTGCTTCTTCTTCTACCTGTAGTCTCTTATAAGCATATGCAAACAAAAGCCCGTTATAGCGGTTGTAGATTTCCTTAAAAGCATTATGATTATTATCTTTCAATAATACAATCAGCTCTTTATCAGTTTTTTCGCTATAGTTCGGCATCCGTATTTCCTGCTGGACAAAAATAATTAAACTCAATTAGCAAATTCCGTTTCATCGAAAAGTTTGCCATAAAGCTACGAAAAAAGCAGTCAGGAATAGCTTCCTCTACACTGATGTAGCCTGCTGTCCAGTACCATGGCACGGCCGCATTTTAATTAATTGCTATAGGAATGTTGTATTTAACCCTAACATTTTTGCCATCCTGTATTCCTGGCTCCCAATTTGGGCATGCACTAATCACCTTCAGCACAATTTTGTCGATTTGTGGATGTACCCCCTCAATTAAGGTCACATCAGTTACACTCCCATCTTTATCTATTACAAAACTCAAGAGTACTGTACCTGAGGTATACCTCAGTCTTGCCGGTATAACCAGGTTCTTTCTTAAATATTTGTAAAAATTCGCTATTCCACCCGGGTACACAGGAGGTTTTTCTATCGAAACGAAGTCGTACGCCTTATCGGCCGCCAAGGGATGCCCGCCTTTAATTTCGGGCATTTTTTGCTCAGTGCCCTTTTCATCGAAATTGGTTTCCGACAGCAATTCATTTTTTGCATAGCGCTGCAAGCGTTTTTTTGTGCCATTTTTATGAAACCAGCTGAACTCCCCTTCCCTGATTTCCGGATTCAGTGAAGAATACAGACCGATCATATACGGCTCACCTGTTTTATAATAATCGGCAATCTCATATTGCTTGCCTTTGGCAATAGTTTTAACGATCCTGAAATAAGAACTTGATTCCCGATCTGCCAAAGCAAAATCTGAATTCAGGAATATCGTATCTACTTTTTGTCCATAAGAAAAAGCACTGGGGCAAATAAAGAGTATAAAAATGGTAAGGCGTAAAATCATAGCGGGCACAATTTAATGATTAATCAGGAGAAAAAGCTAGCCAGATCAGCAATCCATAGCGATCATCGCAGGTTGGTCTTTAATCGTAGAAATAACGCAAGTTTGCAATTCGTTCAACCAATCTCAGGGTTTGGTCCTGGCAAAATATATATCCTTGTAAACGGATTTTTCTAAGAAAGAAAAATAAGGGATTTCTATATTTTAGAAATTACGATCCATTATGCGCATACATAGAAATACATACGCATATTTGTTTTATGAAAGCAAGATTAAATTTAACTATCGACGAAACACTGCTGTCTCATATCAAGGCTTATTCGAAAAGTAAAAAAGTCAGTATTTCAGAACTGGTGGAGCAATATGTCCTCAGTATTTCAAAACCCGCCAAACAGCAAAACATTATTGATATGGTAGAAAAATTAAAATCTGCAAAATTTAATGTCAATGCAGACTTAAAGAAGGATTTTTATGAAGAACAGACGAGCAAGTATGGCTGTTAATAAAAATCAATTTATCATTACTCTTATCACCTTCCTTTCACAAGTTTATAGGTAAACGCGATTTTTTTATCTGCCAGATCCCAGGTTGCAGTTTCCTCGGCCACTTTGTCTGCGTATTTCCTGCTGATATCTCGCAGCGCATTGCCCACCGATTTCCGAAGGTACTCGCTGAGATCTGATTTATGTGTGCTGATCAATTGTATCGCTACATCCGGGTGGTCTTTGAAATACGGCCTGTTGGTCCAAATACGTAAGCCCTCTATCACCGCCCTTCTTACATTCGGATGTTTGGCCGTTAGCCAGTTTTTAATGTCGGGTAAACCTTTCTCATAGCCGATGGTCTTGCAATAATAGTCGAATGCTTTCGCCAGCATTTCCTGTACACGCCAATTTTCATCAGTTGCCACCTTTGTTTCCAGCAGTTGTAGTGCGGCAGGATGCTCTGGCGAAAGCAGCCCCAGCAAATAAGTCGCCAGCATCCTGACCTGGTAGCTGTCATCCATCAGTAGTTCCTCAGCAAGTTCAGTATGGTATTTTGTTTTGTCGGCAAAAATAACATCACCGGCTTCAATGATGTGCTTGAAACCGTGTTCTATCTTCTTTATGCTGTTAAGGATCTCCTTCATATTGTGCGTGAATTATCTTATAATTTATTTTGGAATCATTATCTTACTGAGTGTTGCAGGCATCCTCAGGAACGGTTTCCCAGCATTTTTTTTGATCTGTCATTGTCGGATCAATATCTTTACACATGGCCCGCCTCGCTTCTTCTTTTGTATTAAATGGACCTAAATGTTTTTCTCCATATTTGGGCACTTCGCCAACAAGCTGAACCCTACACATACAGGAAGTGGTTGTTTTATTAACAACATAACTGGCTCTGTTGTTATTACTTTGCTGATTGCAGGAAATCAGTAAAATAAGCCCTGCAATGATCAAAAAAAAGGTATTTTTAGTTTTCATGGTTTTATTTGTTTACTTGTAAAAAATATAATTGTTAATTATCCGGAGTCCATCGATATTCTGGGGATCATGCAGCTTAGTTTTCTCCAGCACAACCGGAAGGGTCAAATCGTTATGGCACTCCAATTCATAAATAACGATCCTGTGATGCCCAAAAAGAATCCGGTCAAAGTTTAACTGAAAACCACATTCAAACATGCTATCTGTATAATCACGTATGGCAGGTTGAAGATCTTTCAACAACAAGTGGTACCTCATTTCAACTAAAGTGTTTTGTTCGTTAACAAGTACGTTATTTAACCGGTACTCTTTATTCGACAATTCAGACTTTACTACTTCCCATGTATCCCCTGTACCACTTTTCTGTACACACAGCAGAAATTCAGACTTCAATTCCTTTTTCTTAAAATACAGGCTGCTTACGGCTCCTGAAATGAAGAATTTATTGACTTTGGGCTTCTTAAAAAGAACAAATGGGTTCTTAAACTTCCGATCAGGTCTTATGGCGAAAAAGTCCGATTTAATGGGGACAGATAATCTATAATCCTCATCAAAACGCTCATTTTCATTAGCTGTAGCCTGGAGCAGACCGTAATTTGCAGAGAATGGCTGATAATTTACCAGACCCAATTGAACAAAGGGGCTGTGCAGCTGCATTCCTGAAGTATTGTTAAGGTTAAGTTCTACGTCTATGTACCATAAATCCTGTTCGGCGTCGTACAAGGGAATATAGCTAACCAGCCCTATCAATCCTGAAGATATGGTCTCCAGGTCCGAATCGTACTGTGGTTTGAAATTGCGCATGTACTCTTTTTCAAATGGTCCCGTACCGATATTGAAATTTTTCCTGGCCAATTGAAAATTAACCAATTCCAGGCCATCATCCGGATTATCCATAACAGCGTCCCTACCAGCTTTGCTGATGTAGTCATTCAGATATTTAGGGTAAACCGACTGGGGCTCATTGATTAAAATGCCCAGTCTAAAATCCTTTCCATTTGGCGACGGATGGTAATAAATCCTGATCCGCTCTGAAAAATCCGTTTGTGTGCCATCCTCATAATCGTCTCTCTTAATTAAAGAAACAATCTTCTCAACCACAGGCACCTGTGGCTTACTGTTATTGAATAAATAATTTGATCTGGCAATTTGCTGATCAGGTAACTGTTCATACCTGAGCTTCTCAAAATGCTGTTCCTCTGTTGCACCGAATTCAGCAGACCATCTGGAAAAATTATTTTTGTGTATACCCTCATCCGAAACTGCATTCGATGGTTCAAAACAGGAAATAAACTTGCTGGTATTTCGTACCTTGAAAACCGATGGAGAATGGTATACCAGGTCAAATGATGGGCCGGATTCAAATTCTACCATGCCAAAATAACTGCTAATTGCATGTTCATACCCAGATTCGGCAGGTTTCAGGTTCTTCAGGTAGCTTTGTCCATTATGAACTGGCTTTTCAAAGCGGATTTTGCCTATGTAAACATAGCCTCCTTCTGGTAGTTTGGGCTTTTTCTTGTCAGCAATACTTTTCTGAGGTCCTTGCTGGTGTAAGCTATAATCATTCCATAACATAAACAGCTCCAGTTCACCTGTTGGCTGGGTTTCGGGTAAAGGCACACCATTCCAAATGTTCAGCTGTTCAAATTTAAGATTGAGTTTTGCGGTAATCTTTCCGGGCGTACTGTTCCTGGAACCATCTCTATACCTGCTAACCTCAACATGCTGTATTACAGGGTCAAACAAAGGTTTCTGAACAGCGTGGGTAAATGATAGCCTTACAGCAGAACTGTATAACGGATTGAAGGTATGTTCCGGATCTTTTCCCCGTGGGGCAAGGCTGCTCACATTCAGCAAAGCAGGCGCAAAATATGCCATTTTGCTGTTGTAAACAGGATAGCATTCAGCAAATAGTTTCCTTCCTTTTGGAACTGACACCTCAAGTACTTGTGAATGTTCAAATGATTCAATTTTATTTTGTTCGCTTTTCCCACTCTTTAATACAATTTTCCATGGTTTCAATTGCGGGTAATCCCCTTTTCCAAATGGACAAACCACATCATCATAAACATCGGAAGCCGAAATCAAACAGGCCTCATCGTAAAAAAACTTCACAATAAAACCTGTCACAACCGGGTCGCTCAGGTACAACAGTTCGTCATCGTACACTGCCGGCTGCTCTTTTCCATGGCAATAACCTGCACATTTCTGTTTACAGCCTTTAGATTTAACGAAATCATCTTCACTTTTCAGTTCGCACTGGCTTTTACGAAAATGGCGCAGCCTTTCGTCCTTATTTAGCAACCTGCTTTTTGAAAACTTATCTGTTCCTGTAAAGTCATACCATAGATAGGTTTGAAATGTTGGTATCGGTGGCGGCAAAATATAACGCACACACACATCGTTTGAGGCTATATTCCCATCCCTTATTACCATATCAACATTGCTCTCCCCCCAAAAACCAGGTTTAATGTTTTTTGTCTGTTTAAAATAAATATCTTCATCCAACGATACAATCAATGGCCGGATATGATCGTGTCTTTGAAATTTCTCTTCTACAATAAACTTGTCCAGGTTCTCTGTGGCCGAAAGCTGTCTTATTTCCTGCTGGGTCATGTGGCTCTTTCCGTTAAAGTATTGTGCCATCATGATGTACTGATAAACTTTACTGTCGCTAAACTTCAGTTTAGCTGCAGGCCCCAGCTTGTCGCTGTTAAATATAAACCTACGCTTAAGCATATATCTGGCAGGTTTCAGCTGCTGGTTAAAGGGAAACCAATCCTGTCTTAAAATACCTTTTGTTGCCTTTACCAGGGCAAGAAGTTCGGCAGATATGTGTTTTTCCTGTTCTTCACTTTCCCGCATCCTTGCTACTATGCCCTCAGCTTCCTTTTCATATGCTCTTTCATAGTGCCTCATGGGATTTCTGGTGCTTAATATAGTGCCGTCCCAGTTGTACATAAAACCATTATTGACGCCGTTTAGCGCTGTTGTACCGTCGGCAGCACTTTCAAGCGAATTGATCAGCGCATCTGTATTAATAGCCAGATCTGTCGCCACAAACCGCTCCTTACCTTTACCTGTTTTACCGAACCACTCATACAGGCGGTTAATTGATGTCCAGTCAGTTACCACATTTCCACCATCCAATACCCTTACATATACAATAAAGCCGCCTGTAAGGTCATGCTCATAAAGTTCCTTCCGACCATCAGCAAGCCCTTTATTAGGGTCGTAAGCCAGCCATCCGGCATCATTCACAAATACTTCATGCCCCTTGGTCTGGATATTGGCAATTCTGTTTTGCAGTTTCAGCGCGGCCTTATTGAGTTGTTCTGTTCTGATCTGAAAATCCTGGTAAGCAAACAAGTCACTTGATTTTCCCTTGAGAACTGCTTTGGAATTTAACTGATAGTGTTTATACTCCTGCTCATCAATGCTGATGCGCTTCAGCGTGCCATCAGCAGCGACATTTTGTGTTGCTTCTTTCAGATTACGCTGAACACCCTCTGCTTCAAAACTGATGATACGGGCTTTACCCTGCAGCAAGGGCATTGAATACTTGTAGTAGGTGTCATATCCGGCTACTGCTAAGGGTACCAACGCGTTTCGCTTAAGATCAAGGGTAACCTTAGTGGCAAAGTCAAAATTGATGAGTTCCTCAAAATCCTGATGTCCCGCTAATTTAAGCTCCAGGACTGCAGCCGGAACGGGGGCCGAATATTCAAAATTTAACATCGTTCCCAGATATTTCCTTATCGGAAGGATGGCATTCAGTTTGTTTACAGCCTCCTGTATATAGCCTGGTTCATTGGTTAACAGCTTTGAACGCAAATAGCTGTCAGCAATTTTTTGAACTGTACGAAACGCTTCGCTATTCACCATTTTTTTTTGCGCAGCGCTCAGGTCCTTGTGCGGCTCAATTTCATAAAGCGCTACGATCTCATTAATTTCGTTATTACGGGAGTTGTTTAGCTCCAGATTTGCTTCATATGCCTGGGCAATACCTTTGGCAATGTTCTGATCCAGGGCCGTATCTGCACAAGCCCTGATCATAGGATGCTCCTTCAGGTGCTCAATCACCTGTTCAATGGTATTTAAATTGGTTCTCACAGCTTGTGTTCCAATAACATTCTGTACCACCACATGTGGCTGGATAGCGAGCTTTGGCTGGGCGGAAAGCGAAGGAATAAACATTTTCTCTTGATCGGGTAAAAGTCCTGCTTTCTTTGTTTTTTTCCTTGGCTCTGTTTTCCCTCCGCTGGTTTCAAAACCCAGAAAATCTGCCCATAACTCTTTTGCTGAGTTCAGTTCATTGAGCTGTCCTAATACAGGGTAAATTTTAATGTTCTGGCTCGTTAATGATAAGGGAGGTAAATGACCTGTGCCTCGGTCAAGAAGTGATTTTGCCAGTTCGGGTAAACTCAAAACGTCAATCTTCCAGGAATTAATATCATTTTCAGTAACGGTATCACCTTCAGTCCTGTTCAGCACAGGGTGGGCCTGGTTAAGTTCAAGGGCAATTGACAGCTGCTGCTTCCCATTCACCAGGTCGCCTGGAATCAGCAAAGCATTAAAAACCGGTGTCTTTTTATGTTGTGCCATACGTTAATTGTTAAAAGAAAGTTGAGTAAAACTGGTTCCATTCATCGTCGCTCATCGGCTCATAAGGATCTTCCTCTATGATGGCATAAAACGAATCGTCCGGATCTTTGAGGGATTTACCATTGATAAGTTGATAAACATCCAGTAACTCTTTCACAGTTGCAGGGTCTTGCTTACGTTCGGCCCCCGCAATTGTTTTACTGTAAGAACCGCTGAAAGTTTTTCTGATGAATCCCAGCTTGGCCGAATAACTTGCCGTACACCCACCTGTAACATGGCTGTTCTGGCTCCTAACATACATATACAACCTGGCAGACACGCTAATAATCCACACACTAAGCACACCTTCGGCAATAAAATAGCCTTCCATAGTTACGCCGCTGTCGTCTTTTCTAAAGAACAAGCCGACCATGAACCTCACTTCGCCTTTTATAGGACCTAAGCCAATTCCAAAGATGGCGCCCATCTCAATTGCCATTTCAATTGACTTTAACCCTCTTTTTGGCTCGGCAGTTAAGGCGCAATAAAATCCACCTCCAAGGATTCCGGCTGCAATAGTAGCCTTGCTTTCCGGCTTTGCAAGCATAAAGGTGAGTTCCATAGGCCGTTTATCGAAAAACACGGTAAGCATTACCCCTATGGAGATATTAGAAAAAATAAAGCCGGGCGTTGATATTCCAAATACAGGTGAATGATAGGAAATGCCAACATTTTTGGGCTGAATAGAAATGGCAAAACCATCACCAAGGCCACCCAGCAACTCCTCAAGCATCTGAATAAATGACATTGCACCTTCAAACTTCACATCACGGATGCTAACGCTTACATCAGATTTTATACCCGATCCGGTAACAAATTTTACATGCTCAAAGCCCACAGTTATTACACTCAGGAAATTAAGGCTGAAATTGGTAAGCGAGTTTTCTGCATAACTTTCAACCCTGTCAATAACCGATGGAAATTTTAACGGATCTATAAAAATGGTGGTCCTCACATCCACCTTAAGCTTGGTTGCAGGGCCAGATTCAGGGTTGAATTTCACAATCCCCAGATTTGCATTTTTAAATTTACCGGTCTCCCAGCTGTACTTAAGTTCTTTTTTCTTTGGTGTTGTCAGGATTTGCTTTACCCTTTCATATTCTGCTATAGCCGCGTCAATCTGGCTCCGTTCTTTCAATTCCTCCAGTTTGGTCCGGAATGCCTTCTCTACATTATCCAGCATAGATTTTCCCTGGTCAAGCAAAGCTTTTTTATAAGAATCCAGATATTTTTCCAGCATCGAAACAGCATCTTTAAGCTGTTTTTTTGTATCGTTAATGGCAGTAAGCTGCTTAGACACGTCAAATACCCTGAGGCTGTCCTTTGCATTAAATACAATCTGCTCAAACTCATCAACAAGCAAGGATTCCTTTGCCTGAATGGCATTCCATTGGTTTCTGAGTGTTTGCAGGTCCGGATTGCCGGAAATCAATGTTTCAATATAATTTCTTACCAGGGTTTTCCTTTCATGCTGAACCCTTACAGCTAAGGATCTTGCAGCGTCAAATATTGGTTTGAGCTCTTTGGTATAGGTATTTTGAATATCTTCAAAATCCTTTTTATACTGCTCATAACGCTCTACATAATAGCTTACCGAAAATTTCTCCAGTGTTCGGAGTGCCACAAAAAAATGATCCAGCCCTGCTTTTTCAGCTGCCGGAATCCCATCTGCCAAAATAGGATAGCAGGATATCAAAGTCTTGATCCTGGTGTAAACTGATCTGTTTATCTTTTCCTGCTTGTCTGCAATTGCTTTTGCATACAACTTAAGCTCTGCGGCTACAGCTTCACCCTTTAAATAGCTTACAGATAGCTTCTTATGCTCTTCTATCAGTACATACAATCCCTCGGCACCTTTTACAGCCAGATAATAGTCTTCAATTTTAATTTCACTGTATATAGGAAGTGCAGCTACAGATAAATCTTTTAAAGACCTGGTAGCTATATCATTACACATTTTTTGTATATCTGCCAATACCGGAGCTGTAAGCCCATCCAAACGGGCTTTTAATTCCTTTTCGTACCCGGCTATGAGCGTGCTGCTGTATTGGCTTATTCTGGTAAAGATCTGATTGCTGTAATTATTGATATAATTAGCGGCAAGCCTTATTTCTTGTGCTGAATTATATACCTCCCTTAGAAACTCTTCTTTCGCTACCTCGTATAACTCTGCTATCTCATCTGGTGTTATGGGGAGCCTGGAAAATGCTGCCAGTCGTTGCTGTTCAAAATAAATTTTGCAGGCATTTTTGATTTTTGTCAGGTCAGGAATTCTTGAAATGAGCTCATTTTTTGAATCGCTAAGTATACGTTCATACTCCTCAACTTTTTGCTTTCCGGCATCAATTTCCCTTTTAAAACGTTTCACCTCCTCGTCTGCCCTCTTCACAAAATCGAGCGCGTCTTTTATGATCGAGACATTGCCCAGTTCTGCTATAAAAGCCTCAATATTCTCTATCTCGCCAATAATTTTATCCAGACCAAAACCCGGGGTAAGCCCCGTATCCAATACTTCTTCAAGGATCATTTTTAAGCTTACCCCATTCAGGATTTCTGCCGAAGCGCCTTTAAAAAGATCAGCCGTCTTAATGATTTTATCTACACTTTTAGAGGTGTATCCAGACCATTGCTGGTTAATATCTTCTGCATAGGTTAATCCCTGTTCTCCAAATGCCAGAATCTTGTTTTTAATATCCGGGTTAATCAATCCTCCTATCCGGTCTCCTGCATTGTTAAATACTTCTTCAATTTCCCTGTAGCCAGTATTGAGCCGTGTTTGCTGCTCTACAGTTGAGCTTGCCTCATCAAAAAAATTTAGAATGTTCCCCTTTACAAAGTTCTCAGTTTGCTTAAGGATAACTTTGGCCACATTTCCCTTATCACTGAAGTAATTTTGAAGATAATCCGGACTGTACTTCACCAGTGCCGGAACAGGATTTTCGCTATACTGCTGGAAATGCGCTATAAATACCTTTGCCCTGGATATTTGCGGGTAAATGACATAAGGAACTTTGTCGAACACATTCCCCTGTTTCTGTACATTTGCTATGTTAAAATAATAATCTGCATATTCGGTTTGCAGCTGGTTAATTTTGTTTACCGATTTTTCACTAACGTTTACTGTAATGGTAGGATCGTCGGGCGTATAGGCAATAACCTGATTCTGAAAAGCGATGCGCAGATGTATTCCATCATCAAACTTTGACAGGTTATTATTTAACAGGTTCTTTACAGCCGCTTCATCGCAAAACAGGTCCCTACGCATAAAAAAGATAGCGCTTTGCGCCGCCTTATCCAGTTTTTTGCCGTTCTGGTCGTACACATCGAAATCCATTACGATAAGTCTGTCTACCTCGCCTGCGGCTTTATTGTGGTGTACCCAAAAGCTTTTAATGGTATCGTCATTTAAAGGAAGTATAGGCGGTGTCCGGCGCTGCCTAACCCCTATGCAACTGAAGTTGATCTGATCATCGTAATGTGGCCCTGGTGATACACTGCCAGGTTGAGCGGATGGGTTTGTTGGGGTATAGTATTTGATGTTCGCATTGCTGCCAGAGCCAGCCGCCGGGAAGTATTTATCTGGTTCAATAACTTCAACAAATTCCTTATAATCCAGGAAAGAAACTCCATTAATGATCTTTCGTTCAGCAATTTTGATATGAAGGGCCTTTTGAGCGCTGGGCGCAATTACGCCAATTCTTGCAACCTTAATGTAATTGTCCCTTCCTTCCTGGAAATGATGCTCATATTCTACTAAAGAAAGCGACGGATAATCCTCAGAAATATTGTAGTTTTTATAGGCAAACTTGAGTGAAGCACCAGAACTGGTTAAAAGGAATGGGCTTTTAACTTTAATATCAAAAATTTCTTCGCGGTTTCTTGCCTGGTTTAGAAACACAAGTTCGGCCTCATCGAGCAAAGAGGGCAGATAGTTTCCTTTAGGTGGAGTGTCGAGTTTAATGGATTGGCAAGGATTATCACCTGCTGAGGCACTAAATGAGTCGCCACTGATGATGCCTATTGCCCTGAGTGCCGGTGGAATATCAATGAAATAGTTTGGTGAAGACTCCAATCTGTATTTCAATTGTATATTTCTGCGCTCCAGAATTGTCCTTTTAACCTGTTGTCCGTTTACAAATAACCCGAACTCCTTTTTGGATATCTGGTAGTCATTCATCGAAACTTCAATAAACACATCCTCAGCATGTTTATGGGGTGCCAGTAAAAGACCTGCAGGCAGCTCAAAAACGGTAAGCAACTGTGCCGAAGCCGGAATGAGCCGCTTAACCAGATTTTCATAATAGGTAAAGTCAATAATAGTTCCGGGCTTGTTTTCGGCAATCACCACTCCCTTTACATCCGGCAGCTTGTTGAAAGACAACATATCGCCCCTTACATCAAAAGTACTTACGAGTTTAAATACCTTCTTGTTCCGCCAGTCAAGCAGTTCTGAGATCTGATAACGCATTTTACGTTTATCTTTTTTTCCCATTCCGGGCCAAAGCCGAAAAGCTAAAAAACTATAGGAAGAAAGTCTGGCATTTTGCTGGGCGTTTGGCGCCGTAGTATCATTAGGGGTGATTACAAACTCCTCGTGCAAACTTTGCTGTGGAATTTGAACAATCATAAATGGTGCCTGCACTTTTGCTGAACCCGCTGGTTCAGTTGGTGCAAGGTGAAGGCCATCGAAATCAAGATTGATAAAATAGAGCGTTAGGTTCATCCCGTTTTCATCCGAGATTTGTAAACCTTTCTTTAAGTTGGCCAGATCTTCTGGCTCTGGTGTACAGCCTTCAATAAGACCAAGCATTGGATAAATGGCGGCAAATGTTCCTGTGTTAACAAGGAAACTTCGCCTGGACATTTTCTTCATAGAGAGCAGGTTTTAATATTTATCCTTCAAGCGCCAGGCGGTTAGGCTTCCTTTAACTTGCTTAACGTTTATGTCCTTTCTGGCTGTATTGTCGCCCAGGCTTCTGTAGGTTACAAAAACCTCGTTACCTAATTTGCTGGTTACTATCATGGTATGATCAATACGCCCGTCAGCATTGTAATCCTGCTGCAAAATGTCGCCAGGATTAAGTTTATCTGGCGTTGTATTGCCACTAACACGGTTCGAATTTGGTAGATAGAGATAAAACTCATGGGCTACAGTCCAGGAGCAGGTATAGCAATTCTGAATGCTGCAGGCTAAGATATTTTTACAACAGGATGCGCCCTCTGCATTCCAGGAACTATTCTTTTCCCAGCCACCGGCCAGCAAGGCCTGAGAAGCAAAATTGGTACAGTCTCCACCCTTCTGATCGAAATTGCAATACTGCGGATTTGGCGAACTAAAATAGGCTAGGGCATAATTGGCAGCCGCTTTACCATCGTAGTTTTTTAAGCGAATGCCTACACTGGGCTTTTGTACCGTATCCAAATAGTTTACGTTCTGTTTGGCACTGATGTATAATGGATCCTGGGAAAGGAGCCCTTCATTAACAACCACCGTTTTTCCTGATTTCTGCTGCAGCGAAAAGGCATAAAAATTAATGTAAATGGTGCTGATGGTATCCGTTTGCTTACCGGGTTTTAGCCGATAGGTGATGCTCAAGCGCTCTTTAACGTATACTTTTGCGGTATCGGTTTTAAAATCAGTGCTATCTATCACTATAGTATTTTTATACGCAATTGCGGTAAGCCCCAGAGCAGCGGCGGTCTGTCTGAAGAGGTCTACCTTATCGGTAACCCGTTTTGCTGCACTATCGCCTAACATAATGCCGGTAAAATCCTGTCCCCCTGGATCTGATGAAACCAGCCGTTTATATTTGGCCGTGAAATAAGTACTGATCACGGTATTGGCCTCCTCTTTCGTAATATTTTTTTTGCAGGCAAACATGTGCATGCCAAAAGTTAACAGAACCAGGTAGCAGATGCCAGACCTTAAACGGAGTAATGTTTTTTTCATAGCTTTTAGTTTTAGTATTAAATAAGCGTCCACACTAAACCAGCAGAGAATTTACAATAGTTTGATTTACCCTAAGTTATAATTTTTATTGTAAAGAACAATATGAAAAAAATAATATGTATAAAATTTTCTTTACAGCATGATTTTGCTAAAGTATGGGCTAAAAGCACCTTCATATCCTGAAAATAGGCATGGGATATTATTCAAGCATTTTTGAATTGACAATGATCATCAGGTGGCCATTCCTTTTTAACTTAGTATCTCTCTGAGCAGCAAGATCCCTTATATAAATTTACTAATTTTTTTATGTAAACTTATATAAGTTTAGGTTAAAAACCACACAGGTGTATTAACAACACTTAAGTAGCAAGCCAAAATAAGGCGCTAAAAAGCGCTCCCTCCAACAATTTGTACCATTTCGGCCTGAGATAAATTTCAATAGGTTTTTGTTTCAAATAGATAAAATAGTGGGGCAAAGCGGCAACAACATCTATAGATTGTTGCCGCTGTTAACTCAGTTATTCTTCTTCCTTAACCCCAACACCGCACCAGTGCTCAACCTGTGAATCATCTTCCATTGTTACAATGCAAGTCACATCATAATAACCCGGAGCGAAAAAAATGACATCTATCAGGTGGTCTGCTCCAGAGACATAATAAATGTTGGAGCCGCCTGAGCCTTGTACATGCCATTCATACGAAACGGCGCCAGAAACCGGAACAACAGAAAATCCGTAAGAGTTGCCATCAGCGTAGATATCCGTTGAATAAGATGTGACCTGCGCATAAATAGTTGTACAGGCAAAAGACAGGAACAAAACAAACAATAACTTTTTCATAAGTAAAGGGTTTAAGTGAATTGAAAAATTAGCCTTTATGCTAACATTCTTAAAGCTAGCTTTAAGAATTCTTTTAAAAGTCAATCAAATTAGCTGACTAATAAGCAATTTCAACAACCTGCTGCTTTTGGTACTAAACTTCTACCTTTAAAGAGTATCTTCAGATATTAGCAAAGCCACTTTCTACGAAGTGGCAGGTTGGTCATACATTTTATGTATTTATTTATGGAATCCCGTTGACGGCAGCATCATTAAAATAAAAGCATGACGAAATTCTATGTAACTGCCGTTTTTTTATTTGCACTTTTATTTTGTGGAAGTACAGCCTTCTCTCAAACAGCTGCTCCTACAAAGATCGTATGTTATGCAACACCTCCACCCCAGGGGCCATTGTATGTTCTTGTTTTCAAGAAAAAGACACGTTACACTATGGATGGCAAGGTGATAGGCAGTATCGTTAACCCAAACACCATAAAATCTATAAACATACAAAAAGACGCTAAAGCAACTGCTATATATGGTTCCAGGGCGGCAAATGGCGTGGTAATTATTGAGATTGATAAGAAACACGCCAGGAAGGAATATAATAGGCTTAAGCCTCACCTGGATAAGTTTTGATTTCCAAATTATGGGGCTCAAGGCACTGGCTCAGGTAAAGCGGCAACAACCTTCATAGATTGTTGCCGCTATTAACTCAATTATTCTTCTTCCTTAATCCCACCATAGGTAAAGAAGAAATAACTCAAATAGCAATTGTACCAGAGTAACCTATTAAGCTATTTGGCATTAAAATTGTCTTTTTCATTTGAAATGAACTGATAAAAAACTTTACAACTATGAAAAACAAAGAAAACAAATTCGGAAAGTTAGAAGAAATGGGCGTAACTACTTTGAGTAAACAAGAGCAGATGAAAATTATGGGCGGCATGCAATGGACCGGCAGTGGATCAAAGAATGTTGAAATGGACAAGTGGACTGCGTTAACTGTCGGCGACCCCTGGGGTGGTAGATTTGGTATTAAGATTGTCGATTAGTTAATAGTAAGATAATACTCATTGTAGCAAATATGATTAGCAAAGCCACTTTCTACGAAGTGGCTTTGTCGTTTAAAGTTCACAGCGTGTATTTCTATAAAAATGGGGAAGAACCATTTTGCCGAAACTCCCTTTTTGCCAACTTTCAGCTTGGTAAGTTATCCCCGCAGTAGCATCAAATATTTGAGAACAGTTATCTTAGTGAATACATTTAGAACATCGAAAATCAATTTGATCAAAATACTGAACTGGCAAATGAAGAATAAAGCACTGTGTGTCCTTAGAGATGTTGTAACAATAGCATTTCTCATTTTATTTCCCCATTTCGTTCCCTTGCCATTTTACTCGTATGCAGTTATCTGCCTGCTGGCAATATGGTTCCTTTTACGTAAGGATGGAAAAACGTTCGGTGCTATCGGACTCTCCAAAAATGGTTTAACTGGCAAAGCGGTTTTTATAGGAGTACTTTCAGCTTTAGTATGGGTTGGTTTTATGCAGCTTATTTATATCCCGGTAATAAAGCACTTGTTTACTGTCCCTGATTATACTGAATATAATTTTATAAGAGGCAATGCGTCAAAACTTATGATGATCATTATTGCTGCCTGGCTAATTGGTGGCTTCTATGAGGAAATTGTTTTTCGTGGATACATTCAATCACTGCTGCGTAAAAGGTTTACCAGGCACGGGCTGTTATGGAGTATAATTGTTACGAGTATACTGTTTGGCCTGTACCATTGGCAACAAGATATTTTCGGCGTTATTGCCGCTGGTTTGGGAGGTTTGTATTGGGGTTTACTCTATAAAAAATATGCTGATAACCTTTGGGTACCCATTCTTTCGCACGCCATTTTTGATACCGTTACACTGATTCTTATATACACACATAGGTTTGGAAATTTCTGGTAAATAAATCAGTAAGAATGATAAAGACGAATATAAGCTATGATGCCTGGCTACCGTTTGAAAATTCTTTCTTGTTCAGCACGTAAGTGCTACGTGAATAAGAAAATATCCTGTCAATTATATGCTATAACTTACAGCAATTCCTTAATATTTGCAATGGGAAGTTCGGCCGCTTGAAGTTTTAAAAGTAAAATCCAGCTTTTTTGAAAATGAAGCTATCTTTCCTAGGGGATCCGTGTTTTTTGACAATGCTTTGCTAATGACGAACATTGAGCATGGGTGGAAAAGTTTAAAACATTTAATCTAAAATTAAGCTATCAAGAGTTCTTTTTGTATCAATTCAGCCGAAATACGAAACGCAGCAATCCTTCTGAGCATCAAAGTTTGCTGGGCTGAATTATCTTTCAACTTGACCACAGCTTTTTCGCATTTGCTCAGCGTTGAATCAATAGCCATATTTTATTCAGCTTTATACAGGTTTATTGTTCAAATAATCTTCCAGTTGCTCGCCAAGCTGCACTATTAATGCTTGGACAGCCACTCCCTCACCACACCAGATCTTTCCCTGTTTTCCAGACTCCTGCCAAACCGTGCCAAGGGAGGTATGCTGATCAAAAATGGCATATTTTGGTTCTTCCCTGTCGGGGATAACCAGTAAGGGTTTAACCTCGCCCTCAATAGTCACCTGAATTTCGAAAGGTTCCCAATCTTCTGCTATATTCCCCATCCCTAATCCTCCTTATCCTTAAAATCTTCAGAAGAACTACCCGTATGACTCTGGTCATCTCCAGGATTTTCCACAGGTTTCTTTGAAGAACCTGTAAACGCATCATCAGTCAGGGAATCATACCCTTGCGTTCCTGTATTGTCTAAACCATCCCGGGGACTTACCGGGGTTGACGGTGTAATTTCTTTCTTAGCCATGTCCTCCGTGACCTGCTCATCCTGTTCATCCGCCGATTGATCCTGATCATCCGGCATTTCTTCATCTATAATTTTCATGATATATACATTTAGTTTTAAACAAAAATTTACGGCTGTCCGCTACCAGTCTGCGGAACTGCACCGCTTAAAATATGCAGGTCAGAACCGCATATCGCTGTGCTGG
Organism: Pedobacter africanus; assembly: GCF_900176535.1. NCBI lineage: Bacteria > Pseudomonadati > Bacteroidota > Sphingobacteriia > Sphingobacteriales > Sphingobacteriaceae > Pedobacter > Pedobacter africanus. The sequence continues at coordinate 447,052 of NZ_FWXT01000002.1, read as the reverse complement.
TTACTTTTAAAATAATATCGACCTTTTAGTTAGCGTAATATCAACATACTGAAGTACAGATTGTTTCATGAAAAATATCTTAATATTTTATTAAACAAAACCCAAACCCGACTGTTATTAACGCTAAATCCTAAAGCCAAATGCACGACAACTTTACCGGAGTTCGACTTTAGAAGACCTGATGATGAGCGATTCCTGTTTAAACATTTTGAGCAGTCTCAGCTTCAGCTTATCCCAGAATTCAGCATCTATTTCAACACACATCACTTCAAACACCAACAGTTCATCCTGCTCAGCTGTGCCCTCATCAGGTTTCCAGAAACCCTTAGCCGGCTGCCTGGAATATTCAGTTAAGCCTCCAAACTTGGTCGTCAGCTCCTCACGAATCCCATCATACAGTTGTTTAGGGAATACCTGGCCACTGCCATCCCGCAAAGGCAGGAAAATTTCCACCAGCCGGTCCATGGGTAAATCCTTCCGACTTTTTTCAATGAGTTGGAAAGCTTTGCTCGCACTTAACTTTTCCAGCACACTAAATTTCTTACCGGCCTGCGCATTGTAACTGGTAAAGAAAGCTATTGCCTGTTCTACAATACCTTTGTTAAGATTTCTTAAAGCAGTCACCTCCGCGTAACGCTGGGACACTTCAGGAATAGCGATCAGCCTATCGTTTCGCATCCGCTCACCATTACGTTCCTCTTGGACAACCTTAAATGCACCAATTATCCTGCAATCCATCACACAACCCGAAAAAGCCGAAACCTCAGATACTACCAGCACATCCAGCGGATCACCATCACCCCCAACTGTTCCCGGAATGAAGCCGAAATCAAAAGGAAATACCAAACCCAGCGGCATCACCTTTTTCAGCTTCATCTTTCCCGTCTGCGGATCGTAGTCATACTTCTGGCCGCTGCCCTTGGGCGTTTCAATGATTACAGTCACTGTGTCCATATCCCATTATTATTCATTTTTTCTCGCTTCATCATTTGCAGATTACTTTGAATCCATTCCCGGTAGCTTAATACCTGAAGATTTCTGATTTTCCAGTAAATTTTCCTGAAAGATCAGCCTGGCATCATGAAAACCATGAGAATTAAATTTTATTTTAGCGAAGCATTTATTTCCTTAGCCATCTCGTGGTGTTTTTCCAAAACCGGAAGCGTGCGGGCAGCAAAATCCTTAAGCTCTCCTCTTAAGCTGCTCGCTGATCTAAACAAATCAAGGGTTTTAACATGATCGTTTACCATCATATCCATATAATGCTGATCAAATTCTTTCCCACTTAACTTCTTCATCGCATCCATATGCGCTTTAACATCCGCCGGATAAGCCGAAGGCAACAAATGCTCCAGCTTCGCAGCGACAGCTTTCAAATCAGTATTGGCCTGTGTATGATCGGCAACCATTTTCGCGGCAAATTTCTTAACCTGTGCATTGGAAGACTTCTGAAGCGCAAGTTTACCCAGATCTACCTCCATCATACCGCCAACAGCAGCGGTATCCATAAAAGCCGCACCGTCGCCATCCACCTTACTCATATGAGTCACATCATTTCGGGCATCTGAACTGTCTGCCTTGCGCAGAGAATCACTGCCAACCGGAGCACTGTCCAACTGTGCATTACCGCTTCTGTCTGTATTCTGACAAGCAGTTAATCCGGCAAAAACCATCAGGCCAGCAGAAAATTTTAACAAATTTTTAGTTTTCATAGTGTTGAAGATTAGATATATAATAGATAAAAGCATAAACTCTTTAATGAGCATAAATCATTTAGGGTTGCTGGTCATAACTGATGATCACGGTTTCCAGGTCTATTGTCGGAGGCCCCGTCAACACTTTCCCTGAAATATCAAACCTTCCTCCGTGACATGGACAGTCCCAGCTTTGCTCAGCAGCATTAAATTGTACGGTACAACCCGCGTGGGTACAGGTAGGGTTTAGCGCCGTTACCTTTCCGGCATCATCCTTATAGACCGCCAGCTTTTTCCCCTCATAATCCACCAGTTTTCCCTCACCTGGTTTAAGATCGCTCAACGCTTTCAAATTCGATGAAGAAAACCGGTCGGCGATAAAATGCCAGGCCACATCCGCATTTTCCTTTACAAACTCTGTAAATCCTGCTACAGGTTTTAGTCGGGATGGACTGAACAAACTGGCATACTCATTTTCTTTTCCCAAAACCAGATCCGAAATGATCTTTGCCGAAAGCGTTCCAAACATCATCCCGTTGCCGTTAAATCCTGTAGCAACATAAGTCCCCTCAGCCGCAGCCGGCAATTGCCCGACATATGGCAATCCATCTACGGGAACATAGTATTGTGCCGACCACTGGTAAGCCACAGACTCCACCGAATAATATTGACCAGCATAATCCTTTAGGCGCTGAAAGGCAGCTTCCGGATCCTCGTGACCGGTTTTATGGTCTTCTCCGCCTACAATCAAATAAGGCTGTCCTTCAATTACATGCGTGCGAAAATAGTGGTAAGGTTCCTGCATATCATAAACCAGGCCATCAGGATAATTATCGTTTTTTAGTTTTAAACCAAGCACATAGCTCCTGTATGGTGCATTTCTTAAACTCATCAGGTTTATTCCAGGCGGGATATGTGTAGCATAGAACATTTTTTTCGCACGGATCATACCGGTATCGGATTTTGCAGCATAGATACCCTCTTCAACACTGCTGTGCCTAATCATTGAGTTTTGCAGCAATACACCACCAAGCTTTAGGAATTCGGCGAGCAACCCATTGATATATTTTAAGGGATGAAACTGTCCCTGGCCCTCAAAACGGATCACCGAATCAAAAGGCACCGGTACGAGATTTTCATTCGTAACCTCAACTGAAACCCCGGCACGCTGAGAAGCTTCCAGGATTTTCTGCAACTGCTTGCTTTCTTTCTCATTTTCCGCATAAAGCCATGCCGGTTTAGATTCCAAATCGCAATCGATATTGAGTTCTTTTACAAAACCCTCAATCATTGACATGGCCTCTTGGCCTCCTTTGGCAAGTAATTTAGCAGCTTCCTTGCCGAAATCACTTTCCACCTCCGGATAGGTTGCATCAAAAAAAGTATTTAAATGCGCAGAAGTGCCTCCGGTCGTTCCAAATCCAGGTTGTCGCGCTTCTGCAATCACACACGAATGTCCTGCCCGCTGCAACAACAAGGCAGTCGTAATTCCGGTAATGCCCGCCCCCACGATCAGGCAATCGTATATTTTATCGGGTTCATTTACAACAGCTGTTGATTTATCGCCGGCAACCACAGCAACTTCTTGCCACAGGCTCTTACTTGTACTGTCTCTTAAAGCAGAATTCTGTTTGCTATTTTCCATCTTTTATAGATTAAGTTTATTAAATACTGCTGCTTTCATAGTAGATGTTTTTAGTTAGCTTAATTTCAACACACTGAAAAACAGATTGTTTAATAAAAATTAGTTTAATATTTTATTAAACAAAACTCAAAACAGACTGTTATCATCCCTGTAATGGGACAATCCAAAGTTTGCCGAACATCTAATTTTTAATAACAACAACACGCCAGAAGGAACAGTAAAGTTTTTTAATAAGTCAAAACGATTTAGAAGCATTTTCCTGAACAGAATTATGACCAGTCTCCACTTCAATTTCCTTAGTTGTCACGGCATAATGCGAAGGGAGAATCTCCGAACCATAGGCAACAGCATAAGCTTTGGTAAACTCTGCGCCCAGATACAAAATGATCGATGAATAATAAGTCCAGAGCAATAAAATGACCAGTGATCCTGCCGCTCCATAGGTACTGCCTACATCACTTTGCCCGATATAAATAGAAATCGCAAACTTGCCCAGCATAAACAAAATGGCAGTCACTATTGCCCCGGATAACACATCCCGCCATTTGATGATCGCATCGGGCAGCACTTTAAAGATTACTCCAAAAATAAGCGAAATCACCGCCAGGGTCAACAGTTGGTTCAGTATGTAAAACACCACTACAGAGACATCAGAAAATCGGGCCTGAAGCCGGCTGCTAAAACCATCTAATACCGTGGTGATCGCTAATGATACCAACAAAATGAAACCCAAACTAACGATCACAGAAAAAGACAGAAACCTGTTCTGCAGCATTTTTAGCCATCCGCGTTTTGGTTTGGGCTTAAGGCCCCAGATCGTATTGATAGATTCCTGAATATCCGCAAATACAGTTGTCGCCCCAATGAGCAAGGTAACAATCCCTATAATAAAAGCAATCCTGTCCTTATTTCCAATGGCCGCTTTTGAAACAATCTCCTGCAGCTGCAATGCAGTTTCTTTACCCATAAAACCAGCCAGCTGGTTATAAATCTCTCCCTGGGCAGCTTCCTGCCCCAGAAATAAACCACACAAAGAGATAATCACCACCAGTAGCGGCGCCATAGAAAAAACAGTATAATAAGCCAATGAACCACTCAGCTTGGTTACCTTATGCTCAAAAAACCCGGTAAAGGTTGCCTTTAAGACTTCCCAGATCCCCTTAAATGTAATTTTTTCTCGCTTCATCATTTGCATATTACTTTGAATCCATTCCCGGTAGCTTAATACCGGAAGATTTCAGATTTTCTAATAGATTTTCCTGAAAGATCAGCCTGGCATCATGAAAACCATGAGAATTCAGCCAGACATTGATCATCACCTTGTAACCATCGGTTTCTAATACAGATACTCCTACCCTTTTCTCAGGCGTTTTTAAAACTGACTTAGATTCCATAATGGTTTCATCGATCACTTTTCTAACCTTTGATAGGTCGATCCCGTAATTAAATTTTAGCTCCAGATCCAGTCTCCTGCTACCAATCGCACTGATGTTGATGATGACCTCGTTAGAGAGCTTACTATTTGGTATAATCACTGTTCTGTTGTCAAAAGTGGTTACCACAGTAAAGAAGAGTTGTATGGAAGATACTGTACCCTCCTGCCCCTGGGCAATGATATTATCCGATACACGAAAAGGTTTTAATAACAAGATCAATACTCCACTGGCAAAATTCTGCATCGTACCAGATAGCGCCAGGCCGGCAGCAACACCAATTGCACCAACTAAGGCAGCAAAAATGGTCAGCTGAATACCCATAATCTGCATCACCAAAAAAATCAGCAGTATCCTAAGCACTACAACGGCCACGCTAAGAAAAAAAGGTTTCAATGAACTGTTGATCTTTTTACGCTGCATCCTATTTTGCATCCAGCGTGCAAATATCCTGATCAGCCACAGACCAATGATCAAAACAGCAATCCCCAGTAAAACGACTGGGCCTTTTAACAGCAACCAATCATAAAACTTATCGTAAAAGTGCTCAACATTCTTATTCATCGCAATCATTGATAGTGTTGAAGATTACATACCTAATAGATAAAGGCATAAACCTCTGCGAGATCAAAAAGTTTTAAATCTCTTTCAAAAGAGCCGGAAGGAAAATCAAAACAAAAGCTAAGCATTCCTTACTGCTCAATACCGCCATACTGTGTTGCAAATGCAAATAAAAAAACAACAAAAACCTAAGCAATCAAAAAATGTTATACGTTTCTAAAATCTACAATTATGGAAAATCAAGATCAGTTACCAGAAGAAGAAATTATAAACCCTGAACAGTTCCAGGTCGGCCGAAACCCCGAAGAACAGCATGAACAAACCAACCAGGACGGCAGCGCCAATAATGAACAAGCCGGTTACACCCCCGGAGAAACAGAATTTGCCGACGGGGAAGGAACCCGTCTTGAACAGGAAAGTGAAGAACTGGAAATCGATCAGGAAACTGACAATTCAGATGATCTGGATATCGATCCTGAGAACGACCCAGACTCAGGTTCCTCTAGCGACGAGGAAGACGCAGATTTTGAAAACCCGGACGATGATCCGGCATAAAACACCCAACTGTTTACCCGGGAAATTCCGGGTAAACAGTTTAAAACATTAACCTAAAAATGGACACAATGAAACCAGTAAACACAGATTTGCAAGGTTTATATCTTCAGCAGCTCACCAGGCTGCTGGAATCAGAAAAAAAGTATGCAAAATCATTTGAAAAACTGGCCCCACTATCTTATACCGAAGAACTTAGAAGTGCACTGGTCTCAGCTTCAACAGAACTCCAACAACACATTGAACGTATTGAACAATGTCAGCAGCTGCTAAAAAGCAAAGAAAGTGCTCAGATCAGCGCGATCGACAAATGCCTGCTGGATATCTTAAAACAGATCAAATCCACTACCAAGTCTTCCCTCTTAAAAGACATCAACATCCTTCAAATTTGCCAGCATATATTTACGGCCAAAGTCACCGTCTACCAAAACCTAAAGCTCATGGCCGAAGTACTTAAACAGGATCATGCAGCGCTGTTGCTCGGACAAAGCGCAAATGACAACCAGAACAATTACGCCTACCTGGTACAAATTTCCGGTAACATCATTTATCCCCAGACTGCTGGCATCGAATCGTAGATCATGAATGCAAAACCTAAAGATTAGATAAAACAAAAAATCCAGCCAAACAGCTGGATTCTTAGGTTAAGTTATGCCCGGAATTAAAATATTATTGTTGTGAAATTGGAGAACTTAGGAGAGCGAGGGCTTAGTAGTGGCCTTTGGGTGCATATTCCGAGGAAAGTACCCCCTTATTCCGGAGCAAAGTAGCCACCTGATTGGCTATAGTAAGGGGTAGAAATCACCTCTTTCGTTTAACCGAATATAACCAATCCTTCCAACATTACAGAACTGCTGATCGACACTCCCTAAAAATTAGCGTCTCTATCTTCAGGGCATTTTTCGACGAAAACCAGGCATCTTGAGGGTCTATCCTTTCCCTTTTGACCAATCAACTCAAATAAAGACCTATAAACGATTCGAATCCTGCAGCCGACACCAAGTCCAGGCGACTAAAAGATGAGATCAATAAATTTACCCTTTTTAATATGCTATTAGGCCATCCATTAGGGGCTTGAAAGCCCTGCCGCAGATTAAAAGTTATTTTCCCGCTACTAGTTGCAAGGCCTGAACAGGACATGTAACAAACCGCGTATACGTGCCACGTAATTTAATTTTGTTTACTTACATCAAACACTCACAAAACAAAATCCGATTTCAGAAAACATGCCAATTTCCGGACAGTTTCCTGAAGTTCACAGAGTTCTTTAAATTGAAAAATAACCGGTGTAGGTTTGTCTGCATATTTTATGAATATGCAAGCAGACTTAAACCAAACAACAACTTACATAGATCCTTTTGTTGACTTCTCTTTCAAGAGACTCCTGGCAACCGAAGAAAGTAAACCGATTCTGATCGGTTTATTAAACCACCTTTTTAAAGGTAGAAAGTACATTATTGACATTGAGTACGGAAAGACCGACTTCCCCGGCGAAATTTCTGAGGAAGGTGGAGCGGTATTTGACGTATTTTGTACAGATGCTGATGGCAGTAAATTTATTATCGAAATTCAGCGTGGTTATCAGAAACATTTTAAGGAACGGGCACTTTTTTACACTTCAAGGGCTATAAGTGAACAGGCTCCAAAAGGTAACAGAAAAGAATGGGCCTACAATCTTACGGAGGTTTATCTTATTGCTTTCCTGGAAGACTTCTGCCTGCCAGACAGTCCTAGATCAGAATACATTCAGGATATCTGCTTGGCCATCAGGCATACCGGTAAAATATTCTATGATAAACTCAATCTTATTTTCATAGAGATGCTTAACTTTGTTAAGAAGCCAGTAGAATTATATACAGATTTAGAAAAATGGCTGTATGCGTTTAAGCATTTAACAGAATTTAAAAAACAGCCAGAATATTTAAACGGCCCGGAATTTGACCGATTATTTAACCTGGCTAAATATGCCAATTTAACAGCGGAGGAAAGAGCGATGTATAACAGAAGTTTAAAGCAGAAATGGGACAATAAAAATGTTATGGACTATGCTGTAGCGCAGGGTGAGTTAAAAGGAAAGCATGAAAGATCTATAGAAATAGCCCTGAAAATGGTTGAGCAGGGCTTTGTTATCGAGGACATCATAAAACTGACAGATCTTACGAAAGAAGAAATCCTGGTCCTCAAAAAATAACACGCTACGTACAGGCAAACAAATATCCCTTTAATAAAACATCTTTTTGTTGTTCCCGACTATACAGAATATGATTTCATCAAAGGCAGCGTTTCAAATTGCTGATGATTATCACCACTGTATGGCTTATAGGTGGTTTTTATGGAGAAATCGTCGTGATTAATGACCACTCTAAGACGTTAATTTCCATAATATATAAATACTCCGGGCAAAGATAGCAACGAGCAAGCAGCTGCCTTGGTATTACAGCATTTTAATTGCGATATACTGTTTCTAAACAATCCCGGCTCAACCATTGTTAAACTAACTCATTTTACATTTAATACCATAAAAATTAAAAGATGGAACAATTCAGAATAGAGGTTGCTTACAATGGGCAAGGCAAATTTTATAACATCAAGCCTCTAGACAACTCGCGATATCAAATTTATATAGAGGAAGAAGTCATTGGTACAATTCAACTCGATGAGAAAGACCACGCACGCTGCGAAGCCCTTGGCTGCGAACTGGATATGCCCTTATTGAACTCCATCAGGGACCAAATCCAGTTTTACGAAAACTGGAAGCACAGCCACTAATATTCAGCTTTAAACTCTCCATTTTGCATTTTATTTAAGCAAAAACAGGTTTATTTTGCATATTAAAACTGCAAAATGGAATATTCAATATCCATCAGGTATAGGTTCTGCCAGCATGATGTTGCCTAAAAGGTCATAATAACTACATACCATGGCCTCCGTGTCTACCACCCATTTTTCAACGCCCGCTTCTGCCACTAAATCGCAAAAGGTAAGGAAATCGCTTTTACCTTGCTGGTGTTCGGATATGATCTGTTTAACGGCTGCAGGCGATGCTGCTTCTGAAATTGCTTTTTCAGGATAGACCGGATCACTGCTAACCTGTAAACCACCTGCACCATGGTAAACAGTGCTACCGTCTTTGACCATAAAATCATAATGTATCAAGCCCAGTTGTTTGATCTCTTTTACATAACCAGGAAAATCTGCACCTGTTTTTACTTTGGCGTGGGCTGCCTTCATTTGTTGTACTGTGAACATCGTATTTAAATTTTGTTATTCAAAGGTATCGCGGCCGGGCCAGCGCTCATTGTAAAAATCCGTTTATTTCAATTGCTTTAAGTATTGTTCGGGCGTAACGGAAGCAAACTTTTTAAAGTCTTTGATAAAATGAGCCTGGTCGTAAAAGGCTAACAGGTATTCGGCATAACCCTGGTTACCATGCTCCATGGCGGCCAGTACATAACGGGCGCGTACAATGGTTGCAAATTTCTTAGGAGAGGCACCAACTTCCAGACGAAAGCGCTTTTCGAGCGGGCTGGCACTGGTGTGCAGCATTGCAGCCAGCTTAGCTATCCGTATAGTACCTTTAGATTCATGGATGTATTGCAGGGCTTTGACTACCAGCAGATCTGCAGGGCGCTCATTTAAATGAGCGATAAGGAAGTTTTCAACCAGGCGGATGCGGGCTATGTCACTATCGCAGTTAACCAGGTTTTCTTCCAGTTCAAGGAGTGACTGGCGGGCAAAAAAGTGTTCCAACGAAAGGCTTTCGCCAAACAGTTCATGCAAAGGAGTACTTAAAAACCTGGCCGCCCCATTTTCCCTGAACACCACCAGTACCGAGCCTACACCAGCAGTATTTTGAAATACACGATAAGTATCCCTTAATCCGGTTACCCCAGCAGTAGACAATGGGTTTTTAAGCCCATGATTAAGGTAAGCCAATCGGCCACTGTATTGAAAGCCGATTACCAGTGCAGTATCAGGCAACACGGTATAAGTGGCAGCATTTTCATTTTCAGAAATAACCAGCTGCTTTACGTAGGGCAGCAACTCCCTGCAAGGCAAATAAACTTCAAACCTCATGGTTAAAGTTAAGATTTCAATCGCTTAATACTGAAAAAAAAAGCGGGAACAACCACGAATGGATGCTCCCGCTAAAATTAACGCTCTCGTTGTATTTTACATTTTTTTCACGAAATAAAAATTAAGTCAGCAAAACCGCCCGGCTTTGATTTTCAGAAGTTAAATTTTTCATGACTTTAACATTAATCATAAACAATTCTTGCAACATCATACCTACTATCGTAATAAAACACATCATAAATTAAACGGGCCAACATAGTCTTGATCTCTAAAGCATCTTTAAACTTATTCACTGGATAATGATATATCCAATGATCACCCTCCAACTGAAAGCCCAAATTCTTAAACTGATTCGTTTTCCGAAAAGTGTTTCCGTATTCCTCATAGGCAGCCGCATCGTATTGCAACATGACGTCTATATCTTGATCTGTTAGTTTAAAACTTACAAATACATCAGGAGAAGTCTTAAAATAAAGTTTAAACCCTTTTACAGTTCCATTGGCCAGGCTGAACAACGCTTCGTCCACCTCCTGGCTATCATACCCCGGTTTAACAGCCTCTCGCTTTAAATTCTGGATCCTGGTTTCGCTTTCCTTGATCATATTTTCCCAAAAAGCACCAACTCCCATAAGCCTGGCGCGGTCCATCTGTTTTTTTATATTACTCATGCGCCGCTCTTCTTCCGTAATACTTTTATATAAGGGATTTTGTAGCCCCTTAAGAACGTCAAGCATCCCATTAAGCTTTTTCAGGCCTTTTTGATGGTGATAGGCATATAAGTAATCGCCTTCCGAAGCATACTCGGAAATCTGTTTTTCGAGTTCTGCTTTCTCGTTTTCACAAGCCTCAATTAATTCTTCCAGATCTGATTTCATATAAAATGAATGGTAAGGCTAAATATAGCTATTGTTATCGCTTAAATTGCCTTGATAATTTATAGTTTGCAGGCACAGAAGTAGTACCAAACCCTTTTGTGGCAGATATTGCTATGCGTTCATTATTTCATTCATTGAGGGTATAATTGTTGCCGCCCTTGCTTTTTCTGTACTGGAATTTTTTACCCTTAAATATACTTTATGGAACCTTTTGGGCAAAGAAAGAGTGATTATAAATACCAGGTCATTAAGCTATCAGCAGCACTTTGGCTTCTTTAACACATCTTTCCAGACTATAGGCTTCAATAAAAAAATATCGATCCGTGTATATGACCAGGCTATCGAAAATGAACTCACACTGGTAAAGTTCTTAGTTGAATCTTATAACGATCAGCATTTATGTGAGGTTATTTACCACTCTGTTTTGAATATTACAGATGCTGATTTTAAAAGATTACTGGAACATATTGATCGACTTTATCTTGATGAAATGAGTGAAAGGCATATGATGCCGGAAATTATATTAAATTAATAGAAACTATTTTATGAACCCCAGGCTGTGATGACCAGATTTCTTTCACCGCCATAGTCTCGATAGCCGTGACGATAGGATTGTTTTTTTAACGCCTTAGCATATCAGATAAATGGATAAATCTTTCAACTTCTTAAATACCTGATGATCAAGAACAACATAAAAATCACAAATGCGGCCACCAATAATACCCACACGATTAATGCCTGTAAAGTTTTTTTAGGACGAGACAACGATTGATTTTTTAAAAGAATACAAAGTTTTTGTTTTTTGTGCTGGGAGCTTACTTTTTTGATTTTTCATGTTTTATGATTTTAAGTGCTTATAAATTTTCCATTATACGTTGTTTTTATAACTAATACAATTGGTAAGCACAAGCCATCCAGTCGACACTAAAAAAAATTATATTATCTTATAACTGCATGAGGTGCCAATCCTTCGTCTTAATTAAACCTCCCTAAATAGCTGCTATTCGCAACCTGTTTCCTGTCCTGTGCTATAAAAGAAATATATACCTCCATATGTTCAGTTAACAAAGCGGCAGGCAAACTCAAAATGGCTGCACATTCAAATCTGGCTACACCATACAATATATATTCGGCACTTTGCAGTTCCGGAAAGTAAGCCAAAAGCATTACCTGATCATTGGGCCTGGGCCATGGTAAATCGGGCGGGCAGGCCCAGCTAAAGCTCAGGCCGGCCGTAGTTAGTTCTACAGCAGGTGCGTCAGCCCGGTTCATGGTTCCCTCAGTTAGCCCTGCACTTTCATATCTAATCGTTACATCCGGGTAGGTACCGGTTACTGCATTTCGTTTATTGTAAGATACGGCTACATTGTAGGCCGATTTTGTGCTGCCCCTGGCGGCCTTTTCGAAGCCGGCATTAACAAACTCCCGTATGGGCTTTAAAAATTGCATCACCGCATTCAACTCGGCCCTGTTCTGCAGTTGCAGCACGGTTGCCTGCCGGTTGTGTTTGCCCTGCGTGCGCACCACTTGTTTACCATTTAGCTCATAAAATACAAGCTTGCCAATTTTCCCTTTACAGGCACCAAAAATGCCCTTGTTATATACTGCCATAACTTAAATATTAATTAATCCTATAAACCTGCTGTCGCTTACATTTTTGCCATCTGCACTTCTAAAACTCATAAACACATAGCATTGGGCGCCAGTTGTACCTGGCGGTAGGTTAATGCTATAGGCCAGTGCAGCCCTCCTTTCAACATCCACAAACTTCAATACCAGATTTTTTTCCGGGCAATACACCAAAAAGCTGGCTTTGTCTGAGCCCAGGTTAAACAGGTGTTGCCTGTCCTGCTGCCAGCTTACCCAAATTTCATCAGTGCCCAGGCTAATCAGCGGAGCAAGCGGCCCGGCAAGACAGCCCCGGCTGTATACCAGCTTCTGGCAGGCTATCCCTGCCTGGTCGCTTGTTCCACCAATAAGGTGTTTGTAATTAAACTTTACAGCTGCATTAAAAGCATTTCCTTTGTTTTTTCCCTTTGCAAAGCCAATTGCAATCAACTCGTTAAAGCTTCTCATAAACGCCACCACGCGCTTAAATTGCAATTGTTGATCAAGCTGGGCAGGCGTTCTGGTTTTTGCAGCGCTGTGCGGAACTGCGCTAATCACATTTTTGCCTTTCACCCTCCGCCCAATCAAAGCCCCGGTTTTGTTTTCAAAACCATCAAATATGCCCTTCCTTAAAACACCCATAACTTCATGTTTTTCAAGCTATAACCATTCCGCATATTTAGCAATGCTTCGGTAATGCCTTGCTTTGCGCAACACCGCATCCCCTTCGCGGCTGCCGGCCACATTGGTGTTCCCTTCAATGCAAAACACCAGGCTGCCCTGCACCCGCTCCACAATACCACAGTGCCCTATGCGCTGCAGTGATGGAAAATAAATTCCCATCACCAGCGCGGCCTTGGCCGTTTTAACCGTTCTTGCCGGCGTAAAAAGCCCTGGGCTCCAGGCTGTCCGTGGCCTGGCTAAACCTGCTTGCCTGAAACACCACGAGCAAAAAGCTGCACACCAGGGCGCAGCTTTTTTAAAACCCACGCAAGCAAGATATTGATTGATTCTCGGGCCGCTATTTTCAGCAGTTTCCCTAATACCGATTTCTTTTCTGGCAATTTCGATGACGTTTTGCCTATTATTCTCTTTTTCATAATTGTAAGTTTTAAAAGTTATAAAACTGTGGCTATGCAGGCTGTGCCAGTTAATAACACCAAGGCATACGATGCCCATAAAAAAATTAATTGTTGCCATTCTTCCAGCTGTTTAAATTGTGATACCATTTCCTGTAAAGATGGATAGCCCATACGGATCAGGAACCTGTTAAATAACCATAAACTGGTTTCCAGTAAGATCAGGTAGGTTAACAGCCCAATTACAAGCAGCAGCGGCATGGTCTGGTTAATTCCTGCGGTCATTTCCGGGCTGCTAAAAAACAGGCTAATGGCCACCCAGAGTACCAGTAGCAAACCCAGCACATGGTGCTCTTTTTTTGCTTGCGTTATGCTGCGCAGAAAAAATATCCCCCTGTTTATCAATAACTCTTTCATCGTTTGTTCAATTAAATGTGGAATTAAGGGTGCCTAAAAAAGGCACCCTATTAATTAAAGAATTGTATGTAAGCCCAGGTACTGGCTGTCACTTGCCTTTTTACCGTCAGTACTTACCATACTTGCCCATACATGGCATCCGTCGCCAGCCCAGTCTGGCGGTACCTGCAGGTTAAAAGTTAAAGCAGACCTTAAAGCCGCCCCCGCCAGCATTGCAAATTGTTTCTTTGCAGGGTTGTAAGCCACAACAGTAATTTTGTCTGTTGCCTCACCAACGCCCGTTGCAATCTGTGCAGTCCAGGTCACTTCAATTTTAGAGCCTGCAACTGCCAGTGCGCTTGCAGTATAAGGTCCACTAAGTATACCTTTACTATACACTAGCATGGGGTAATTAATGGTAAAGTTTGGCGCTACACCAGTAATCGCATTGTAGTAGTTTTCTTTAAAGGCCGCGCTAAAAGCAGACTGCTTTTGCAGGCGGGATTCCTCAAAGCCTACCCTAATCAAAACGGTCATCCGGCGTAAAAAACTCCCCAATAACCTAAATTTGGCGCGCTGGTTTAACTGCGCCGTTGTTGGGGGTTTATTTGAAGGATGCGGAATGGCCGTAATTACATTCTGCCCCCCTGTCCTGTGCCCTACCAGGGCCCCGGTTTTGTTCACGAAGCCACCAAAGGCTCCTAAGTGTTGAATTCCCATAATCAAAAAATTTTAATGGGTTTATAGACGTTTGCAAACCTTTTTTAAGCTGTGGTTAGCAACGATATCAGCTATAATTTCACCAAAATGCAAACCTGTATTTTGGCATTCTTTCAATCATACCATTAATGGCGCTAACAAATTCCCTCACAGGGCCGCGCCAGTTAAATAAGGTTTGGAGCTGTTCGTTCAAATCCAGGCTCTGAAACCACAGCTGCAGATCCACAAGCCCCCTTATCACTTTGCATTCCAGTAGCCACTCTTTGCCATTGATGTCTCTCAGTTCATAGCCGCAATTTTGTACAGCCCCGGCATCAATGGCCTTGCTCAGCTGGTGCAGGCTGGCCACAAGGGGCATTGCATTGTCCAGCTTTTTTAAGCGCAATAATTGCCCCGGGCTTTTTAAAACAAGCTTACCGCTGTTTTTTGCATTCAAGTGAAGTTCAAGTAACAGTTTATTCATGTTTCCTCCTTTCTTTACAGTTTACATAAAGATACGCAGGCAAGCAGGCTCAGCACGACTCACTTTTGAACATAATAAAGTTCATTTTTGAATATATACCTCACTATATGAATTAAACTTACCCTTTGAAGTTTTATGCTGCAATAATTTATGCGAAATATTGCTACAGGAAATATTGATGGTTCCGTTGTACTTTAAACTTAAAGCAGCTTATAAAAATGCAGGTGAAGATACTCAGAACCATTTTTTACTTAAAATAAAATACAATCGTATGAATTAAAATAATTTCCAATTTTGAGCATTTTGTGCTTATCTTTGCTTAAACACAATAACAAATATGTATTTATGTTACGCTGATGAAAGTGGAGATGCTGGTTCCTATGATGCTTCTAAGCCTGTTAAAAATGGTTCTCCATATTTAATTTATACTGCCATAATTATTAAAGACGCCCAGTGGAAGCAATCGTTAAATATTCTTAAAAACTTTAGAAAACAAATTGCCAGGGAAGGCATCTTGCCTTACGATCAGGAGTTTCATTGTGCCGAATTGGTAGATCCTCACAACAACACAATTTACAAACAAATCAGTGTTCCTGAACGATGGAAATTGATTGAAAGTTTTGGCCATGTAATTGGTATACAGGCCGAGTTTAAAATTATTGCCGTTGTACTTGATAAACAAAGTCGAAACTAGATCCTGCCAATTACATAACTGAAATCGTAACCAGGTTGTACCAGGCCTACGATCACTTTTTACAAACTAAAAAAGAATGGGGCGTTATGTTTTTTGATAGGGCAAATGAAAAAAAGATTTCTACTCATGTGCGCAAATTACTTGGAACTGGAGTAAGTGATCAGCATAGTGGTGTTGCTCCAATAAACTGGATCATCGAAGATCCGGTTTATAAAGTATCATCAGACTCCATGCTTATTCAGGCAGCCGATGTTACTGCTTATACTTTTAAAGAACAGGAGTTTCCGCGAACTGCAAGAAAAAAGTTCGATGCTGATAGAATATTTAAAAGAAAGCTTGCCAGTAATTGCCATGTATCACCAATTAGTGATGAAAAAGGAATTATTAGGATATAAAAAAACCCCGGTCCCAAACCGAGGATTTGGTCGAGGCCAGCCGAGGTCGTACAACCCCTTAGGTCTCGATGCAACAAATATACTAATTTTATACAAGTTATACAAATGAGTTTAAACCAACCTACCCCCTCACCCCGTTTTTTGCATGGCTTTTTTCAGGCCTTGCGAATAAAAGGAGTAAAAAGCGCCAGCGCAAATCTGCAAGGATAAATTATGGGTATCCAGGAGATATGTCATTACATATATTCATTAAAATCATCCGCAACGAACCAGTAACCTTTATTCCCATCAAAAAAAGAAGATAAACGAACAGGTTTCATCAGAAATACTGAACATCTATAGCTGATGAACCCTTAATTCTTTTTAGTATTTTAGCTTAAATTCTAAACATGGCCACACTCGGAGCACTTTTACAACACATAACACAGCAAAACCAACAATTACAAAAATTGCTGCCGCTCTCTGCCGAACAGCAAAGAGCAGTTGACAAAAAGTTTCGGCTGGAGTTTAATTACAATTCCAATCACCTGGAAGGCAATAGGCTAACCTATGGCGAAACCGCGTTACTGCTACTGTTTGATCAAACCACTGGCGACCATGAAATGCGTGAATATGAAGAAATGAAAGCGCACGATGTAGCCTTAAAAATGGTACAGGAAGAAGCCCTTGATATAGAACGCCCGCTAACAGAACAGTTTATCCGCTCGCTGAACAAACATTTGCTTGTACGGGATTTCTGGAAAGATGCCCAAACCCCGGATGGACAATCTACCAGAAAAAAAATAACACGTGGCGATTATAAAAAAACACCAAATTCGGTTATTCTGCCCAATGGCGAAATGTTACATTATACCGAGCCCGGTAAGGTAGCGGCCGAAATGGCCGAGCTTATTCAATGGACAAATGAACACATGCATAAAGAAGACCCAGTTATTCTCTCTTCTATTTTACATTACCGTTTGGTGCGCATCCATCCCTTTGATGATGGTAACGGCCGGGTAGCCCGGTTGTTAATGAACTACATTCTTATAAGAAAGGGATATCCTGTGGTGGTGATTAAGTCATCAGAAAAAAAACAATACCTGGCCGCATTGCATAAAGCTGATGCTGGAGACCTGCCTGCTTTCAGCGAGCATATCGCTGAACAGGTAGTATGGAGTTTTGACGTATGGCTTAAAGCAGCTAAAGGCGAAAACCTGGAAGAACCAGATGACCTGGATAAGGAACTTGCCTTGCTTAAAAATGAACTGGATAGAAGGCCCAACAATTTCGAAAAAAAGAGGTCAGAGGAAGAACTTCAGATTATCGTTACCGAAAGATCTGTGCAAGTTGCATCAGCAATTGAAGAAAAACTCGAAGCATTAAAAGATTACTTTGTCGATTTGACCATTAACATCAGTGCAATTCTTTATTCATCCAACAACAATTCTGGAATAGACTATACTTACAATACTGATAAATTCACAGCGAAAGTCAACGAAGGCTTAAAAAAATATCCTTATCTGCGAGGTCTTAATATTGGTGTTAAAGGAACCGCCTTAAAAAAGGCAACAGAAAGAACTGATATAATCATTACAAATCATTTTACATTCAACGAGTTTGATTATTCAATTACTATAAACAACAAGAAAGAACCTACACTAAAAAAAGCTTATGGCCAGCCTTTTACAGAAAATGAAATCAAACATATTATTGGCAGTAACCTGCGCATTTTAATCGATACAATCAAATCTGCCACCGGCGTTTCAGCCTAACGATAGAAACCGGGCAGCCAATGAGAGCTTATTCATCAGTTTATCTTAGGTTAACATTCAAAAGTAAAAACCCTTAAAAAGAAAAATCCGGCGATGTCGCCGGATTTCCTTATTTTAAATCACCAAAGATTTGTCTTCTGATATAGCTTTAATCATATACAATAGATTTAAAAAAAAGGGACTTTCCCATCCTGGCAGTTCCCTTTTATCATTAACTATTATACTAAGTTTATTCGCATTACCAATACTTTATTTGCTTCACTATCCCATCGATAATACCTCTGGTAGACTAATTTTGAAAATTCTCAAATCCGTATATGAAACCTTGGTTAACAACGTTCAGTTTTTGTTCATCCAATCCTGTTTTTCACCTCCCTTCAGGTAATAATCAAACCATTGCATAATTCGTTCACTAAGGTCGGCCGCGTTTTCCTTTTTTTCCAGTTGATGTCCATCTTCCGGATAAACCAATAGAATATGTTCCTTATTTGCCCTGCGAAGTGCCAGGAAAAACTCCATAGATTGTAAAGAATTGATCGTTGCATCATCTTTACCAGCCCATCCTAATAGAGGTGTTTTAACTTTATCCGCTAATAAGACAGGAGAATTTTTCAAATAGCTTTCCATATCCTCATACAGTGATTTGCCAATTCGCATTTGTTGATCTTCAAACCTAAAAAAATCCGGCCTCATGGTCTCTTGTCCAAAATACAAATATGCACTTACCAGATCAGTCCATGCTGCACCGGCAACTGCAGCTGCAAAACGATCTGTTTGGGTAATAATTAAATCGGTCTCATAGCCACCAAAAGAATGCCCGATAAGCCCTATTTTATCTGGCTGCACGTCGCCTTTTACAATAACGGCATCAACGGCTGAAAGCACACTTTTTGTTACTGATTCCTTTAAATTTCCAAATTCATAATTGATATCAGGATACAATACAAAATAACCTTGAAGTGTAAAATTGGTCACGTTATTACCAGCACCGTTGATGAGGGTAGGATTTTCGTAATCATGAATATAGGCAAACTGGCGTTCATAGATATTGACCACCATAGGATATTTTCGGCCAGATTGGTAACCTGCTGGATAAAACAGCACACCTTTGGTCTTTATGCCGTTCACAAAGTATTCAATCCGCTCACTTTTACCCCAATGATATTGATCCTGATGTTTGTTACTGCCTGCAATCTCTTTAGTTTTACCATCATAGAGCATCAATTTTGGCGGAGATGAAAAACTCTCCTCTAAGTACATAAAAGTGTCCATATGCTCCGCTTTACTAACCTGATGAAGTTTTTTGTTTTCCCACAATAAGTCTTTAGGTCCCAGTCTGGAACTCAAATAACTTATTCCAGTTGCACCTATGTCTCTGTCTGAGGTGGTTAACAGTAAACCCTTATTTGGATCAAGTGTATACATATTTGATTCGGCACCTGCATTGTATATCCTAGAATCAAATTTCACACGATAGGTCTTTTGTATTTCTCTTCCTTTGGTCAACCTTACTTTTACTTTTCCATCCAAAGAAATTTTCCAAAGGTCATACCGATCATAAAGGATAACTTCTCCCTTGGTGGTCCATCCCCCAATTCCATACGGGGCATCTTCCTGTGGGATATTGGTATATTCTACAAAAAAAGAATTATGCAGGCTTGTTGTTATATTGGTATGTAGGTCTGTTTGAATATCATAAATCCACCAGTGTCCTTGTTTTGCATAACACAGGTAACGCCCATCAGGTGACCTTGAGGGAATATAATCTCCAAGAGTATAACGATCTATAATACTTTTCTTCTCTCCATTTTTTAAATTGACCAGATATAAATCGTAAGCACCAATTTGTCTCGTCTGAGGCTCGTATGCGTTTTTATCATAAGTAAAAGCATAATTGTAATCCGCACTCAAAAAACCACTTGGTCGGTCCTTATCGGTTAGCTGAAGTACACTGTTGTGCTTTAAGTCCCAAACTGCCAATTTATCAGACATTACATAGTCTCCCAAAAGTTTTTTGGAACCAAATAACTGCTTATCCCCGGCATTCCAAACCTGTACTGCTTTAGGATCAATAAGATTGGATTTTATTTGATTTTCTTTCAGCCAAAAAAACACTTTCTCCCCATTTTTTGATATCATCAGGTTTTTAAACCTCCCATCTGAAATCTTCATCTCAGCAGGAAATCCAGTAGCTTTTTTCTGATCGAGCCTATTCAGTTTATCCTGCAGTAGATGATATACGAAAATCTCAAATCCCTCTGTTAAAGCCTCAATAAAGGCAATTGAATTTCCACTCCAAACAAAGTTTTTAAAGGGTGCCTTGTGATTAGTGGTAAATGTTTTTCTTGAAGCAAGATCTTTAAACAAAATGAATTCCGCACTATAAACATTATTTTTTGCTACGCAGTAAACTATACCATTCTCTGAAGGTTCAAATCGGTATTGAGCAATATCTAAAACCTTTTCGACTACCGACCCAGTTCTATCCCTAATTTCAAGTGTAAATTTCTGATCAGTCTGTTTGAGCAGCACTATCAAAAATTTTTGATTTCCGGAAAAAGCGAAATTAGCTGCATGCGGAATTTTCAAGCTTTTCCCTGATTTCAATTCCACTAATGTAAGCGTATCGCTTTTCATACAAGCAAAATCTGTGTCTCCATTGAACTTTCCTGATTCTGAGCCAGCAAAAACATACTTCTTATGTCCATAGGTTTGTTGAACTACTAACGTATCCTCCCCGGTATGCTCATACCAAGAGCGGTAGCTAACCCAGTTTGCCTTATCAGAAATTTTATCTGGCACCAGATAGCCCCACAAAGGATATTCACCAGGTGTTAGCAACCTCTTTTTATAAACCTGTCCATAAAGGTTAGTTGAGGACACAAAAAGATAGATTAAACTTAAATAAGCCCAGAAATAAGATTTATATCTTGGTTTAATAGCCTGCATTTTGAGGTTTTAGATTAGGATTAAGTGAAATTTCAGATTGAGGAATTGGTAATACACGGTCGCTGGTTTCCCATTTTGGCTTTACCGGCGACAAGACCTGATCCAGCTTTCCAGTCCTTTTCAGATCAAAGAACCGGTGTCCGAACTCGGTAAACAACTCCAGACGTCGCTCCTGTATAACAGCCTCTATAATGTCCTCAGAAGTATTGGCTACCGAATTGGACAAACCAGCCAAGTTCCTAACTTTGTCTAAGTCATCCTTCGCTTCTGAAAGGTTACCCTGATGGGCCCTCGCCTCTGAGCGGATGAGGTATTGCTCAGCTATTCGAAGCACGACCGAATATTCCTTGGAAGAACTGGTATTGGACTTCTCTTTGTATTTATAAGGATGATACCATGTTGAAGTCCCATTTGTCACCCTTTTAAGCCACTGTTCCCGGCGAAGGTCATTAGCAGCGAAAGCGCCAAAAAGCGATGCACTGATTGCAGTTGAGGGCGGTGGTCCGGTCAGGAAAATAAAGATATTACCCTGATAGGTATTTTCTACACCTGTTTTAGGCATCAATTGCCATATCGTAGCAAGACTTTCCTTTAAAAACACGCCATTGATATCAGTAGGCCATTTGTACAACTCAGATTGGCTTAAAACTGCAGAGGACGCTGTAACGGCCTCATCCCATTTCTGCATATAAAGGCACACCCTTGCCAGTAATGCCTGAGCTGCCCATTTATTGGCCCTCACTCTTTCTGCTCCAATATATGCAGCAGGTAAAAATATAACCGACTGTTCCAGATCTGATTTGACCAAAGCGTAGACCTCAGCTTCTGCCATACGCGAAACCGTTTTATTTTCCTGATAGTTGGTTGTTTTGATGTAGGGGACCCGACCAAAAGTATTGACCAGATTAAAGTGGATCAGCGCCCTTATAAAAAGGGCTTCCCCGGTAAGCTGCTGCTTGTCGGCGGGTGCAAGCGCCACAGCTTTCCCCACCCCTTCTATAACCGAGTTGGCCGCATAAATTTGGCTATAGCTACTTTCCCATAGCTCGGCAATTGCTGCGTCGGTAGCACTAAGAGAATTGTTAAAAAATTTTGCCTGTATCGCTAGAGCGGGCCCGTAAAACTGAAATTCATCAGCATAAAGCGCCAATTGGTTCGATAGCCCGGAATTAGAGCCCGTAAGCAGACCGTTATCCCTGATCTTGGAGTAGACATCTACCATTGCCGCATTTGCCGTGGATTTACTTTCAAAAACGCTGCCAGAGGTCAATTGCGAAGATGGCAAATCTACTTCTGTAAATTTACTGCAGGCCGGTAGCAAGCATACGATTGCCAAAAGCAGTATTAGAAGGCCTATATTGAAATGAAATATTTTCATAAAACAATGGATTAAAAAGTTAACTGGATACTGCTGGAATAAACCTTTAATGGAGGTAAATAGCCTGGGTTTTTAAATTCGGGATCTATGCCCTTGTACTTGCTGATCGTCAGGACGTTTTGTCCTTGGAGACTGATCCTGCAGGTAAATTTTTTGGTCCAATTCTTTGGCAGTTGATAAGATAAAGCAATATTCTTAAGGCGTATATATGAGGCATCACTTACTGCAGCATCACTCGAGCTAAAGAGATAACTGGCAAGTTCGACATCTTCATCGCTATCGCTATAGCGCTGATAGGGGCCTAAATTTCCCGGAGCCTGCCAACGTGCAAGAACACCAATGGGCTGATTAGTCATCGTACCAGCCATTCCGCTGAAAACATTGTAGTTCTCCTGTTTGACAAATTGAAGAAAAAAATCAAGGTTCAGGTTACCGTAATGGAACTGGTTCTGAAGGCCTCCATAGAACTCTGGGTTCAGGTTTTTAAATATCCTTTGATCATCGCCATAATAGATGGCACCATCACCGTCAAAATCCTCAAACTGATAGATTCCGGTAAGGGGATTGAGTCCAGTATAATGGAATGCCTTCATGATATTTGTAGACTGTCCTATTACATACTGATTGTTGTAGGTCGATGATTCAAGTCCTGGAAAGGATACCAGTTTATTCTCACTTTTGGTAAGGTTGAAACTACTGGTCCAGCTAAACCGGTTGTTTTTGATATTCACTGTGTTTATGCTCAGCTCCAGACCACTGTTCTGAACCACTGCATCAAGGTTCGCATAAATGGAAGAGAACCCCGTAGTGCGAGGCAGCGGGATACCGACGAGCTGATTAGACGAGCGGTTTTGAAACCATGCAAATGTTGTCGAAATCCGCCCCTTTAAAAAACCCATTTCCAGCGCCAGCTCTGTTTTTTTGTTGGTTTCCCAGCCAAAATCAGCATTAAACAACCTGCTTGGCTGAAGCCCGGAAAGCCCTTGATAGGTCATCCCTGAAGTGCCGTAGGTATCCAAATACTGGTAATCTCCAATTTGGTCGTTTCCGCTAATACCATAGCTTGCCCTTAATTTCCCAAAACTTAAAAAAGAAAGCGCATCTTTCACCAGGCGCTCCTCACTGAACAACCATCCGGCACCTATGGCCCCAAAGTTGGCGAATTTCTTACCCGGCCCAAAACGGCTCGAACCATCACGTCTGCCAGTCAGGTTCAATAGGTATTTACCATCCCAATTGAAATTAACCCTCGCAAAAACAGCCTGATATTTATATAAACTTTCCTCACTGCTTAAAATCCTGTAAGTGGTCGCTGATGCAGGATTAGCCATCAGACTGTTATTTGCAAATCCCATGGCCTGATTAACCACTTTATCCCCGTTCTGCTGCTGGAAAGTGGTTCCAAGGAGTGCATCTATTCTAGCATCTCCTAAATTACCCATCCAGCTAAGCTGTGGCTCTATAATCCAAGAGCTACGATTTAACTTATTTGTAAAAACAATTGACCTATCACTGCCTGATCCAAACGCCGGATTACGGATCGTGTTTGGCACCAGGTTAAATTGCTGTTGATTGAGGTTGGTGTATCCGAAACTGCCCTTGGCAGTAAACCCATAGCCTAGATCATAGGATGCCAGCGTATTGGCTATAAAATCATAGGTTTCCCCCTTGATCTTATTTTCTAACACAGCTACCGGGTTATTAAAGGTATTATTTTCCCAATTGAGCTTACCTGAAGCATCATACAGCGCAGGTGCATTTGGAACGAGCGTTGTTGTTACCGAAGTTATGTCTATCGCTGGCAAACTATTGCGCTGAGCGGTAAATCCAGTAGCAAAGCTAGCCTTAAAGCGTTTGTTATCCGAGGCATGGTTTACACTCAGGTGCCCCCCGCCTTTAAGATAGTTAAAATCGCCTGGAAAAACAGTTGTTTCCCTGCTGTAATTCCCGCTGAGCAAAAACTGGGTATTTGCTGATCCTCCCGAAAGTGAAGACTGCAGATTATTATAACTTGCCGTACCCCCGATCAGCTCTTTCTGCCAATTGGTATTTCGGTTCTGGTCCCAAGTCCCATTTATATCATAAGCATAAGATGGATACGCCGTTACCCCATCATTGGCAAAGGCTTCCCTGCGCACCGTTAAATATTCTGGGGTCTGCAGCACATCCATAAATCGGGTAACCTGACCAATCCCGCTGGAATACGTTGTAGAAAAGGCAGTTTTACCTCCGGCCCCTTTTTTGGTGGTAATCAACACCACCCCATTGGCGCCTCTTGAACCATAAATAGCAGTCGCATCTGCATCTTTTAGCACTTCTATAGAAGCAATATCTCCGGGGTTGATACTGTTGAGCGGACTATTCTCAGCAGGCATATTACCCGAGGTCACGTTGCTGCCAATGCTCTGGGCAGAATAAGGCACCCCATCAATAATATATAGTGGTATGCTTCCATTGAATCGCAAACTGTTCTGTCCTCGTATCTCAATCTCAAAACCACTGCCCGGCATACCCGTGTTCTGTACGATATTTACACCCGGCATCCTTCCCTGCATGGTTGCCAAAACATTGGTAACCGGCTGGTTTTCGATTTCCTTTGAAGTTATTCGCGAAATACTACCTGTCAACTCTTTTTCTTTTACCGAATAATATCCAGCATTAACGGTTACTTCCTCTAATTTCCCAATGGCCAATTCCATTTGTATACTACCCAAATCCTTTGAAGCCTTTACTTCTTTAATTTGATAGCCTATATAAGAAATCTGTAGTACAGCATCATCTGAAATGTTTTTCAAGGAGAAAAACCCATTGCCGTCTGAAATAGTGGTAATAGAAGATCCTTTCGCCTTAATCGTCGCCCCAGCAATGGGTTCCCCATTCTCGTCCACAATCTTTCCGGATACGTCTATAGTAGTAAAGTAATCAATGACTTTATCAATAACAGACCTCTCTTTCTCCTTAATTGTTACCGTTTTCTCATTGATAT
This sequence comes from Pedobacter africanus, assembly GCF_900176535.1. Classification (NCBI taxonomy): domain Bacteria; kingdom Pseudomonadati; phylum Bacteroidota; class Sphingobacteriia; order Sphingobacteriales; family Sphingobacteriaceae; genus Pedobacter; species Pedobacter africanus. The sequence goes on along the minus strand of NZ_FWXT01000002.1, from coordinate 421,793 downwards.
TGTAAGTTAAAGGTTGATTCTTAAAAACCTGTTTTAGAACCTCTTCGAGATCTTCAGCTGTCACGTTGATATTGACAGGTTTAGCAATCTTTAATTGATTTTCGGTACATAGAAAAACATAACCACTTTGGTTCCTTAATTCCTTAAAAATTGTTTTTAGTGGAGCATTAGATTTAGAAAGTGTAATCTTCTGAGCAAAGCCAGAAGCGCTGACTTGCAGAAAGGTAGCTATTAATATCACGGTGGTTAATCGCATAATGAGCCATATTTTTGAAGCATGCCGCAAGAGCATACTATTCTCTTCAGTATAATTTTTATACATTTGTTTAGTTCGGTTTAACAGTTTGCCTATTGTTTCGAAGCTTGGGCATCCTGTGATGTTAGTTGATAATTTATTGTTAACGGAGCTGAACGGAGCCAGGAGTGTTAGTCGCACTTCTGGTTTATTCACTCGTATTCAGCCTCAGCTTTCCTGTCGTAATCTTTTTTGCATGTTGTTTTGGTTTTTAACGTTTGTGCATCTCCCTTTGTGCTAAAGAGGGCTTCGCCGTTAGATTAATAAATGGTTAATTGTTATAACTTGTTATTTTGAAACATATATTTTCCTTCCTTCAATTTTGAAATGAACTTTACCAGTTGACTCAAGGGATTTTAAAACTTTAGAAACCTTATCAAACCTTGACACGCCACCCCAGAATTTTTCATCGGTTATTTCCCCAACGTACTCTACGTCTACATCGTACCACCGTTCGATCATCCGCATAACAGTTTGGATATTTTCACTGTCGAACATAAACTGGTTGTTTTTCCAGGCAACTGCAACAGCCGCGTCAGCTTCACTAACCCTAATATTCCCATCACCTGATAAAATCGCCTGTTCGTTTGGCTTAAGGATTTTACTGTTGTTTGATGAGGAAATTTTCACGCTCCCTTCTAGTAAGGTTGTTCTTACGTTTGACTCGCTGCTGTAAGTATTGATGTTAAAGTGAGTTCCCAGTACTTCAACTTCTTGGTTAGCCGTTTTTACAATAAATGGATGCGCCTTGTCTTTAGCTACTTCAAAATAGCCCTCTCCAGTAAGGGAAACTTGCCTCTTATCTAATTTTCTAAAACTTGTAGGATATTTAAGAGAAGATTCTGCATTTAAAAACACGAGGGTTCCGTCAGGCAAACGCACCTGTGTCTGTTCCCCCCGTGTAGTTGACAGTGAATTGTATGCTGAATTATTGGAACCATTGTCAGTAATTTCGTATATAATTTGTCCACTGGCATTTTTAGAAATGCTTACCCCGGCCTGAGTCGCAATGTTCCCTGCCAGGGCATCATTGATCAAAATCTTTTGTCCATTTGCCAATGTTAGCGTAGCCCCATTCTTACCTGGTGCAATATCATTAACAATCTCAGTTGATTTAGAATTCTGAGAGCGGGTCTGGAAATAAAGGTATCCCCCGGTAAAAATAACTATGGCAATAGATGCCGCAACTGCCCATTTCGGCCATAGCTTAACTTTACGCGGTAATTTTTGTGGGGAACGGATAATGTCATCTAATATTTCCCTGGAGTTTGATATCTCCTGTGAAGCATAAACTGGTTCAGAAAGCTTGCCCCAAACCTCATCGAAATAACTTTTTAAAAACTCTTCATTCTCTTGGTCTGACAATAGTTTCTCAAATTCTTCCTGCTCCTCTGCTGAAGCAAGTTTATCGCGATGAAGTTTATAAAGTGCTAATAGCCTTGGATTATCTTTCATAAGTCGGCAAATTTTTAACCGTGTTTTCACACTAAATCAACATGCTCTTTCTTATATGACACGCCAGAAGTTCCTTAGGGGATATGGAGGATTAAAATAATTTGAAAATAATCAATAATGCTGCTACATCAGTACGCTTTGAAATATAAGCCCTTAAAAAACGCAAGGCCAATTTCATGTAAGTCTGCACACTTAAAGGAGACAAATTAAGCTGCTTTGCAGCCTCTTCATATTTCATCCCCTGCTGATGACAAAGTTGATAGACCAGCTTCTGCTGAGGCGGCAAAGCCTCAATAGCCTCCTCCAGAATTTTTTTTGTGTCTTTTAGAATGATCTGCTCTTCGGTCTCATTGTGCTCTTCAAGCCATTCCCTTCCCAATGCTTCACTCGCATTTTGCTCCAGCTTCAATCGGCGAAGCATATTGTAGGAGATGTTCCTGCTTGTTACCCGCAGGTATGCATCTAGGTTTTGAATAGCATTCAATCCCTCTTCCATTTGCCAAAGCTTTAGCATAGTTACCTGCATAACCTCTTCCGCAAGAATTTCTGAGTTCAATAATTGTAGGGCGAAACCAAATACCTTTTTATTGTACTGATTATATAACAAGCCGAAAGCATACTCATCCCCTTTGGCAACTTTTGCCAATAACTCTTGTTCGCTCTGTAGGGGTTTTATTGGCATAAAGCTTGCGTAAAGCTAATTTACGGAATTATAAAGCCCAATTATAGGTATATTTTTTATACAAATAATTTACTTATTTGATTTTATCTATAAAACACCCCTATCCTAAGCCATATTTCGCTTCCAAATACCCTCAAGTTTTAATACCTTACAAAAAATAAACAAACTTAAATTATGAAAAAAATAGCTTATGTAATGATTCTCTCGGTGTTTCTTTTGACCTCTTGTAAGGACGAATTTACAGATAATATAAACATAAAAGCAAAAGAAGATAATCCAACAATACAAAAGGTTGAGCCTATAAAATCAAAAATTATGAGTCAGGATAAGCGTAAAGATAGAGATTGGGAAACTTCGGTTGGACATTAACAGAACAAGCTAAAAGAAATAGCCTATACTTCCTTAAAACTGGAGGTATAGGCTTTGGTGGTATCGCGGCAAATATTATCTTACATAGTCGCTATTCATCCAACCTTGCCTTTTTCCATCTTTCAGATAATAATCAAACCATTGCATAATCCGCTCGCTAAGGTCAATTGCATTTTCATTTTTATCAATTGTATGCTCTTCCCCAGCATAAATTAACAAAGTATGCGCTTTATTTGCTCTTCGCAGCGCTAAATAAAACTCCATGCTTTGCAAGGAATGAATATGTCGATCATCTTCACCTACCCATCCCAGCAGCGGGGTAGTTACTTTATCTGCCATTAAGACTGGAGAATTATTCAGATAAGCAGGCATATCCTCAAATAATGATTTCCCTATTCTCAATTGATGGTTCTCCGTCCTAAAAAAATCCGGTCTTTTCATAAGTGGGCCTTCATACAAATAAGTACTCACCAGGTCTGTCCAAGCTGAACCGGCAACTGCTGCTGCAAATCGCCCTGTCTGGGTAAGGATCAAATCCGTTTCGTAACCACCAAAAGAATGTCCGATAAGCCCTATTTTATCAGGATAGATACTCCCTTTTGCAACAACAGTATCCACAGCGGTAAGCACACTTTGGGTTACAGACTTTCTTAAATTACCGTATTCATAATTGATGTCCGGATATAAAACAAAATAACCCTGATGCGTAAAATTAGTTACGTTATCCCCATCACCTTGTATTAGGCTAGGATTTTGATATTCATGTAAGTATGCAAACTGTCGCTCATAGATACTTACAACCATTGGGTATTTTTTTCCAGTCTCATATCCTGCCGGGTAGAATAACACACCTTTTGTTTTAATACCGTCCACTGTATAGTCGATACGTTCATTTTTACCCCAGTAAAATTGATCTTGCTGTTTGTTGGTTCGTACTAATTCCTTGACTTTCCCATCATACATCATGAGCCTGGGTGAAGATGTAAAGCTTCGCTCTAAATATATATAGATGGCTTTATTCTCGGCCTTATAAAACAGATTAGTTTTTTTATTTTCCCAAATGAGTTCCTTAACGCCTGATTTTGGATTCCAGGAACTTAATCCACTTGCGCCAGTTTCTTTGTTAGCCGTGGTAAGCATCAAACCCCTATTCAGGTCAAGCTTATTCTTTTTTGCTTCTATGTTTATATTGAAAGTACTCGAAAAAGTTTCTATCCGAAAAGTTTTTTGTATTTCCCTTCCCCTAGTCAACCTCAATTGTTCTTTACCATCCAAAGAGACTTTCCATAAATCATACCTATCATAAAGAATGACATATCCATCTGTAGTCCATCCCCCAATCCCGTAAGGTGCTTCTTGTCCTGGACTATTTGTATCCTCTGTCAAAAATGAATCTGAAATGCCTAAGGTTATATTGGTATGCAAATCCCGCTGAATGTCATAAATCCACCAATGCCCCTGTTTGGTTGCGTAACAAAGGTATCTTCCATCAGGTGATCTCGATGGAATATTATCAAAGGCATATTTTTCAATGATACGTTTTCTTTTACCACTATTTAAATCAATCAGAAATAGGTCGTACGGCCCATTTTGTTGAGTTTGAGGCTCATATGCATATCTATCATAAATGAATGCATAGTTATAATCCGAGCTTAAAAATCCAGTTGGCAAATCCTGATTAGTTATTTGAAGCACACTTTGAGTATTTATATCCCAAATTGCCATTTTATCAGACAGGGCATAATTCCCAAAATATTTCTTTGAATCGAACATTTGCTTATCCATCGTATGCCAGATTTGTAATGCTTTAGGACCAACAAAATCAGATTTGATTGTAGTATCCTTCATCCAGAAAATTACTCTTTTACCATCATCCGATAGATTGAGATGCGCCATTGGTGCGTCGGAAACCTGCATTTGGGAAGGAAAGCCAGTGACTTTCGTTGGATCCAGCAAACTAAGCTTATCCTGTAAAATATCATAAACAAAGAGCTTAGGGTGTTGACTTAAAGCTTCAATAAAGGCAATTGAATTTTCCTCCCAGACAAGCTTTTTAAACATTGCTTGACGATCAGTGGTTACTGTTTTTTTCGAAATGGCATCTTTAAACAGCATGAATTCTACATTATAGCCATCATCTTTTGCCGTGCTGTAAACAATGCCATTTCCAGAAGGGTCAAAAATGTATTGGGCAATGTTTGAAACCCTTTGAACAACGGAACCTTGCCTGTTCCTGATTTCTAAGGCATTTTTTTTGTCGGCCTGCTTCAATAAGATAATAATAAATTTTTGGTTTGCTGAAAAAGCGAAATTAGCTGTACCAGGGGTCTTTAACTGTTTTCCCGATTTTAAATCCTGCAAAATAAGCGTATCACCTTTCAAACATGCAAAATCTGTTTCTCCATTGAACTTTCCGGTAGCGGAACCAGGAAAAACATAGCTCCTATCATCGTTTGTATGTTGAACAACTAATGTATCCTTCCTTGTGTACTCATAAAATAACCTATAGCTGGCCCAATTGCCATTACTTGAAATTTGAGCGTTAAAAAGCTTACTCCATAAATGGTAATCTTTGGGTGTTAGCATACTTTTCTGCTTCACCTGTGCAGAAAGGGACAAACAGGAAACGAGCAACAGAATAATAAAAAGTGAGCCCTTAATATAGATCCTATATGTTGAATTAATATCCTGCATTTTGAGGTTTTAGATTAGAATTAAGTAATAGTTCAGATTCAGGAATTGGAAAAAGCCGGTCGTTGGTACCCCACTGTGGTTTTATGGGAGATAGAACAAGGTCTAGCTTACCCGTTCTTTTGAGATCAAAGAACCGGTGACCAAATTCTGTAAACAACTCCAAACGGCGTTCCTGTAAAACCGCCTCAATAATTTCATCAGCGGTATTTGCAGTAGAATTACCCAAGCCCGCTAAATTTCTGACTTTATTCAAATCTTCTTTAGCTCCGATAAGGTTACCCTGATGAGCACGAGCTTCTGCACGAATAAGGTATTGTTCTGCTATCCTTAATACAATAGAATATTCCTTAGAGGCGGTTGTAGTTGTTCGCTCTTTATACTTGTAGGCATGATACCAGGACGAGTTCCCGTTCGTAACTTTGTTTAACCATTGTCCACGACGCAGATCATTATCAGCGAATGCGCCGAAAAGTGCGTTAGTAATGGCAACTGAAGTCGGAGGTCCCTGTATAAAGATAAAAGAGTTGCCTTCATAGGTATTTTGTGTATTAGTTGCGGGCATCAATTGCCAAATGGTCGAAAGGCTCTCTTTAACAAATACTGTATTCAGATCGGTTGGCCACTTATATAAACTTGATTGATCCAGCACAGACGAAGATGCTTTGGCAGCTTCATCCCATTTTTGCATATATAAACACACTCTTGCCAGTAATGCCTGTGCCGCCCACTTATTTGGACGTACTCTTTCTGTGCCGATGTATTGAGTTGGGAGAAGCGTAACCGATTGCTCTAAATCTGATTTGATCAAACCATATACTTCTGCTTCTGGCATTCTACCAGCAACTCTGTTTTGCTGGTAATTTGTCGTTTTAATATATGGAATCGGGCCGAATGAATTAACTAAGTAAAAGTGGATTAGCCCACGTAAAAAAAGTGCCTCCCCCATAAGTTGGTCTTTATCTAAAGTTTGCAGGGCTAATGATTTGTTTATTCCCTCAACTGCTGAATTTACCGCATATATTTGATTATAGCTTTCCGTCCATAGTGTAGATGTTTCATTTCCTGTAGCGATAAGTGAATTGTTGTAAAAATTTGCCTGTGCTGAAAGTGCCAGCCCATAGAATTGAAGTTCATCAGCATACAGCCCAAGTTGGACAGATAAGCCACTGTTGAAACCTGTAAGCAATCCCCGTTCCCTGATTTTGGAATAAATATCAGTAATGGCAGCATTTGCTGTGGCCTTGCTTTCAAAGACAGATCCAGTACCTAATTGGGAAGATGGTAAGTCTACATCTGTAAATTTACTGCATGCCGCAACAGAACAGAAAATGAACAATATCAGCAATGAACGATATATCTTAGTATAGAATATTTTCATGATAATTGAAATAAGATTAGAAAATTAATTGAATGCTGCCGGTATATATCCTTAACGGAGGCAAATATCCACCAACTCTAAATTCAGGGTCGATTCCTTTGTATTTGGTAAAAGTTAACACATTTTGTCCTTGAAGACTTACCTTACAAGTGAAGTTTCTAGTCAAGCTTATAGGAAGCTGATAGGATAAGGCAATATTTTTTAGACGAATATAAGAGGCATCACTATAGGAAGCGTCACTTCCAATTAATCTGGTATTAGCAGTAATACGGGTTCCGTTACTGTTGCTATAACCTTGATATGGACCTATATCATTCGGTTTTTGCCATCGGGAAATTACCGCAATGGGTTGGTTATTCATCGTACCGGGCGTAGGATTTGAAAAATTCTCATTGAGATTTAACTGTTTAACAAACTGGAATAAAAAGTCAAGTTCAAAACCACGATAATGAAAATTGTTCCCTAAGCCACCATAAAACTTCGGATTCCGGTTTATGATGGTTTTTGCATCGTCAACAGCAGATAAAATACCATCATTATTCACATCCTTAAATTGATAGATGCCAGTTAAAGGATCAACCCCGGTATAATGGTAAACCTTACTAATGTTAAGAGGTTGGCCAATCACAAATTGATTTTTATAGGTTGATCCTTCAAGCCCGGGAAATGAAATCAGTTTATTTTTTCCGCTAGTGAAATTAAAACTAGTCGTCCACCGAAACTCCTTACGTTTAATATTTTCCGTGCTAATGCTAACTTCTAAACCCCTGTTCTGTACAACAGCATCCAAATTCGACTGAATTGATGAAAAACCAGTTATAGCTGGTAGTGGGATGCCTACTAGTTGGTTATCCGAAATGTTATTATACCATGCTATTGTTGTTGAAACCCTATCATTAAAAAAACCTGTTTCAAGCGCTATTTCTAACTTCCGGTTACTTTCCCAGCCAAAATCAGGATTAAATAGCCTATTTGGTTGTACTCCAGCAATCCCTTGATATTTATTTCCTGAAACACCATACGTATCCAGGTACTGGTAGTCACCGATCTGGTCATTTCCACTGATTCCGTAGCTTGCACGAATTTTTCCAAAAGTTAAAAAAGGAATCTTCTCTTTCGTCCAGTCCTCCTCACTAAATATCCAGGCAGCACCTATAGCACCAAAGTTGCCGAATTTTTTACCAGGACCAAATCTGCTTGAACCATCACGTCTGCCGGTAAGATTCAATAAATACCTACCTCCCCAATTTAAATTTATCCTCGTAAAAAAAGCCTGGTATTTGTACAAATTTTCCTCGCTACTCAAAACTGTATTAGTTGTTGCAGAAGCCGGATTGTCAAGCAAACTATTGTTTGCAAAACCTCTATAATAATTTACAAGCTGGTTTCCCTTTTGCTGTTGGAAAGTTGTTCCAAGAAGAGCAGTTATAGCCAATTCCGCAATCTTTCGATTCCATGTCAACTGAGGCTCGGCGATCCAGGAATTGCGCTTTAAATTATTGATAAAAGCAGTCGCAGATTCAGTCCCCAAACCCCAAGCCGGATTAAAAATCGTGGAGGGTTGTAGATTTGATTGTCTCTGATTGAGATCCGTGTAACCAAGATTACTTTTGACAACAAATCCTGAACCCAGGTCATAAGACAGTAATGCACTGGTTATTAAATCAGAAGTATTTCCTTTAATTTTTTGCCCTAAACCAGCCACCGGGTTGTTAAAGGTATTGTTTTCCCAATTTAAATTACCAAACTTATCATATAAGCTCGGGGCATTTGGAGCAAGAGTTGTCGCCACGGTAGTAAGGTCTACAGCAGGAAGGTTGTTACTCTGTAACGTATAACTTGCCGATAAAGACAATCGGAAACGCTTGTTTTCTGACACGTGGTTGATGTTCAAAAGCATCCCTCCTTTAACATATTCAAATTTGCCTGGAAAAACAGTGGTTTCCCTACTATAATTTCCGTTAACTAGAAACTGCGTTAGAGCAGATCCACCTGAAAGTGAGGATTGCAAATTATTATATGTTGCTGTACCCCCGATTAACTCTCTTTGCCAGTTTGTATTACGGTTCTGGTCCCAGGTGCCGTTCACATCATATGCGGTCGAAGGTAATTGGGTTACACCGTCATTAGCAAAAGCCTCTCTACGCATCGCTAAATATTCCCTTGTCTCCATCACATCTTTAAAACGAGTAACTCCTCCGAATCCACTAGCATAATTGGTGCTCAAAGAAGTCTTACCAACTTTTCCCTTTCTAGTGGTAATCAAAACTACTCCATTAGCTCCCCTGGATCCATAAATAGCAGTCGCATCGGCATCTTTAAGCACTTCTATTGAGCTAATATCTGCTGGATTAATGCTATTAAGCGGACTATTTTGCTCAGGCATATTTGACGAAGTGTTACTATTTCCAATACTTTGTGAAGAATATGGCACACCATCAATAACATAAAATGGCCTATTACCATCGTTTCTTAGACTATTTTGACCTCTTATCTCAATTCGGAAACCACTACCTGGCATGCCCGTATTTTGCGTAACGCTTACACCAGCCATTCTTCCTTGCATAGTTGCCAGGACGTTAGTTACTGGTTGATTTTCGATTTCCTTTGCAGTTACATGAGCAATACTTCCTGTTAACTCCCGTTCTTTAACCTTATAATAGCCCGCATTCACAGTAACCTCATCTAACTTACCGATTGCCAATTCCATTCTTATATTACCTAAATCCTTCAAAGCTTTAACGTTTTTAGTTTGAAAGCCTAAAAAAGAAATTTCTAGAACTGCATTTTCATCAACATTCTTCAGGATAAAACTTCCTTGTTCGTTAGATATAGTAGTTATACTTGTCCCTTTAACCTTTATAGTGGCTCCCGCAATTGGCTGCCCATTCTCATCTACAACTTTACCAGTAACATCAATGTTCTGAAATCGGTCAATAATACGCTCAAAAATATTGGGTTCTTCCTTTGGTTTTATAGCAATCGTTTTGCCGTCAATTTGATAGGTATATCCCAAACCTTTAAAAGCTTGATCTAACGCCTCCTCCACAGAAACATTATTGACTACTACCGTTACTTTTCGGGATTTTGAAAAGGTTTTTCCGTCAGAATATATAGCAAAGCCACTTTGTTTTCCGATCAAGCGTAAAACGTTATCTAAAGATGTATTCCGCTCGTTGAGCGTAATTTTTTGCGCCAGTCCGGCTGCGCTCACCTGCATCAGGCAGGCTATGATGATCACCGTGGTCAGTCGCATAATCAGGCATATTTTCTGGTATAGCCGCTTACGGCTACCAATTACTTCAATAATTTGATACATTTGTTTAGTTTTTGGTTCTTGCAGTAACCTTTTTCTTTCCAGGGAGCAGGAAACTGCGGTAATAGGTTAATATTTATTATTGGCCAAAGCCAAAAATCTCAGCCAGTCCACTATGGGCTGGTTGATTTGTTTTAAGCCATTAGCTCTGCCTTCGTAAAAATTTACTCATCCCTTTTTAGTTTAATGGTTAATGGTTCGGTTAGTTTGTCGGTTTTCTCACAGGATAATTTCATTTTTATTTATAGACGTAAACTTTTTTTCCTTCCAATCTAAATTTTACCTGTCCAGAGTTTTCGATCAGTTTTAGTATAGATGATAATTTACTATCTCTGGGAATCCATCCCCAAGCCTCAATATCCTCAGGAACGGATTTGTCATAGATTACTTCGACATCGTACCAGCGAGCGATCTTTCTCATCGCTACCCTGAAATCTGTCTCGTCCAAATTGAACTCTCCATCTTTCCAATCGGTCACACTTTCTATATTAGCTTTTGATATTCTGATGTCTTTCCCGTTATTTTTTGCCTGATAACCTGGCTTAAGCATTTTTTGATGGGAGCCCGAGCTCACCTTTACTGATCCTTCCACAAGCGTCGTCGCTGTGATCGGTTCATCAGGATAAGCATTTACATTAAAGTGCGTACCTAAAACCTCAATCTGCTGGCCAGCAGTACTGACTACAAAAGAATGGGATTTATCTTTAGCCACTTGAAAATATGCTTCCCCAGAAAGCGTAACGCTACGTTTACCATTTTTTATCAAATTCGCTGAATAGGTCAGACTTGAGGCAGCATTCAACCAAACGGCAGACCCATCTGGCAAACGCACCTGATAAGTCTCTCCGTTGGAAGTAGACAGGGTATTGAATTTGTTGTGCTCTGCACCCGTTTCTTTGAGTTCGTAAATCAATTGACCATCCTTGGTTTTTGTGATCGAAACCCCTGCCTCGTTAGTAAGCTCACCATTAACCGCATCGTCCAAACGGATTTTTTTACCGCTGGCAAGAGTCAATGTTGCACCCATTTTGCCCGGATCAACATCATTTATCTGTACCGTTTGCTGATTATTTCCTCTATTATCTTTGTTGATGTACAATAGACTACCTACGCCTATAGCGAAAGCAATAGAGGCGGCAACGGCAATGCGTGGCCATAGTTTAACACGCGTAAGTTCAGGCTTACCTATGATTTGGTTGAAGAATAAATCTGATTGAGAGCCGCTAATGGAAATACGTTCTTCTGGCAGAATACCGTGCCATGTCTGTTCCATCAGTATTTTGATCGGTTCTTCCTGTTCACGGGACTGTAAAACAGTTCCCCATTGCTCACGTTCCTCTTTATTGAGCGAATCGTTTAGGTAACCCTTATGGAGATAGTCTAATCGCTGTTGATCCATGTAATTAATTATTTGTTAGCAGAAAGTTAATATAATGCTAACCCCTCTTTTATACATAGACGCTAAAACCGTAGTGGTACGGGCAATGGAAAATCAATTTTATTTAAAATAATTTTAGAATGATCAGCAGAACAGCCAAATCAGTGTTGCTAGCGACATAAGAACGCAGCGAACTCAAGGCCAGTTTCATGTGCCGATGTACCGTTTGGGGAGAAATACCCAATTGTTCAGCCACTTCATCGTATTTTAATCCCCCCTGATGGCAAAGCTTATATACTAATTTTTGCTGTGGCGGTAAGAGGTCGATACCACGTTCCAATACCTGACGGGTATCATCCAGTAGTATCTTTTCTTCGGTTAGGTTTTCTCTTACGTCATCAGAAATCTCAATAGGCTGTACAAAACGATTTTCCCTTTTGAGCTTCCTCAAGGCATCGAATGAACGGTTACGGGTGATGGTAAGGATATAGCTTTCCAGATCATTAATCGTTAACAGCTTTTCCTCCAGGTTCCAAAGCTTAAGGAAAACCTCCTGCATCACTTCTTCTGCCAGCTGTCTTGATTTTAAATATTTGTTCGCAAAAGTCAGTACCTGTGATTGATAGGATTCATAGATAATCTTAAAAGCCATCTCATCCCGCTGGCTTGTTCTGGCCAGCAACGACTTTTCGTCTATGAGTGGTTTTTTGATCATTTTCTATCCCTGCGCTCTTATAAATTTACAAAATTTAACGCCAATGATAGTTATAAATATCCACATTCGATTTTACTACAGCTATTTTTGGCGTTATATTTGATTTTTGCCAAGTTCGGACTGATTATTTCTCGAGGTGGGAAATTAAGGGGAGATATTTTAAAAAAATAAAATGTAGAAATTTAAAATGGAGGTTACTATCCAGCATTGCCTCCATTTTAGTCTTAATTAACTATTATTTACCTAGATTATTCTTGCTATGATCACTAATTCTGCGCCTCATCTAATTTTTAAAGCTAATACAACCAAATGAAACAGAGATAATAAGGCAAAGCAGTAGCCTTTTGAAATTATTTTGATCATTCTATTTTTTAACTTAGTTGATTTTGTTTTATAAAACTAATTCACTGGCACAGGCGCTGTACCTTTTGCAATCCATTCAATGGATTTATCATCTTTTAGAAAATAATTAAACCAATCTAACATCCGGTTTGTCAAATCTTTCCTATTTTCAGAATCTAAAAGCGCATGCCCTTCGTTAGGATATTGTAACATGATGCCCTTTTTACCCAATCTACGTAACGCCAGATAAAACTCCATGGTTTGATGCGGATCAACTTGTGAATCGCTCTTGCCAGTCCATAATAAAACAGGTGTCTGCACATTTTGAACATGAGCGATCGGAGAATTGGCTTTATACAGTTCTGGCAACTCATATGGACTTCCCCCCATATTCCACTGTTGATTTTTAAAGCGCCACATATCCGGCTCTCCAGTATATGGATTAATGGTGTGATAAAAACTGATCAAATCCGTAATACCTCCACTTGCAATGGCTGTAGCAAATAGATTGGTCTGAGTAATAATAAACGCGGTTTCATAGCCTCCTAAAGAATGTCCTACTAATCCAATTCTGGAAGGATCTACAACACCTTTTTCGATTACTTTTTTAGTTGAAGCAATTACGCAATCTGTAGCAGAAACTCCTGGACTTCCTTCCAACAGCTGTATATCAGGCATAAAGACAAAATATCCTTGACTATTGAGCACACTAGGATTGATTGAAGATGTTTCGTAACCTGGATTTTCGTATTTATGAAGATTGCTGGATTTTAATTCATAGATATCTACCACCATTGGATACTTTATTTTAGGATCATAATTTGCAGGATAGAATAAAGCTCCCTTTAACGCTACACCTTTGGAGTTTTGATAGGTAATCAGTTCAGACTTCCCCCAGAAATAATCTTTTTGTTGCGGATTACTTTCAAAAAATACTTTAGGGGTTGAAGAATGAGTAGTTGACACTAGACGTGGTGAAAGATCAAATTTCTGCTCAGAGAAAAAGATTTTTTTTCTAGAACCATTATAATTAAGATCATCAACTTTGCTGTTCCCATAAATAATTTGCTGTTCAGCAGTTTTAACATTCCACCTGTAATAACCCGTTTTTTCATCCTTACCTCTTGCCAGCAAAAATAGATCTTTAGACAAATCAAAAGCATCAACTACCAAACCGCTAAAAACTACATTTTGACCAACTTTGTTTGGTTCCCTCGCAATACGATAGGTAATTCCAAGTTCTCTTCCTTTTGTCAATCTTCTAAATGATTTCCCATCCGGTGTGATTGCCCAAATATCATACTGATCGTAAAGTATAATCTCTTTATCGCCAATACTCCATCCAGGATTACCAAATGCGGATTCAGGAACCCACCCGTCCGTTTTTCCCTTGAAACTTTCTCCCAAGGATATGGTAAGATTTAAATGAGTTTTAGCCGAGATATCATACACCCACCAATCTTTGCCTTTGAAATAAACGAAATATTTTCCATCTGGAGATAGGTTTGGATACCTAGGGTCATATGGATGTTTTTTTAAGATAAGCGTTTTTTGCTGTGTTTTAAGGTCTTTGATATAAAAGTCTCTAGGCCCGTATTGTTCAAACTGAGGTGCGTATGCACTAGGACTTGATAAAACAGCATAGTCAAAATTTCTTGTAATCATTAAATCTGGAAGCTCCTCGGAATTAATTTGGATAATTTGATCCAAGTTAGGTATCCACATCGCTACAGGAGGAACTAAATTATAATTCACATAATTCATATTTTTTTTGAAAGTGAGTTTATCATTCATGTTCCAAACCTCCACATTTGATTTTGGCTTGCTGTTGGAAATTACAGGTTTGTTTTGCAGAGAAAAAGTTATTCTCTGCAGATCATCCGAGATTTCTATAGGAGTAGTTGCACGGCCAGAAATCGACAGGTTATTTGAAAAATACGAGTTAGCAGCAAGAACAAGTTCGTAACGCTTATTTGCAGCAATAATATAGTAAACAAGTGACTTAATCTCTTGCTCGCCAGACTGACTAACAAAAGCTAAGGCCTCCCCATTTTTCTGCCAGGTAAAATTATCAAATTGGTTTGCTGTATCTATGGCCAATTGTTTTTTCTCATTTATCTTTTTAAGATCAACAAGCGCTATCTCATTGGTGGTATGTCTTTTAATTTCTAGCAACAAGTGATGCCCTTTAGGGCTGAGCTTAAAATTTCTCACATCAGCTATTTCTTTACTATTTGATTTAATTAGCGATCGAATAATTAAGGTTTCCCCTTGCTCTTTTGAACTTCTTATTGCAATTAATCGATCCGTTTCTTTACTATAAGCAAATTCCTTTATTCCAGTTATCATCTCCCTATTTCCAGTTTTTAAGTTTTGAATAGCGATTTGACTTCCTGACTGACAGACAAAGAAACTGTTATTTGTGAAAATGCCTTGCCCACCTGCTGGAAAAACGTAAGTTGAGTTGTTGTGAATATTCCTTACAAATAAAGTATCCTTGCTATTTTCGTAGAGTACTTTGTAGCTTGCCCAATTTTCATCAGGAGAAACCCTGTCCAAACGTGCTGAATGCCACAAATGATAAACCGAAGGTGTCAAGTTTGCTTTGGGCTTCACCTGCCCGTAGAGGGGGCAGGTGAGCAATGCCAGGAAAATAAAAGCAATCGGATTTGAATAAACAAAAGATGATTTTGTATATGATTTCGTAAAGTTCATGAAGTTTTAAAGATTTTAATACCCTGGATTTTGCGGGCGTAAATTTGGATTGGTATTCAGTTCTTTTTCTGGGATCGGGAATAGACGATCTGTCGTATTCCAACCCGGTTTAATGCCAGACAGATTAACATCTAGCTTTCCAGCACGTTTAAGGTCAAAAAAACGATGCCCGAGTTCAGCAAAAAATTCCCAGCGTCGTTCCTGCAAAATCGCATCCAATAACTCTGCTTTGGTATTTGCTACTGTATTATCCAATGTCGCACGTTTCCTGATTTTGTTCAAATCATCCTTAGCCCCCTGCAAATTATCCAACTGGGCCCTCGCCTCAGCCCTGATCATATACTGCTCGGTCAAACGAAACAGCACAAGATATTCCTTTGATACGGTCGTAAAAAGCATTTCCTTGTATTTAAAAGGATAATACCATGTTGAATTGCCACTTGAAACCGACTTCATCCATTTAGATCTGCGTAGATCGGTATTAGCAAAAGAGTTCACCAGTACCGAATTTAGAGCAGTATATAAGGGAGGACCTGCACTAAGTATAAACAACTCACCTTCCCATGTATTTCTATCGCTAGTTGCAGACCTCAACTGCCAAATGGTTTCTTTTGATCCGATCAAAAACAAATTATTCAATTCATCTTCAAAAGAGTATACACCACTTTGGCCAATTATCGAACTTGCAGTATTCTCTGCCTCAGACCAGGATCCCTGATACAGATAAACCTTCGAGAGCAGTGCTTTTGCCGTTAGCTGATTAGGGCGGACTTTATTAGCAGAAATATAATTGACAGGTAGCATCGCAATTGCATTTTTCAGATCTGCAGCCACGAGATCATAGACCACTTTTATTTCTGTTCTAGCCATCAAACGATTGACCTTATAATCTGTTTGGGTTACATAAGGGATATCTCCAAAAAGATTCGACAGATAGAAATGTAACATTCCCCTAATAAAAAGCGCCTCACCCTGAAGCTGCTTTTTCTGGTCAGCGGTAAGAAAAGTACTTGCTGCTGCTCCTTCAAATACCGCATTTGCCGCATAGATCTGGCTGTATGCGGAATTCCAAAAACCGGATATATAGGTATTTGATGGCAAGAGTGTATTGTTGTAAAAGTTAATATATATCTTAGACGAGCTCTCATCGTAAGCTACCATTTCATCGGTATAATTCGCAAGTGCCCCTGTCAATCCAATTCCAGCTCCTTCGCTGAACATGCCCTGATCTCTTAAATTACCATAGATACTGGTAAGTGCAGTTGTTGCTGTTTCGTAGTTTTCATACACCGAGACGTTGGACAATTGAGATTGAGGCAAATCAACTTCAAGAAATGAATCGCAAGAAGTAACCAGCATTGCAGAGAGTATGATGATCCAAAATTTGAATTTTGGAGTAGAATATTTCATTTTCATAATAATATCATTAAAAGGTTAATTGAAAGCCTGCGGTAATCACTTTAAGCGGAGGTAAAAACCCTGCAGTCAAAAATTCAGGATCTCCATCCTTGTAAGGGGTAAAAGTTAATAGATTTTGCCCCTGTAAAGAGATTGTAGACCTCGTTCCTTTTACAATTATGGGCAAATCATAGCTTAGCGATAAATTCTTCAGCCTGATATATGATGCATCAACAATAATGGCATCACTATTAGCATATAAACTACCTGCAGAGACAGCTTTACTGTTAACTCCAGTCGTTAAAATCTGATAGGGAGCTGATTCATTTCCTTTTTGCCAACTATTGATCATTCGTTTAGGACGATTAAGCATTGATCCGCCAGTAGTGAATTGATAACCTTGATTGTTTTGTTTCACAAATTGAAATAAAAAGTCAAACTTAAAACGTTTAAAACTGAACTGGTTTTGCAGCCCTCCAAAAAATTTAGGGCTGAGATCTACTACAGTCTGTCTATCGTTTGGACTGGAAATTACATTATCACCGTTTCTATCAACAAATTCATAAATTCCTGTTTGAGCATTAATCCCCTTATATTGATACACCAACCTTATATTTAAAGGTTCTCCAACCCTGTATTGTTGGCTATAGCTAGAACTCTCCAGCCCTGGGAATTCGACTAATTTATTTTTCGAGACACTGATATTTAAGTTTGTAGCCCATCTGAAATTTTTGGACTGGATATTTTGAGAACTAAAAGTCCATTCTAAGCCGGTATTCTGTACAGTTGCATCAAGATTAGAATTTAGTGTTGTAAAACCAGTAATGGCGGGAAATGGAATTCCGACCAATTGATTACTAGATCTATTTTGATACCAGGCAGTTGTTAGAAAAATTTTGTCGTCCAAAAAACCTAATTCTAATGCTGCCTCTAATTTCTTATTGGTTTCCCAGGCAAAATCGGGATTATAAAGTCGACTTGGATTAATCCCTATTTTACCATCATAATCCACTCCTGATACGGCATAAGTATCAAGGAACTGGTAATCTCCTATCTGATCACTACCAGTTACACCGTAACTACCTCTGATTTTACCAAAACTTAACCAAGAATGATCTTTAAGAAAGTTTTCTTTGGAGAATATCCAAGCAAGGCCTAAAGCTCCAAAATTTGCAAATTGCCTTCCAGGTCCAAAGCGGCTTGATCCATCACGCCTAGCAGTAAGATTTGCAATATAACGTTCTTTATAATTGTAGTTGATTCTACCAAAGAAACCTTGGAAATTATATTGCGCACTTTCGTCGTTTAGTATCCTGATTGTCTTGGCTGCTGCCAAATTATAAATTAAGCTATTAGAACTAAACCCCATTCCAGACTGATAGAGCTTACTGGTATGCTGGCTCTGGAAAGTCCCCCCAAACAATGCCTCTAATTTTCCCTTTGCTGTGGTTTTAGTCCAATTGATTTGTGGCTCTATGATCCAAGATGAACGCTCTGTATTATTGAAAACTATTAGCGAATTGGCCGTACTCGGATTAAAGGCGGGATTATTAATGGTGGACGGCGTAACTCTCGAATCACGGGTTCGCAAATCTGTTATGCCAAAAGTACTTTTAATATCAAGGCCAGGTAAGAGCTGATAGGAAAGTGTAGTATTAACAATCAGGGTTTTAGTCTTAGATTCAAATTTACCATTTAGGTTTCTCAAGGGATTTTGCCAAGTATTGTTTTCCCAATTTAAGTTACCTTGTGCATCGTAAAGTGCTGGGGCATTTGGAGCCAAACCGCGGGCCTCATTAATAAAATCAAGAGAAGGTTGATTATTTTTTTGCAGATTATAATTTAAAGAAAAGTCAGCCCTAAATTTTTGATCCTCTGAACGGTGATTAAAATTAGCTAATGCACCGCCTCTTTGAAAAAGAGAATTACCTTTTGCAACAGTGGACTCAGCATTATAATTTCCGCTAATTAAATATCGGCTATTTTGATTTCCTCCAGAAATGCTGCCAGTTATGAGATTATTTTTTGCTGTTCCACCTACGAGTTCCTCCAGCCAATCTGTATATCTGTTTTGATCCCAGACGCCGTTAATATCATAAGCGGTCGCGGGATAATTGCTAATACCATCATTGGTGTAGGCTTGCTTTCGCATGGCAAGATATTCCTCGGTATTCATCATTTCGATAAATCTAGTTGGTGTGGCAATTCCTGAGGAAACATTCAAATTGACTTTTGCCTTTCCAGCTACACCTTTTTTTGTTGTGATCAACACTACTCCATTTGCTCCTCTGGTACCATATATCGCCGTAGCATCAGCATCTTTTAAAACTTCAATGCTTTCCAGATTATCTGGAGAAATACTGTTTATGGGACTAGAGAGCACAGGAAATGTGCCTGAACCAGTTTGAAAAGCACCAATCGCATCAGCAGCATAAGGTACACCATCAACAATATATAATGGAATATTTCCATCCGTACGAATACTGTTTTGTCCACGAATTTTGATATCAAAACCGCCGCCTGGCGTTCCTGTTGTCTGCGTTACACTCACTCCAGCCATCCTACCTTGCATTGTGGCTAACACATTGCTCACGGGTTGTGTCTCGATATCCTTTGCAGTAATCCTAGCGATACTACCTGTAAGTTCACGCTCTTTCACTTTATAATACCCCGCATTCACAGTAACCTCATCTAACTTGCCGATTGCCAATTCCAATCGTATGCTACCTAAATCCTTACGCACTTTGACATCTCTAGCTTGAAAGCCTAAAAAAGAAATTTCTAGAACTGCATTCTCTTCAACATTCTTTAGGATAAAACTTCCTTGTTCGTTAGATATAGTTGTTATAGAAGTCCCTTTAATCCTTATAGTGGCTCCCGCAATTGGCTGTCCATTCTCATCTACAACTTTACCTGTAACATCAATATTTTGAAACCTTTCAATAATACGCTCAAGGAGTGATTGGTCCTTCACTTTAATTGTAATCACTTTTTTATTGAAAACATACTCCAGATCAGTGCCTTCAATCAGTTTGTTTAACACTAATTTGACGGGAACATTATTAAAAGAAACATCAATTCTTTTAAAGGTATTAAGTCTATCACTCTTTACCAGAACATCATAACCAGTCTGTTTACGGATTTCAAAAAGAATTTTAGAGATAGACACATTATCCTCCCTTAACGTTAAGTTCTGCCCGAAGGTAGCGGCACTAACCTGCATCAGCGCCATTAATATTATGACGCACGTGAGTTTCATAATCAATAGCAGTTTGGATATGTAGCCCTCGGGCATACACAAAAAATCAGTATAAATTTTATACATTTGAAATAAGTCTGTTAATGGTGTCGTGTCGCTTTTCGAAGAGACTGGCACTTCACCTGGTCAAAAAAATTGTTAAATCAATGTTTGAGATGCAGATTCAAAGGGCTTCGACTGGTATCGAAGTCCTTTTATTTTGTATCTCTTAAAATTACACCATCAGGGCCCGTTTCTCGTTTTTTGTTTTTTCATTACAGTTTGTTTAGTTTTTTCGATTTAGTTTATTGTTTTTTAAACGTTCTCAAGAGGGCTAAAGCCGTTGTTGATGAATTGTCGTTTAAAATACGGATGGTTAAGACCCGTTATTTTTTCTTGCTTATTGTCAGTATTCCATTACTTAATTTGAATTTTGCCAGGTCACTTTGCTCTAAAGCCTGAAGCACAGATGAAATATTGTTAAATTTGCTGACTGTTCCAGAGGCTTTCTCTTTCTTAAGGACCGCGTCTTCATATACTACCTTTACATTGTACCAGCGAGACACCCTATTCATGATACTTTCCAAAGTCTCATTATCGAACATGAAAAAGCCTTCCTTCCAATCGACAAAGAACTGCGCTTCCACATTATCCACTTTAATGTCCTTGCCCAAAACCGTAGATTGTTGATTAGGCTTCAAAATCTTTGAAACACTATTCGCATTCGTTACCTTAACCGATCCTTCTATCAGGGTAGTCTTAATGGCGTGTTCATCACTGTAACTATTGATATTGAACTGGGTACCCAACACTTCCACCTCCTGTGCACCTGTCTTCACAATAAATGGATGTTGCTTGTCCTTGCTTACATTAAAAAATCCCTCCCCCTCCAAAGAAACCATACGCTTGTCACTTTTTGTAAAGCTGGTCGGATACCTCAGCGTTGATTCTGAATTAAGGTATACAAGGGTGCCATCAGGCAAGCGCAGCTGTGTTTGTTCCCCCCGTGTAGTTGTAAGTGTATTATAGGCAAGTGTTCCATGCCCGGCACCGGTCACTTCATAGATAATCTGACCATCGGCAGTCTTGGAAATTTTCACCCCAGACTCCGAGGCTATATTTCCGGTCAGCGCGTCGTTAATCAATATCTTTTGCCCGTTGGCCAGCGTAAGCGTTGCCCCATTTTTGCCTGGCCCAATATCACTTACAAACTGGCCTGAGTTGTTTAATTCCGGTTTATTGCCAAAATACCATACCCCTGCCCCAAACACTACTGCAGCAATTGCAGCAGCTGCTACAATACGGGGCCATAGCTTAATTTGCTTTTTAGCATGCGTATGGTTCCGTATCGAAGATAAGATTCGGCTCCTGTGCTCTTCTTCAGAATACACAAAACCCTTGGGTATCTCAATTTCTTTATCCAGGTTTTGGCTATACCAATTGTTAAGTTCAATCTGCTCCTCAGGAGTGATTGTCCTATTCATTAGCTTGTTTGCCAAAAGTTCGGCACGGGTAATTTTGTCGGTCATTAACTAAAGTGTTTCCTATAGGTGCACTTTTAGTACCCTTTCCCTTAGTCCAATAGCAAATAAATTTTACAAGGTGATAAAAAAGCTCCTCAAGCCGGTTTTTAGAGATTTCAGGGCCTTTCCCAAATGAGCTTCAACAGTTTTCTCTGAAATATTCAGTTCTTCTGCAATCTGTTTTTGGGAATAACCTTTATCTCGGCTCAATTGATAAACAAGTTTACATTTTTCCGGTAATTCTGCAACAAGTTGCTCCAGTCTTTTCCTTATTTCCTGGAATTCCAGCCACTGCCGGGTAGAGTCATCAGAAATTTCCAGAACGGCGTTTGCCGCTTTTTCATCCTTAAAGTGTTTTTGCCTAAAGCTGCAATCCAGGCTTTTAAATACGTGATACTTAACCGAAACAGCCAGGTATGAAGCCAGCGAGGATTTAATTTCGATGACCGAACGCCTGTCCCAAATGGTAATGAAAATTTTCTGGACTATATCTTCAGCCTCGTTGAAATCAGGTACTTTATTTGCAGCCGCTGTAAAAAGTTTTTTCCAATAACGGTTATAGATTTCGGTAAAGGCAGCCTCGTCCTGCTGCTTTAGCAAGCCGATTAAGTCCAAGTCCGATAATTTAGCATATTTATCCATTACCTAGTCAAATTCGAGTTTTAAAGCGCGTTAACAGCAATTCCCTCTCCTAAATTTAAGAAAATCTAACCACAATATTAACTAATTCCCCTTAGAAACCGAATTATATTGTATGCCAGGAGCTACCTTAACCCATGGCAGGGTTTAATATTTTCATTAAGGATTGCGGATAGCGATCGATTTAAAAAGCACCATAAATTGCTCAACCAAATTTTCTTTGGAACAGCTAACTGCAATCACAGCCAAAACAAATTCCGTTTTCTTTTATCCCCCCATTTCCGGACAGTTTCCTGTTTTACACAGAGTTCTTCCAAATTAAAAAACACCACTGTAGGTTTGCTGCATCAAAACTAATCCAAAAGATGCCAGATATAAACAGCCGTAAACAAGGTAGCCGATACGACAAAATTTTGAGGGAAAATATGCCTTTGATTTTACCAGGTATTATGAAAAATGTGCTGAACCTTAACGTTAAGGACAGTTTGCCATTTAAGGATAAACTGCTAATCACCAGGCAAAAAGAAGTAGATTCATTAAACCTGGTAACAGATGCACATGGTAAATCCTTTCTGGTACAAATTGAGTTTGAATCGGCTGTTAAGAAAAAAATGAATTTTAGAATGGCTGAATATCGGGCAATGCTGCATCAAATTTATCCATATCCAGTAAAGCAATATGTAATATATATGGGAAGAGGCAAATCCAGCGTTCCTAATAAAATCAACCTGCCAAATTTTAAATATGAATACAGTTTAATCAACTTTAAAGAACTGCCTTGCGAATTGTTTTTGTCTTCAAACGAACCCGAAGAGCAGATACTTGCCGTTTTGGCGAACAAAGGCAGCAAAACCTCAGCAGAAATTGTTAAAGCAATATTACAAAAAATAACTGCTGCCAGCCCCAACGATACAACCGACAATAAATACTATCAACAATTGCGTGTAATTATGCAATTGCGTAAATTTGACAACGAAACCCAAGAAGCTATGCTAGACGTAAACTCATTTTGGAAATTAGAACGCGACCCTTTGTATAAAAGAGGAAGGCAAGAAGGCGAATCAAAAAGCCGTTATGAAATGGCCCGTGGAATGAAAAAGGAAGGTGTACATATTGATGTAATTGTCAAGGTTTCTAAGCTCTCAAAAAAAGAAATAGAAGCCCTTTAACCACCCTACCCAGCAGCTAAGCACAATACCCTGCCACTTCCGATATATAAGTTACGATTTTTTATTGAGATTAACCCTGAAAGGCTTAGTGACTAACCCAATTCGCTAAGCAACATTCTGTATAAAATCTCAACAAATTGAAATATTATTAATTAATTTGAGAATAAAATTTTCTATAAAGTTAATTTTAATTTGTAATTGTAAATTATGATCTTATATTTGCCTTCCGAAGTGATCTAGGCACATTAATGAAAGAAACAAGGAACTTCCGGTTCCTTTACCCAAACCGCAGGCCTGGTAAACAATGAGTTTGATGAAACTGCCATTTCCTATTTAAAAGAAAACGATACGCTAGCTGTAAAACTGTATCAGGTAGTGTGCAAAGCCAGGTAACAGCTTCACAAAATGTTCTGTGCACTTTTTGAACTCCTATAGGATGTCAGTATGCTCATTGCCGGGAGGTTAGCAACATCTGCGGCAAAAGCCAAATCAATTAACGTCCCGCATAAATAGAAGATCCCTTAGCTATAGCTAAATTTGAGTCATTAGCCTGTTCAACATCATTTAAAAATGTAATGTGAAACTTCTTAGATATGGGGTCACTAACATAATCTATTCGTGGGTCATTTAACGGGATGTTAAATAATCTTTCACCTATCATTATTACAATCTTTGTCTTTAGCATTAAATTAAAGGTAGAAGTCGGAGCTGTACGTGTTTGATTGATCAAAGTACAGGACAAGCTCCATTGGTTATTGTTGTTGATCAAATGGCCATCACTAAATGCATCCCAAATACCTATAAAATAATCTTGAGCTTTGGCTCGTATAGATATTTTACCTCCAAAAACAACAGGGGTATCAATTGTAATGATCCATGCAATATTTATCTGTTCTCATAACGTTAATTTATTCTCAAATAAAACTCTTGATTATTCCCTGAATTCAATATACAATAAAAATGTAAAACAACAATTGTAAAACATTAATTTTCAAGTTAAAATGCACTTTCTGTTGAGGTACATCAGATTGAATGAATGAACTCTCTTTACAAGGCCAGCAATTTTCTTTGTTTTACCCAGGCACAAACACCCCCATCAAATCTTTTCGAACTCATCCAAAAATTTGTAAAAACTCTCAAAATTCTACATAAACAAACACTAAATTAATTATATAGAAATATTTGGTTGTTGTAGTTATTTTAACCAACTTTGTTTGTAGTGATAACAATGAAAAACGGGTACTTGTAAAGGAAGCACAGCGTAAATTAAAAACATGGATATAAATAGTTCAAATAAAACTTACTCAGGTCTTGTGTCTCAGATTTCTGAGACCTACAAGTCTGGACAGAAGAAAGCGCTTCAGGTAGTAAACACTACTTTAGTAGAAACCTATTGGAAAATTGGACAGCACATTGTAGAGTTCGAGTTAAAAGGAGCAGATAGGGCTACCTACGGAAACAAATTGATTGAAACACTTGCTAAAGATCTTTTTCTTGAACATGGTAAGGGGTTTAGTCGTTCCAATTTAAACTATATGAGGCTAATATATACCTATTATCCAATTTACCAGACAGTGTCTGGCAAATTGGGCTGGTCGCATTATGTTGAGTTACTGAGCATTGACAATCCCGTAGAACGCCTCTTTTACGAAAAGAAATGCATCCAGGAAAACTGGAGCATTCGTGAACTAAAACGCCAAAAGAGTGCCTCTTTATACCTTCGCCTGGCTATGTCAAAGGATAAAGAAGCGATGTTAAAATCAATAGAACAAGAAAAAAGGGCCTTTCGTCCTGAAGACATAGTAAGAGATTCCTATGTGCTGGATTTTTTAAAAATTCCGGAACCCAATCAGTATACAGAAACAGAATTAGAACAACGCATTATTGATAATCTGCAGCAATTTCTTTTGGAGTTGGGCAAAGGGTTCGCATTTGTAGGACGGCAATACCGCATAAGCATAGGCAACAGACATTTTTATGTTGACCTGGTATTTTATCATAGAATACTTAAATGCTTTGTGCTGATAGATTTAAAAAAGGAACAGGCCGGGCATCAGGATATTGGCCAGATGAATATGTACCTGGGGTATTTTGAACTTGAAGAAAATACCGAAGGCGACAACCCTCCTATCGGAATTGTACTGGCAAAGGATAAAGATGATCTGTTGATCAAATACGCTACCCACAATATATCATCACAGCTTTTTGTAAGCAAATATCAATTATACTTACCAGATGAAGGGGAACTACGTTCCGTTGTTGAAGCACAATTAAATTTAATATGAACTATGAGCATCTAAAAAATGATTTTATCTTTTACGGCGGAACTAAAAATGCCAATGATGAAATCACTATGGAGCTGTACGCTTGCAACAAAACATACGACTCTGTGTTTGTAATGAAAAATAATCCCTAATTTTTTAATATGAGAACCAAGAAAATACAATCTGGTAAACTGATTAAAATCTCGGAAACGGCCTTATTATCTTTAATAGCAAATCGTTTACATGACCGCATGCTATTTCCGGAAAAAGTAGAAGAGGCCAAGCGATATATTAGATCGATCAAAGTAAGTACAATTTAGGTGTAAACCAACGTAGGTAACCACGGCACCAATCGATAAAATCAAATCTGCCACCGGCGTTTCAGCCTAACGATAGAAACCGGGCAGCCATCCAACTGCCCGGTATTAAACCTAAAGCCTTACTTCACCCCCATCAAAAAGGTAATTCCGCTTACTGTAAAACAGTGTGGTTTTACGTATGCCCAAAAAAGCGCAAAGGTCCTTTTCTCCTAACCTGTTCTTCAACACCGAAAACAGTTTGCGATAGCAGGCATACCTATCTCCTTCTTTTTTCATCAGCAACTGCAGCTGCAGGTTGCGGCTTTCCATTTGTGCGGCCCTTATCTTATCAATAGCGGCCATCATTTCAGGGTGCAATACACAAATTGAATCCAGCTGCGTTTTGCCCATGCTCAAAAACTCGCAGTCTTCCATGGCTACTATATGTACCAGGGTATTGCGCTGTATGGCAAAAAAATGTTCCCAAAGGGCCACCAGGTTGTCTTCCGGCCATAACTGAAATATCTGCTCTTCATTGTTTTCATCCAGCCAAAAGGCTTTACACATCCCCTTGGCCAGGTAGTGCATTTCCTCTACCTCCATTTTGGGCAGCAAAAGGCTGCTTCCTTTTTTAAGGCTGTGGTGCCTTAATACGCTGTTATTTTCAAGCACCATCTCCAACGTTTTGTTTATGGGGCAATAGCCACGTATATAGGTGCTAAACTTATACTTTATCATATAGCAATCAGAAATTTCTTATAGTAACCGTATGGCACGCAGCCTACCTTGTGCCACCAGTACTTCATTAAATTTAGGCGAATACTCATTCATGTATTCCATTAAAAAGGCCGCAGTGGCAATGGTAAAATTAATCCGGAAGCGGCTTCATTTCAGTTTTAGCCTGTAAGTAACCAGATACCTGTCGTACAGGGTAATCAGCAAATTGCCCCTAACGGCAAAGTCTGTCAACTGCATCTTCGGATGCCTGGGCACGTAAAGGCTATAGCTATACTGGCCAGTATCCAACCTGTATACATCAAATACCTCGTGCCGGTTAAAATCATCCTGGCTTTCGTTATCAGCAGCCAGTGCAGCATGGTTGTAAAAATAACCTCCATCTACATAGCCCTTTTTATTAACCACTAAAGCCGGTTTGGCCATGGTAAGTATGGTCTTGTTACTCCCAGCTTTATAGGCGCCCAGCTCTATTTTAGCAACACTATTGGTGTCAATCAACCTGCGGGTACTTAATACGTTAAAGCCGGTATCCAGGTATACAAAAGCATTACGGTAATAATAGGTGTAAACCATACGGCCGGTGCTTTCATCCAGGTTCACAAAACCGTCAGTCTTAAAAACATCTTCGCCCGGGTTCAGCTTTCGTATAATCTGCGCTTTCAGGGCATCCAGCCTAAGCCTGCTTCCATCCCTAAAGCTTAGCCTGCCATACAGGGTATCCTGCAAACTGTAGCTGCAGCTAAACAGCGCCAGCAAAGCTTTGTAATTGCTTAAATAAATACGGTTTTCGCCTTGCCAGGTGATGTACCAGCCGCCAAAGTTCAGTTCCAATGCGTCCAGCTTTTGCACAGCATACCTATGCCCGCGCTTAAAGCCGTTCTTTTGCGGCTTTGGTTGTATATAGTACAGTGTAATCACAGCTGCAATGCTGAGGGTTATCACCAGAGATAGGGTAATGTAAAGATTCTTCATAGCGTTCTTATATAGTGTGTTGAGCGTTTGGCTTTGTAAAATCAGGGGGCAGGCCTGAGCTGCCCCCTGAAAAATGATTACTGTGGCCTTTTGCCCAGCACATTAGCTACTTCGTGGCCACTTAAGCAGCTTGGCGAATCGTAAACGGTTATGCCGTCATACTCCACTGAACACGCAGTGCCATTGAACTCCGTATCACAAGTTACCGGCGTATTGCACTCGTCTTCCAGGTAATACGTGTAAGTTGTAGCTGTTTTTTTAGCCTCTACTGTTTGATTTTGGAATGCAAAGGCTCCCCCCGCCACGGTTAATAAAGCCATAGCAGCAAAAATTGATTTTTTCATGTTATAAAATTTAAAGATTATTGCCTACTCTCTTTTATACCGGGTTTTCAGCATCGCCCGGATTCATGCGCATTGAATATTGTTATACCACTGCCGGTGTTGGTTAAGAGCAAAATTGCCTTCTTCGAGCAGGCATAGGATTAACTCGTAGTTTTTATTGTTTTTGGTCTCGTTGCTCTCGTAAACTCGGGTCATTTGCTTTTTTCCGACAGGGAAAAAGTAATTTATTCCAGCCTGTGAGGAGAATGGCTGTTTTGCCTCTTACAAACCAACACAATCCCTACCGCTGCCATAACCAAAAACACTGTATTAAACACAAAGTGCCAAAACCATCCAAGTGCCTCAATTGCAGCGCCACACCCACATAATTCCTTTTCCATTACAAACAGCACTATAAAAATATAAGTGGTAAACATCGTCATCAGGCTTAAAGAACCATACAAACCAGCCAGCCTAAAACGGGAAAACATCAGCATCATGCCCAATAAAATCTCAACAACCGGCACCGCCCAGGCCAAAAAACCTGCATAAGGCGTCAACATCCCGCTTTGCCCCATAGTAACCACAAACTTGTCGTACTCAAAAAGCTTCGCAAAAGCCGCATAGGCAAACAACACAAAATAAGCCCAGCAAATTATTTCAAGGGTTATCTTGTAGATGCCCTTAGATCCCTCAGGGGCTAGGGATGACAAAACCTGTTTATTCAAAACCTTCATATAATGTTTCTAAAATTTCAATTAAAGCAGCCAGTACCATCAGCTCTTCTATATACCTATGGTTCTTATAACTGCCCAGCAAGCCAGCTTCCAATTCCTTGCAGCGCAAAATCAAAGCCTTGCACCATCCTTTATAACACCTGCCTGCACCCGCGCGCTTAATTTTTCTGGCCATAGCTTGCAGTTCATCCGTATTTACCGGCGTACAGATATCATAAGCACCCTGGTAAATCAGCTCTATTATGGCCTCGTAGTAGCGTAATTCAAACATGTTTCTTGTATAATTTTTTAAGCCGCACTTGCAAACCCTTCATTACCTGGCTGCTGTCTTTTTTCCCAGCGCTTGCGCTTTTTACCACCATCCTGCCAAACAAGTTCAATTAGGTAGGCAATGGTGTCTTTCACTTCCAGGTAATCGGCTTGCTTATTGATGTCTATTCCGCAAACCGTACTCTTGTTGTACTTTGCATGCAGCACCAGGTAATAAATACCACCAAGCAGCAAAGCCATTACCGCCCTAAAACTTACACCGCTACCCTTAAAATGTCCGTCTGCTATGGCCAGCAGTTCGGCACCCTGCCGTTCCCTTGCTTCCGATATTTCGCGCAGCACCTCACTTTCTACACTAATTTGCCCTAAAATGGCGTGCTGCATATCCTCGCTCATAAAAAACGAGTCGAAAAAGGCTTGCATCATTTGTATAAACATCATCATCTTTTTCCAGGCCTTGGCATAAGCGGGCAGTTTAAACTTTTCAAAAAACGGGGGCCAGCAGTCGCTTTCCTTAATGGTTTCTTTTACCACACCGGCAAGGCCGCCAATGGCCAGCCGGGTTATGGTGCTCAGGCTTACCCCAAGCAGGTCGGCAAGTACCGTGGCCGTAAGTTTTTTATACCCATGTGCTGCTACATATTCCCTTAAGGCGCGCTTTGCGCGTACGGCAGTCAGTTCCCGTTCAGTGTACAGTTTCTTTTTTCTTCCCATGTATTATTTTTTTACAATAGATTTTACTTTTTTGATTACCGCTGCCCAGGCATTCAATATCCTGTCCAGGTGTTCGCGGGTATGGCTGGCGGTAATGGCCATACGTATGCGCGCATAATTCATGCTTACGGCCGGGTAACCAATCTGGTTGGCATATATGCCCTCTAGCAGTAATAACCTGCATAC
Organism: Pedobacter africanus; assembly: GCF_900176535.1. Lineage (NCBI taxonomy): Bacteria > Pseudomonadati > Bacteroidota > Sphingobacteriia > Sphingobacteriales > Sphingobacteriaceae > Pedobacter > Pedobacter africanus. The sequence goes on along the minus strand of NZ_FWXT01000002.1, from coordinate 391,984 downwards.
TTCGGCATTAAGGCCGGCATCTTTGGTTATCACCGGTATAATGGCACTGGTAGTGTTGCCGGTATCCAGCCCCATGCCCTTTAGCCCGCTGTTCAGGTAATTCAGGTTTTCCCATAGCCTGTGCATGTGCTGGGGCTCGCGGTCTACCAGGGCTATGCTTTCCAAAACGCAGGCAATGGTGGGCGGCAGTGCTACCGAAAAGGTATGGTGGGCAGCATGAAACTGCAGGTACTCCACAATTTCTGGTTTGGCTACTACAAAGCCGCCCTGGTGGCCAAAGGTTTTGCTAAAGGTGCCGGTAATAAGGTCTACATCGTCCCAGGCATCATAATGCTCTATCACCCCCCGGCCTGTTTTGCCAATTACGCCTACGCCATGCGCATCATCAACCACTAAAAAAGCACCATACTTTTTACATAGCCATATAATATCCCGCAAGGGGGCAATATCACCCGGCTGGCTGTACACCCCATCAACTACCACGGCCACACTGCGGTACTTTCCGGCAATCAGTTTAAGCATGTTTTCCAGGTGTTCCATATCATTGTGGTTAAAGGTTTTTACCTGCGTGGTATACTTAATGCCCTCTCTCATGCTGGCGTGTATGCTGTCATCGGCCAGTACAAAATCTTCTTTTTTAAACAGGGCCTGCATGGCCGATACATTGGCCGCATAACCGCTGGGAAACAGGATGGCGCTTTGCTGCCGGTAAAAAGCGGCTATCTTTTGTTCTACCGCCTGGTGATAATCCATCTGCCCGCCAATGGCCGGGCTGGCCGTAGCACCCGCGCCGTATCGATCTATTGCAGTAATGGCGGCTGCTTTTACGTCGGGGTGCTGGCTCAGGCCCAGGTAGTCATTGCTCACTACACTTATCAATGTTTTGTTCGGGTTGCCTGGTAGCAGCAGCTCCACTTCGGGCAAGGCACCGCTAAGGCATACCTGCCTGTAGTTAAAATGCCCCTGGCTGGCCCAGGCTTTTTTATATTTGCCATAATAAGCTGCTTTTTCATACATATTCATCCCCTTGGGGTTTTCCGAATTTTTAGAGCTGTGTTTCAGGAAGTCTTCGTTGTTATCTTCGTTCATGTTATATTTTGGTTTTGTTGGTGATGCCAAGGTATGGCGGGTATTGTATTTTTCGGCTTGCGTTTATGCACCCTTATGGAATTTAATTAGTTGTATATCAACAGAATTGATGATGAAATCCGAACCAAAAGGACATAGGGGCCCCATCAAATTACAGCCATTATTTATCTGCGCTGGCGCGCAATCAGGGGCCATAAAATTGTAGGGGCTAGAGGCGTAAAAAAGAGAGGGAAGCGTTATGTCATTGTGTTATTTAGATTTTTTTAAGGGTTTATATTCGGTTTATTGGTTATTGTATGAATATTGGTTTTCGTTTTTTCGCAAAAAATGGAAAAGCCTGAGTTCAATTCTTCCTGTTTTGCCCAAAGCCGGGAATTTTATGGTTCAACTGGCATGGCCTTTAAAGCCGGCTGTTTTGGTAGCTGCAGTTTGCATATAAATTGCAGGCTGCGCTGCAGCAAACCACAGCATTGCAATTTGCAGTAATACCTGTTGGCATTGTAACCTGGCATATTTGGCAGGTGTATATAGCAGAGTGTTTTGATCCAGGCCTCATGACGCAAAAGACCATTCTTTACCCTATCCCCATCATAAGGCCTGCCCTGTTCTAATATCTGCAATACGGCTTCATGATACCTCAGTACAGTCATTATTCTTTAAACAGGTTATAACTAGCCTTGCCGCTCATCAATAATCTCATCAGCATATCCAGTTCTATTTCCAGCAGGTCTTCCAAAAGCTGTATCTCCATTTCGGCTATAAAGGCATCCAGGCTAAACTCTGCCTTAAGCTGCAGCGTATAAGGGTAATCCCCCACATTGCGAAATAAGACAGAAAGCACCACCAGCTCATCATTGTGCAGGTCTATTTCAATCCCATCAGCTGTTACCAGGTGATTGGCGTTAGCCCAGAAATGGGCCAGTATCATATTCTTGTCTATCATAGTTTGTGTTGATTATCTATTTATATTTCTGTATTAATTTGAAAAATTTTGATGGCCTGAGGCTTTAAAAAAACGGAGGAACTACACCAGGGTCCCTCCGTTAACTTCACTTATTAGAATCACTTTGAGCGCGCCAATATCTTGTCAGTCTTCGCCTGTGGCAATCACCTCATTATATGTCATCCCATAAAACTTACCCAGCCTGGTAATCTGGTTGTCATTAGGGTAAATAAAATCATCTTCGTGCTTCCTATACGTTTCAACATTCATTTTCAGGTAAGCAGCAAGCTCTGCTTCTGTTTTACCTGCTTGTTTCCTTAAAATTTCAAACTTCTGGCCTATAGTAGTTCTCATATCATTTCGAATTTATTTCCATCAACAAATCCCCGTAAAATGTATACAGCTCCATCATCCCCATTTCTACAAACACCATCTTATCAGCTTGCAAAGGCGTAAGCTGTACACCGTAAGGTCGGGTCAATATCCCAAACAGCAGCAGCTTGCCCTCCATCAGGTATTCCGCAGCAATTTCAGGGTACAGCAAAACATGGATCTGCGCATTCTGTTTCATGGCGCTAACCATTTCACAGAACAGGTACCCGGTCAATTCAGAATATAGCCCTACTTCAATACTGGCCACAATCTCGCGGAACACTTTGCAATCCTGTCCCAATTGCGCTATTACTTCTGCAACACTTGTCAGGTTATCGGAACTGCTCTTCGGTAGTTCGGGCATTTCAGGTTTTGATTTTTGTTTCATTTAAGATTGCGTTTTGATGGCGTTATTCCTGTTCTCTTTTATCACCTTATTGATGGCCTCTACTATTGCTTTTAGCTTTTTTGCCGGCATATGCCCGTAAATGCTCAGTACAGTTTGTTTATCCGGAAAGCCAACCTGCGCAAACAGGGGTTCTTTGGGTTTGTGTTTCATATTTGAGTTATGTTAATTTTCATTTCAGTTTTAAAGAAGCCGAAGCAGCACGCTCTTAAACTGCCTCGGACTTCTTTGATTTAACCAAACGATCTGAGAGCGGTATTGTCATTTTGTTGATGCGGGAGGCTGTAACTAACCCTGCCTCCCGATCAACAGATTTGGATGATGGAGCACTAATTAATAGGGTACTTGTTATTCCTTACAATGATTTAGTATATACCCAAATTGTGTTTCCATTAGAATCCGTAATCGGCGAACCATTCATTGGAAAAGAAGCATTCATAATATAATAATCATAAAGAATCCATCTTGCATCCGCAGGTGTAAGGTTCATATTTTCAAAACATATCGCACATAGCTTAGATCCACCAAAACAATAAGGGAATGGATTTCCAATTAAAGAATTCCAATTATTTTGCTCTAAAATATCAGTAGGAAATACTGGATTTTGAGGTCCGTTATACTTTATACATTCTTGAAAAACAGCATGCTTGCGGTAACTATCACTAGACAAAGCAAACACAGTAAGTGTACCTACTAGTAGGAGCACAAAAACCATTAAAAATTTAACTCTTTTCATAATTTAATCTTTTTATTTTCTTTTTCCGGTATTCAACACAGGTTACCGGTTCAACCTATCCACGCGCATGAATATCATTAGGCAAAAGCGCTATACCCGTTCCTGCCAATAATGTAAAACCAATTGTAAACCATAAATGCCCATTCCAAGACAAGCCAGGCACTACACCCGTACAAAAACAAGGTACATGATCAGCATAATGCAACATTACATACAGATATGTATCTAATGCGACAAGCAAGAAAAAAGTAGCATACAATCCCGTTAGCCTTAGCCTGCGGAACAGCAAACAGCCCGCTAACGCCAGTTGCATAACTATCAAGCCCCAAAACAACAGCTGATGATAATCTTTAACAAACGGAAAGAAATCAAAACCGGTTTTTGAATGCACATAACCCCAAAGTTTGAGGCCCGCCGTATAAACAAAGGTTAAAGCCAAAAGCAGGGATATGATAAAAGTTATCTTGGGTCTATTCATTTCGGTTTAATTATACTTTTAAAGCCCTTTGTATTTGGTCAAGGCAATCCAGCAAATGACACCTACTCATTTTGTCTTTAACTAAAGGAACACCAGTTTTAATTTCCTGTTGTAGTTGTCGCAATTGTATTTTAGCTAAACCCACTGCATCTTTGGGGAACCCTACTGCCATAAATCCTGAAGGAAGCGCAAGAGCAGGGCCAACTATCCTTCCCAAACCGGCCATCGTAATCAAATTGCTGATATGATTTTTCTGTAAATTGCGCCTATATACATTGACTGCAGTGCCAGATTTCAATTCCTTCCAAACAGCATGTTTAATGTCAGCCAGCAATTCAGCGGCCGTATAGGCAGATGCACCATCTTTGGCTTGAGCATTACACAGGTTCAAAAACACTACTGGCGAAAATAGCCTGCTCAAGGCAGATCCCTGAATCTTTTCCATAAGTCCAATAGGTTCAATTCCCGTTTTATTCAGTACATCTTTATCCATTAGCCAAACTGGTGTTGTAAACACATACCTATCCAGGTAGGTCATTGCACTTTTCTGCTTGGCTTTAGGTACGTTTACCACTACAACTCCTTTTTCCTCTACACTTTTTGGCGTAGTCATTATCCCGCCAATGTTTTTCAGCACATGGCCGGTATAACGGTTGAACTGACCGGCTACTTCGTCGAACATCATTTTCAGATTTGTATACCCTTCATTCTTTTCTCGAGTCCATTCCATCAGATGAGGAACAATTCTTTGCAGGTTTCTAACGCCATAAGCACCAGCCTTCATGGCATCATCACCAAGATCTTCATTTTGGCTCCTTGGATCGTTTTGATCTGTTTCTGTACCAAACCACAACCGCTTATTAGCAGAAGTTCTGGCAATAATCCAGTGGTTCAGTTTGCTTTCCTCTTCTTCTCTTGGCAATGCCGGCCACCATCGGTAACCCCACTCAATAGCCCATTTGTCGTAATCGCCAATCCTCGGAAAGATACCTTTTTCGGAAATCCCGTCTTCCGGCTGGGCAACATAGTTAAACCGCGCATAATCCATAATGCTTGGGGTATGCCCGTTGGCTTCTAACCATGCTTTGTCCCGCAGTTTCTCAACCGGAACTGTTGATGAAGACCCGAAATTGTGGCGCAGCCCCAAAGTATGCCCAACCTCATGACTGGAAACAAAGCGGATAAGTTGCCCCATCAATTCATCATCAAACTTCATTTTACGGGCTTTCGGGTCTACGGCACTAGCCTGCACAAAATACCAGTTGCGCAACAACTGCATTACATTATGGTACCAGTTTACGTGGGTTTCCAGTATTTCACCGGTGCGCGGGTCATGTACATGGGGGCCGCTGGCGTTTGCAATGGCCGATGGCTTGTAAACAATTACATTGTGCCTGGCACTTTCTACACTCCAGGTGCTATCCTGGGCATTTGTTGGCGCAGGTTTAGCTATGACGGCATTTTTAAAACCTGCAGCATCAAAAGCAACATTCCAATCGTTTACGCCTTGTATCAGGTAAGGCACCCATTTTTTAGGGGTACTTGGGTCGATATAAAATACAATCGGTTGCTTAGGCTCTACCAGTTCGCCTCTCAAATACCTAGCTTCGTCTTCCTTTTTTGGCTCCAGCCTCCAGCGCGTTATCAGCGCGTTAAATCCAACACCTTGAGGGTTACGATCAAAATCTACATATCCCGTTGCAAAATAACCAACCCTGTCATCATATGCTCTTGATGCCATCAAACGTTTGGGCAACCAGATAATAGAACTGTTCAATTCATAGGTAGCGTTTCCCCCCGCTGAAGGTGGAAGACCGGACATTGCTGCTCCACCGGTCCTGCCGTAAGTTTTAACAGTTCTGATTTCTACGTTTTCCGGATAAGCTTTTACAGCTTCAATATAACTTTTATCGGCTTGCAAGCCACCCAGCTTCAAGGCACTTTTAGCTCCGGAATTAAAAAACAGGATTTCATTATCTGCGTTCAGGTAATCCGTCACATCTATTACAACCGCAGCTGAATCTTTGCTTACGGCTTTGATATCAAAGGCAGCAACAATAGGTTGCAAACTTGAATTACGAACAGAACGGTACATGCCATTGTCACTGCTATCTGCAGAGCGTTCCGTATAAGACATGTTTTTAATGAACAGTCTGTAATGAGGCCCTTTAGCAAAACGTACTACATTTTCATTGATCTGATCACCACTATAGCCGCTCATAGCCTGGCTTGCACCGGTAGCTCCCTTCGCTATCCGGTTCACAATCAACAGGTCTGTTTCTAACAACGAGTCTGGTACTTCAAAGAAATACCTGTCTTCCACCTGGTGTACTTTAAACAAACCTGAGCTGGTAGCAGCCTTTTTTGTGATTACCTGGTCATAAGGTTTCAGTTTAGAAAACACTGCTTTCTTAGCCGTGTCAACTACATTTTTTGTAATCGGGCTGGCTAAAATCGCGTTTTTTTTTTGTTGCTTTTTAAAAACGCTGCAGGAAAACAGGGCAAGGGCTGCGCCATACAAAATGATAAATTTTGAATATTTCATTGGTGTTGTTATGTATTTTATAGATTTAGAAGCGATTCATTTGGCTTTGGTGTCACTAATCAGCAATAGATCTACTTCGGTGTTTCTTTTTATAATATCAAGTCCAAAAGGTTTTAAAGCTTGTTTAATGTTGACAATAGTAGCTTTGACAGGTAATTCAATATTAATTTTGGCTTTACCATCGATACCTGTTTCATTGATCAGTGGTGTCCTATCATTAAGTAAATGGATTTGCAAAACACCCCCGAGTGCCCCCTCAAAACTAATTCCTCTGTGCTGAACCCATTTTTGACCATTTTTTATAATCTCCTTTGAATACGGTTTAGTTTTCGAAAAGAGTCTTCTGCTTTTATTCCCTGAAGTTTTTACAATTACAAATGCAGGAACTATCCTTTTTTCCACTCTACCATATGTTCCATATAACTTTCCAAAATAGGCATTTAAATCCTCAGCCATCATATGTTGACTTTGTTCAATAGAAATGCTTTCAGGAACTATTTGCTCATAACAAAACATGCTTTTTGTGAATGTTGTGTCCACTGGGAATTGGCTATATCGATACGAATATCTTAAAGAATCCTTTACTTCGTCAAGTAAAGAAGAATCATACGGGTTAATAAAAATTTTCCTATTTAATGGATTTTGATACATTGATTCAAATGCATACCTATATAACTCCTCAATAGTCCAGTTTACAAATGTACTGCGTCTAGCATTATTCGTAGAGTCTATCTTATTCACTACAGAACTTCCAAGAGTACTACCTTTGGGGGCGTACTCATTATTAAAGAAAGTAAAAAATGAATTGTATGAAGTAGCTTTCGGTTTTATTCCAAGTAATTTTGCATACGATATTTCTTTATTAAAACTAGGTTTAGTGCATTCATCTTGCCAGGAAGAAATTTTCCTGCCCTTAACAAGGGCATCTATTTTTTTCTCATAGGTATTAAAATTTGAGCCTAACACTACAACTTCTCCTTTTTGATCAATCCAAACATGATAAGGCACCCATCTCATTGGGAAATACGGAAAAAGATATGTTGCCCCGAAGACTAATGGTAAATCAGGCATTTTCGTAATATTTTTACCGATTCGCGCTTTAACTTGTTCTTCTGTCTCGAAAGGGTTTACAAGAACAATTTGTATCTTATCACCAAACCTTTCTTGCAAGTGCTTCATCTTTGGAAATGATTCAATGCAACTACTGCAGAAGGTACTCCAGAAGTCTAAAATCAAAATTTTATTTCTGAAGTCTGAAAATCTTAATTTCCTAACGACTCCTTTTATACTCATTTTCAGCTCCAAATCCGGCACTGCATTACCAACTTTTAGAATCTTGCCCATCCAATCCTTTCCAAACAGTGAATCCGCATTTACATTGCGTGCATATTCCTTTCTCCAATCATTGACATAGAACAACGAATCGTAAATAGACTTAGGAGTTGGATTTAAGGATACATGAATTGCTCGATTCGACTCCTGTGCAAATAATAGTGTAGAGCTTAGGAAGTATAAACCCACTAGCAACAATAATTTCATAATTATTTTTTTATAATGATATAATTAGTACGGATTTTGTGTGATTCCAGAAATAGCAATTTCTTCTCGAGGAATAGGTACTACCCACCGAGCATCATTCGGAGGAAGGGTATAGATTTGGTCATTTAATTTTCTTTTTAAGGTAATATTGGCTCCTTCTAAATTAAATCGACGCAGATCAGTCCATCGTTGTCCTCTAAAAATTAATTCCTTCCTTCTTTCAGTTAGAATGGTATTTAATGCTTCAGTCGGAGTGCCAGCAGAAAAATCAATAAAGGCATTTCTTTTGTAACGCTTTTTTAATAGTGCATTTAAAGTTTTCATGGCTTCTATTGTGTTTCCTTTTCTAGCAAGGCATTCTGCTTTAATAAGATATAATTCACCTGTAGTTAACCCATTAAAGACACTAGAAATGGTAGAGGCTGTACGTACATAATAACTTCCTCTGAATCTATAAGTTCCAGCATTTGCTCCAGTATTTTGTATAAAAAAAACATTCTTCCTTATATCATCAGCGCCATAAGAACGATATAAGTTTGTGTCAATCTTTGCTGTATTTAAACTCGTAAGAATAGATGAGTTTAAGCTACTAAAAAAAATAATTTCTTCATTGTTAACGGACAACGGTAAAATTAATGAACTCCCAACGGGCAGATCATTGAAGTCTATTAGTTTATTATTTAATTCCAAAGCTAAATCAGCAAATTTCTGCGCATTCTCATATTCTCTCATACTTAAATGGACTCTTGCTAGCATAGCATAAGCAGCAACCTTACTAGGCCTAGTTCTATATTCGCTATATTCTGGCAGTAATTGTAGTGATCTATTTAAATCTGTTACAATTTTATGGTAGGTTTCAGCTAATGTGGATCGTATGGATTTTGCCTCTAAATCTACTGTTTCGCGTAATACAATGCCTAAATCTGCTCCAGCAGTTTCAGAATACGGTTTACAATAAACCTGGGCTAATTGATAAAATCCAAATGAGCGCAAAAATAAAGCAGAACCTTCAATTTGTTGACTCAATGAGATATCATTTTTTTTATCAATTTTTTGTAACTGATCTAAAATCACATTGCTACAAGAAATAGCATTTAGATAAGGTTGCTGCCAGTTAAGGAGATCAGATGTCTCCCCCGTCCAAACATAATGATTTCTTTGAACCAATTCGGCACTTTGCCAATTTGAGTAAGTTACATAATAATCGTCTGCCAGTACCTCTATCAAAGAATTACCGTAGCCGAAATTCATGTCAGCAGTATTGTCTATCAATGCTAGCAGTTCAGTGAGTTTAGTAGGAACATACAACGCTTGATTTGGCTTTTCATCTAGAAATTTTTTGCATGCTCCTAATGCCAGTACAAGAACAAGGGCTGCAATTTTAATACGTATTGATTTCATAACTTAAATTCTAAAAATTAGCTGATAATCCAAATGTTAGTGATTTCACAGGAGGAGTTAATAAATTGTTATTACTGCCCGCATAATCAGGATCTAAATTTGATTTATTTTTCCGCCAAACTATTACATTCAGATTGTTAGCATACATAAAGGCGCTCAAATTTTTAAAAACAGAATTATGTTTTAAAAGCGCATCAAAATTATATTGCACACGAATGTCCTGCAGCCTAATATGATCACCTCTCAGCACATTTACCTCTGATTTACTGTAAAACTCATCCCTGCCAGGGTCATTTGATGGATAAGTAAGGGAAGGTACACTAGTATATTTTTCATCTCCTGGCTTCTGCCATCGTTTATAATAATCAGAATGAAGAAAACTTTTAGAGGCTAAATCTAAATAATCAATAGTAGGTTTCCTAAAGTAAAACCCGAACTTATATCCTATATTAAAAGAGATTGAAAGTTTTCTCCATGAAAAATTATTGGTAACAAAACCTGAGTACAAAGGAATACTAGATCCATGAAAAACCTGATTATCTACTGAATCAGACATAATTCCCCAATAATCTTTACTTATTTCGCCATTCAAAACACCTCTAGGATCACCCGTTTCTGGGTCAAGTCCTGCCCACTTGTAACTACCTAGCCCAAAAGCAATTTTTCCGATTGATGGATTGATACCAGAGGAAACAAACTGTATTGCACCATAATTATTAAAGAGATACATTTTCTCTACTTTCATTTTTGCATGACTAAGCCCCACTTGGATTGACCAATGAATATCATTTTGTAAAACTTTCGCATTCAAATTCAAATCTAAACCACCTCCCTTTAGACTTGCTACGTTCATATTATTAAACGTAGCTCCCACTGACGGAGCCAAACCAATTGCAGTAATTAGATCTACCGAAGACTTCCTATAGTACTCTACATTACCGCTGATTCGGTTTTTAAACAATGAGAAATCTACGCCTGAATTAAATATTTTTACTTCCTCCCACCTTAAATTAGGGTTTGGAAGATTACCTCTAATTGCAGACTTTAATCCCGTTAAAAAATTCGGATTCGGCAAAATGGTTATAGTCAAGATACCGGGTATTGTGTTATTAACATTCCCTGAATAACCAAAGCTACTTCTTAACTTTAGTTGATCAATCCAAGATAGGTCAAAGAATTTCTCTTTATCAATCTGCCAAGCGACTCCTACTGACCACAAAGGTTTCCACTTATTGTTAGTACTTACACCAAAAAGATTAGATCCATCTCTTCGTGCACTGCCATAAATTGAATACTTGTTTCGAAACATGTAAGAAACATTTCCCGTTAGAGAAACAAAACGAGATATATTTTCAGCTACTAATTTATTTTCTGTTGGAATTTGATCGGTAGAACCAGTATTGAGAGGATAAACCAAATATCGATTTACATAATCCATGTAAAGACTATAACCCGCAAAATCTGGTTGATACCCATAGTACCGAGAACTATTAGAGCTCCCTCTAGCATCGGATAAATCTCCCGAAATCATTGCAGAAAACTGATGATTATTCCAGTTTTTATTAACAGAAATTCCACCTCGGAAATTATAGGAATTAGACTTAGAGCTATTTTTATCGAGAATTCCCCCAAGAGGTATCGGATATCTTCGCTGTAAATCAGTGAAAGTTAGATTCGTAAACCGGTTGATCAAATTCCGCGTTTCAAAACTTTCAATGCTTTTAAAAACACTGGCGTCAGTATTTTGAAAATTATATTGACCTAGAAATTCAAGAGTTAACCAAGAGACTGCAGCATACGATATTCCCGCATTTAGAATATTGTTTCTCGTAATATTGGATTGGTCAGCAAATTTAAGTTCATCCAATGGTCGAAAATGCCAATCAAGCAACTTACCCTTTCCAACAGTATCTACATAACTTATTCTGTATCTATTTACCACCGGAAGAGCATTTCCATTTTCATCAGCAAGTTGTAGGTATGGGTACATGGAAAAGGCTGGAAGAGCAGCTGTTCGCTGGGTGCCCTGACTTAAATTGATGCCTGTTGAAATATTTACCCTTTTTCCAACCTTAAAAGAAGCAGTTGAATTGATAGTATATTGATCGTTATTTTCACTGTTCTTGATATCAGGTTTTGTATTGTTATAGCCTAAGGAAATGGAGTAATTAATATTATTATTACCACCACCAATGTTTACCGAATGTTGTTGGCTTACTCCATTTTGGTAAACATATCTATTGAGTTGGTCTCGTGTGTCTACATTTCTAAGGTTATTAATTTTGATATTACCTTCACTTTCCGTCAAACTGCCATTCCTTACTTGATTTAGAACATCAACAACAGGAGATACCGGGCCCATTGATGGGTCAGCCAGTATAAAGTCATAGGCTCCTTCTGAAAACAACTCGCGCTCAAAATCTATAAAATCGGAGCTACTTACCTGCGAATTATAGTATAGATCAGGCTTATCTTGAATAGTCAAATTTGAATTCCAGGAAACATGTAAAGGCTGATTAAACTTACCTTTTTTAGTAGTGATCACAATTACACCATTCCCAGCCCTAGAACCCCATATAGAGGTGGCCGCTGCATCTTTCAACACAGTTATATCTTGTATATCATTTGGATTAAGAGTACTTAAGTCGAACGTATAAGGAAAATTATCAACAATAATCAAAGGGTTTTGATTACTTTCCAATGTACTTATCCCTCTGATTTGAATTGGACTAAAATTAGCTACTTGGTCGGGATTATTACCGAATACTTTCTTATTAAACAATACCCCTGTAACAGTTCCATCCAGCCTTTCCAAAATGCCCATGCCAGCCCTTCTATGAAAAGCCGCACTATCCAACTGACTATAGGAGCCAACAAATCTTTCCCTACTAATCTTCTGATATCCCGTATTAATTCCGACTTCTTCCAGTTGCACCAACCTCGCCTTTAAATTCAGGTCAATATTCTTATCATCCTTAACTGTATATTCAAAAGGCTCAATCGCAACCCCAGTAAACACCAGCACATCCCCTTTCTTCACGCCTTTCAGCAAAAACTCCCCTTTTTCATTAGTCCTTGTACCAGCCTTCGCACCCTTCACCATCACCGTAATCCCTTCCAGCGGCTCACCCCTTTCATTGCGCACCACACCACGTATATCAGCAAGGTTGCGGTCATCGTCAGCAAACAGATCCTTCGCTGCGCTCTGGATGACAGAAAGAAAGGAAGGCGTTTTAGGTTTAATGCTAATGTTCTTTTCATCTATAGCATATTCAAAGGCGCTTTTTTCAGCCAACACGTCTAATGCTTCTTTTAATTCTGTATCCTTAAAACTAACATCTATTTTTTTGCGCTTATCTATCTGTTGGTTAGCAAAAAAAATGCTATAGCCTGTTTGGGTTTCAATAGCCTGGAACACTTCGGCCAAAGTAGAGCCCCGCTTACTGTAAGTAAATTTCTGACCAAAGGATGCAGCACTTAGCTGCATTAAGGTTGCTAGTAATATAACGGTGGTTAGTCGCATAATCAGCAATAATTTATGGATAAAGCCACCTGGCCTATCCCATTTCTTCGTATAAATTTTATACATTAGTACTTCAGTTTGGTTATGCAATAGCCTTCGGGGTCCAATCTTAGGGCAATTGCAGTCAGTTGATAACTTGTTTGTTAATGAGAGCCAAACCTAAGCCAGATTCCGGACAAAACCGGGATTTGGCTTTTTTCTTTTCTGTCTATGTTGCTGCTCTGTATGTTCTCATTTTTTGGTTTTTTCGGGTTAGTATATGGTTAGTTCAAGAATGATTCTTTTTTACTCTGTTACAATTATCTTTTGCCCTTCTATTTTAAATTTCACCTTACCGGCAAACTCTATTGATTTCAATATCCGCGATACATTATCGTAACGGGACAGCGAGCCATCAAAAGTTATGTTTTTAAGCGCCTGCTTGTCAAAAATTACCGTTACGTTATACCATCGCGCTACCTTTTTCATTACAGATGCAAGAGGTTCGTTTTCAAAAGCAAACTTGCCGTTTTTCCAGGCAATGGCCTGGGCAGCGTTTACTTCGGTTACGGTTATGTTGTTGTTGGCTATAAGGGATTGTTCGTTAGGTTTTAAAACCACCTCTCTCCCTTCAGGCTTCTCTCCCCCAGAGGCGGAGAGAGATTGCATGGCGCCTACCTTAACACTGCCTTCGACTAGCGTGGTTTTAATGCCTACATCATCAGGGTAAGCGCTTATGTTAAAATGTGTTCCAAGCACTGTTATTTCCTGTCCGGCCGTTTGTACTTTAAACGGCCGTTTGGCATCTTTAGCTACTTCCAGGTAAGCTTCCCCTTTAATCAGTTTTACAATTCTTTGGAGTTTATTCCTATAGTTTGAGAAAAACTCCAATTTACTATCAGCGTTTAACCAAACTTTTGTGCCGTCTTGCAAAATAATGGAATAAGTTCCACCGCGTGGGGTAATCGCAGTTATAGGTCCCTCGTTTCCTCGGGATGACGAACCGTTGTTGTCCTGCTTGTCATCCCGAGTTTCGAGGGATCTATCTTTAGGTCCTTCGCTATCGCTCCGGATGACAAGTGTGTTATCATCATACGTCAATGCATCCCCAACTATTACTCCGCTCTTCTTATCACTCAGATTAATTGTTTTACCATTAGCTAAGGTTAAGGTGGCACGGTTGCCGCCAGGGGCAATGTCGTTCAGGTCCTTCGCATTCGTTCTTGATGACAAAAGGGATGTGTTATTGCTGGGAGCGGTAAAGAAATAAACACCAACAGCAAGGCCTATTACTGCGGCCGCAATACCCACCGCGCGAGGCCAAAGTTTAACTTTTTTAGCTTCTATAAGCGGAAGCCTCGTTTTTAAATGCTCTACGCTTTCTTCAAGCGCCTGGATGGATAGCTGAAACTTGCTTTGTGCAGCTTTCTGGATGTACCAGGTCTCCAGCAGGGCTTTATCTTCCGCGCTGATGGTACCATTTTCATATTTTTTTAACAGCTCTATGGCTTTTTCTGTATTCATAGCAATTGTGAAAAACAAGCCCCTTTAACCTAATGACAGTTGAACATAGCCAAAGTAATAGGCGGGCATAAAATATTTTTAAATTAAATTATTCCAGAAAGAATAAGTAAGGCAGTTAATTTGGATTTAAGGATTTTGGTTGCGTTATAAACCTGTTGTTTTGCGGTTTTATCGCTTATGCCCAGCTTCTCGGCAATCTCTTTATAATTGAGTTCTTCCCTTTTATGCAGCAAAAATACTGCCCTCATCTTTTCGGGCAATGCATTAATCTCATTTTCAATTACCGCAACAAACTCTTTTTCTCTTAGCACATCATCTGCCAGTGAAAACCCATTTTCCATAAACCGGATAATTTCATCTGCATATTTGGCCACATGCTTTAAATGCGCCAGCCGGTTAAATATGCGGTTGCGTATAGCCGTATACAAATAAGAAGAAAGCGAGGTTTTAAATTCCAGCTCTTCCCGCTTTTGCCATAAAGTTAGCATTACATCCTGTACTACATCGTTGGCCTCGTCCCTATCACCAAGCAACCTGTAGGCATGCGAAATAAGCAGGCGGCTGTAACGCGAAAAAATTTCTGTGTAGGCACGCCCATCCCCGCCCTTAATTAAAGCAGCCAGTTCTCCGTCGGTATATCCGCTGTAAGCAGCCATTGTGGTTTAATTATCCGTTAATAAAAATACTGAAATTTCTTTGTAAACTTATACAAGTTGAAGCGAAAAACCACACAACCTTAAATAACAAATATTCCATTTAGTATAAAAACAGGCCTGGATATGGTAAAAAGCTTTTTTTAGAAGAAAAAATTTCAGGTTAACCGGCTATCATATTCAAAGAAAAAGGAGGCCCTTGGCCCCCCTTAACTAAACACTCAACTTATAAAATCTTTGTGGACATTTGTCCTTTCTTTTATTTCAGCTTATTATAAAGGGCTTTTGCAGTTTGTTTTGCGCCGTCTGGCATTATCGACGTTCTTGTAAGCATTAACGTCATTCCGTCCTCGGCCAGCACATAAGTTTCAATTCTGGTAATATCGAAGGGGTCCTGGTCATTCGGTATCACATGAATTTTTGTGTTTACGGTCAATACTTTTTTGTTTTCCGAAAGGGCCAATGTCCTAACGATCTCTTGCCCTTCATCTTTAGATTCCTGTGGTTTTCCATCGAGTGTTAATGTTTGTTTGGTCGGCTCGGCCAAATCAACGAACTTTCTTTCAATTGTAAACGCATCCTTAGTTTGGGTGAGTGCCAAAAAGGTCGGCACATATTGCTTGGGTAAATCGCCAAAATCAGTTTTATCGGCATCAAGCTGCCATTTTGCATTAAAGTCTTTTACCGGCGTTTTTTCCTGCCCTAAAGAGACCTGATACATTACCACAACGGTTACCACCGTCATAAATATTTGATTGATTATTTTCATATGTTGTTTTAAAAATTTATAAACCGCTTAACAATTATTTAAGTACCTCCGCCAGCTTAGTGGCCAGGTCCTTTCCCCTCAAATTAACAGCAATGATCTTACCAGATGGGTCCAGTAACCAGTTTTGTGGTACAGCCTTAACCTGGTACTTCACAGCAATCTGGTTTTCCCATCCTCTAAGGTCGCTAACATGAATCCAAGGTAAACCATCCTTTTCAATCGCCCCAAGCCATGCTTCTTTTTTATTGTCAAGGGAAATCCCGACAATCTCAAAATTTCTGGTATGAAATTGCTCATATGCCCGCTTAACAATAGGGTTTTCTTCTCTGCAGGGGCCGCACCACGATGCCCAGAAATCTACCAGCACGTACTTGCCCCTTAACGATGATAAGCTAAATGACTTGCCATTCTGGTCCGTCTGTGAAAAATCGGGGGCTATCTGGCCCAGGCTAATTGCCGAACGCTGGTCCACCATTTTCTTCAACCGTTTGCCTTCCACGCTATTTTTAACCCTGTCCCCTAAATTATTATACAGTTCCAAAGCAAAGGCCGAGCTGCTTGGTCGGGAAATGTGCATTCTTACCAAAGCCAGGGCAACGTAAGAATTGGGATAGCTTTTAAAAAAATCCCTGTATATCTGGTATTTTTCAAGATAAAGCGCATTACTTTGCTTACGCAGTGCCATTGTTCTGGGCAGTTGCTCAAACGCTTCATCACTCAAAGCACTTTCTGCGTCAGCATGCTCCTTAAAGGTCCTTTCAAAAGCTTTATTTTTTGCTTCGTACGGATCAAATAACTTTTTCAGCAACTCTGCTTCCTGCTGGGTAGCAGAACCACTGATGACAGAAGTAGCCATTGTTTTCCCTTTGATGTTTATTTCTCCCTTGTCCAGGTAAAATTTCGCGCCATCCGGCCACAGAACTGAAAACTCGGATGTTTTAGGTTCCAGGTCTTCTTCATCTGTTTGTTTTATCAGGTAAGCTACGCAGCTTACCGGTTCAGTCACATTATTTGCATACCTGAATTTCCCCTTAACTACAACAACCGTATCGCTAACTTCAGTATACTTGCCGTTTTTCAGGGTTTTGTAGGCAAAAACAACAGAAGCAGGCAGCCCTACATCATCGATGCTGCCGTTCACCACAAATGAAATTGTATGATTGAGGGATTGATTTTGCACCACCTGTGATGCCCCTGCAGATCGAGCGGCCACCACTTGTGCCCTCAATAGCAATGGAGTGAGCAGCGAGGCCAAAACATAGCATATTACTTTCATCATCTTACAGTTAATTTGTTTTCATCATTACCTTACCTGCAAACAGCTTGGCCAGCAATTCATCCAATGGCCCATTTGGATTGGAGGGGTCAAAGCCTTTTTCTTTCAATAATATTTTTCCGTTCGGATCTACCAGGTAGGTAGTGGGTACGCCGTCTACCAGGAAATGGCTCTTATTAACACCCTTGGTGTCCAGCATATGTAACCATGGGAGCTGCTGCTTTTTCAGTTCTTCCAGCCAGGCATTCTTATCTTTATCAATAGAAATACTAAGTATCTCAAAATTTTTGTCCTTGTATTTGCTATATATCTCTTTGATGTGAGGAAAGGACGCTTTACATGGCGCGCACCAGCTGGCCCAGAAGTCAATCAGCACGTATTTGCCCTTAAGCTTATTAAAGCCCAGTTCTGTTCCTGAAGGGGTATTTAAGGTAAAGTTCTGTACTGTCTTACCAATTCCAGAGTTCTCTATACCCTGCAGAAAAGTTAATACAGCTTTACCCTCTTCGCTTTCCTGTCTTGCTTTACTCAGCTTTCCATACAACCTTTTGATGTCTTCAGGCTCCATAAAATTTGAAGCAAAACTCACAAGGGCGTTAGCGCTGGTGTAGGAATCAGGATGGGCAGGTATAAAATCCTCAAACACGCCTTTAAAATTTTTGTTCATGATGGCCCGCGCATCCCTCTGATAAGCTTCGTAGTTCTCGTCGCCCATTTCTAAACTTCCACCGTATTTTATTTTTAACTCTCTTTGTGTTTTGTGGTGTGCTTTAGCAAACATCCCATGAAACTCCTGCCATTCTGTAGCAATGGGCATGCCTGTAATTTTGGCTCCCGATATGCCCTGGGCGATGGGCAGTTCGAGGTTCATCTCACCTGCATGGTCATACGGTACTCCAGCGCTTGCCTGCACACCGCCCCCTCCCAGCTTTGCCATTTCACTTTCATACTCCGTATAGAGGCTAAAAAAATTTACACCTCCGGTATAGGGAATCCTGATCTGAAATTTTCCATCTACAATGGTGGTCTCTTTTGGCTTTCCGCTCCCCAATTCACCATACAAAACCGTAACTTTGTTAAAACCTTTGGTATCGCCTGTTACAATACCATTGATAATAAGCTCGTCCTGAGCATAGCTAACATTGGTAAAAAACGGGCATACCAACACCACTGCCAGCAAAATCCTGCTGAACTTTTTCATTTTTGTATTCATCTTTATTATTAGTTTATATTTAAATCACTCCATTAATAGCCTGTGTTTTGCTCTATCAATCCACCTGTAATTACAATTTCTTTGTAAGGTACCGGCAAAGCGTATTTATACCGGGGCAATACGGGGTTTACATTACGACCGGTACGCATCCTATCAAACCTATCCTGCCCTTCTCCGGCCAGTTCCCAGCTTCTTTCTCTCAAAATGGCATCAATCAATGCCTGTTTACTTCCAAAACTTCCCATTGTGTAAGGCACCGGACGTTGTGAAGCAACAAAAGACCGCTGATGGATCAGGTTGAGCAAGTCTACAGACTGCTGGTTAAGGCCATTGATATTGGCCAAAGCTTCTGCCTTTGTGAGCACCAGCTCTGCCCTTCTAAATGCAACCAGGTTGTCAGTCTGGTTCGGATCACTGAACTTTCGGGAAATTTTTACAGGTGGTAATGAAAAAAAGCTTACGTTTATAAATAGCTGGTTAGCCCTTATGTCATTGCTTTCATAGCTGCTTAAAAAGGCCGGGTTAAAAAATATTCCTCCAAATATGTAATCTATGCCATGGTTAACGGAAGAACCCGAGTTTAACCCTGCATTATTGTGGCTTACCGGAAAAGCAAAAATAAGCTCAGGTATGGCCATGTTCAGTTTGGTTTGTTTGCCAATTTCGTTCCCACTGTTATCGGCAAATACGTCCAGGATACTTGCAGCATCAACATAGTTGGCATTCATCAGCACCTCATTGCTGTACTTTAAAGCCAGTTCATAATTTTGCATATATAGGGCAACGCGGGCGCCCAAAGCATTTGCGCTGCCCTTTACCGCCCTCGACCTGGTCGAAACCTCATTACCAAATGCAACCACCAGTTCCGGAATGGCCTCATCAATGTCCTTTAATATCTGCTCATAAACTTTTTTGTTACTGCTTCTTGGAATGTTTTTAGAGGCATCGTAACCGTCATATGCCTCCAGCCGCAAAGGAACACCCAGACCTTCCATTCTGCCCTCCAGGGCACCGTCGCCAAAATACTTCAGCAGGTTGAAATAGGAAAAAGCACGTATAAATTTTGCTTCTGCAACATATTGCTGCATCAGCTGCCTGTTAAACTGTCCATAAGCCGGCAGTTTATTGATCACCACATTGGCCAGATTAATTGTCTTATAGTTATTTGCCCAGAAATTAATCGGCATACTTTCATCTTCGTTGGTACGTGGACCGTATAACCCTTCGTACCACCTGTTGTGCTGAAGATATGGTTGGAATTCCATCATTTCTGTAGATTGATCGCCCATAGTGTAAGCTTGTTCCCGGCAGGCCTCAAAAAGTTTGGTATAAGCATCCCCAAGTATCCCCTCGGCACTGGCTTGCTTTTCAAGTGCCTGCCGTTCAGTAAGGGTATCTTCGGGTACAATATCAAGCTTCTTGTTACAAGCTGTTAATAGCAACATTATTATTGCCATTACAAGTATATTTTGTTTTTTCATGCTGTTTCTTTTAAAGTCCAACCTTTAATCCTATCCTGAAAGTCCTTACCCCTGGTAAGGTCAGCTCATCATATCCGGCCTTTAAGCCTGATGAGCCATAGGCGCTTACTTCAGGATCAATGCCGCTATACCGGGTAATGGTAAACAGGTTCTCTGTCTGGAAAAATATCTTACTGTTATTTAACCTCAGCGCACGCAATATTCTTGATGAAGGGCTTAAGTTGTAAGCTAAAACCAGGTTCTTGAGTTTAACAAATGAACCGTCTTCAAGAAACCGGCTATTCTGACGTGTAACATTATAATCTCTGAACTGGTCGTTTGATTTATTGAGTATAGCCGGAATGTCGGTAACATGACCTGGATATTTCCAATAATTCAGCATATCCGGAGAGAGGTTAAATACATTATCGTTTGTAAAGCTTCCGCCCTTACCTATATAGGTGTACAGGTTAGCTTTAGAGCCGTTAAAAATTTTATGCCCAAAAGCATAACCAAATGTAAAATCAAGCTCTAAACCCTTGTACCTGATATTATTTGTCAATCCACCTGTTACTTTGGGCATAGCGTCGCCCATGGGTTTTCTATGCACTTGCCCGCCAACCTGCGACATCAGGGGCTCATCTGTCAGATGGCCATCTTTGTCTTTCCAAAGGGGGTTACCTGTATTTGGGTCAACTCCGGCCCACTCATACATAAAGAACTCAGTTGATGAATAACCGGGAAGCCAGAAATTATTTTCGAATTCCCCTGCTTTGAGCTGATATTCAATATCCTGTGCGGTATTTCGAGGATCAGCAGTTTTAATGGATAATATTTTATTTCTGTTTCTCGCAATGTTAAACGAGGTTGTCCACCTCAAGTCCTTCTTCTGCAGGTTTGTTGTCGTGATGTCTAATTCCCATCCTTTGTTGCTGATAACGCCAAGGTTCTGGTCCTGAGAAGTAAAGCCCATAAACTCAGGCACTGCCACCGTCAATACAGCATCTTTGGTCAATTTATTATAATAGTCAACTGCAATACTCACTTTACTATTGAACAAGGCAAGGTCTAATCCCACATCCATAGTCCTGGTCCTTTCCCACTTTAAATTGGGGTTATTGGGCTGGCTCACGCTAATAGTACGGATATCACCATAGGTAACATCCCCGGCCCCGCCCCTTGCATAAGTATACTGCCCCTGATTACCGTAGTAACCCGCGCTTCGGTCTGTACCCGAATATCCGGTACTGGCACGGAGTTTTAACAAACTAAGCCATTTCACTTCCTCCATAAAAGGCTCTTCGTTCACTATCCAGCCAACCGAAAAAGATGGAAAACCTATGTAACGATGATTTTTTGAAAATCTGGACGAACCGTCGACACGATAGGTAGCACCCAGTAAATAACGGTTCATAAACTGATAGTCCAGTCTTCCAAAAACTGAAAACAGGGCTGTAGCTCTTTGGATGGCATTGTTTACTAATTTATTGCTAGCCGCAAATGGACTGAGGATTTCGTCGTTGCCAAACCCGTCGGCAAAAATAACAACATTGTTTTCAACTGAAGACTCGAAACTTTGACCGGCAACCAGGTTTATTTTGTGATAGCTTCCAAACCTTTTGGAAGCCGTCAGCAGGTTATTGATTACCCATTTTTTATTCTGTATCATGGTTTCTGTTAAGTTTCCAGCCGGTAACCTGGGCCGGCTTTTGTTCCTGGCATAAGAGCGGCTGTTTACCCAATCCGTACCAAGTTCAGTCCTGAGCGTTAACCAGGGCCTAACCTTCGCCTCTGCAAATACATTCCCAAAAATTCTGCTGTCATCTGAATAATTAATGTTGCGCATGGCTTTGCCCACAGGATTTAGATCTTCCACTATCGAGCCTGTCGGATTTGGTTCATATCCCCAGTTGTAACTGCCATCTGGCATATAAACATTCAGGTTAGGCGCCTTTTGAATTGCCTCAAGAAATAAAAGCTGGCTGGAAAGCGCGCTGTTTTTTATACTGCTCATGGTTACATTTGCCCCTACCTTAAAGGTTTTCCCGATCTGCTGGTCAACATTGATCCTTCCCTGGTATCTTTTGTAATCATTTTTTATGATGTACGAGGGTTGATCATCATAGCCCATACTAATATAATAGGTGCTTTTGTCGTTCCCCCCGCTGATGTTTACATCTGCATTCATGCCCACCGGCCTTCTGGTGATCTCTTTAAGCCAATCCGTATTAACATCTCCCTTAAAATTTCTGGTGTCGGCCGGGTCAAAAGCCTTTAAATAGGCATTATAGAATTCTGCATATTGCTGGCCATTCATCACTTTGTGTTTCCCTAATGGTTCAGACACTGAGGTATTTATCTGGGCATTCACTTTTGTAGTACCAGCCCAACCTCTTTTAGTGGTAATGAGTATAACACCGGCAGCCCCCCTTGACCCGTAAATCGCTGTAGCATAAGCATCCTTAAGTACTTCTATGGAAGCAATATCATCAGGGTTGATACTGGCAAGCGGGTTTTTCTCAAAGGTGGATTGTGGGGTATAGGTTCGTGGCGCAGTGCCGGGCGCTCCTCCCGAAGATGCGGATTGTGCAGGTGCAGATCCATTGAACCTAACTTTATTTGCATCTTCGCCCATACCATAAACCGGAATTCCATCTATAACAATCAATGGCGAGTTCCCATCTTTGCTTAAAGTACTGAGTCCGCGGATCACAATAGAGGTAGCACTTCCGGGCGCCCCTCCTGAAGGTGTAATGTGTACACCTGCCATGCGGCTTGCCATGATCTGGTCTATGCTCAGGGGAGCTGCACCGGCAACGTTGGGCGTCAATTTTGCAACTGAGCTTGTGAGTGACTTTTTGTCTGTCGAGCCATAACCTACAATAATGGTTTCCTCTAGTGTTGCCGCTATAGACTGCATGGAGGTAACTCCTGTATTTGCAGGCTCACCAGCTTTAATATCTAACAATTTGCTTACTTTCTGAAAACCGACACTTGAAATTTCAATACTGCATTTTCCTTCGGGAACATCCGGAAAAAAATACTCGCCATTTGCATTCGTCACTGTTACAAGGCTGGTACCTATCACCTTTACCGTTACTCCTGCCATAGGCTTGCCATTATCATCTACAATCCGTCCTCTTAAAGGGGTTTTAAGTTTCAGAGCAGGGGGAGCCGCAATTTTGGCACGGATAAGTATCGATTTGTCCTCAATAGTGAAATCCAGTTTCCTGGGGCCCAGGATCAGCTCAAGTACCGCTCTTAATTCCAGATCCTTCACGTGTACAGAAATATTCTTTATATCTTTAACTTTAATGCTTTCGTAAAAAAAATCATAACCGGTTTGCACACGTATCCGGTTCAGAACGGTAGTCAGGCCGACATTGCGTTCAGACAAAGATATCTTCTGTGCAAAACCAGATGCACTGACTTGCAAAATACCTGTAATCAGTATAAGGGTGGTCAGCCTCATAATCAGCAATAGTTTAACTATGTTGCGTGGATGCGCCCATAGTTTTTGGTGTAAAACTTTGTACATTTGTTTAGTTGGTTGGTTAGTGTAATACCCGGTACTTAACAGGACAGCAGTATTACACAGGTTCATATAATAATATTTACTGAGCGACCATCATAAGGCCATTCGGGTTGCCCCCCGTCTGGCCTTCTTTATGCCTCAATTTAAATAAGGTAGATTATTGATCCGGAGCGATCACCCTCCTTCCTTCGATTTTAAATTTAATGCCAGTCGTTTTCTCAATCATATCCAGTACACGACTAATGTTTCTGCTACGCGAAATCTTACCGGTGAATTCCCTGTCTGCAATCTGCTCATTAACAACAATATCTACGTCGTACCAGCGCTCCAGCTTTTTCATAATAACAGACATTTTCTCGTCGTTGAATTCAAAATCCCCAGCTTTCCAGGCAACGGCTTCTTCAACGTTAACAGTTTGCACCGTTATACTGTTGCTGGCCGTTAACACGGCTTGCTGGCCTGGTTTAAGTATCCTGCCTGCTTCTGGGCCTGCAGTTGCCCTCTTTGCTTTAGGGGCAGCGAAAAGCGAGGCCACATGTACCGAACCTTCCAATAATGTGGTCTTTACCCCCTCACCTTTGTAGGCACTGATGTTAAAGTGCGTACCAAGCACCGTTGTTTGCTGCCCGTTGCTTTCCACTATAAAGGGTCTTCTGCGGTCTTTAGCTACTTCGAAATATCCTTCACCCGTAAGCTTTACAATTCTTTGGAGTTTATTCCTGTAATTTGATAAAAACTCCAATTTACTATCAGCGTTTAACCAAACTTTTGTGCCGTCTTGCAAAATAATGGAGTAAGTTCCGCCGCGTGGGGTAATCGCAGTTATAGGTCCCTCGTTTCCTCGGGATGACGAACCGTTGTTGTCCTGCTTGTCATCCAGAGCATCGCGAAGGATCTCAGACCCATCATCATACGTCAATGCATCCCCAACTATCACTCCGCTCTTTTTTTGGCTCAGGTGTATGGTATTACCATTTGCCATAGTTAAGGTGGCACGGTTGCTGCCTGGGGCAATGTCGTTACTATAATTATCTCTCCTATCGTCGAGATGACGGGGAGCAGTGAAGAACCAGATGCCGAAGGCTATTGCCGCTACCGCGGCGGCGGCGCCAATATAGCGTTTCCACAGTTTGGCAGTTTGAGCAGCAGGTTGCTGCTCTGGTTGTTGCCCCAGCCTGCTTTTTACATTGGCCAGTGCCAACTCAGTATTAATCTGCTGCATTTCTATTAAAGCAGCAGCTAAAGTTTCATGTACAACAATCCGGTTAAAAATAGCAGCATGTTTTTCATCGGCTTTTATCCAGGCATCAAGCTGCTGCTCTTCAGCAGCATTCAATGCATTGGTAAGATGCTTGGCTATAAGCCTGCCTATTCCGAATGTGCTGTTAATGCTGTCCATAACCTTTTCTTAATGTTGGTTTAATATAGAAACGGCACCGAAAAGGAAATCTCTAAAGGAGAGTGAAAAAAAATTAAACCTACACCATATGTACTATGTCACAGACCATTTCACCTCTTTTCTTGGTTTACCGCAACGCTTCCATACGTTGGTGGTTCTCTCTTTTAACCAGTAAAACCGTTTCCCGGTTAATCACCAGGTAGCCCATTTCATAACAGAAATAATAATAACTACGATCCCCCGTTTTCAGAATGCTGGTAAAATAGCTGAAATCAAAACCAAGTGCTTTCATATCCTTATAAAGTACTTTGGCTTTGCCTGCTGGGTTCATCTCTAACAAAATGTGCCGATTTTTAGCCAGCACGGCATTCACATTTTTAACATATGCCGTACCCGCCATTTTCTGATCACGGTTATAAATGCTCCTGCATTGGTCATCGCAAAATTTCTTATCGGCCCTGCCCTGCATAGCATGGCCACATTGCAAACAGTGTTTTTCTTGAATCATAAAGTTTGTCTTTTGGTGAACTTATGGGGTTCTGAGGTAAAAACCACAGAATTGAGTTCTTTTTTCTCCACAGTATAGCGATCCGTTTCAAAAGTATGATCCGGATATATCCGGTTATGTTCCGGCTAGCGGGTTTGATACATAGCAGATTTGTGGTATAAAACAATCCTATGCAAGAAGATCGCTATTCCTACAATAAAGCAGATTCGCTTTCTTATACATTTATTAGTAACGGCCCAAATGGTAACATCAAAAAAATCGTAGTATTAGAAGCAATATCAGATGACAAATGCTTGTATAATCTGGCTTTTGGGGATCTTAATAAAGATACAGGAGAAATTGATGATTTAGCAAAATCAAACAACTCTGATACACAAAAGATTTTATCTACCGTTGCGGCAATTGCTGCAGATTTTTTAACCAGAAACCCGAATGTTCAATTACTTGCAACTGGAAGTACTGCTTCACGTACCAGATTGTATAGAATTGGGATTACAAGATTTTGGAATGAAATTAATACCCTCTTTGAGGTCAAGGGGTATATTAACGCTCATTGGGAATCATTTCAAAAAGGCAAAACTTATAATGCTTTTTTGGTTACCCGCAAGAAATAGAATAAATTTACAGAACTCAAACATAAGAATTATGGGTACTTCAAAAAATAAAAACAGCAAATACTTTACTGAGATATCGGATAAAGAGCTTATTGCAGCCTATAGAGCATCACCAACCTTTAAAAAGAAAAATGACGATGCCAGAGCGTTCATAAAAAAACACCCAATTCCGAAAGATCTTTTTCAAAAGTAAATAAAGCCACAATCAAAGTCATATCTACAAAATCGTTAAAAGAAGAAGCGGCTCGTTTTGCTGCCTCCATTACATAAAAGAAATCACATTCATCAATCCGTTATTTCACCACCAATAATAAACCTGAGCTTCCTGTTTGTTATTGCGCCGGATAGGCTTCTGCGGCATAAACTACATTATTTGCGATATGGTGCAGCACCAAACTTTACAACCAGATGCTTATCTTACAACTTTTTGAACATATATGGAATATTAATACCAAATGCATCATTAATATGTCTTACCAGACTCTAACAAACTATGACCAGACCTAAACTGATAATTGTTCTCATTCTGTTGCTGGCATCAGCAAAAACGTTCGCCTGCTCCTGTGCCCCCAGCCTGTTAACTGATAACTTTCAGCGCTCGCAATTTGTGGCGAAGGCCAAAATCCTCAAAGTAACCCCGGATCCCACAAACGAAAATTATCATGATGCCGAGATTGAACTGCTTACGTTATATAAGGGCGAGCGCCTTAAAAAAATCAAAATACATAGTGTTATGAACACTTCCTGCGCTTTTTTGCCGTCAGAAAAGTCAACATGGATCATATTCGCTTCTGTATGGGAAGGTAAACTAAGTTTTGGGGCCTGCTCTGGCAGCCTGGAGCTCGGCAGAACGTTCGACGCTGTTGCTTACCCAAATGCCAATAAGAACTACAGCAGATCTATTGAATTAAAGCAACAAGTAATAGCGTATTTACAAAAGCATAACATATTAAATCCCAATCCTTTTGGCTTTCATGTATACAACGAACAACTAAAATTGCTTAAGGGATATAAAAACAAAAACAGGTTTGCAGTATTTCAGCTCGAAGTCAATAAAGATCTGTCAATTACAGACCTTAAGCTGCTCCAAGGATTTCAAAACAGGGCGCTAAATAAAGCCGTAGTCAGCAACGTGAAGGAAAATCTTAAGTTACGAAATACGAGCGGCAAAC
Organism: Pedobacter africanus; assembly: GCF_900176535.1. NCBI lineage: Bacteria > Pseudomonadati > Bacteroidota > Sphingobacteriia > Sphingobacteriales > Sphingobacteriaceae > Pedobacter > Pedobacter africanus. Next base: position 364,850 of record NZ_FWXT01000002.1, on the reverse strand, counting down.
CAGTACTTAAGCCCGTCCGGATGGTTGTATTTTGTTACTTTTATGAACAGGAAGATACCCATCAAAGCTTTTTAAGTTTTTTTGATATATAGACGTTAGAATCCTGGTAATACTACTCAAACATACCCCTGGCCTTCTGGTTATTTACCGTAATTTGCATGGCCTCGGCAATTTGTTTGCCGCTCATGCCCTGCTCAATGTCCAGGCCAAACACATCAGACATCGAATCATTATTATTAAAAGCGTTTTCTTCATAGAATCAATTACAATACAGAAAGCGTAATCGATTCATCAGGATTTAGCTTTACAAAAAACTTAACGCGATATCTTACGTCTCGGTTCTGCCATGCAGGCTGCCAGTTGATAGCTTCCTTCTGAATAAATTCCAAGATTCGATTTGAAAACTGCGATGGCTCACCAATTTCCAGTGCGAGTTTTCCTAAGGTGCCATTCTCAGATACTACGCCATAAATTAAAAGGGCAGAATCCACAACCTTAACAGACTTCCATTGTTTAAAGTTTTGTTCCAGTTTTTTTTGAAGCGGACCAACACCTCCTTTTAACCTCGCACGATGAAGATCCTGACCAGAGGAAGGCAAATTGCTGCCAGTAGATGTGAAAAAACTGAAATGATGGATAATAGAATCACGGCGAAGCGTTATTGAAGCATCATAACCGGGATTGCGCTGAGACAACTTTTCCAGACCAGCCAAATATTCCATTGTCAATTTACCCGGTTTTGGGAAAAGTAAGGTTTGGTATTTTTTATCAATAAGGTATCTATCACCTTCAAAAGTCAGATCAAATAATTCGTGGCTATACTTGCCAGCCCCTTGCTTATATAGAAAATCCATGCCAACAGCCTTATCATTTTTATATTTTATTACAATACAATCCATCTCGGGATGTAGCACAAAAAAACCTTTAGCAGACTGGTCTGGAAACCCTATTTGAAATCCGGCCTTAGGCTCTCTTTGAGCTTGGGTATTCAACAATACCCCCATTGTAATGATCATTGTAAATAAAGTCTTTTTCATAACTTATATGTTTATAATCCATAGTGATCATCGCTGGTTGGTCTTTAATGGTAGAAAAAACACAAATTTGCAATTCGTTCAATTCCGTGCCTGTAAGGCCGGTTATATTATTCAAACATCTTTGAGTTGACAATGATCATCAGGGTAGCCATTCCTTTATAGCTCAGTATTTTTCTGAGCAGCAGTATGCCCCTGGCCTTCTGGTTATTTACGGTGCTTACGGTGATTTGCATGGCTTCGGCAATTTGTTTGCCGCTCATCCCCTGCTCATAACTCATTTTCATGATGTTGCGGCATTGATCTGGCAGCATGGCAATGGCCTGACTTATTTCCATCAGCACTTCAGTTTGGATAATGTATTCTTCTACATCGGCTTCCAGTTGTTCCTGCTGCTGGTACCAGTTGTTGTCGCGATTCAGTTTGCGTTTTTCACTTATAGCACTGTCCAGGCATCCGTTTTTTATGCTGATGTACAAGAAGGCTTTTAAAGAATTAAAACTCTCAAAGTCGACATGCCGCTGCCACAGCTTAACCATCACATCCTGAACCACCTCTTCGGCCAGTTCCTGTGCTGGCACATATCGCTTTGCAAAGTAGCATAGCGCCGGATAGAATTTTCGGAACAGTTGGTCAAAAGCGCGTTCATCCCCGCTTTGCAGCAACGTAACCAGCTCCTGATCGGTATGTGTGCTATAAACAGCCATAGTGTATGCCCTTGTTATAAATTTACTGATTTTTTTATGTAAACTTATATAAGTTCAGGTTAAAAACCACACAGGTGTATTATTGACACTTAAGTAACAAGGCAAAATAAGGCCCTAAAAAGCATCACTAAGCGGCAAATTATTCTCTTTTTATAAGAAAAAATATTTTAATATATTTTTTGACGTCAAAAAAAATGCTACTTGTTACTGGCAGGTAACAAGTAGCATTAGTTGAATATTTTCTTATTTTTATAGGGTACAACAGGTGAATTATACGAAATGGGCTGATTTCGTCCAGCTTATTGTCCCCTCGAATAATGGAACTATGATATGATGCTTACGCTACACTGATATGCCTCCTATTTGCCAGTAGTTCTGCCTGGTATTTTTGACATGGCTCCTTAATACTCTATCCGTGGTTGGTTCGTCATTTTTCGAATCAACCCCCTGTCAACCCCGAAGGAAATACGCAGCAACTTACCACGCATTTACCTGCTAGTATAAAAGCAGTTACTTGTTTTATACTGGTATACCAAAGGTATGCTAGAATGTACGACTTTGTTTCGTTGGAAAAACCACCGACATATCCGGGTGGAATGAAAATACCGTAAATGGTGTAGTTACTATTGAGATTGATAAGAAATATGCCGGAAAAGAGTATAAGCGGCGTAGGGATGGTTTGGTTAGGTTTTGATTTTCAGTAGTGCCTGAATTAACTAGTAATTTTAGCGTCAGGCTGGATCAGTCAGCATAAATGCCTTGTATCAAACAACCACCAATTCCTTCGGAATTATTTTAAAACTCTAACTTCAATTGCTCCTCAATAAATGTATAATTTTCATTGTCAAAGCAAACGAAAGTCACTGTTTCAATCGCTTCATTCTGATTTAGAAAGGTCTTTACCGCATTCACGGCAATTTCAGCAGCCTTTGCCTTGGGGTAACCATAAATTCCTGTACTGATATTTGGGAAAGCAATAGTTTTGCAACCGTTCTCTGCTGCAAGGGCTAAAGAGTTCCGGTAACAGGACCTGAGCAGCTCTGCAACGTCGCCTTTGCCACCATTATAAACAGGGCCAACAGTATGTATAACATATTTTGCAGGAAGCTTCCCTCCTGTTGTAATTACCGCCTGGCCGGTTTTACAACCACCTTGCCGGGCCACAATTTTACGGCAGTCATCCAGAATAGCCGGGCCACCTACCCGGTGTATGGCTCCATCTACCCCGCCACCGCCCATGAGTGAGGTGTTGGCAGCGTTTACGATTGCATCGGCCTTTATTTTTGTGATGTCACCCTTGATGACCTGGATTTTGGGGTTCATATAGCTGTTTATGTTTTCCAAGATAAAAAAAATGTGGTCAACTCCACAATTTAGGCCCGTATAACCTAAGCTAATATGTTCAAGGGAAGCGCTCAAACAAATCCCGAAATAGTTTATCAATTCTTATAATGCTCTGCCTTCCCTTTCTGCCCGGGCATTTCTCTTCATAAAAATGCGGGGCATAAAAGGAAAGCGTTTTAATTTCTTTCGCTGTAATCAGATAAAGGTTTACACTACCGCCGTCTTCTATTTCAACCCTATTTTTATTTGGTGGACACCTTGTTCCATCCACCTTATCATCCGGAATTTGCCAGGGTTCCTCTTTCATGAGTATATCCCAAATTTTTCCTTTGTATTTTGCAGGTGTCGGAACCGGCCTAAAAAATTGGTTTATCTCTATTTTACGGCTTGGATTGAAACCATTCGACCTGTAAATCGCGCTTCTAATGGACTTTGGCATCAGGACATTGTACTTCGGCGGTAAATCATAGATGTAAGCAGTTGTAGTATCGCCCTTTTTACTAACTAACCAATACTGTGGCGGCAAAAGCCAACCGCTTTGATATTCAAGTATAAATGTGGTATCGGCGTTCAGCTGCATAAATTTATGCAGATCGGTTATGCCATATGATTGTCCATGAGTATCATGGAATGAGAACAAGGCTAATGCCAGGGCAAAAATGTAATAGTTGAGAATTTTCATTTTTTAAATTTCTTATTTAAGATGGATTTATCGGATGTATTCCATAATATTTGCTTTTTTTGCCTTGGGGCCAAAAGGTGCGCTTTTAAAAAGTTATTTTTTCTTCCTATGAAAAGAAAGTTTATGGCGATGTTTTATGCTTATATGATTGATACGGCTGATTGGACATCAAAGCATCTTTTCCTTTTTTTTAAAGGAACATTTAATTGAGAATGCTTCCTGATTTTTCGAATTCCATATTTTCTGATAAAAACTGCAAGTTTGTCCAATTTTAAAGAAATCAGATCCTTAATAACAAGAAAATATCCCTTCTGGCAGCACAATGCACTATATTGAGCAATAGCTTTCTCAACTGTATAGTGATCAGCTAACTGCTCTGGAAAAAAGGGCAAGCCAGTCAAAGATTTGATTATGGTGAAACCTTCTTTTGCAATAAAATTAGCTAAAGTCTGGTACCCCAGTCCATACAATTCCTTTCTGGTCAGAAATCTATTATTTTCGATACTCAAATTTTTATATTCTTTAATTGCCTTTTCAAGGTTATAGAACTGATAGATAAGCCTGATTTGAGTGAACTCTAAGCCAGATCGCTTTCTTAAATTATAAATCCCACCAGATTTAGAGATAACGTTGGCCAGACCGTGATGCCCCATTTTGTGTAAATCTGAAGCTGTTAAATATCGTTGTTCCTGGATACACAGAGCCTTGTACATTTCCAGGGTTTTTGCTTCATTATAAAATCCCTTCGGTTTAGAAAGGACATTTATGTTAAGTTTTTGTCCCAGTTCGTAAAGGTTTCCATGATATTTGTATATACCACCTATCAGACTTGACTTCCTTTCCTTTCTCAATTCTGCCTCTTTTGGCATTCGTCCGTATTTATTAACTAATGGGAGTAGTTCTTTTTTTATATTATCAATATCGGCCCAATAGGTGATCGGAAAGATATCTCTTGTTGCAAGCTCCTTATCAATTGGAGTTTCCATTATTCTACTACTATCGTAATTTAATAAATCAATAGGCATGTTATGGTATCTGAATTGTGGCGGCGAAATGTCAGATTGCGTTCTTTGAGGTAAATCTTTGTCTACGGCCAATAGAGAACGTGTTTCTGAGTTTTGTTTAAGCTCCAGTTCCTTTAGTACAGCTAATATTTTGTTCTCCGCCAGATTTACACTTTTGATAAAAATTGCTTTGGGAATAATCCGATAAGGCAATTTCATCTCATTGTACAATTTTATCTTCAATTCAAGGTTTTGAAAATAACCGGGATTAGATTTTTGACTATATCCTACAATTTCTATATAAGTATCATATACATAAAAATCAGCTGTATATTTATGACCCTTGCATATCTGAACCTGAGTTTTGTGCGGAATTTGATACTTAAACAAGATATTGTGAAAGATGCACTCATACGAGCTATGCGTCCAAACACCTGCATTTGATAAATAATATTGAGAAGAATTAACATTTAACAAGCGGCAGAACTTTTTATATCCACCTCGTTTAGCCATTGCACTGGCCAGATCTCCTTTCCCTAAAAACATCATCATAACACGACTAGGAATAAATTTATAGATCTTAATAAGCTCTTTTAGTTCTTCTATAATTCTCTCATCTGACCAGTAATGGTTTCTACCTATCGGAATTCCAATTTTTTCCCTGAACAATTTGAACGATCCATGCGCCATCATAGCTCCTAGAAGATCATTACGGTCCAATTTTCTTAAGTTCTTTTGTGTAAGGGAATAACCTAAATCCTTAAGTTTCAACAACTCAGTAATTATTTCACTTTCGGTCCAGCAAGGTCTCTTGGTTTTTAGCTCAAGATTTAACTCGTCATTTAATTTTCTGATCCCACCATACATACAAATTGCATGATCAAGATCTGAACGTTTATTTTTTAAAATGGCATTAGAAAGGGAAGTTTTTTGTATCAAGTCCCAGTTTTGTTCACAAAAAAGCAGTGTTTCTTTAATAGTATTTTCCTTTGTCCAATACTTTTTTGGCTTTCTTTTCGGTTCATAACCTATAATTTTATAAAAGTTACGAAATCCGCCATATCTGCTTTTAATGATGGCTTCTAAATTCCCATGGCCCAAACAATTGAGTTGCCTGGCAGATGGATAATACCCCAATTGTTGCCGCAATTCATGATACTTATGAAGTATCTGCTCATTTGTCCAGCTTCTTCTGAGAAGTTTTAACCCCAACTTTTCCTTAAATGAACTCAAAGTTCCGTATTTTCTGATGGAGTTTAGAATATCTGATCTCCTTAATATTAAAAGTTGTTTTTGCGTTAATGGGTATCCTTCCCCATGTATCCGGAGCAATTCATCAAGTATTTTCTGTTCAGTCATTCTCATGCTACACCATCAATTTTGTTGATAGCAAATTATTAGGAATGTTAGAATAAATGAACAAATAGAACAATATTTATTTGCATAATTATTTAACTTTAAGCTCTAACCAAATATATAATACGCTCTATGCCTGAACTAATTAATAGGTTTGAAGTGCACAAACGGCTCATTAATATGATTGATGAAGCCAAGTCTCAACTGATTTTCATATCTCCTTATATAAAACTACATGACGCCTATAAAAATGTGCTCCAAAAAAGGGTTAATGATGATGAATTAGAAGTAATAGTTGTTTTTGGCAAAAATGAAGAGGATAAACATAAAAGTCTTTCCAATGAAGATTTTGCTTTCTTTAAGCAGTTCCAGAACGTAACTATTAAATATTGTAAGCGTTTACATGCGAAAATATATGCCAACGATTCTCACTCGCTATTTGCGTCGATGAACCTCCACTCCTTTTCAGCTGATAACAATATCGAGGCAGGGATCTTATGTAAGTTCAGATTACTCAAAAGTATCGTCGGACTGGGCAGCATTATAACGGAGCTGACCGGCGCCTCACTCGATCAACAAGTTTATCACTTCAGCTATGAAATAATTGACAAATACAGTAAAACCGTATTCGAAAAGAAGCCCGTCTATAAAGAAATATTCTTTACCAAAGAATTTCTAAGATCTGATGTTATTATTGATTGTAACGACGACTATGAAATTGGGGATTTGAAGTTTGGGTACTGCATAAGAACCGGAACAAAGATCCCTTTTAATGTCAAGAAGCCCTATTGTGCAGAGGCTTATAAAAGTTGGTCGAAATATGGCAATGTAAATTACATGGAAAAATTCTGCCACTATAGTGGTGAACCTTCAAATGGAGAAACCGGTCTTATCCGTCTATAGCTTTACAGTTGGTCTGATACGGGTTTCCCTTTACAGTTCCAGTAAAATTGCTTTGCTCCAGGTCACCTTCCCAAGGAGTTGGTTCGACAAATGACGACTAGACTTCGAGTGAAGCATGGCTGATGTACGTCGCACCTGAGGTGCACGTAAAGTACTAAACTGGAACAGGAATGGAACAGATCTGGAGCTACTGGCAGTTATCTGTAATCTATCCTTTCAGCGTTGGTCTCAAATGAAAAATAGCTTTTATGCACCAGAAGACTTAGGACAAAAACGGCAGCAAGAACAACCCAGGCAGTTAAATCAGATTTTGTAACACTGCTGGCAAATATATATCCCAAAAAGCCCCAACCCAGCGAGAAAAGAATTGAATATATATATCTGAATATCCTGATGTTGAAAAACAGGAATGCCGTTAGCAAGAAACTCGCAATAAAGATGACCACCCCTAATAACCAATCAAACTCATACTTTTTAAAAAGCCAATAGGCTAGAAAACCACTTGAAAAAAGTGTTTCTATAACCACTAACGGGGCCTTGCTTCTTCTATGCAGGATGACTTTTTGTACCATAACAATTAACAGATGTAACTAAAGTTAATCATTATGGATTTAAAGGGCAAGGGGAAATAGATTGAGATAAATGTATACGAACTACATTGACCGTAATAGCTAGAGTTACAAAATCAGAAAAGTTTAAGTATTAGAAACAAATTACAAAATATGTGCGGAACCTTTTAGTTCGAGGATATGTGAAGCGTACCATAGTTGTTGCATAGTCGGCAATTGCCCCTTATTTAACGCCTCTCCAATCTGTACAAATACGGAATAATATTTGATGCCCTTGTGCTTAGCCATTTCTTCTATTTTCTTGAACTCAACACTTACTTCTGCATTGTTCTCGAGAGCATTATTATACACTTTGAGGATAAACTCAAAGCTATTCTTCCAGATCAGGTCCTCTTCCACAGGCCTGTACTCAAACACCTCAGGATGCTCGTTCCCAATGGTTCGTGTAAGCTCCTGTTCAAAATTTATGTGTTTTTGTGAAAGGTCTTCCCGTTTGGCAATAGCTGATTTAATAGCACTAAGTTTTACCAGGTCAACTGTACTCAGATTGTCATTCATTGCGACCAGAATACGATCATAGAAAGCAATACCATTGGTAAAGATTGAAACATTGTCGGATAGGTACTTGAAATCTACGATCTTTTTGTTGCGCTTTGAAAGCTTTTTCCTCTCTTCAGTGGATATTGTATATTTTCCAAGTATATGTATACTGGTCTTTTTGGACATAAACATCTGTATTTCGGTACTTGAACATACGCGGTCCCATAGCTCTTTCTTTTTGGAGTTTTCCCCAACATCATCGCTATCCGCGTATTTCTTAATAAGCTCATTAGTCAGCCGCATTAGTTCCTCCATGAAATCCGCGAGGTCTTCCTCAAGTCCCTCTGACTTCCATATCCTGGAAAGATCAAAATACAAATCAGATTTTCCTCCATCGGTATGGGCATATAATATAGAAATTGCATATGGAACAACAGCAGAGCGAAGCTGACCGATGGCCCTCTTTCCTATTCCATGGATCTTATTTAAACGGTCAAAAAGAATGATCTTGGCGATAAGCTCCTCGTAGAACGTTCTATCGATATCAACTGGCTTTCGCTTTTCGCCATCACCACATAAAGCAGTAATAAAGAACTTGAAGACCTTTATTCCACCCTTTTTGACCATATATGGCTGAGCGCCCCATGCAGTATAATATTTTCCCAAGTCCTCCTTCGAAAAGCGCCTGTCCTCAAATTCCTTCTCCAATCTGTTTCGGTTACCCGATTTTTTTAGCATAGTGCTATACTCTCCCCTGGCGCGGTCGAAGAACCACTTTTTACCACTTGGGGTGACTACACTCATGGTCATAGCCTTCAACTTTATAAGCTGAGGGTTTTGAGAGTCCAAGTCTACGGTGGTTACTTTATTTTGGGTATTGGAATAGAGACTGATCTCCTTGATAAAGGCATTCAGCTCCTGTTCGGCTACTTCCTTTACTACGTTAATTTTTGCAGTGATGAATACCTTGCTAATATCAACATTGGCCTTTTTGCCAAAGTAGATGGAAGCCGTGGTCTGTCCACCGTTAACGATCTGGAAATCTGTTAGCGAATGAATTAGAGTAATGCCACTCTGTTGGCTCGTATCAGAGGCGGTAGCGGTAATTGTCAAACCGTTGTTAAAGGCAATAAATTTCGAGGGGTCTTTTTTCATCGTCGCCAGCATTCCCCTATTGGCGTCATTCTTATAATCAAGGAATGATCTTACATTCTTTTCCAGCAGGCGCGTACTATGAAGTCGATAGAGTTCGGCAAGGTTGGTAGCAGGTATCACACAAAGATAGGATTCAAAATTGGCTTCACTCGCCGCCTTGATTGCAGAAAGGGGGGCACCAAATACATTTCCGAACTCAATGGTCAATATCTCCCTATTACCTTGAGAGATCATGACGTCCAGGAGAAAATTCAGGTCGATAAGCCGTCTGATAATCAGCATCTTTTTTTTCAGCTGTTCCCGACCTTGGGCGTAGGACACGGAGAATTCTTCGTTTTCAAAGTCGAATTTCTTAGGCTTGGGATCATTCCCCCGCATCTCCATAGTGGCCGTCGCCGATACCAAAAATATCTCCACTACATCAAATTGGTTGAGAATATCGCCCGAGGAAAGCTGATTGATGAGTACGTTAGCCGGGCTTGAATCCTGAGTATCCTCCAGGTTACGGTTAATAGCTCTTTTAACAAACTTCACTGCTCTTGAAAAATGATTCTCATAATAGCTCTTTTGGCTAATCGCCATATCGTTTTCTGTGGCAGCAAGGTTGACCGAATCTTCGTTGAGGATAAAGAGCTGTAGCCTTTCCCCGGATTCGTTGACCATATAACCGTTGATCTTGATCTTTTCTGCTGCAAAGCTGTAGTAGGTCTCCTGCCAATCTTCAGAGTCAATCAATTTAGCATCCGCCATCAGTGGAAGTACAGATATCCCGATAAAAGATGCCTCGGAGGTAAAACCCTCCTGGTCCCGCGACTCCCGAAGAAGTTCCTTTCGATAGTCGAGATATTGTTTTAGTTCCATTAATAAAGAATTTGTCTAATGATGAATTGATCCAGGCCAGTGGTCCTGATATTATAACACAAATTGTTGATCGCTGATGGTATACTGTTCCGGTTCAGCTTTGGGAAGTCCCCATGCATACAGTCATAAACAGTTTCGCTTACAGCCAGATATTTGCCAGGGTAACTTTCAATATTGCGCATATTGAGTCCTTTTTGTGCAAGTGCCTTCAACAGGATTGAACTATCTCCCGATCTTATTTGTATGGATTCCCGGATATCCTCGACAAGTTCCAACAAGCTTTGTCCTAATATCGTATCTACGAGAACGTTCAGCACTAGTAGCTCAAGGTTCTTTCCAAATTCAGGTTCGAGTTGATATTCGCTTGATATACTGATGTCGATCCTCGATGCATCGCGGGTCTTGACCTCTATATTCTTGTCAGTAAGCACGAAGTCGTGACCTCTATCATATGGGCCTTGCCAAGCCCCAAGCGTTTCGTCTACCAATGAAGATTCGGAGTCATTCAATAACGAGCGGAGTATAAAAAGTTCTCCCCAAAGGCCCTTTACGTCATCAACCGATAACAGTCGACCACTTTGATCGGTAAGGAACTCACTCCATTTATTAAATGAGGCCACCAGTTCCATCGAACATTCCTCTACGTCCTCAATTCCCTGGATACGCTGATATAGCGAAACGATAAGGTCGCAGAAAAGATCGTTGAAGAACTGGTCCAGCAGTTCAATTACAATATAACCCTGTTCGCGAAGATGGTAGATCGAAAGGTTTTGCCTTTCCCGATTGAAGAATACCAGATTGGTATCCTTTGGCAGCTCCAATATCAGGCAACGCTCCACCCTATGGTTCAACCCAATATTGATACCCAATTTGCTTTCGGGACTGATCCGTTGAATCCGGTAACCCCTAATATCTTCTTTGCTAATGGAGTTCCATTTTTCCTCCAGATATGATGTATTAATTATGCTCATTATCCCTCCAATAATTCCTCCGGAAATTCATCTTCTTCCTCTTCACCTTCTTCTGGGGTAATAGGATCTGGCTGTTTTACGCGTACATAATTACCACCGAAGTCACCCTTGATTTCAGGAAATCCCAGGGCGTATCCAAATAATGGGATGGTGGTATCAATCCCGAGTTCTACCGCTCTTGCTTCGAGTTCCTTGTCCGCACCGTCTGGTGAGGTAAAAACGTGCTTAGTATCGATCAGGTAGATCATTAGCGTACCCTCCTGGTCGTTCATAGCCAGACGATAGTCTTTGTCTGGGATGTTGGTAGCACTCCCCGCCTCCCGCCTAGCAAGAAACTTCTTTTTCACCTCAACCATCTGGTCATCATTAAGGGTTAGGCCGAAATCGCTTCCCGAGGTGATGATCTGGGCAGACTTGTCTGATACCCGAAAGATATTGTTTTCCAGAAAGTCATATCGACCACTAGCCTGTTCGCGCGGCCCTCTCCTGATTGTCAGATTGATGTTACCCGGAAGCCCAGATTTAGAACTGGCGAGTAGCACCACTTCTCTCGCACCGCTATTCTTGCGGATGCCAATCTTCCAGCTGACAAGCTTACCGTTGGCGTTACAGAGTTCAATGTATTCCCGCACGCCAGGCAGATCAAAATCATAAAATGTATTCTGTAATTCCAGAAATGCAAATAGTCCGGCGGCGTCCGTAGAATGAAAAAAGACGTCCTTTGTCTTATCCTCTTCCCACTTTAGGCGTTTAATGTGCTCTACAAATCCAGTCCAGGCAGTCTCTATTGCATTCTTGTTGATCCAGAATTTAGTAGACTGTTCCATCCCCATGCTATAGTTCACGTTGATGGACTCCGCATTCTTGAGGATGGAGTTCCGTGTTAACTTGATGACCTTTGGGTTATCGCGGACCCGGATCTCAAAATCCTTAGGGCGACCATCCTTTTTGTTGATCTCCTTAAAGGTCTCCTCAAGTTCTTCGACCGTCACCGAGACGGTATCGAACTTATGGATATTGGCAGAGGTAGTGAAGAGCTTGCAGCAATCCAGGTATCCTGGTCGATAGCCAAACCACCGTCCCATTTGGAGCAGGGTATCGGCGAAATCGGTATTACGGATGAAATAGTTGATCGTAAGGCCTTCCAAAGTAAATCCACGGGATAGTTTGTTTCCACCGATTGCAATATATTTCTTCTCGGACTTCTTGTTATAAACAAGCGCATCACTTGTATTATCACTGTTAATCGCCACCACCTGGATGCCGGTGATAGCTGTTAGCAGATTTGACCGGATGTCCTTGTGATAATCCTTTGGTGTGAGAAAGTCATCCTCATAGTCATCAGGTAAATAGCTTTTGATATTCTGGACAATATGGGCATAGTGCCTGATCCAGGTCAACTCCAGTTCGGCATATACAGACTCCTTTCCATCTGGAAGCTCTGTATTAAGCCTAGTAGTAAGTTCCTCTACGAAGGTTTTAACAAGCTCCTTTGTTCTATTCTGCCAAAGGGTGAATCTGGAGATATGTATCAGCATGGAGTTGTGTGGCTGGTATAGCTTGGAGCTGACCATCTCCGGACGGCGGCTCAAACGCAATGCCGTGGAAATCACAAAGCATCTGATTGCATCTTTCAGTGATTCCGGAAGAAACCGGGGAAATATATCTGTTTTTTTCGATGCACGTGTATCCTTCTCTCCTGGTTTAGCCGCTTGCTCGGTATCCTTAAATACTCTACTTGGAAAGCTGTTGTGGTAATCATTTACCGGTGGGGAAATGAGTGGCTCGATCTTATTGATCTCGCTCAATCTCGTTTCAAAGAAATGCTTGGCGCCCACATATATTGATGGTGGAAATAGTAGTTCAACGAAATCATCAGGGGCCAGATTGTCAACGAGGTCAAATCTCTTTTCCCTGGTTACGCCCGCCTCCTTATAGCTGATTGGCCATTTGGTAAGGGGTGTTTCGTTACGATCCTGAAGCACATTAGCAAAAGGGGTGGCAGTATATCCAAGGTAGGTCTTCCGTTTAAAGAGGCCGAGCAAGGCTCTGATATTCCCATTGATGGTCGTTGCATATTCTTTTCCCTTATGACCCATATTATTCAGTGAGGCATTATCGGCCTCGTCGTCGATCAGTAAAAAGGGAATGTCGTGTTTGTTTTGTCCCTCCGCCAGCTGATCGCTGAGCCAAAGAACCAGGTTCGCTAACACCCGACTGTTCTTTTTACAGACCAATACGTTCTTATGGTTGATGGCAAACTCTGTACGCTTGATGTTGATATTGAAGTCGGCGTGCTGTGAGGTCGGAATCATGATCTGTTTGATCGCATTGTCCCCCAATTCCCCAAACTTTTTGATCTCACCTACGCCTTTAAATCCAAAGTTTCCCTTTTCTACATCGATGACCCCATAACCGACTACCTCATCCTCGACGCGAAGCTGGGTCTGTACACGAAGGTCCTCCATAATTCCTGAGAGAACAATGATGAGAGGGTAGCCAAGGTCTATCGCGCCATTGATCACAGCATTGAAGTTCGTGGTCTTTCCCGACTGCACGCTTCCGAAGACCATACCCTTGATGTAAAAGGCATTATCAGCCTCCGGATCCCCAATCTTTTTAAGTACCTCCAAGGATGAGCGCCTGGCTTCGGCAATGATCTTCTGCGATCGGCCCAGACTTTTGAGATATCTGAAATAACGTTCCGAGTAATGCCAGTCGATCTGTGCTGCCCTCTCCTCACTCAACCAGGTCTTGTTCTTTGATTTGGTCAGAGAGATACTTGGGAGGATATCCGTGGCATTGTTGCCCTTGAATTCATTTAGGGCAAGGATATAATACTCTCTAAAATGTTCATCACTGGGAACGGCATGCTTGAAAATACTTGCAATAGCTTTAACCTGATTTTTTATCTGTTCCTGGATTTCAGGATTATCAAAAAAAGCTCTGGTCAATGGTTCGTTCCTGGCCCGAAGCTCCTGAAGTTCATTATCAAGGAGCTCTATAATCTTATCAGTATAAAATCTTTGGTTCATATGAGCATTAATTTTTGTTTTATTTGAATAGGTCTTCTATCACCGGATTGTTGCCTGTTGCACTAAATCCTAGCTCTGGCAGTATCGTGTCCCTGATATATGCATCTGGAACTCCGGCCGCTTGCAGGTGACGGACAGATGTCGCAATATCGGCGTGGCTAAGATTCTTATCTTCCTCAATTGTGCTCATCGGCCTCTGATCCTGTACTCTACGAGTATTGTTGATGGTCGTGGTAGCGATCTTGAGCATAAAGTTCAGTTTGGCGTTCTGTTCTGCTGTCAGTTCAGCTCTGAGACTGCTCAAAAGAGGGAATTCGGAATTGATTTCAATCAGCAGGCCCTTGTCTGTTGCATTTTTTTCAAAGAGTGAGTAATAGTTGCCCTTTCCTTTTTTCGCAAATCGCCTTATGCCCCGGTTATTATACTCCCTTTCCGCTTCCACCTTAAGTTCTGCCACATAGCGGATAAATGCAGTTCGGATGTCAAAGGGAACAATAATCTTTGATTTAGCCACATTGAGATGAAAAAGGTTATCTACCTTGTTGCCTACCTCAACCCTCAAACGCGCAAGCCTTAACGTTGGCGTCTTTCTTGTAATATCGTTCCAGCCTCCAAATACGATAATCCGGTCAGCGCGGTAAACGTAAATGCCTTCAAGATCCATAAGGCCCTTTGAGGGGGTAGTCCATACTGAACTGTATTCCTTACTTTCATCGATACTCCTGGAGGGGAGTACAAAACCCTCAAGCTTAACCACATCATTACGAAGTCCTGTCTGCTTATTATCAATTGACCGGAAATCAGACTCATCTGTGGGGAATGGATTGAAGGGGGTGATTGCACGATTGTTAACTCTAATTGTAAGAGGGTCGTTTTTTCTCTCAAGAAACCTATGAAAAACAATAGATAAGTGTTCTGAAGTTATAGCACTGATCTGGTCCTTAAGACTGGATCTTTTCACTTCACTGGTATTTAAAAATTCCTCAAATTTATATAGTCCCTGCCATATAATTATCGTGTTAGCAGAAAAATTTTCAAAGCTATTATTAAACCTCCTACTCAAAAGACTATATGAATTAAGAAGGGTCTTTATTTCGCTTTCATTATTTACAATTATTTTCCAGGCACCGCATTTTTGTAGATAATTTACATCCCAGGTTCTACCACAATAATTTCTGTCACCTTTCTTTCTTGATAAAACGGTAAATCTTCGAGTCTGTGAAAACGAAGCGGTTTTTAATCCAAGCCCAAATCTTCCCAAATCATTTTTATTCCTGTCCTCCTCCAGAGACGAGCTTGGAAATTGCATACTTTTTTTTAACTCTTTTTCGTTCATCCCATCTCCATTGTCAGCAATAAAAAGTGTAAACGGCTCCTGATCCGGATCTACCAGAACTTCTATGTGATCAGCATTTGCTGATATTGAGTTATCCATTAGGTCAGCAATGGCAGTCTCCAGGCTGTAGCCCTGTTCGGCTATGGATTTGATTAAAAATTCTGGTGAAGGGATTGCCTCTTCAAAATTTATCTCGTGTATTTCATTTGACATAATGAACACATTTTAGATAATTATTCAAATACTTATTAACCAGCATATCTAATCCGACGGCTTTCAATATTCTTCCAACAACAGTCGTGATTTGTTTAACAGGAGTTACAAGTGGAGATAAGACTATTCTTTCTGGCATTGCAATATTTAAAAACGTTATATTGCTAAAGTTATTAAATATTTGAAATTTTTAATAGAATTTTGATTAATCTGATAATCTTATACTTAAAATTTAAATTATTCCGTAGCAGTTAAGCCCGCCTTACTTACTGTTTCAGCACTTACAGCTTCAGCTGTTTCTACCTGAAGCAGTTCATATACAACTTTTGCTATTTTATATGCCAGGTACGGTGGAACTGCGTTTCCAACCTGATGGAATTGTTCAGTGCGACCTCCACAAAACCAGTAATTATCTGGAAAAGTCTGAATTCTCGCAGCTTCCCGAACGGTTAAACTTCGACATTGAATATGGTCGTAATGAATGAAATAATGTCCATCCTTACTGATATGGCTGGTTACCGTTGTCGCAGGGCGGTCTGGAACCTGTACCCTGAATCTATCCGTAAAATTTCCGGAGTCCGCGCTGTCATGGTCAGGAAGCAGTTCTTCATCAAACAGCTTATAATCCTTCATTTTCGGAAATTTGTTGAATTTTACCGTAAATAATGCAGCGAAGAGATATCTTTTCAAATCCTGAGTTAAATGTCCTCTTGATTCATGCTGGGTGACACCAGTCATTTTAGAATCTGAGTACCAACTTGCAAGAGGGTGGCCCGGATTAATCAATTGTTGATTGCATGGCAGATAAGCAGATCCTATGTTTAAAGGAATTACTGCCGGATCAACATCAGCCTCAACATTAAGCAACTTTCCAATCTCGGTACGGATATTTGACGTAAGTTCCGCCCAATTCCCGGGAGAATCTTCTGCTTTAGTATAAAACCGCTTCTTTTTTAATCCTCCATCTTCTTTTGGAACAAGAACGCTGTGGGTAAAGGTCCTGTTCATCCCGCTTCTTATTTTAGGTAGCATACCGATAATCGATCTTAAACCCACTTCATCTGTCGGAGTCAGTATACCTGGCCTGGTAAGAATGTTTTCTCTCACTCCCAATAGTATAACACGATGCCTTTTTTGTGGAACACCATAGTCCTCCGCTTTAATCAGATAGTCTACATCATTTTGTACATCATCGGTAACAAGTGAATAAATTCTATATCCTGGTGAATTGTGATCGCCAAAAACAGAAGCAGGATCCCTTAAATCCCGCAGTATCCATCCAAAAATTTTCTCACCATCCAGTTTTGCTGAGAGCAGGCCTTCGACATTTTCCATCACAAAAACGGCAGGATGATGCCGGGCGATAATACGCAGGTATTCCTTATAAAGGTAAACACGATGATCATCTTTGTGGATACCACCGACCCTCGATCTTCCGGCGCTAGAATATGCCTGACAAGGAGGACCTCCTATAAGTACCCAGTGTTCTTCATTTCCAACTAAATTAGTTATGCGTTGGTCTATCTCTGTCTCAGGCGTTTGTCCCAAAGTGGCAAGCCAGGCCTCGTTAGAGGCTTCATGATATTCTTCAGGGAACTTCTTGTATAGGCTATCTATTTCAATCTTCCCCTCTAAAAAATCATAATATTCACCTGGCAATTCCCCCAAAGGAAATTGTCTTACGAAGGAACGGAGTGTAAGGGTCTGATGAGCATAATAATCTTTCTCAATTGACAATTTAATCTTGAAAACACGCTCTCTGTCAGCATCTGTCAATGAGCTGAAACCCTCGGCCAGTCCACCAGGACCTGCAAATAAATCAATAATTGGGAAAGACATGAATTTTAACTGAGGATCGAAGATATAAATATTAAAGTTCTTAGCAATATGAAAATATTGAAATTACACTATATTAACAACGATAACAAACTTGTCAATGTCGAATCAATTGTTGCTTTTTTAAGATCACATTCCCAGATCTCTATTACTTTCCACCCACTAATTATAAGGGACTGCCTGGATTTAAGATCCTTAGCAATATTCCCATTGATTTTTTTGAGCCACCAGTCAGTTCTTGTTTTGGGTATCACATAATATCTGCACCCTTCATGACCATGCCAGAAGCAGCCATGAACGAAAATCACAGTTTTGTATTTTGGTAAAACAATATCCGGTTTACCAGGAAGATCCTTTACATGAATACGATAGCGGAATCCTTTTTTATGAAGAAATTTACGTACCAAAAGTTCAGGTTTAGTGTCCTTCCCTTTTATTTTGCTCATGTTATATGAACGGGTTTCTTTGGAGTGCACGTCAGTCATAAAATTTATTAACGTAATATGAAATGACTTTGTTTTCTAGATAAAGGTATATCCAGTAAAATCGAAGTTCGAGCTTTTCGATTTTTACTACCTGTTATTACAGGTATTGTTGAACTTGCCTTTTTAGCTCGAATTCATTTTTATTTACCTAATATAATTCAGAAACAACAATATAAATCTGAAGATTGTTCTATCGGTGATAATGGCAATACTTCCGGTAAGTCAATTTTTCACAGGGTTTGCCATAAATTGATTTGGTTTGACAAGGTGCTCCACATTTATGGCTTAAGTATTTAAGGAAGTTTGAGTAAAGCTTTAAACGCTGTTTAATTTCATTTTCTGGAAATAGTTCCTCAAGTTGACCATTTTCTCCATCAACCGATTTTACGATCAGAATACCATCTTTACCAAGAAACATATATGAACTTGATTCTTGAACAAAATGTCGTTTCAGAATTATACTCCGCCAAATATTTATTGTCTCTATTATTTATCGCGTTTATCAATATTTCTTCGATTCCAATGAAGAATTTAATTTTTCCTACCTTATTAGTAAGTACATCAAATGCATCTGCTTCATTTGCTACAGAATCAACATTTTCCTTAATTAACCTATAATCAAACATTCTCCGTAATAGAGATTGCCATTAAATGAATATTTTGTAAAAAACTTTTTGTTATTAATTCGAACGCTTCGAAGCCGATTCTTAGCTAAAGGCTTTACGTACCTGTTGTAATATTTTGAATCTAAAATATAACTAAGAAATGACGCGTATGCCCATAGTTGTGTTTTGAAGATTTCATCTTCATTCGCAATTATATCTTGCGGAGGATCATCCAAAATTATACATTTTGACTTGCCAGGCTCACCAATTCTCTTCAATTTAGATATTACCCCATATCTCAAATGCACTGCCTTTAAAGAGGTGTTCGTTTTTTTGTTAATAATATCATTCTTCATCGCAGAATGATGTTTTTTTATTGTGCCTTTAGTCTCTACCTCATACTCCTTCGAATTTAACACAGTTGAATAGTCTAAATACTTTCCTTTTACCGGCTTTCCAATTTTCTTGAATTTATTTGGGTTCGTATTTAGAATAAGCGTTGAGTACTTCAAACCAAGAGCTACACCAACCAGTTCAGAAATTGATGTGATATTTCTATCGTCCTTTGAGAGATTATATATGGTATCTCCAGTAAACTCAATAAATTCTAATTGTATAGCCTCCATAGCTGGAACTTTACCTTGTAAATAATCAAAGTCCGACTCTTTAATATGCGGCGGCACTTCTAAATGCATAACAGCATATTTAAAAAGTTCCCCTTTATTAATCTCAATATGGGAAAATCTCTCAAATATCGCAACGCCTGCAGCAGTTTCGTCTATAATTACCTCGATATTAGTTACACTAGTACTCATACTTTTATCAAAGAAACAATACTTTTAAAATTGCTACGAATCTGTTCACTAATTACTTGCCTGGTTTTTTGGTGTGTTTTAGCTAGATATTCCTCTACAATTATAACATCGCCGGGCATGACTGTCTGCTTTTTATATTCTATAAAGGGGCCATCAGATTCTGTCAGAATACTGGCTGCCGGAATTTTGGCTATTATTTTCTGTCCATTTGGAGATTGAACCATTGCAGGATTAATCGAAAAGAAATAGCCCGCTTTTGCGATATCTTCTATCAGTGATATTGATCCAGAATACCAGTGAAAAATTGCGGCTTTAATATTATGAAAAATAAGTTCATTAAATACTTCCTCCTCGGCCCTTCTTGAGTGAATACTCAAAATTTTCGGTTTGTCACATACCAGTTGAAGAATCTTTCTAAAAGATTGCATCTGTATTGTTTTTGTATGATATCCTTCATTAGAATAATCTAGTCCGATCTCACCGATATATGAGGTTTTATCGAAGTTATCAATGAATTTCTGATACTCTCTTTCATGTTCAGATGCATACAACGGGTGCATTCCGAGGGCCATTCTGATTCTTTTATATTCTCTAATATGCTGAAATCCCATTTCAAAATGGCTTGGCAAATTTGTCATTGCGATCACTGTTATATCCTTGCTATTGCAATAACTGAGTATTTCCTCCGGATTAGGATAAAGATCAATATGGCAGTGCGCATCAATCATCAAGTCTATTTTTTACAGTTTGGCTTCCTATTGTCAAAAATAACTCTTTTAATTCGGTTCTTGTACGCACAATCAGATCGGTGTATTGATCAAGCTTGGAAACATCGCTTATTCCATTGACGATCAATTCTTTTCTAATGTCTCTTTCCGATAATTGAGTCGCCAAAAACTCAATACATGCACCGATATCCTGACCTTTCTTTGTTCTGAAGTTAAGATCCTTAATGTTGTCGCCGTAATCGTCTTCCTCGTCGAGACCAGCAGCTATTAAGGCCGCTCTTCTGTAAACACATGGCATACAAACCCCACAATGTTTAGCTTCTGGATTGGCTTTTCTCTCATCATGTCTACGTTTTCCACATGAATTGGACCGTAAGATCATTTCATCAATACTATCATCAATACCATCAATAGATTCAACCATTTCTCCTTTGGTTTCAAATTCGAATGGGTTTTCAATAGCAGAAGATAATCCAAGGATGCTCCAAATCAACTTAACGGAATCAAGAATCCGGGGATGTGTTGTCCGAGTACTACACGCGCTTCTGCGGGATGGGCTAAGAGGATAGTTCAACGATACACTTCCATTTTCTGGCACTTTCAGGTCAAGGCTCATGCTATCTGCTACTATTCCAGCCATTCCAATAAAAAGAATAGACCTTGAACGAAAAGTTGTTTCCTTTTTTCCAGGCCTGTCAAGTTCAACCTTAACCGATGGCACAGCGACCAACCGATCACCATACCTAATGTGTAACATATTAAGCAAATCTACTTGGTCTCCTTTTGGTCCCTTCATCTGTGAATCATAATGGGAGATTACCAAAAGATTTCTGTCCGGATTTTCTTCTAAAAACCGAATTGCTCCAATAAGTGAATCAAGTCCGCCAGAGAAAAGATTAACATGAGCAAATTCCGGCTGATAGATGACATCCATTTCCTCCCCTGGTAATTGCAATGTGGATTGTGAAAAAGATACCTTCCAATAATCCCCGGTGAGAAACGAAAGCATTGCGGATATTTCCACAGCCAAAGTGTTCCATTTTGTTAAGTCTGTAACTGGAAAGACTACTTCCAAGTCCCTAGACCAGCCATCTACTGAATTAGGCCTACGTACCACCATTCGGTCAATACCATAAACTGCAGCCGACAACATAAAAAAATCAACCGCTTCGGGACTTGCTGTATTAGCAAAAGGTAAAAGTCCGCCAAAGTTCGACTTAACAATGGCGTTGCCAAATGCCCCACCATCTAAAATTATCTTAAGCTCTCCAGCATCATAGGATGCCGAGCCAACATTTATACTAATTCCCATCAGATATAATAGTTAAAATGGATTCAAAAATCTCTTCAATTGCTGCAGAGCCTTCCGGACCTCGCCAATCAATGTTGGAAACCTTTTTTTCATCATCCAACAGTTTCACTTGCGCCAAGATATCCTCCTTAATAATTCTGAAAGTTTCTTTACTAATCTCCTCTCCCTTAGCCTGCGTAATTTTCTCCTGGAAGCGCTGGGAAAGGTGCTCAAAAATATATAGCCCCAAAAACGTACACAAGAGCTCAGTCAGGCCTTCACCATCGACATTTTGGGAAATATAGGCTTCAAACGCATCGAGATCTTCACCTGTTTGTTCCGCTATGATTTCTGTAAGTTCAGAAAACGCCTTGTTTGCAGCTGTTTCATCCATACCGGCATCTCCAGATGAACAATAGATCAAAAGAAAATCCATTACAGATTCGTAACTTTTTCCCTGAAGATCAAATCCAAGATCAGTAAGAGTTTGATCGAGTCCTTTTTCCTTGATGTCGGTAAATACAGTAGTAAATTTTGTCGCAGTCGCCCTGCCAGCCCGGCCCATTGAAGCAGAGCCCCCCTTGCTAATATTCGAGGCGCCGCCTCCAGTACGGACAAGATTATTTAGAGAGGACCTTAGATTGGCTTTTCTTCTATTAATAATCCTCTGATATTTTTTAGCATCTTCCTCCGCAACTTCCTGTTGCTCTTGACCATCTTCAGCCTCCTGGCCTGATTCATGCTCTTCTTCAACAGTTTTTGCAATCCTGGTAATAGCATTATTCAAAGACCCCCAATTTGGCTGGCCAGTGATACCCGGTACTATTCTTTGTGTTGTTCCCATATTATTTTTTTCTATGTATGGCTTTGTAAATTCCAGATGTACCTTTAAATAGCTTGTAGATTCTCGCAATTTCAGCGTTCTTTCTTTCCGCGAGTTTATAGAGAGAGCCCAAGCTGAATGGCACCTTGTCATGGTCAATTTTGATCAGCAATCTTTCGTAAGCATCTATTGCGCCTATCACCTCGGATTCAATGAACTGAATAAAGACTTTATGATACGTCGTGTTTTCTGGTGATTTAACAATTTCTTTTTCGATCAGGGAAAAAAGTGTTTCTCTTTCTGTTGCTGTAAGGACAGTTTTCACTTTATTATCAGCTATATCTTTGAGTATCGTTCCTGAACCATGATCCAAAAGACTCCTTGCAAGAATTCTTAAAAATGTTGGCACCAAAGATGATCCGCTAATTGATGAACTGAGCTGATCTCTGGAAATCCAGTAATAATCCCTCAGGTCTATTCCTGTAAGTTTCGGCGATGCGGCTATCCATTGAACAACTTCCGGGACTGACCAATCCTTATAGTTGGAAACAATCGATGCAATGTCTTTGTCCTCAACAAGTTGCTCTAGCTCCGATATTTCTTTGGGCTCTCCACTCTGAGTCGCCTGCCATTGATGGAGTTGGCGGAACAAAGACGACGCAGAATATTCAAGTACCATTAGTTTCGCAAGTACATCAAATTTGAAGTCGCTAATTTTTGCAACTTTAACAAGCCTGCTTCGGAGCATAAAGGTATTCAAAAACCTTTTTACCTGCCTTGGGTTACCGTTTAGCCCAGCTGTAATTATAGATGATAGGGACGCAATCAATGAAATACTATTGTTAAGCTTTTCTCTCTCTTTAGAAGTAATCAGATCATCAATATCCCCAAAGCCAAACGTGCCGTATCTGTTTTCTTCCCTTTGCTTTGAAAATTTCTCAAGAACAGACGAATAGCTACCTTCCAGTGAAATCTTGCAAAATAGCAATGTCATATACGTCTCCACTTCACTATCGGAAAGGCGCGGCAAGTTGTAGGGAAGTTGGATTAGCTTCTCTAGGTAATCGCTGACAATTCGCCGGTTTCTGGTCTCCCTATCGTCAGCTCTCTGGATTGAGTCCGTTTTATAACGAAATTCGATAGCATGACGGACAATCCTTGGATCTGCCCCGATGATGAAGGCTGTCTTTTCAACATTGAGAAAAAGCTTGATCGCCTCAAGGTTTTCAATAATCCTATCTGGACTGCAGCGATCAAGATCATCAATGATAACTAAGAGTTTTTTGATCTCTGATTTACGAATCATCTCGTCAAAATCGTCCCTGAATTCCCTCACTAGCATTGTTTCTTCAGGTACGTCTTTCATTATACCTTCTAAAAACTTTCCCGAGTCTTCTCCTGACAACTTTGCAGCAAGATCAGCAGGTTTAAAATCGGCGAACTTACCTATTAAATGCGGTACCAAAGAGGTACCACCAGTTAATAGCGCAGTCGCCCCAGGTATGACAATATTCTTTAACCCAAGTTTAGCGACCCTCATCCAGTTGACACTCTTAGAAAGCTTGACTGTACTATCCTTAACCTTGTTACCAAGGGTCTTATGCTTGGCGAACCGTTCGACGATAGTTTCGAGAAGCGCGGATTTAGCATCATCATAACCCTCGAATACCCAACCATTAAAGTATAAAACTAAAGTTCCATCCTTTAGTTCATCATCATCTCCCGAGAGTTCATCATTTATAATCTTTAGAATGCTCGACTTTCCACTTCCCCAATCTCCAAAAACACCGATTGTAATAGGTAGTAAGGCGTCATCTTTGATGACATCTACTAGTAGGTCTGCATGAACCTTGAATCCAAGAAGATCCTCTGATGTTTCGTTATCTGACCACATATTTTATTGTTAAATATTTGATTTGTCTTATCAAAATTATTCAAGTGCGTTACAAGTTGTCAGTATCGAAAATAACGACCTAATAATCCAGAATGCCCTACACATAGACTGACCTTCGAACTTAAGATTTGAGTTCTGTTCGCTACTTGATTGAAAAGAAAGAATGCTACTAAGTAATACTAATAAAGGAAAATTTTTCATGAACGAGAAGCGTTTAGTTATCCGGTTAACTCAAATTTTAAGAATTTATTTCTAAAAACCAAGATAATTGAAAATTTTTTATTTATTAATTCAAATTACTCGGTAAGATTCCGTTGACATCATAGCCGAAGCAAGTATAAAATTTGAATATTTGACTTAAACTTTATTACTTTTCCTGATCCTACTCCTAAAATATTCTTCCGTTTCCTTATCCACAAAATACACATAACAACCTTTCATTCCTCTCCCTAATAACACCCTATAGGAATTTTTAATTAAGCGAAGAAAATGTGTTCCCGCGGCTTGGTGGTCATAGCTAAATTCCTCAAAACCTTCCAGCTGGCGTGTAAGGGGATTATATTTAATGTCTTTTCCAAAAATGACACCGGTATAATCGAACTCAAAACCCTGTGCAGTAAAAATGCATCCAATCTGATCAATCCCTCCCCTTTGATAAGCCCAGAATTTGGCTTTCGGAATTTCCTTTCTCAGCCCTTCTAAACCATTATAGGCATTCCATGGCCTATGGTAATCGCCGATTCTTATGTCGTTTACCAATTGTCCGTCACTATCCAGCCGCTTTGTCCACCTCCAGCAAAATCCAGCAGTAATCCTTGCTGTATATCCTTCCAAAGCTTTTTCCTGAATAATACGTTCCAAGGTTTCCGGAGCATCTATAATCTCGAACTTGAAATTGGGTTCATCAACCCATTCTGCATGATCTGTTTCCCTGATCTGCAGCATATGGTCAATCCAATTGCTATACCGTTCCGATCCCCCATTCCGGAAATTGGCTTTTAGATCAAACTCGTAAACCTTAAATCCTGCAGCTTCAGCCTGCTCAATGATAAAGCCAGATGTTCCGATCTCCTCACTGCGGACTACCTGATAGTCATCAACAAAAAACACACATACCTTGGCTGCGTTTAGCAATTCCTGAATTTGAAGAAGCCCTGTCCCTCTAGCCCCTCCACCAGATTTCTCCCTGATCCGATGTGCCTCATCCATCAGTAAAACATCAACAGCCTGAGCCTTAGAGCCAGCATATGACATAAAATATTTCAATATAGAAGATGATCCCTGCCCCAGTATTTCCCGTAAGGTCTCTGTAAATGCATTAGATCCGGTAGCATATTGGGCATTCAAGCCTGATGCGATCAGATCGGCCAGGAGCTGCAGCCCGATTACCGATTTACCTGTACCGGCGCCACCCCTTACTACAACCGCATGTTTACCCGCAACACCTTTAATTGCAAGGCTCATAACCAAATCGTAAACAATAAGTTGTTCATCCAGCAATATGTAATCATTTTTAGACTTACATCTGCCAAACAGAGTAAGCTCTCCATTTAGCTTTTGTTTGATTGTAGTAGAAACTTTATCAAGAATCTTTTGTGACGGTTTGAGTTCGCTCTGCTCGATTTCTTCAAGTACCTCCATTCCATTTCCTGAGCCCACTCTTTCTACAATAAAATCTATGAAATCTGACTCTTCATCAGAGGTAAACACCGCGAATTTCTTAACGGCATTTTCAAAGCGTTTATCCAAAAGCACATCATCCTGTAAAAGGCTGTAGTTATGCAGGTAACTACAGGCTGATAGTTTAACAGGCTGTTCGGTCCTGTAAAAAGCAGCACTATTATTCCAAAGGTAATACATATAATTACCAACCTGAACACTGGGATGGAGCACAGAACGGCTTTTTCCCCCTATCCAGGTTACCACATAATCGCTGTCATATTCGGTGAGCCGGCATTCTTCCCATTGTTTAAGTTCAACCAGAATAGCATGTTTATTTTGAGCATGGTCTGTACCGCAGATGATGACGTCAACTCTTTTACCACTAAGCGGCAATTTATACTCCAGCATTATTCCCAGATCTTTAAGACCTGCACGGTCCATTGCTCCGGCCACATGGCATAATGAGTTTTTCCAGGATGCTATTTCAGCTCTCGACGGGGTACACAAGAATGCTACCAGGTACTCTTCCGCTAAAAGTTCAGCAATTTTATTGCTTTTGCATAGTGCTATAAATTCAGTTGAGGAGCCAGCGTATAATCTCATAATCCTGCATTTTTAAATTGACAGCACATAAAAATGTGGTTGTCAGCCAAATAATGATTAGAAATCTGAAATTATAGAAAAAAATTTAAAATATTGAAGCTTACTTCAACTCATCATATTTCTTAGCAGTTCCCCTAGCCTTCTCAACCGGGTACTTCTCGCCGTTTCTCTTGATTTTGTTTAACACAATTTCGTTGATATCAAGATTGTATTTTTCCGCCAGCAAGATGGCGTAAGCCAGTACATCTGCCAACTCTTCTTTGATCTTCTCCTGGTTGGCATCTTCGGCTTTCTTCCAAAGGAAAAGCTCGTTCAACTCGGCTGCCTCAATAGATAAAGCCAAAGCCAGGTCTTTAGGATTGTGGAATTGCTCCCAGTCGCGTTCGTTCCTGAATTTTATTAAAGCGTCTTGTAGTTCTTTCCAGTTGCTCATCAGCATTAAAGTTATTGAAATTTATGCTCTTTTAAATGCCAATCGAAATATTCCTTGGTTTCTTCTTTATAGTAGGTACAGGCATTATTGATTAACTTGTGCTTCAGTTCATCAAGCGCATCAGTACTGCGGCTTTGTTTGATTCCAACTACCCTACCATCCTTTATGCCAATATAGCCCCGCTCGTATAACTCATCGCATCCAAGTTTACACATAGGCATTACGATATCCAGGTTAATTCGTTCCTCGTGAGTGGATTTTGAACGTTTTTTAATATGCGCAACAACCAAAAACGAAACTGGATATTCCTTATTGCAGATTCCGCAGGTCGAATATTTGCGTTTGCCAAATAACCATTCTTTTAAAATTTTCTGTTCTTTACGTGCCTTTACAGTCTGATCTCTATCAGTTCCATCCAGATTGGCTAATCTGGCCATGGTAAGTTCCCGGTTACCTGTTAGCTTATCATCAAAATAAATTTCGCTTTCCAGATCGCCGAAAACAGAAAACACGTACTCACTTTGTACATCTGTAAGCACACGAAAGCCCTGAATGTTTGTATCAGAAGCATAGAACTCATTGTTCTTAGGATCACCTATTGGAATAGATGTATTTAAAATGGTATAGGGTATGTTTTGAGGGGTAACTTCATCTATAAAGTAAAGGTACTCCCAGGTAACGTCAGGTTTTTTATACCCCCATAAGAACACAGCCAGCTCGGCATTGCGAAATTTAGTGGTGACTGTGGCCGACGCGTAAACTTTGCTATCTCTGGCAAACAAAGCAATATCGCCTTTGGTAATCCTGTTCCAGTCGTTAACCTTAGTACTCCTACCTTCAGCATCCCTGTCAATCCCCCATATTCTAAATTGCCCTGAAGGATACAACTCTCTCAATTCAGCTTCCTGCTCTGGAGTGATATATTTTTTAATACTGTCTATAGAGATGGTATGCTCAACAGTATGCTCATAATTGTTTCGGGAAGCCTTATTGGAGGCTGGTTGTAAAATTACTCTATTCATTTAGCGTCAAATTGTTACTGGAAAAGACGCACAAATAATTGAGTCTTTATCCAATATTTTGAGATAAATGTATAAAAATAAAGTGTTTGATCAGAATTTTGAGTTAAAGGCGAGGAGAAGACTCATAATCTTTTGGTCGGCAATGCCGAGGTTCGAAGGTATAAGTAATAATCAATCTCTCACCCTAAAAGTAGACCTTAAATAAAGAGAAGCACCAATTACCGGCATACAGAGTATAATAATTATCCAGATGGCTTTCTCGAAACGAGTCAATGATCTGTTCTTAACGGCGTGAGTTATTCCGTAAATCATGTAACAGATCACTAATATGCTAAGGGCAATATACATAAAACATCTACTGTGGTTAACAAAGCAACCATTATTTAAACCAGCTCCTTTGGCGATAGCCTCTTTTTAGGATCCGGGCCATATTTATTAGCTCCCTCCTCGCCGCTATAAAACAACAGTACCAGACCATTAAAAGAAAAAGGATTTTTGAACATTAGAATGAGAGTTAAATACTAGATGGCCGAATATACAAATTAATTATTTGAATGGGATTTTCTCGGACACTATGCTGTTTTTCATTTTTCTTATTATCTTAAACGCGTATAAGATTAATTACAAGCTATGCAATACGATTTCTCGCAGCAAAAGTTATTTGAAAAAAGACGTTTTCGTTTTATGAACGACGGACTTTTTGTTCACTCAAGCACTATGGGAAAGACGCATGAATATGAAGTAAAATATGAGAACATTGGAACCAAAATAATTACCTGGAAAAATGGTTTATCAATATATTTATTAGTTGCTGGCTTTCTTACAGTAGTGTCTGTTATACTTCATTTTGATGACAGCCCGCCCAAAGTTGACCTGGGTGTACAAATATTCGTTGCCGTAATAGTTGTTATATGCATCTCATTATACTTTATAACCTATAAAAAGGCACGTTATATTACCAATACTAATAATACGCATCCGATAGAGATATTCAGCACAATCCCCAACACACAGGCTGTAGATAATTTTATTCAGGAAGTTCTATCCAGACGCCGTGCTTTTCTTCTTGAACGTTTCGGAAAACTCAATAGAAATCTGAGTTATGAACCGCAATATTATAACCTGATCTGGTTATTGGATAATGAGGTGATCGACCAAAAGGAATACGATCAAAAACTGGCCGAATTGAATCAAATGTATCCTTCGACGCCCGTTGTCAAAGGATTTACCTTTGAAAATAAGTAGACGTAGTTCGCATATTGAAAATGGTTTAGGGCAAGTGAGAAAATCTATTTAAAATTCCGTCCTCCGTGAAACACATTCTTAGCTGTTTTATTTACATTCTCCCTCACCTGAGACCGTTTATCCTGCGCAAGATAAGGCGCAGTTTTCTCATCGCCCCTGGCTAAGGTCAACACGGGTAAATCATCCGCTTCCCGCTGCACCAGTTTGCCCAACATTTTGGTAAAATCAAAACACTTGCTCACAATGACATGCACCACTTGGCCTTCCCGCTGTAACCGCCCTTCCACCATCAGCAGCCTGGAATGCAGGATTTCCTTGCGATAGGTTTCAAACAGCTTCTCAAACACCACCAGGTTTGAATAGCCCGTTTCATCCTCAATGGTAATAAAACATACCCCGCCAGCAGTTCCGGGCCTTTGCCTAACCAATACCAAACCTGCCACTTTAACCAATTGCCCGTTTGTCGAATCGTTGTTGATGGTATAACAA
The DNA here is from genome assembly GCF_900176535.1 of Pedobacter africanus. Lineage (NCBI taxonomy): Bacteria > Pseudomonadati > Bacteroidota > Sphingobacteriia > Sphingobacteriales > Sphingobacteriaceae > Pedobacter > Pedobacter africanus. Next base: position 335,209 of record NZ_FWXT01000002.1, on the reverse strand, counting down.
CTGCGGATGTTGAGCATGTCCAGCTGCGAACGTACAAAACTCACCGGATGTGCTTTCAGCGAAAGGCCCACAGTTGCATAATCCTGCACCACATGCTCGCCCTTACTCATCAGCGGCAATTCAACCTGGGTTTCCAATACGCTTTCTGAAGCCTGGCCTTTAAACAGTTCTACCGGCATATCCTGCAAAGCAGAAACTTCCCACAACGCTTTCCTGCGGTCCAGCCCCATTGAACGGAAAGCGTCCGCATCAGCCAGCTTTTCCAAAGCGGCTAGCGGCACACCTGCGTCTCTCAAAGCTGTAACGCACTGGTATCCTGTACCCCTGCCATTTATAAGCAGGTCCATTTCTTCTTCGCGAATCCCCTTAATTTCCCGGAACCCCAAACGGATTGCAAGGTATTTCCCGGATTTTTTTTCCAGCAGGTTATCCCAGGCAGAATAATTCACATCCACCTCCCTAACCTCTACCCCATGCTTCTTTGCATCAATCACAATCTGGGCTGGCTGGTAAAAGCCCATGGGCATGCTGTTCAGCAAAGCGGCCGCAAACGCATCAGGATAATAGTGCTTTAGCCAGCACGAAACATATACCAGCAAAGCAAAACTGGCGGCATGGCTTTCCGGGAAACCATAACTCCCGAAACCCTCCAGCTGCTTAAATATCCTGCGGGCAAACTCCTCAGTATATCCTTTAGTCATCATCCCTTCTATCAGCTTCTCCTGGTATTGGTTCACCATCCCTTTAAACTTAAAAGTGGCCATGCTTCTACGCAAACCATCAGCCTCTGCCGGGGTAAACCCAGCAGCAACAATCGCAATTTTCATGGCCTGCTCCTGGAAAAGCGGTACACCTAGCGTACGCCCTAAAATCTCTTCCAGCTCTTTTGAAGGATAACTGACAGGCTCCTCCCCGTTCCGCCGCCTTAAATAGGGGTGCACCATATCGCCCTGTATCGGCCCGGGCCGCACAATAGCTACTTCAATTACCAGGTCGTAAAATTCTCTGGGTTTTAATCTGGGCAGCATAGACATCTGCGCGCGGCTTTCAATCTGGAACACGCCCAGTGTATCGGCCAAACAGATCATATCATAAACATCAGGATCATCCTGGGGAATATTAGCTAACGTAAAATGCTTGCCGTAATGATCCCTGCACAGGTCAAATCCTTTACGTATGCAGGTCAGCATCCCCAGGGCCAGAACATCTACCTTTAAAAAGCCCAGCGCATCGATATCATCCTTGTTCCATTCAATATTGGTCCGGTCTGCCATCCGCGCATTCAGAATGGGGCACAAGTCTGTCAGTTTACCCTGGGTTACTACAAAACCGCCGGTATGCTGCCCCAGCTGCCTGGGAAAGCCCATCATCTGCCCGGTCAGTTCCAATGTTTTCATCAGGTGCGGGTCTTCCGGGTTCAGCCCCGATTCGGTTATCCTTTTACCTTCAAACCACTCATCTGTATATTCCCACAAAGACCCCGATAAACGGTTAATGGTATCGACCGATAAACCCATCGCCTTGCCTACATCCCTGATTGCCCCTTTTTGATGCACCTGGGTAACCGTAGCCACAATAGCTGCACGGTCGCGCCCATACTTGTTGTAGATGTATTGGATAATCTCCTCCCGCCGCTCATGCTCAAAGTCCACATCAATATCCGGGGGCTCATTACGCTCCGAAGAAATGAAACGCTCAAAAAGCAGGTCGAACTTCATTGGGTTAACTGAAGTAATACCCAAACAAAAACAGATGGCAGAGTTGGCAGCCGATCCCCTGCCCTGACAAAGAATGCCCCTGCTCCTGGCCTCCCGAACAATGTCTTCCACAAAAAGAAAGTAATTCGCGTAATCCATCTGCCTTACAAATTCCATCTCATGGTTAACCATATGGACTACCTTTTCCGGGATCACCTCTCCATATATTGCATGCGCACCCTTCCAGGTCAGGTATTCCAACTCTTCCAGCGGTGGGCGCCCGCTCTGGTTAATCTCTTCCGGATATACATATTTCAGCTCGTTTAGCGAAAAATTGCAGGCCTGGGCAATGACTCCTGTATTTTCGATTGCAGCCGGGTACTTCCTGAACAGACGCTCCATCTCGGCTACCTCTTTCATATAGCGCTCCGCGTTCTGGTGCAGGCGAAACCCCGCCTCCTGGATGGTGCATTTCTCCCGCACGCAGGTCAGCACGTCCTGCAGTTCCCGGCGTGCAGGCTCGTGGTAATGCACATCATTGGTAGCTACTACCGGAATCCCGTAAAAATTAGAAAGCTGCGAGGTGCGGAAAATCAGTTTATCATCATTACCCTGATACGTCCGGGTTGCCGCCAGGTACAGCTGACCGCCCAGCGCCTCCCGGTATTGCGCTAAGGCGGCAATGAAACCAGCATCATATTCAAACCTTCGGTTCAGCACACCAGGCATTACTACTGTAAAAATCATCCCTTTACGATGTGCATACACATCAGCCCGGGAAAGGTGACAGGAACCCTTTTCAGCACGCATATTGCCCAAAGTTAGCAGCGCAGACAACCTGCAATAGGCTTCCATATCTGTAGGATAAGCCAGCAGGCTTGGCCCATCCAGCAAGTCCAGCCTGCATGCGGGAATAAGCTTGATGTTTTTCCCGCGGCAAGCCGCATGCGCCCGTACAATTCCAGCCAGCGTATTACGGTCTGTAACTGCTATTTTTTCATATCCAAAAGCTTCAGCCTGAGTAACCAGTTCATGCGCATGAGAGGCCCCGCGCAAAAAGCTAAAATTGGAGGTTACCTGTAATTCACTATATCCCATAACTCCCTTTTTAAGCAAAAAACCCATGTATAAACCACTGGTACTTTTGCTCCCCGTCATAATGACCCGAGCGGAACAGCCAGTACCTGCCGCCCTGATCGTCCTCTACCTGGTAATAATCCCGGTGCTCTCCCTGGTCTAACCACCACTCCCGTTCTATCCGTTCTGGCCCGTCTGCTTTAATCACCTGGTGCCGGACGCCTTTATAAACGAAGAATTTTGGGGGATGATCCGGAATCAGCGCCATCACCTCGATAGGATCGGGCCGTTTCAAAAGCTCAGTTGGCCGCGGCTTATCCAGCCTCCATTCGGTTATCCTTTTTTCGGTTACCGAGCTGGTGCTAAATACCGCCCGCTCAGGCCAGTAACGGGCTGCAGGCAGATACCTGTGAATCACCTCGGCACCAACCTTTCCGGCCACCCTGTCGATCAGCCTGAGCACGCTCTGATTATCCAGACCAGGTTTACCTGCCCACATCTGCTCCTGTGGTACTGCTAACTCATCCACTTTCGGTGCATCCAGCACAAAAACCTCTATCCCCAATCCGGGGCGGATTTTGTCGATCTTTAACTGAAAAAGCTTAAACAAATGACTGACACTATGCGTGGCCCCGCTGGTGCCAATAGAGACCTGCACAATCTTGCCATCCATCCGGTGGCATGTAAGTACACCGGTCCGCAATCCCTTACCTTCTGCCTGCATGCGTTTACACAAACTTTCCAGCATTTTGGTGATGGCGATTTCTATACCGGTTCGGGTTTTAATCGGCTCCGGGCAGGCCAACCTTTCCTGAAAGGGAACCGGCACCTGCAAAGGAACCAACACTTCATCTTCCGTTCCCAGGGCCTGCGCCAGCCGCAATAAGAACCCTTCACCAAAACGCCTGCGCAAAACAGATCTGGGCATAGACACAAAACTTTTGATCTGGTAAAACCCCAGCTTACGCAGCTTGGCCAGCACGGTATCTTCCAGTCTGAGCGCTCCTGGCACCAAAGAAAGCAAAGCCTCTGGATGGCCGCCCATAGGAATAAGTGGGCTAACTTTGCCATAACGGGAAACTGCCCAGGCAGCCCCGGGAGTATCAGCAATGGCTACCCGAACCGTATACCCTTTACTTTTTAACCTGGAAACGATTTCTTTTAAATACCCCCGCTCTCCGCCCCATAAATGCGTACAGCCAGACACATCCATTAGCAAACCATCCATGCCAAATTCATCAATAGCCACAATAGGCGAGTACCTGACACACCATTCGCCAAGACCCCTCAGCAAGTTGCGCGGGCGGCCAGGCTTATCATCCAACACTTCAAGACCCGGACAAATCGCTTTTGCATCGGCTGCCCGCATCCCTGCCTCGACACCGAATCTAACAGCCAACGGGCTCACCGCGGTAACCATCATCCGCCCATGATCGGGCGTTGCAAACACAAAAGGCACTTGCGCCAGTTCCGGCCTGCGGATCAGCTGCCAGTCTGCCAGCAGTTGGCGGAACCATATGGAAACAAAACGCCTTTGCATAACAATTATCCAATTTGCCTGTCCTGTTGTTCAGACCACACCGTTTCGCTTCCCACTTCCTCAACCTCTTCGAAATTTTCACCTGCCCACTGCAAAACCCAGCTGCCCGGATTCCCATTACGTACTTTCAGCAGTTCCACCTGCCACCTGGGAAAACCCAGGCCCGGCATGCCGTCTTCGGTATGAGTGGGTAAAGGACTGATTTTCCACCTGGCCGCAGCTACGGTACTTGCAGCCTTACTGGCATCCTTCCGCAAAATGAAACCTGTTACCCCACTCTTTTCCACTGCCAGTTGCAACCTGCGGGACTCAATGAGGCTCAAATTATTAAGTTCCGAAACCACCGCGGCAAGCCCTTCACACTTCAAAGCCTCCTCGGTAATCCAAAGCGCATCTTTCTCGGTTTGCACATCCATAAAAATGATGCGTTCCGGCTCTACGTTAAATAAACCCAATGAAGCCGGAAATAACCGCCGCGAGGTACTTACCCATACGCAAGCTGCACCGTGCTGCATCAGTACAGAAAGCAATCCCGCAATAAAACCATCGCTGGAAGCCGCATCCTCTGGTACTATGGTAATAAATTCATGGATTGCCCTTTTTGGAAAGGCTCCGCCCGGAAAAGATTGCTCAATCCGGCCAAGCCCAATACACTCAGCCTCGCTCCCGGCCTGCGCTTTAAAGCCCTGCCACAACAAAATGTCTTGTTGTAGCTTAAGAAATATTTCCCTTTTAGCAACCATGATGAATCCCCCTTTATAAGCAGCTGTCAATAGCCAGCTGATTACACAACAAACATAATACTAAAATTGTTAGTAAATATTTAAATGTTGATAATTTCATACATTTTGTTAGCAACACAAGGATCTAACACATTTAACGATCCAAATAACCATTTTTAATACTAACATTCTTAGTTATTCACCAGGTTTTTTTTATTTGTAACATGAACCTGTTTTCAGAAACGGAATTATTTGACGGAGGGATTTGGCGATACCCGGATTTTTAAAGTGCGTCATAAATCCGCAAAAGAGGTCCCGGTAATTGACATCCCCCTTACCCATGGAAGTCTGCTGCTAATGGGGAAAACGATGCAGGAACATTATGCTATGCGGGTTTATTAATTATAGATTGGATGACCGCATCCAGATCACTAGCTGAACGCCTCAAATGATTGATAATCTCCGTTAAGGTTTCCTGCTGCTGATTATCGTCCAATAAGGCAATAAGTCCCAGGATACGGGCTAAGGGCGCGGACGCTATGGGCCTGGCTCCAGGAAATTTCATTCAGGCGTGCATTTTTTTCTTCTATATCTTTAATATGGGAAATGCGCTCGGTAATATCCTGCATGGATCCAATCATTCTAACTGGCTTAGCCTGATCATCAAAAAGGACAAAAGATCTATCCAGTACACACTTATACGAACCATTTGCGCACCGAAAACGATATTCCAGCTGAAGCCTGGATTTCTTGCTTTCCATCAACTGTTGAAACTGATTTTGTACATCAGCAAAATCATCGGGATGAATCTGTTGTTCCCACCATTTAATACCGTAACAAGTTTCTGAGTGCCCAAAAACAGTTTTGATAGCCTGGTTCCATTGTAACTTCCCGCTCTCTATATCCCAGTCCCAGATCGCATCACTTGTGGCTTTTGAAACAATGTTGAAACGGTTAAGCAGTTCCTGGGTCTTCAATTCATATTGAATCCTTTCCGTTACATCCCGTGAATTAGACACAATTCCCGCAACTGATGGATCATCCAGCAAATTAGTCACCACAGTCTCAATCCATATATATTTGCCCTCCCCATTCATAAACCGAAATGGTGATAATTGAAGGCGCTTTTGGTAGGAAAGGCCGTCGAATTGCCTGTAGGTCTTGGCCTTGTCATCAGGATGAATAAAGTCAAATGCATTCCTGCCAATAAAGTAGTCTGCATCAATACCTAGGATTTGTTTGGTGGTAGGACTAACATATTTGTAATTACCATCTCGATCCAATATTCCAATCAAATCGGAGCCGTCCTGAACCAAAGACTTGAATCTCTGCTCACTTTTTGCCAACTCCAACTCGGCCTTAATTTGCTCCGTCTGGTCAACTGCCATTACCAAACGCGCATTTTTATTCTCAAAGAAAATTGAGTTCCCATCCACTTTTACATAAATAATTTCGCCATTTTTTTTCAGGTGCCTGACCACCGAGGAATTAAATTTACCCTTCAAAACACTATTTTTTAATATCTGTTTTAAACTAACTGCATCTTCATCAGGACGAAGATCCACCAGCTTCATTTTCATGAACTCCTCACGGCTGTACCCGTATTGCAGTATAGCAGCATCGTTAACCTGTAAAATCCTCATTGTCTTAAAATCATAAACCCACTGCGGCAATGGGCTTTGATTGAAAAGATCATAGTATCTTTTCTTTTCCTGCTCTAATTGAGTCGTTAATTGCTTCCAGCCTGTAATGTTTTTAAAATATACTGATAAACCTTCTCCAGAAGGGAAAGCACTAACTTCCAACCACATTTTATTCACAGGCCAATACTCCTCAAATCGCACGGCTACGTTTTCCCGGACAGCCCGGTGATACTGAGCATAAAACTTTAAGGACACCGCTTCACTGAACTCTGCCCAAAGGTTTTTACCTAAAATGTCCTCACGAGATATCGATAACAAAAGTTCGCATTCCTTATTCCAATAGATCACTGTCCAATGGAGATCAACCTCGAAAAATGCTTCGGTAAAACTTTCCAGGATGTTATTAATCTTATTTTTATATCTGGTCAGCTCTTCTTCAAAATTCTTACCCGAAAGAAGGTTACCTGAAGTATTTTGCTCTCTATTGTTAGTCATTCTCTTATCAGTTTAAATATGGAGAAATAGATTCCGATCTGTCAAATTCTATTTTTCCTCTATTTTTTCCGAACTGAGACCTAATACATCATCCCCATTATTCGAGTTACTGACATTTATCCGTTTTCCAATCTCTATCGCCTGTTTATAATGTTCTGTAATGAGCGGAAGCATTTTAACAGCAAAAGCTTTCAAATCAGGATCAGTCAAAGCTGCCCCCTGGGTAAACAATTGTATGGTTTTTTCATGATCGTTAACCATCATACGTACATACTGTACATCGAACGCCCTGTCAGCCAAACCGTTTAGTTCTGAAAGATGGCCGCTCATTTCCGCGGGTAAGGTCTGAGCAAGCTGAAGCCCTTTGGCATCCGCGATTTTCTTCAGTTCCTCATTAGCCAAACCATGATCCTTTAACATGCGTTCTGCGAATTCCTTTACGGCCTTATTTTTACTCTTTTTCAAGACTATTTCAGCCGTCTCCATTTCCATCATCCCTGCTGTTGCGGCACTCAATGTAAAAACCTTTGCATCTCCATTCAGGTCTACATCGGCAGTAACAGCCTTAGCCCGTTGGCTGGTATCACTTAAAGAATCAATGATTTCATTGGCTGTCTTATCCCTGCCATTGCGATCTGCATTACCACAGGATTGTAATCCAATCACTAAACACAGGGGCAATAAATTTCTCAGGTAATTTTCCATAGCGGTATCGGTTAAGGTTGTGAACAGTTAACAACCTTCTGCTAAAATGGTTTACATAATTTATTCTAAACTAATCCTTCTGTAAGCTGTTGATCTTCCGAGGAATGGAATACGAAAAAGGCTTTAAAAAAAATCAAAACCAAACCAGATTCACTCATTTGCGACATGCTGCTTGATCAGGACCTTTTTGCTGGTGTAGGCAACATCATAAAAAACGAAGTAAATGCCGGACAAAGGGAAAGGTGTTCGACTAAAGCAGGTATTTCCCCCTTGACAAGATAGAACTACGCTTAAAACGACAAATAAATACCCTATTACCGTATTCTCAAAACAGTTTCCCCCCGGCTGGGTTATAGCCTTCGCTGTCATTCAATCAGGGAGTAACCCAAAAGCTGCTGGCCCCTGAATAACACATTGCAAACACTTAAACTTATTATTAACTCAATAACATCGACATGAAAGAACAACCAGTCCTACCCGCCAACCTCATTTGTTTGTCCCATTTGAGATGGGATTTCGTATATCAGCGTCCGCAACATTTATTAACCAGGTTCTCCAAACAAACCAACGTATTTTTTTACGAAGAGCCAATATTCGATGGAAATGAAGAATCTTTTTTATCCATCTCCAAACAAGGAGAAAACCTTCAGGTTGTTGTACCACACCTGCAGAACGGACTGAATGAGAAACAGACCGTGCAGGCACTCACCGCACTCTTCGATCAATTTATAGCTAACTTCGATCTCGAGCAAACACTGTTTTGGTACTACACGCCAATGGCGCTTACTTACACAGAAAAGCATCGGCCAAAAGCAATCGTCTATGATTGCATGGATGAACTTTCCGGATTTAAGTTTGCGCATTCACAAATCAGCGTATTTGAGCAATACCTTCTGGAGAAAGCTGATGTAGTCTTTACCGGTGGACAATCCCTTTATCAAGCAAAAAAACAGCACCATGATAACATACACCCATTTCCCAGCAGCATTGAAAAGGAACACTTTGGGAAAGCTAAAACCTGTGAGGAAGCAATTGACCAACTCCACATCCAAGCCCCGAAGATTGGTTTTTTCGGTGTAATTGATGAACGTTTCGACATAGAACTGGTTCGAAAACTAGCGACAGATAAACCTGGCTGGAACATTATTCTTATCGGCCCGGTGGTTAAAATAGATCCTGCAACGCTTCCCCAGCAACCCAACATCCACTACCTGGGTCAGAAATCCTATCATGAATTGCCCAGCTACCTTGCCGGCTGGGATGTAGCCATGATACCATTCCTCCTCAACGAATCAACAAGATTTATCTCACCAACAAAGACACCAGAATACCTGGCAGCAGGTATTCCGGTAGTCTCTACACCAATCTACGATGTGATCCATCCATATGGAACTCAGAACCTGGTACACATCTGTCCAGACAGTAGAACCTTTGCAATAGCAATCGAAAAAAAACTGCAGACTCAAAATCGCAGTCCATGGGAGAAGCAAGTAAACAGCTTTCTGGCTGAGATGTCATGGGATAAAACTCAATTAGAAATGACCAGCCTGATCTGCGACTGCATAGCTGAAAAGGAGAAAATTTCACTAGCCAGTTAATATGTACGATTACCTGATTGTAGGAGCCGGTTTTGCAGGCAGTGTCCTGGCAGAACGACTGGCGACCGTAGCAAATAAAAAAATACTGCTGATAGATAAACGCAATCATATTGCCGGAAACGCATATGACCATTATGATCAAGCAGGCATACTGGTACATAAATATGGCCCGCACATCTTCCACACCAATTCCGGGGAAGTCTTCATGTATCTATCCAAGTTCACAGACTGGCGTAATTATCAGCACAGAGTACTTGCCAGCCTGGACGGACAGTTAGTGCCGATGCCAATCAATTTGACGACAATCAACACGCTTTATGGCTTAAACCTTTCCAGTAGTGAGCTCACTGCATTTTTCGAATCAAAAGCCGAGAAAAAGAAAGACATTACGACTTCCGAAGATGTTGTAGTCAGCGTTGTAGGCAGGGAACTGTATGAAAAGTTTTTCAAAGGGTACACCAAAAAACAATGGGATATGGATCCCTCTGAACTCAATGCATCAGTAACTGCCCGTGTTCCCACCCGAACCAATAAAGACGATCGGTATTTCACCGATACCTACCAGGCCATGCCACTCCATGGATACACAAAAATGTTCGAAAAAATGGTCGATCACCCCAATATTCACCTAATGTTAAATACAGATTACAAAGACCTGATTGACGAAGTGAATTATAAAAAGCTCATTTTTACCGGGCCTATTGACGAATATTTTGAATACCAGTTTGGCAGATTGCCCTATCGCTCAATCGAATTCAAGTTCGAAACTTTAGATCAGGAGAATTTTCAGCCTACGGGCACTGTCAATTATCCGAATGATTATGGTTTTACCCGCATCACTGAATTCAAACATCTTTCGGGCCAGCAACACAAAAAGACATCAATCGTCTATGAATTTCCAAAAGCTGAGGGTGACCCTTATTATCCTATTCCCAAACCCGACAACACCGCGCTTTATGAAAAGTATAAAAAACTGGCAATGAAACTGGAACACACTTATTTTGTTGGTCGCCTGGCTACCTATAAATACTATAACATGGACCAGGTAGTTGCACAAGCACTGAGCACATTCAAAAAAATACAAACTGAGGATTCACTGAGTACAGTAACCCAAAATTTAAGTAATGGAAGTCTGGGGAGGAATTGAGTGTAGTATCAATCGGATAGACAAGAGTTATTTCGATCAATTGGAATATAACGACCTATATAGCAGGCCAGAAATGCTTGATGAAGTCATTAAGCTAGGAATCAAAACAATCAGATTTCCCGTGCTATGGGAAAAAAACTGGCCCAATCCTGGCGAGGCACCCGACTGGGCGGTTGAAAAACACCTGAACTTGCTGAAACATCGTAAAATCAATGTGATCGCCGGCTTAGTTCATCACGGTTCAGGCCCAGGGAATGCTGGAATTCATAGCGATGATTTTGCAGAGCAACTTGCCATATATGCTAAAATGGTTGCGCAAAAATTTCCATGGATCAATAGTTATACGCCTGTTAACGAACCATTAACTACAGCGAGGTTTTGCGGGCTTTATGGCCTGTGGTATCCTCACCAAAAGAACAGTAAAGATTTTTTAAACCTCCTGATCAACCAATGTAAAGGCACCATCCTGGCTATGCGGGCCATCAGGGAAGTAAACCCTAAAGCGCAGCTGGTGTTTACAGAAGACTTAACAAAAATCCACGGCACCTGCGAGCTGAAACATCAAATCACTTTTGAAAACCACCGCAGGTGGCTCAGTATTGACTTACTTTGTGGAAAGGTAGGCCATAGGCATCCGCTATGGAAATATATTATAGAACAGGGAATCCAAAAAGATCAGCTTAGTTTTTTTATAGAAAACCCATTACCGCCAGATCTGCTTGGATTCAACTATTATGTAACCTCTGAACGCTACCTGGATCACAAACTGGAAATCCATCCTCCAAGCAGTCATGGCGGAAACGGACGGATTGCATATGCCGATGTAGAAGCTGTACGCCATCCAGAAGCTAAGCTTGAAGGAATAGCTAACTTGATGAAGGAAGCATGGCAACGATATCGGCTACCAATGGCCATTACAGAGGCCCACCTCTGTTGTGGAAGAGAGGACCAGCTACGCTGGTTAAAATCCATTTGGGAAGATTGTGCCCAGCTCAATGCGGAAGGTATCCAGATTACAGCAATCACCTTTTGGGCACTTTTTGGTGCCTACGGCTGGGATAAGCTCCTGACCGAAGAAAAAGGAAACTACGAATCCGGTGTTTTTGACCTGAGTTCTGGCAGCCCCAGACCAACGGCGATAACTAAATTCATTACCGCTCTGGCGCGACAAAAAATCTATCAAAGTCCGCTGATCAATTCCCCTGGCTGGTGGCAAAACCAGGAGCCCCCCGCGCAAACCTCATCTCCAGTGCTGATCATTGGCGGCTCCGGTACGCTAGGAACTGCGTTTGTGAAGATTTGCTCTGACCGAAACATTCATTTCCTTGCACCGAAAAGCAACGAACTAAATGTGGCGTTAATAGAGCAGATAGAAAATTTCATTTTACTTCACAAGCCTTGGGCAATCATCAATGCCGCAGGCTATGTCAATGTAGATATTGCGGAAGGGAACTTCGAGCCCTGTTTCCTTACCAATACCTTAGGGCCGATCAACCTGGCAAAGACCTGCCGCGAACATCAAATTCTGTTCCTGAATTTTTCTTCAGATTTAGTATTCGATGGAATTAGACAAGCTGCCTATAGGGAAAATGACCCGGTCAGTCCATTGAATAACTATGGGTTCAGTAAGGCAGAAGCTGAAAAAAGGGTCTTATCCATACTTCCTTCCTCACTTATCATCCGTACCAGCTCCTTTTTTGGGCCTTGGGATGGCCACAATTTTGTAACAGCAGTTTTAGAAAAACTAAAAAACGGTGAAAGTTTAACTGCAATGGATGATGTAGTGATAACAGCAACCTACATTCCACACTTGGTTCATGCGGCACTTGACCTGCTCATCGATCATGAACAAGGAATCTGGCACCTGACTAACAACGGCTCAATAAGCTGGTACGAGCTAGCATTAGCTGTTGCCAAACGCGGAGGGCTGGATGGCAGCAACATACAACCTATTTCCCAATACAAATTAAATCTGCCTGCATTAAGGCCAGCGAATAGCGCCCTTGAAACCAGCAGGGGGAAACCATTACCAAGTTTGGAAAAGGGGCTCGATGAATACTTCCATCAACGGTTGTAAGTACTGATTGACCCGTAATTAACGCAAACTTAATAGCATAAATACTGGTCTTTCTGAATCTGAAAACTAAGCAATACAGCAAATGTTATAGCTGCAAATAAATACTGGATAAGTAATTCATGAACATTCTTAAATCAACAAAACTATGGCAACTACAGCAAAAAAAAACGGAACTGCTACAACAGCTCAATCAAAATCCGGAAAAACGGAAAACTCAGAATTCCATGAATTCTTGTAGATGAGAAAGCTACTGATATTGCATTGACAGAAATTGCAGTTAGCGCTATCAACGAACCGGCAAGCGCCGAATAAGTCACAAAACACATTTACCTAAAAACAACATTATGTTTCACCACTCAAAAGATTTACAATTCAATGCCAGGGTTTCTAAACCCGATCCTGCATTTGCCAACATCTTGCTGGAACAGTTCGGTGGAGAAAATGGCGAACTTGCTGCAGCTATGCAGTATTTTACCCAGGCATTTGGTGCAAAAAATCCACATCCGGACAAATACGATATGCTGATGGACATCGCAACCGAAGAATTCTCCCACCTGGAGATCGTTGGTGCAACTATCCAGATGTTATTGAAAGGCGTAAACGGCGAGCTTAAAAATGCCGCGGACTCCTCAGAAATTATGCAGGTTTTGGAAGGCAAAGCAGCAAAAGAGAATATCATTCATGCCGCATTAAATGCCAATCCGCAATTTACTATGATTACAGGTGGCGGCCCCACCTTAAGAAACAGTCAGGGCATTCCATGGTGCGCGTCCTATATCCACTCTAACGGAGATTTGACCGTCGATCTTAGAAGCAACCTGGCATCAGAATCCAGAGCCAAGTTGGTTTATGAGCACCTGATGAAGTTTACCGACGATCCATATGTGAAAGACACACTTGCTTTTCTGATGACACGTGAGGTAGCCCACTATAAAATGTTCGAAGCAGCCCTTGAATCCATTCAACCTAATTTCCCACCCGGTGTATTACAAGCCGATCCTCGGTTCACCCAGCAGTACTTTAACTTCTCACCAGAACAGAGCGTACAGGGACCATGGAATGAGGGTGAAATGCCTGACCTTGGTAAACAGTGGGAATACATTGAAAACCCACTGGATCACGTAAAACAAACAAAAGGACTCACCGACCTGGAGGACCCTAAAGTTGATGAACTTGAGGAAACCGATGAGTTGGACAAAGAGATGAGCGAGCTGAAGAGCAATGAAGTTAAATCCTCAGAACCCGAGGGTGTAGCAACATGGAGCGATTATGACGCCAAATCTTAAAATCTTAAAACGGGGCTCATGGAACACAGGAGCCCCGTTGCATTGCACCAGTACGATTTTGATAACTCTTCACCCAGGAACGCTGCCGCTTTTCCATGTCTTTTTCATGGGCAGCAATGACTTTCCTGATCAAAGTAGCTTCCTTGCGATAAGCTTTCAGTTTACGGTAAACAATCATAAGCCGGTTACTGGCATCAGCACGTATAAATACGAAATGCTTTAATCTGAAAACATAGGGATGAGTACAAGACAATTGGCTAAGTATGGGAACTGTCCTTTAAGCATACGCTGAAAACAGAACCTTTACCTGGCTCACTTTCCAGTTCAATCCTTCCTCCCGCCGCCGAAACCATGGTATGCACAAGATATAATCCTACACCCGAACCTTCACAATTCAGTTTAACCCGCTGGAATTTCTCAAAAATAGACTGGCGTTCATGCGGGGTCATACCGATGCCTTTGTCGGAAACACTGATCACAAAATAGTCATTTTCCTTCCGGCAACGGATCTCCACTTCCGGGCATTGGCCCTCTGCCGTATACTTAATGGCATTATTCAACAGGTTATAAATGATGCTGCGCAGCTTTCGCCGCACAAATTTAATTTCCGGACATTCTATATGCTGGCTGATCCTCGCACCTGATTCCTGGATTTGAGCAGCCAGAGACAAACGGACATCTTCCAAAATATTACCAATATCCAGTAATTCCTCGGTCGGGTGCACCCGTTGATTTTTCCAGCGTGAATCGACCAGATCATGGATCACCCTCTGTATGGAGTCCAGGCTATTCTCTACGTTTCCGAGCAAGGCAGGGAACATTTGTATATCTTTTTCAGGCAACCTTTTCAGCATTTGTATCGTAAGTGCAAGCCCAAGAATCGGATTTTTAATATCGTGGGCAATCGTATCCAGCAACAGCTCATGCTCCGCAATTAATTTTTCCTGCTCTTTCAGGTCACGAATCCTGGCTGTAATGTCTACAAAAGTAATGATCACGCCATTGGTCTTATTTTCCTTCCGCACCATATAGGGCAAAATATTCATCTGGTACCAGCTCAGATCAGTAGTCTGTATTTCTTTTTCCAGAATCTCGCCTGTAGCAATCACCGTTTGAATGTTTCCGATGATCGACGGATACCGGAAATTCTCCTCTATCCCTACCAGTGGCTTTCCAATAAATTCCTCCCGAAGTTTGAATTGTTTCATAGCAGGTGGGGTATACTTTCGCAATATCAGGTTTGCGTCTACAAAGAGCTGGGGTATAATCGTATTGCTGAAATAGTTCTCCAGCGCTTCGTTGATTTCGGTCAGTTCACCGATCTGTTTGCTATTATTGGACATGGAAAGGTTGTGAGCTTATATAACAAATTAAATAGCAGGAAAGTTTGTTTCCTACTACAAAACCTTTCGGTTAATTTTAATTTGTTTACTTTTATTTAACACCGACTGGCCATGAAGACTACCCCTGACGCTTTAAAGGCACACAATTATAACCGTAAAAAAAGTGCACTTTCTACAATTGCGCGGTAGCTTTACCCTTGTGGTCCCAATGGTCTTTGACCACCTTGCCATCTGCACCCAATCAGCAGGCGTCTTGCATAACGCTCACCCATTATTTTACCACAGGCATCCTTTTTCCCCATAAACAACAGTATAAGCCGCCCCTTATCATCTGTTTTAAATGCCAGATCATAACGGCCAGACTTCAGTTCAACCATGGAATTCGGCACATACACTGCACCAAAATCTTTTTACCGGTCGGACTTTCTTTTATTCCCGTGCCATGGATTTTCAGGAAATCTTATCTCCCCACCCAACTCTTCAGGTAGCATTTTGCTGATCTGCTGATTCCTCATCTTGTCCCTGATCCTCAGCATCATCACCATCTTCCTGCGTTTCCGGGGACACAACTCCTGGATCCACAGCGCTGTTTTCAAATTCAGCATCCTCATTCACAATCGCCGACTGATCCTGATCTTCCGGCAGTTCTTCATTTCCTGCAGGCTTCTGCTGCTCAGCCATCTGATGGGCAAGCATACTGTCAGGCATAACATTCCCCATCGCTACCTGCACTTTATTTTTCAGACCAGACACCACTTTATCCTTACCTGCCATTAAGGCATCATAACCGTCTTTTGCTACATCCGCAGGATCTGCCATAGCCGACTTATCCTGGACCGCTTTGCTTTCCAGCATATCCGCTTTACGGAAGAAATCTGTATCCGTTACTCCCGGCATAAGCGCGGTGACGCTAATGCCAGTATCTTTCAGTTCCTCCCTGATCGCCTCGGTAAAAGATAGCACAAATGCCTTGGTACCATGATAAACCGATTGCCATGGCCCCGGACTTTTACTGGCAATAGAGGCCACATTCAAAATCTTACCGGAATTTCTTGCCAACATATCCTTTAAAAATAACTTAGTCAGGATCACTAATGAAGAAACATTCAGATCAATGATGTCCAGCTCCCGGTCAATATCGGTTTCACTGAATAGTCCATATACCCCCTGTCCTGCATCATTCACAAGTATTTCTATTGGAATTCCTAGAGATTTTACTTCCTCATAAACAGCAAAAGCATTTCCCGGGTCAAACAGATCCTGCGCAATGCATCGAACATCAATACCGTTGGTTTTGAACTCAGCAGCTTTATTTTCCAGCTCCTGCTGGTCCCGGGCTACAATAATCAGGTTATATCCGTCTGCTGCAAACAGCTTTGCCAGTTCATAACCGATGCCACTGGTTGCACCAGTAATCAGTGCGTACTTACTTAAAATATTCATACAAATCGATTAAGGTTTTAAAAACAACTTTTACACAATCATCCTCTTTTTCATCAAAGCGCTCCCCATAAACTCATGGCCTATCACATATCAGTAGTCTGCGGATTTAGTTAGCTTAACTTCAACACACTGTAAAACAGATTGTTTCATAAAAATTATTATAATATTTTAGGAAACAAAAACTCAGACCTGACTGTTATAACCCCCGTAACGGAACAAACCAGAGTTTGCCTAACACCTAATTTTTAATAAAAACACCATGCCAGAAGGAACAGTAAAATTTTTTAATGAGTCGAAAGGATTTGGCTTCATTGTACCCAGCAACGGGGATCCTGAATTGTTTGTACATGCCAGCGCGCTTAGCGCTCCGATAAGAGAGAACGACCGGGTCAGTTATGAAATTGAAAACGGAAAGAAGGGCCTCAACGCCACCAAAGTAAAAAAGATCTGATTATGCTGACCGTTATTCAAAACCTGCCCGGCCATGTACTGGGCGTCCGCGCAAGCGGAGAGGTCACCAAAGATGACCTTAAAGATGTTTTACTACCATTTCACCGCCGGCGCCTGGGTACAAGACCTGATTGCCGGAGTCAAACATTTCACAGACTGGAAAAAAATGGCCATCGTAACCGATCAGAAAGCAGTCGAAAAATTCACTGATATTTTCAGTTATGTGAGTCCTGGCGAAGCAAAAGGATTCGAGTTAAATGACCTTCAAGCCGCAATAGACTGGTTAAGCATTAAATCCTAGCCTCAAATATACTACAACAAAAAACGGCGAATGATCGACTAATTAGCCATCCTATGGAATCCATTCAAACACTTGGACTTGCAGCAGGTATCTGCACCTCCTCCTCGGTCATACCACAGCTGATTAAAACCATACAAGAGAAGAAAGCATCAGATGTATCCTGGATCATGTTTATCGTATTGATCCTCGGAAACTCCCTATGGATCTATTACGGTTGTGCTAAATCGGATATCCCCATCATTGCCACCAACATCTTTTCATTACTGCTCAATACAGCCATGCTGTTCTGCAAATGGAAATACAGAAAGAAAACAAATAGAACCTAGCGGCTGCCTTTCCACCATCATCATATTTTGCAAATAAGCTATTTATGCTCTTTTTCCGGCCGTATGATCAAACGCAGTGTCGGATCGTTGGTTGCAAAACTCCAGAACCAGTTGAAAGCCAGCTTAAGCTTATTTCTAAAGCCTGCAATCGGTATAATGTGGATAAAAAGCCAGACCAGCCAGGCCAGAAAACCTTTAAAAAATCCCTTTGGCAAATCCACTACCGCTTTAAATTTGGCAATGATTGCCATCGTTCCTTTATCTTTATAGTGAAAAGCGGAAAGGTTTCTTCCTTTCGCTATGCTCCTAAAATTTTCTGCCAGCAGCGTACCCTGCTGAATGGCGACTTGCGCCAGTTGCGGGTGCCCCTGCGGAAACTTTGGATCTGTCTGCTGCAAACATATATCTCCAATGGCAAATACCTTTTTAAGACCGGCTACCCGATTATACTCATCCACCAAAATCCTTCGCCCTTTACCAATCACTTGCGCAGGCAGGCCGGGAACTTCCCTTGCAATTACACCTGAGGTCCAGATCAACGTTGCACTAGGAATACTTTCGCCTGAACTGAAAATTACCTGATCATCCACATAGTCCTTAACGGCAGTGTTCAGCAACACTTTTACACCGAGCTTTTCCAATACCCTGGCTGCTTCCTGCTGCGATTTTTTACTCATCGGGGCCAGTAATTTATCCAGTGCATCTACCAGGTAAATCTTCCCCAGCCCTTTCCTTGCCGCTGTAGGATAATCCTTTTTAACAATGTTACCACCCATTTCTGCCAGCATGCCTGCGATTTCTACCCCGGTAGGGCCACCTCCGGCAATGACAATATTACCCAGTCTTTCTCTTTCAGCGGCATCCTCACTACGTGCAGCCTCTTCCAGTTTAAGCAGCACATGATTCCTGAGCTCCAGGGCATCGTCAATGGACTTCATTGGTAACGCCTTCTGCCTGACGTTCTCCATCCCGAAATAATTGGTCTCTGTGCCCATGGCCAGTACCAGGTAATCGTACGAAACGGAACCATTTTCAGTAAGGATGACATTGGAAGATAAATCAACATTCAATAAAGCACCCATGAAAAAACTAAACCTAGGATTAGACTGAAACATCCTCCGGAAAGGATAACTGATGTTAGAGGCTTCGATAAATGCTGTAGAAACCTGGTAAAGCAAAGGCGGAAAAAAATGGTAATTGTTCTTATCCACCAGCACCACTTCAAACTCCTCATTCGCAGCCAGCTTTTTAGCAAGGTTCAGTCCTGCAAAACCACCCCCAACAATGACTATCCTTTTTTTTGATTCCATAGCATCAATCATTTTATACACTAATCTAACATCTGGAAGTCCCTGATGTTTTTAAAGAATGCAGGGCCAGAGATTTTAACAAGTTAAAGAACACCAAAACCAAAGAGAGAACTTTCCAGGCAGTGTAGGCAAAAGCGTATAGTTAAAACAAAAGCTGCCCTCAAGCGGTTATAGACACACATTTGAAATAGCTTACTATGCATGCACCATCACCATTTACACACATAGTTAACAAAAAAACATATGGATTCATTAACAGCATACCTGCCAACTTCAATGAAAGGAAAAAGAATACTCATCACCGGCGGAACAACCGGCATCGGACGGGCAACTGCGATTCTTCTTGCCTCCCAGGGCGCCAGGATCATGATCTTTGGCCGTAACCGGCAACAGCTGGATGAAACAATGGAAGCCATTAACAGATTGGATGTAGAGACAGAATGCTTCGGTATCGTCGCGGACGTGGCTGATCAAAAAGACATCAAAAGAGTATTTGACATAGTAGACAGCCAGTTTAGAAGCCTGGATATACTGATCAATAATGCGGCATTACCTTATGAAAGTATAATGGAAGGAAGCTATCCCGACTGGCAATACATCATCAACACCAACTTGCTGGGTTATATGGCCTGCTGTAATGAAGCTGTAAAACGCATGAAAGAAAATACTTCCAGCCACATTGTCAACATTGGATCCATCAGTGCCGATGAACGCGGCAAAGACAGTTCGGTATATGTAGCTACCAAAGCCGGGATCCAGGGTTTCAACGAAGCGTTCAGAAAAGAAGTGAATGAACAAGGCATCAAGGTAAGCCTCATTGAACCTGGCCTTGTGGGCTCAGACATGATTGAAGAAGATTCAGATGAACAACGTAAAAAAATAGCAGCGATGGAAATGCTCAAAGCGGAAGATATCGCCATGAGCGTATTATACTGCCTCTCCCAGCCACAGCGCTGCGATGTCATTACATTACAGATCAGACCTCACCTGCAAATCATCTAATCAAGAAAAAAAAGACATAGACGACATAGACATAAAACTATCTCCGTTCCAGCTTGTTCTTTACCAGTTAGACCTCACATTAAACATTCATCACCTTACGAACAATAATAACTAAAACTATGGAAAACGAGCAAAACACAGATCCAAGGGAAGACCAGAACCAACCCAAAGGACAATCAGAAAACGAAAAAGCAAATTACACTTCCCTTCCAACTGACGGCCCGGTAAGCAAATCGGGAGCAGAAGGAAAATCCGATCTTCAAAACAACCAAGATGAAGAAGAAGAGACTGATGACATTTCAGGTGACCTTTCCGGCAACGCATCAGGAAACACCGACGCAGAAGACCAGTAACGATGCTTAAATGAAACAAATCATCTTTTTTGGTGACAGCCTGACCGCAGGTTACGGCCTGCAGTCAGCCTCCACCGAATCCTTTCCAGCCCTTTTACAAAAAAGCTAAATTGATCTAAAGAGCTTTAAGAATCTGGAGCCCTCAGCTCGTCATTGGCCAGTGAATTTTTCCAGGTATCTTCGCTCCCAGAAATCTTAGCACTAAGCGGAGCTTCAGGATCAGTTCCAGCCACTAAATCATCATCAGTATTGAAGGTAGTCCTACCCGCCTGCCCAGCCAGTTCCTGTGAACCGGGTGCAGAACTTCTACCAAAGGCTGCATTCTCTTTCATCCGGTCCAGCTGATCAGTTTGTCTGGCCCCGGCAATTATATCAACCTCCTCACCGCGTAATTGCAGAACGGGCGAAACCCGCTGTACCTGATCATTAGCAGGTTCAAGCCCGCAATCTCCTTTTTTCAAAACATATTTTATCGCTTCGTAAAGCGCAATACCAATTAAGGCATGTTTAATAAATCCCATTATTTTAACATTTGCTGGAATAACAAGTAACAGCTAAAAAAGGTTTAACCTTTCAGCCATTTAAGTGCGGATTACAACAGCGAAAAGACTGAGATAAAGCACACCAGTAGCCTACCTTTAATCCCCAACGCAGAGGCTGTAGATAATTTTATTCGGGAAACCTATTGATTTTTTATCAAATCGATCCATAAAACGTTTCCCTTATCTCGATTAAAATCTGCTGGGCTTTATCTTCATCAGGCCTCTCCTGCAAATCAGATTTTTCATATAATCCTTTCAATCCTTCCAGCTTTGTCTCTGCCATAACCAGAAGTTCATCGAGGTCAAATTCGCCAGCACGGATTCTTAATAAAAAATCACGGTCTTTACGGTGTACCATGACCTCGCCATAACGGGCTATTTCTTCTGCCATTTCCAGCAACCTGAAAGTATGCATCATGTGTTTGGCATCGTAATTTTTTTTATGCTGCAATGTTCCCTGGTAACGCTGTTCATTGCGTTGTACCTCCCAATCCTTATATTCCCTGTAATTTTTGCAATAAACGGAATAACCGTCTTTATTAAAGTGCATTACTGCCACATGGCTGGTACCTCTGGCAATTGAACTTAGGGAAACATCATTTGCTTCAGGTCCGGAAACAATCCCTTTTAGGCCGGCCTCCTTTACATGGTACAAGAAATAGCCATCGCGGAAATGATCTATTTTTACCAGTCCACAATCCTCCTGATGATAACTATTCACATTGAGCCAGTCCGTCAAAGGTAAACTCCGCCCCCCCTGTATTACATAACAAAAATCGAGTACAGATTTCCTGCTTACCTGAAATGGCTGATTGATCTTTTTATTAAGCCCATGTGCTTTTTTTATCTGTGTATGTGCGTAGCCAGCAAAGGTATCGGCACATAATTTCGACAAGAAATCTTCGGGTTTAATCAAATCCATTAAAGGGTGCCGTTGGATCACAAACTGCCTGGGGGTACTTAACAATTCCAGTATATTGGGGTTATTTTTAGTAAGTAGCTCCAAAAACCTTTTGATCTCGAAATAAACTTCATCATGGCTTTCATTTGCAATCTGGTCCTGGTGATGGAAACCGTATAATTGCTGCTGTGACATGATAAAGACTCCTTTTTTATCCAGATCTGATCCTGCTATGTTTAAATTGTATGCTGTGCTGCCACTAACACAATCCAGCAACAGCAGGTGCTTCTGCCGTTTCAATAAATCGTAATTCATCATAGGATATACCTTCTAAAAACTTCATCCAGTTCTGTGGTATCATTACGATCGGCCGGAAGTGATGACACTTCCTGCTTACACCATTTTAGCTGATCAGCAAGCCAGTTGTTAAGGATAGTTACAGGTGGCACCAATTGCTTTTCATCTGATGCCTGTTTCCGTTCCATCAGCTCAGCAATAGCCTCCTGAATTTCCTGTTCTTTTATAATTGTTCTTAAAGGCTCAAATTCCATAGGCGGAACTTCTTTATTGATCAGTACCCACATGCAGGCTAGTGCCGGCCGGAGTGCATAAAAGTACCGTTTTAACTTTACCTGCTCTGCCTGAAGATCTTCGGTTAAAGTATGATAAGCCATAGAAAGATAGTGGTTTGCTCCCGCCCTTAATGAAAAATACCTGGGCATTAAACTGCGCAGTTCAGCAGCAAGCCCACTGTTTTCTGAATATACAATTGGCGACTGCAACCATTCGTACAACGGACCATTTGACTTCAGAAATAACTTAAGGGCCTTTTTAATATCCCAGCCCCCTATATCAAGCACTTCGTTAACCGGAAGGCCTACAACATCTGATACATCACGAATACTTAAATATTGATCGATATTTCTGCTATAAATAAAGCGTACATCGAAATCGCTATCTGGCGAAGCAAATCCCCAGGCGCGGCTTCCCGATTCACAGGCATAAAGAATCTTTATATTTTCTGTCTGCTCAAGTTCATCGAGTTTAAGCTTAATAATTTCTCTCATATCAGCATCATTCATTTATCAGGGATTTTGGCATGAAGATATAAATTAGTCACCGTATTTCATCTTAACTTTTCGATCTCGGTTTTCAGGTCAACCCCAGGGATCCTTAACCAGTAATGCACCAATTCTTTCATATATGGCATTTCTGTTGTTGATCACAATTTCGGTGGGAAATACTTTACCACCAAACTCAGTATTCATATCCCAGCTTAACTTAAATTTCAGTTCCCTTTCTTTTTTGTCTGTTGGAGTTATACATTTTAAAACGTCGTAACATTCCCTCACCTTAAAAGTAGACATCCAGGTACTGTCGGAATAGCTGCTTTGACCCGAAATGTGGTGGATAGATTGGATCAAGGGTAAAAGAGATCAGGACCACCCTATTATAATCTTTACCATAATTTCTCATGTTTTATTTCATATCAATTTGTAAATCTAAACTTTCCAATTAAGGTACTTATACTAATTTTATAATAATCTATGTTAAAGCCTGTGGCCCATTGATCTGCAATTGCGCACGCGGTCCAGTTGTCACTCCCGCCCGAAAGGATTTGTACACCAGGAGTACTTGTAGCTTACCATTGACCATAGTTGGCCCTCAACGCAGCGCGGCACCGGCAATCCTGAAAAAAGCAAACCCGATTTACAAACAACTGAAAGCCGACTGGAAAAAGAATATGGATAGCCACTAAATTTCGTAGGCTGGCACCCCATCCATATTTTGGATTACGAATGCCTTCAGTTCATGCAGTTTGCCATCCCGTAGCCTCCATACATCGCAGTAACTGTACGATACCATTTCACCATCCCTGCCTTTCAAACTGATTTTTCCCACTGCGGTAACAACATCTCCCTCTCCGGTAAGGAGCTCCACAGCAAACCGGGGCGGCTCTATATAAGTTTCAGCCATATACCCGCGAACTGCATCCTTGCCCTTTAGGGTCTGCTCACCTACAAAAGTCCATCTCGTATCTTCGGTACAATAGCAAAGAAAACCTTCATAGTCTCCTACTGCAATTGCGGCATTTGCCCGTTCTAACGTTTGTTTATTTTGTTCGATACTATCCATCATACTTAAATTAAGCCTTATTCAGATACACCTTAACCAGTTCTATTTTGTTACCGACTTCCCGCACCGCCTCTTTGAGTTCATCATTGGTAACCTTCAGCTGGCTCGTCCAGTACAGAACTTCATAGTCATTGTCCATATCAATGAAATCAGCACCTGTATATTTGTCTTTATCTTCCATTACGCTCCTTTCCTGGCATTCAAACTACCCATCGGCTGGCTATACGCTGATACTGATCGGATAATTTCCATAATTAATGATTGTAAGTACTTAAACAATCTAAGTGTGAAGTAGTTTTTGGCTATAGTTGGTAAGGCCTCACATTAAAACAATTCATCATCATACCAACAAATAATAACTAAAACTATGGAAAACGAGCAAAACACCGATCCCCGCCAAGTTTTTTTGTCAGTCTGAGCAGCATTTCCTGGTTTACCAGAAAGCGTTCTGTTCCATCCGGAAGGATGTACCTGCCGTTTCCGATGAAGTGGACCAGGGTTTCAATTCCGATTTCTGAGGCCAGACGGCAGAAAAATAACCTCCGGGTTTTTTACCAAAGTTGCTTAAGCCCGACAGATCTATACTGAGCAACATTTTTATCTTTACTTAAAAGCGTCAGATTATTATTTAAAGCCTGCCAGATCAGCATCCTGTCAAAAGGATCACGATGCCAGGTTGCATTAAGCTTATGGTAACCTGCAGATTCAACGGGTAATAAAGGGAGAAAACTAAATCCGGTTTCTTCAGAGAGTTTTGGAAGATCTTCGGGAACAATATTATTCAAATCTAGTTTTCCCAATCCATACTTTAATGAGATTTCCCAGAAAGTTACCGAGCTGACAAAAACTTCATTGGTACCATCTTCAAGAATAGCAACTACCTTTCGTGAGAGCTTTTTTTGGTCTGTAATAGCCCACAACAAGGTATGGGAGTCGAGAAGAAAACTCATCCAATTAAGTCCTCCTCAGACATTTTGAAATCGTCCTTAAAAGTTACTTTCGCCTTTCCTTCTAAAATACCAAGCTTACGTTTTGGCTTAACAAGCTGCGACTCCGGTAGAAAATAGCCAACAATTTCTTTTTTTCTCCCATAGGTAACAGCGAAACCTATTCCGGCTTTCACTTGCTCCAGAACCTCCGCAAAATGAGTTTTAAATTCTCCGACTGTCATTGTCTTCATTTCCTTTTACTACAGATAGTTTGTATAGGTAGTTACACAAAGATAAGCACAACTTAACAAGTTGACAAGTAATTTTGCGATTATTCATATTCGTTCCATACGTTGGGTTTTTCTAATGAACAGGCTGCAGATGTAGCCGAAGTACCCATAAACTTTGTTCAGAAGATTAGAAAGCAACTCGAGGCTAAATTGTGTCATTTTATCTTCAACTTCTTATTGAATCGCAATAAACGGGTTCCCTAAACCTCCCCAATGCTATAACTTTAACTTTAAAACAAAGATCTAAACAAAGCTAGAAATGTACCGGCATATAACCCTTGGTGAAACCACCCAGGAACGGAAAAGAAAATTAGGCAGTCTGATCCGCTCGGGCGCCATTAAACTGGCAGGCTATAAAAAAGCTGGGATTTATGGCTTACTAAGCTGTTCGTCGGGTAAACGGATGAAAATAGAAAACCGTGTTTTTTTTAAAGATACCAAGGAAGCGATCGGTAGCGGATATCGCCCCTGCGGGCATTGCCTCCCTAAAGAATATAAACTTTGGAAAGCAGGTCTTTATTAAAGAAATTGTTCTGCTCATGTCTAAATACCACTTACAAAATTCATATATAAAGTAATACTCTTTTCAATCCAGTCCTTCGAGGTGTTCAACTCAATTCCATAATAAGAAAAAAATGACCGGTAATCTGCTTTTACATATTCAAAAGTAAGTTCGAAAGGGGCTGTAAGTTCGGCCATGGTATACTTGTATTTCCCGGATGAATGATATTCATGCTCATCTATTCCTACAGACATTGCCAAAGCAATCTTCTTGCCCAAAAGCTTATAACCGCTTTTGCTGCCGTAAGCCCATCCATAAGTAAGCACCTGGTCTAACCACTTCTTAAAAAGCGGCGGGCAATTGAACCAGTAAAAAGGAAATTGAAATATAATTTTGTCGTACTTTTCTAGTAATCTCTGTTCGGCCTGTACATCTATTTTTTCATCGGGATAGACTTCATGCAATTGATGAACGTCAAATTTTTCAGGGTGTTTTTTTAGTTCCTCAATCCATCTTTTATTGATAGCAGAGTTTTTAATATCGGGATGAATCACAATCACTAATGTTTTCATATATCGTCAGAATTCAATTATTGTGCACAAAAGTAATTGGCAATACAGTAAGTTTGCATGCAGGCTACCAATTGTATGGTACTATAAAAAATGTAAGTAATGTCTAAAATCAAAGAAACCTCTACCAACTTTGAAAACAAACAGGCTTTGGCCAACGAGTGCCTGGAGGTTTATGCATCAAACATTATTGGAGGGCAATGGGCATTGGCCATTTGCTGTTACCTCATTAACGGGAAACACAGGTTTGGAGAATTAAAGAAACGTCTGCCCAATATAACAGAGCGAATGCTAACCCTGCAGTTGCGGAAGCTGGAAGAGAGCAAGATTGTTAAACGAACAGTTTATGCAGAGGTGCCGCCAAGGGTTGAATATGAGCTAAGCCCTATTGGATATGAATTGGAACCTATTATCCGGGAACTCGAAAAGTGGGGCAAAAAACACAAAACATTTAAGATATAAAGTTTATTTTACTCTCCCTCTTTGCCTGTAGCCAAATCATCTATAAATTTAGATATTGCATTACTTCTATGCCTCGCGTACTTATCATCGGGGTAGCAGAAATACACCATTACCTTGCTATCGTTTTTCCGAAAAAACTCTTTTATGATATATACGATCGTAGCTTTTATTTTTCGATCAAAAGAATGTTGAAATTCTCCACCATCGAATGTTCCATTTCGGTCAAATCCAAAATTATAGATCGTATGGCTGTTACCGGCTTCATCAAAAATTTGGTAAGATGTGAAAAATGCTGTGTATTCGCAGCCAGCATCAGTAGTAAATAAATAAGATCCTTGTTCTGTTCGAGTTAGATTATAATGGCGTAACAAATTTAATGTCTTTTAATTTAGACAAATCTTGACCAGCCCTAATAGCATCAACAATACGCTTCTTATCCTCAATCATTTTAATGAACGGGTTAACCTTAGCAGGTGACGTATTATTTTTTCTTTGTGTTTTCACATTACAAATATAAACAACATCTGACATTTAACCAACAGCCTACCTCACAAACTAATCCGTCAATGAAAGTTCAACGATTTATTCTTAGCCACACGCACTATTCCGTAAATCATGTAAGCAAGTAGTCAGCCTATTTCATTTTAACTTTTCGATCTCGGTTTTCAGGTCAACCCTAGGATCCTTAACCAGTAATGCACCAATTCTTTCATATATGGCATTTCTGTTGTTGTTGATCACAATTTCGGTGGGAAATACTTTACCACCAAACTCAGTATTCATATCCCAGCTTAATTTAAATTTCAGTTCCCTTTCTTTTTTGTCTGTTGCAGTTATACATTTTAAAACGTCGTAATTTAATTTATTGATGGTTTTCAGGGACTGTCCTGTAACCTGCAGCCTTTCTCCGTTATGGATCAGTTTTCTGGTGATCAGATATTCCTGTGGTATGGAGTTAACCTCGTATTCATCCATGATTATCGGTGATAAATAGCTTTTATTTAGCCCCGTATGTCTGATGTAGTACGACCAGATACAGGCGTCTTTAAAGTTCATCGCAATTGCTTTGTTTTCAGGATAAAGCCCATAAGCTTCCAAACCAGTGTGGTATGCCTTTTCGAAATCCTGCTTAAAGGTATAAGCTTCTATTAACCGGGCAAGGGACATCTCTCTGGTTTTATTTACATTGGCGGTATTTAAACTGACTGCCTTTTCAAGATAATAAATTGCCGAATCCTGTTGCTGGTCTTCGGAATATAAAACACCTAAGAAATGATATGCTCCATGAAAGGCAGGCATTTTTGCAATGCTGATCATCATATCATTTTTAGCTTGTGCCCTATTGACAGGCATAGCCTTCAATCCGTTGAAGAATTCCACAGGTGGCTGTTGAGCAAAAACACAAGTTAAATTGAACAGCAGAAGTGTAAAGATGGCAGTTAGTGTTACAGGAGTTTTGATTTTATAGTTCATAATGGCGGTTTTAATTATAGATGTTTAAATCCTGAGGTTTCCATAACTGAAAGCTGAAATTATTGTATTTCTCCCCATGCTGTAACAACCAATCTTCGCCCCCCACCGTAATTACGATGTTCACAAAGGTAAATCCCTTGCCAGGTGCCCAAAGCAAGCCTGCCATTCCTTATAGGAATGCTCACAGAACTACCCAGAATAGCTGATTTTAAGTGTGCGGGCATATCATCTGAGCCTTCGTAATCGTGTACATAGTCCGGATCGTTTTCGGGAACCGACTTGTTAAAAAACATCTCAAAATCAGTGCGTACCGTAGGGTCGGCATTTTCATTTATCGTAAGCGAAGCTGAAGTATGCTGTATAAAAATCTGGCAGATTCCCTTTGTAAGGGAAGTTATTTGTGGCATAGCTGCAACTACTTCTTCAGTGATCAGATGGAATCCCCTTTTTCTTGCCCGCAAGGTTAATGTTTCCTGAAAAATATCCATATCCAATGAAATTAATTCTATAACGCATAATGCTTTTTACTGCGCTTCAATTTTATTAATTACTGCCTCTATTTGTCCATTATACCCTTCAAGCTCGTTTTTGTATTTCTCAGTGTCTTCTTCAAATGCTTTATAAAGCACTTCGTAATACTTGATCCGCAACTGACAGTAATTGATCAACAACGCATGTTTTTTGTGAAGTACCTCTGGAAGGTCCATTGAATCCAGTTCATTGATGAGCTTGATGTTCTCTTTCCAGTAATAAATCCCCCGGTTTTTAATCTCATAAAGTGTTTTTGACGTAGAAGTATTTTCAGGCAAATTGAAAACTTCCATAGCCATCGATTCATTATAAGCAAAGGGCTTAATCCTTTTTTCATACTCCGCAATGTTATTGGGCATACTTTGGTATACCGCAAAAGAGGTACTTAATATCAGCACACAGAGCACGGCAATGGTAACCAGCTTAAGTTTCAAAACTTCGTAACGTTTTAAACTTGGTATCATAACGTACCCAATCATAAGGCCACTAAACAGCCCTCCTATATGGGCCGCATTATCTATCCCTCCGGTAACGCCATAAAGCAGGTTATATCCTACAAATACGCTGATACTGGTTAACAGGGTTTTACGTACGCTTTCATCTATAAGTTTGGTGGTAAGCATCGCCAAAAACACGCCATACATACCAAATATAGCTCCCGATGCCCCTGCACTAATGGTAAGGTCGTGCCACCATAAACTGGCTACACTTGCACCAATACCAGCCAGAAGATATGCGGATAAAAAACGTAGTTTTCCAAGATAGGGTTCCAAAAGTAAGCCGATGTAAATCAGCGCATACATATTCATCAGCAGGTGAAAAATGCCGATATGTAGAAAACAATTGGTAATTAAGCGCCAGGGCTGGTTAAGTGTTTCGGGTTTGAAATTTGCACCCCAATTGATCAGGCTCTCGCTCTCAGGTTCGAAAATACCAACGCCACAAAATGCCATCACAGCAAAAATGACTAGGTTCAGGTCTACAATAAGTGGGGTTACAAAATATCCCTTACGCGGAACAAATAGTCCAATAAAGTCCTTAAAATTTTCTTTTGCTGTAGCCGGAGCCTGCTGCAGAACATCCTGTTCATCAGGAACACGCGCTAAACTATCGTATTGCCGATCTAGATCTTCAGCAGTAAAATTTGGCTCTAGTTCCTTAATAGCATCAAGCAACTGCCCAACGTTCTTTTTGTTTTTGCCGAAATCTGCCATGGCGTTTCCAAGGGTGCTGCTTTCTACACTAACCAGATTTTCTACAACCTTGAATTTGATCATTGCTGGGTCTGAAAACATACCTCCCTTGGCGAGGGCTGTAAATCCAATGTTACTGGGATCTAATATTTCCCAGTTCAGAGACTTTGCTGCCGATAGTGCCAGTACGATATACTGTTGCGGTGTGAAAACAGATAAAGCAAATTCCTGCTTATATTTTGGGGTAAATCCAATTGCCATTGTTGAAGTCGTTAATTGTTTGTTTAGCTCAAATTTTAGGAATTTATTCGGAGAAAACAATACTTCCACACAAAGAACATAAGTAAATTATAAATACTAATATTTTTAGCTTTAAAAATTAAATTGCTAAATTGCAGGATGAACCTTTTTGGAGAGACGGCACTATTTGAGGGAGGCATTAAAAGGTATATAGACTTTAAGTTGCCTGATACCGAACTAAGGTTATGGCAGCGTTTTTTTAATAAAGCGGAGGCCGATCTTTACTACCACACCCTGCTTAAGGAGACACCCTGGCAGCAGCGCATTCGTAAAATGTACGACAAAGTAATACCAGACCCGCGGCTAACCGCATATTACGGCGGAGCAAACGGGCATGCCTGGACACCCTTATTATTAGAAATTAAACAAGCCGTGGAGCAGATCACCGAAATCAACTTTGACCGGGTACTGCTAAACCTGTACCGCGATGGAAAAGATTCTGTGGCCTGGCACAGTGACAACCTACCTGCCGACGGCAAGCACCACCACATTGCCTCGGTCACCTTTGGTGATACCAGGATTTTTAAGGTACGGCACAAAACAAGAAAAGACATTCAACAATTAGACATACCGCTTACGCACGGAAGCCTGCTGCTGATGGGTGAGACTATGCAGGAACATTATGAGCACCACATCCCCAAGACCGCACGGGAAATTGGCCCAAGGATCAATCTCACCTTCCGCATCTCAGAATCGCTTAAACCAGTTTATTTTGAAGGCAGATAAATAACCGGGAAGGGATTAATTATATTCTCTTTCCTCACGCTCCACCCATGAGCTGACCATACCTGGAGGAGTGCTGCCAAAAAATGGATCTTTTTCCGGTACCGGAACAGCATCAACTTTATCAGCAATTCCTTCCGGCCGCGTATCAGTAATTTTAACCAGATCAGGCTCAACACCATTTGGATAAGCTCCAACCACAGCAAAATCATCACTGTGACTCAAACAGATATGCCCTGTACCCGCCGGTAAAATCAGCACGTCTCCGGGCCGGACATGCATTTTTTCTCCCTTGGGTCCACCAAGTTGTAACAAAGCATTTCCAGCGTAAACGCCCAGCACTTCATGAGTATTGGTATGATAGTGATGATAACTATACACCCGCCAGCGAAAAGCATTGCTCCAGCCATTTTCTGCAAACCTGTGCTCCAGGAAAGCAGCCGCAGGTTCACCTTCCATTGTAAAAACATGATGATAAAAGATTACCGGGTACTTACTATTGGGAATAACGCCATCATCAGTAAGATTTAAAATTTCAAAAGTAGTTTGCTGCATGCGTTTATCTAAAAAACTAGTTCAGATACCCCTAAAAAGAATCTCTGAACCAATAAATATCACCAAAATCTAAATATAATTAATGCTCCAGACGAATGCGGTAAGTTTCCACTTCCTTCAAAGCTTCCAGAATCCCGGTACGCTGGCGTTGCAGTAACTCCAGATGATCTGCATGCAGCGTTTCCTCATCCAGTATTTCATCATATTTTTCGATTGCCGATTTTTCGCCCGTTTCTATCGCGCTTAAAATAGCTACATCTTCTTTACTGCTTAAAGCCTGTTTGATATCAATCCAGGCCCTATGCAGCACTCCCAGAACGCCACCTTCTTCATTATCCGATTCCCCACCATGCCGGGCAAGGTGTGCTTTCAACTCCATCGCATATCCTGCCCGCTGAGCAGAATACTTTAAGAACAAATCCTGAAGCTCAAGACTTTCCGTAGTCTGCGAAGCGGACTCATAACCTTCTTTGCCATCATTGACAATATTTACCAGACCTTTCAAATCGCTGATGATTTCCTTATTATTTTCCATGTTCTGTTTTCGCTATTAATAAACAAATTCTTCTGATCAATCTCCATTTGAACCCCGAGGCTTTTCTTCCGGATGTTCCTCAAAATATTCCCTGGCCTTTTTCAGCCCGGTTGCAATTGCAATTCCTTCATCACCATCTTCCTTTAAAATCTCATTAGCGATTTCAGTCGCCTTTTCACGAATGTGTACGGGCTGGTTTTTATAAGATGGTGGGTAAGCTCCGTTATACCATGGCATAATTCCTCCTTTCCATAACATAGGTTATTTTTGAATAGTTTAAACTGCCGCTTTTAACAACACCCTTCTCCCCATGATCTTTTCGATCAGCTTTTTAAGCTTAACCATATAATCCTCCTTTAACCAGTCTGTGTAATTTTTGGTCACTTTCCCAAGACACTTGCCGTACTGTTTAATCCTCCAGTCAATCTCTTTATTCAGTTCAGCGGTTAACTCCAGTGCCTGGATAATCGAATCACTGTTATCCACACACATCAGTGCGTGCTGGCGAATGGAATCCCGTATCACCACCCTGGCTTTCTTTCCACTTTCCAACGCCGCCTGGTGAGCAGCCTGCACATCAAAAGAAATCTCCCTGCTGGCCGGAAATTTGTCACGCATGTCGGACGGGATCTGATGGGCCTGGTAACTGGTTCTGCTGTTCAACATTTCATGATAAGTTTCGGGGTTCTCAAACACATGCTGCCAGTCAATCGGCGCAGCCCATTCACCAAAGCGTTCCGTATTGTTTCCCAAATCTATTATTGAAAACGTCTTTTTCTGAGGCAACCTTCGTGATCCTCTGCCAATCATCTGATGATAGAGTGTAATTGAAGTAGTTGCGCGGTTCAGTATCACAGTCTGAATTGTTGGTTCATCGAAACCAGTAGTAAGAATCGAAACAGAAGTAAGAATCGCCCCCCTCGTCTTTTTTAGCCACTGTAAAATTTCCTTTCTTTCAGCTGGACTGGTCTTATTGTCCAGGTGTCGGATGGGGTATCCCAGGGCACTGAAAACTTCCTCTACCTTACGGGAGGTAAAAATGCCGTTATTGAAAATAAGTGTCTTCTTATTTTTGGAATGACGCTCATAGGCATGTACCAACAGGTCCAGCATGGGCTTTGAACTATAGAGCTCGTCAGAGGTACTGACCGTAAAATCTCCGTGAATACCGGTTTTTAGCGTATTGAGCTCCACATCGTATTTCCATGTAAATGGCCTTGCGAGATAGCCCGATTCGATTAACGAACAAATTGGAGCGCCAACAACCAGCTCGTTGTAATTCCTGCGCATAGGCAGATTAACATCTGAACTGAACGGAGTAGCGGTAACACCAATAACAGAAGCATTTTTAAACTTACCAAGCAGCTTATGAAAGGAATTGTGATGGGCCTCATCTACAATCACCAGACCCACATCATCAACGTTAACCAGCTTGTCATTTATCCGGTTTTTCAGCGTTTCTACCATTGCTACATAACATGCATAGCCTTCCCGCCTGGCGATTTTTTTTACTGAACTGTCGATTACTTTTGTACTGATCCCACTCAGCTTTACCGCAGCGGAAGTTTGGTCACACAATTCCTTCCGGTGAGTCAGCACGATTACCTTTTTATTGTACTTTTTAATGAACTTCATCGCAATTTCTGAAAAAACGACAGTCTTTCCACCTCCGGTAGGCAATTGGTAAAGCAAACGGTGATTAAACGGTCGTTGTTCCAGCTTATTAAAAAGCAGTTCGACATCACTCTCCTGATAATGGTATAATTTTCTTTTCATTCAGACTTTAAGTTTATTCAGCTATTACAGCACTAGAACTACTTAACCCACCAAAAAGTTTTTAACTTCCAAAAATCATCCGAAAGTATCCCGTGCTTTTCCGATGGCGGCGACCATATCTATTCCGTCACCTAAAACCCCTGTAAACAAATCACCAACCTCACGTAAACGGTCAACAGCATTATGGATCGTAAAGTCACGCATGGTCAGTCCTGGCTTCACTTCATCCCAATACAAGGGCATTGATACGGTTGCCCCGGGTTTAGGCCGAAGTGAATAGACCCCGGCAATCGTTGCCCCGGGCCGGTTCTGTAAAAAGTCCAGGTACATCTTGCCGCCACGGTTGGAAATCATCCTTTCCAAAGTGGTATAAGATGGCAATAGCCTGTGCACCAGCTTGACTACTACCTCCGCAAACAGCTGCGACTGATCATAGGTATACTTTGCACCCAGTGGCACATAAATGTGAATCCCGGTTGACCCTGAAGTTTTGACATACGAAGGTACCCCCATCCCATCCAATACGGATTTGGTCACCTGGGCGGCCTCGATCACCTGCTCGAAAGTATTTTTATCCGGATCCAGATCAATCACGCAATAATCCGGATTGTCCGGCGAGCCGACCCGGCTGAACCATGGATTCATTTCAATGCAACTTAAAGTCGCCATCCATAAAAGTGTAGCGCGGTCATGACCTAATAAATATTCCCTCTCCTCTCCCTTTTCATTGGTATGCGGCATGGTATGCGCCCACTCAGGTGCCGTCTCTGCCACATTCTTCTGGTAAAAACTCTGCCCGTGGATTCCTCCGGGAAAACGGTTCAGCGACATCGGCCGGTCCACCAGGTAAGGCACCATATATGGGGCAATCTGATCGTAGTAGTTGAACATATCTCGTTTGGTGATCCCATCCTCCGGCCAGTATTGTTTGTTCAGGTTCGTAAATTTGATGACATGGCCATCAATATACTTTTCGGATATTTCATTTTTACCTTCCAGCAAAGGCTTCGTGCTCATCTTACGTTTTACGCCCTTCACTCTTACCGACTTTGAAGGTTTAACAGTAGCTGAAACCTTAGTAGTATCCGAATCAGCTTCAGCTGCCTCATCGACGCTTACCTCTACCTCTTCGTTAAAATCCTCCAGCACTTCATCAGTTACAGAAGGGACTTCCAGTACTACATCGCCAGGATCTTTATCCTCACGCAATCCCTTAAAAGACGCCTGCCGGAGTTTACCGTCCCGGCTGATTTCTGCGAATTCAACTTCACAAACCAGCTCAGGTAAAAGCCATGTCGGTTTCGCACCCAATCTCCTAGGCCGGAACCTGGAAGGTTCATCCACATCCGGTTCCACATCAAAAGGGCAAACCTTAGTCTCCAAAGGCTTAAACTGCCTCAATAGTTCCTTTTGCATTATATCGTTAAATCCCGTTCCCACTTTGCCGATATATCTTAGCACCCCAGCCTCATCATAAACACCAACTGCTAAAGCACTAAAATTCTTTCCGCTATCTTCGTTCCTCGTATACCCTGCGATCACCACTTCCTGGCGAAGCTTAGCTTTCACTTTCAACCACTCTCTGGAACGCGCATCACCGGTATATACACTTTCTGCCCGCTTGGCAATGATGCCTTCAAGTTTCATGCGTTTAGCTGTCTCATAAAATGCGACCCCATCCGCGTCAAAAAGATGGCTGATTCGAATCAGTCCATCCTCTTTGGGCAACACTGCCTCCAATACTGAGCGCCTTTCCAGCAACGTGTAATCGGTTAACAGCTTCCCATCATACCACAATACGTCAAACACATAAAACAACAGGTTTAAATCCTTTTCACTGCGCCAGTTCTGCAAGGCCACAAAATTGGGCGAGCCGATTTCATCCAGTACCACAATTTCTCCATCCAAAACAATATCCAGACCCCAGCTGCCTAGCAGCTCATTGATGGGCGAAAAATGATCATACACCAAATTATTCCGTGAGACCAATTCCGCACTCCCATTCTCTACGAATGCCAACGCACGATAACCATCCCATTTGATCTCATAGACCCAGCCGTCGTCATGAAAAGGCTGATCGACCTGCGTAGCCTTCATCGCCTTAATCTTTCTAGGCAATTCAGCAACAGGCGCCGCATCCAGCAATGCCTTAACATCCTCAGGTAAGGAATCCACCTCTGAAACACTACTATTCTTTTCAGAAACATGATTTGATTTTTCAGCCTTCTTTGTAGACTTACCCTTTGTTTTCTTTACAGCCGAATCCTTATCCTCAGTAACCTCGTTAGGCTCTCTAAGTTCAATCCATACCGGCGCATGATCGCTGGACTTTTCCCATCCGCGAACTTCCTTATCGACTCCGCTTGATTTAAGTCGAGCACCCAGTTCTGGATTCAATAAAAAATGATCCAGCCGCAGACCTGCATCCCGCTCGTACGCCTTTCTCAGATAATCCCAAAACGTATAGATCCGCTTATCGGGATACAATTCCCGGATCGCATCCGTCCAGCCCTGCGCAAGCAAATCCGCATACGCCTGCCTGATTTCTGTTCTGAACAGCGCGTTGTTCAGATACTTCTGCGGTTTATAAGTGTCCAGTTCAGTCGGCATCACATTGTAATCACCCACCAGCATAACCGGCAAGCCGGTATCCAATAATGTTTGCCCGTGTTCCATCAACCTGGAAAACCACCGGAGCTTATACGCAAACTTTGGCCCGGGGAAAGGATTTCCGTTGGGCAGATAAATGCAGCCAATCACCACCCCAAAGGTAAAGCCCTCGATATACCGGCTGTGTGTAAAGGAATCATCTTCACCCGGAAGGTCATTACGCAATTCCCGGATTGCATCTTTCGATAAAATCGCTACCCCATTCCAGCTTTTCTCTCCCTTCCAAATCGCTTGATACCCGGCCTCAGTCAATGCTTTTTCCGGAAAGCGGGAAGTTTCACATTTCAGCTCCTGCAAACACACGACATCGGGCTGCGCCTGATCCAGCCAGCGAAGCAGGTTTGCCAGTCTCCCGTTAATACCGTTAATGTTATAGGTTGCGATCTTCATGGTTACCTTCACCCGACAAAAAAGCCCCTTTCGGGGCTTTAATTACTTTACTTTTTTTTCAATGTCTTTTCGCTGATTGGATCCGCCTTTTTTCGCATCCTTAATATCAGCAGCTTTCACATTCATTTTATCAGCTTCGTACTTGATCTCGTGTGGCTGGTTCGATACCGAATTTCTTTCCACTTTTGTTCCTCTAGGCATAATTATAAATTTCTAGGTGTATGTATTCCAATAACAACCTAAAATCAACAAAGTTTTCCTGGCGGTGCCTTTGAGTTCAGAACTCCTGCCTTAATTGGGCACTTTGGAGAATCTCATCCAGGTGATTTCTCCTGTCTCGCATCAGAGGACTGATCACTACGAATGCAGCAGAGGTCGTTCAACGCTTTTCCAGCTCAACTAAACAAAGTCTTTTGGCAATTGTTATCCGTTTAAACATTTGAAACCATGGGATTATTAAAAACAGCTTTGATCGGCGCCGCTGTTTACGGCGCAGTCAAATACTTAACTAAAAAGGACGCCTTGGGTGTCTCCAAATTTGATGAAATTAAAGACCAGGGGACGGCTATTTTTGTTACCTATATAATATGAGCAGTATCCCAGGAATTGAGCAACTGAGCTCCAGGCTTTCAGCAGCCCAAATTGAAAAACTTTCAAAGGCAGCAGAACGCCATAAGACACAATCGAACATT
This sequence comes from Pedobacter africanus, assembly GCF_900176535.1. NCBI lineage: Bacteria > Pseudomonadati > Bacteroidota > Sphingobacteriia > Sphingobacteriales > Sphingobacteriaceae > Pedobacter > Pedobacter africanus. Next base: position 297,525 of record NZ_FWXT01000002.1, on the reverse strand, counting down.
ACCTTTACCATTCTTTCAGTTTCCGACGATTACCTTGAAATAGAAACGGCACAGGGCGAAACCAAGTCTGGCAAGTATGCAACAGAAGCTACACTGATCGGCAGAACAAAAGAGCTCTTTGAGAAACTCTGTCCCGGCGCAGAAATCAGGGTCAGTCCGGCCAGCTTCGCGCCCGCTCCTGCCAGCATTGTCAACACCGCCTGGCTGGAACGAAGGATGCAGGAGAAAGGGGTCAGGATCAAACAAATCGCTTTTGACACAGGAATAGACCGGGAGAGTATTTCTGACTGGGTGACAGGAAAACGATCCATGAGCCAGATCGTAAAAGCCATGTTTTACTTTTACTTGTCCAGGTAAGCAATATCTGCCCCCCTAATCCCAAAACCCAATACAATCTGTATTTGTTATCTTTTTAAATAACACCAATTACTATGGACAACAATATCAACCAGGAACGTCAAGCGATAGCCATTGACTTTGAACAGGAATGGGTACCTGAAAAAGCAAAGAAATTAAAGCCACTGATTTATAAAAACAGCGACCCTGAAGGTGATGCTTACTGCTGCCTGTTCGGCCCTGATCCTGAAGTCGGCATTTATGGTTGCGGTAATACCCCGGAAAACGCGGTACTCGACTGGGACAAAGACCTGCAGGACAGGATGGAAAAACTTACGGAAGGTGATGATGCGGCGCAGCATGCCATCAAACACCTCAGCCAGCACTAACAAAATGGCCAGATCAAAAATGCCAGCCATTGTTTCGCCCATGCTCTGCACCCTAACCGCGGCGCCTGTGGAAAGCACCGATTACATTTATGAAATGAAATGGGACGGCTACCGCATTGTCTCGAGGGTAGAAAAGAACAAAGTAACCATGAGTTCAAGAGGTGGCCTTGACTATACCCGCAAGTACCCGCTAATTGCCGAAGCCTTGAAAAGCCTGGAACATGACCTGATCATTGATGGAGAAGTGGTGGTCTTAAACGAAGAAGGCAAACCCGATTTTGATACCCTCCAACTTTACAACGGGAAACGCAGCCCGATCCGGTACTGCGTATTTGATCTGCTATACCTGGATGGCAACAACCTGATGGAGCTGCCGCTTTGCCAGCGTAAAGAGCTTTTGGAAACCCTCGTCAAAGGCAACCAGATTTTCCTGTTCAGCCAGAGCTTTGAAGACGGAAAGGCGCTCTATGAAAAAGTACTCGAAGATAACCTGGAAGGCATAGTCGCCAAAAAAAAAGACAGTCCCTATGTCCCTGGCGCCAGGGCGTATGACTGGTTAAAAGTGCCAACCCGAAAAAGGCAGGAATTTGTGATTGGCGGCTGGGCAGAGTCAGACAAATCCAGGTCTTTCAAATCCCTGCTCTTCGGCGCCTATGAAAACGGAATGCTGCAATGGATCGGACGATCAGGTGGTGGATACAAACAGGCCGAAATGCCCGGCATACTCAAACAGCTCCAGGAAATAGAAACGGATGAATCTCCCTTTGCCAATAAAGTGCTGGACACCAAAGGTGCAAAAACACACTGGGTAAAACCCATACTAGTAGCCAATTTTGAATTCGCCACCTGGACAAAATCCGGCCGGATCCGTAAACCCGCCACCTTCCTTGGATTCCGTAAAGACAAAAAGCCCAAAGATGTGGTCAGAGAGGTACCCAAAGAAAGTCAGACGGTAGAAGCGGTCATTGAGCAGCAGCATGAGGAAGAACAGGAAAACAGCCAGCCAAAGGGTAAAAAAAGCAGCAATAAAGACAATGTAAAAAATAATAAAAAAGCAGAAGACAACAAATCCGACCTGGAAAAATACCATCAGAAACGCAGCTTTGACATTACCCCGGAACCTACAGGCGGTGCTCCGGACAACCAAAAGCTGATCTTTGTTGTTCAGAAACACGATGCCTCACACCTGCATTACGACTTCAGGCTGGAAGTCCGTGGTGTACTCAAATCATGGGCAGTGCCCAAAGGGCCATCCATGAACCCCAAAGACCACCGCTTGGCCATGGAAGTAGAAGACCACCCTTATGACTATAAAGACTTTGAGGGCATCATCCCGGAAGGACAATATGGCGGTGGTACCGTTCTGGTCTGGGACAATGGTACCTGGGAACCATCAGAAAACATAAAGGGCAAAAAAGAGCAGGAACACTGGCTACTCTCCCACTACCATAAAAATAAACTGAGCATTACCTTACACGGCAAAAAACTCAAAGGAAAATTCAACCTGATCAAAACCTACGGAAAGGCGGAAAATGCCTGGCTGCTCACCAAAGTCAAAGACGGTCACGAGCTGGAGACAGACATCACCAAAAAAGATCAATCTGTGCTTTCCGGTTATACCATTCTGGAAGTAGCGATGAACAGCCATTCCAGGATATGGCACAGCAACCGTAAAAACAGCGCCGTATCAGCGCAGCTGGATGCAGAAGTCAACGGTCCCGAGGTACTGAACGAATCTGTAACTACCACCAAAGCAAGGGGCCATACCCAAATCAAACACAGCACCGTTGGCCAGCTCTTTCCAAAATCAAAAAACAATGGATCCACCCGGAGCAACATCTCCGCTGAAAGCAACTGGAACAAGATCTTTGAAGAAAAGATTAAATCTGAGGGAGCAATAACCATAGAAAAGCAAACCCTACAGCTCAGCAATATTGAAAAAAAATTGTGGAAGAAAACCAATAAAGCTGCATTGATTGCCTACTACAACAGCATCTCGCGGTACATCCTGCCGCATCTGAAAGACCGGCCACTGACCCTGCACGTTAAAAACATCAGTGCCGGCGCCCCGGGATTCTACATCAAAGACATGGAAGGCTTCCAGCCGGACTTCCTGGACATCCATTCCACTAAAAGAAAACACAAAGTAAAAGGAAAAGCCGGGATCATTGACTATGCTGTATGCAACAACCTTCCGGCACTACTCTGGCTCATTAACCTGGGATGCATCGATTTAAACCCCTGGAATTCGACTACAAAAAAGCCGGACGAACCGGATTACATTGCCATTGACCTCGACCCCTCTGATGAAGACTTTAAAAAGGCAGCGAAAACAGCAGTAAAGGCAAAAGAATATTTTCACACGCAGCAGCTCAGCGCTTTTATCAAAACATCGGGACAAACCGGCATCCACATTTTTATCCCCTGCAAAGGATTTACTCATCCGCAGGCAAGGAAAATAGCTGAACACATCTGCCAGGAAATACATGAACTGACACCCATGTTCACTACGCTGGAAGTATCTGTTGACAAAAGAGGCAGCAAGCTCTTTGTCGACTTTTCACAGAATGATCAGGCCGATACGCTGGCTGCTGCCTACAGCGTCAGGCCGTCCAAACAGCCTGCTGTTTCTACGCCCATCGAATGGGAAGAACTAACCTTAGACCTAAAGCCGTCAGACTTCACAATAGAAAACATACCATCAAGGCTGCTCGAAAAAGGTGACTTGTGGAAAGACCTGCACAACTCAAACATAAAAACCAAAAATTCGAAAATTCTTCAGCTGATGTTGTAGCCGGCGCGCCATCCAGCATATGGAGAATGAGCGTATTATCGTCTAAATTATACCAGAGGTAACACTCTATTTTTTTATGGAATCCTGATGAACACAGCATCATTAAATAAAACCTTATGAGATTCTATAAAATTACCTTTTTGTTATTTGCATTTCTGTTTTCTGGAAGCGCTGCCTTTGCTCAAACTAATACTCCCATAAGGATCGTTTGTTAGCTTATCTAAATGGATCATTGTTTTTCTGCGGAACTGAGTGCGCTACCGTTTACCCAGGTTATATGGAAGGTGCGGTAAATGCTGCAATTCAAATGACTGCTCAATTGACCACAGAATAAGAAAATGTCTTTTTGTTTTCACATCCATTTTATCAGCTTCATATTTGAATGACAATAAAAACAATTGCATCATTTAGTTGTTCAAATTCATATCAAATCTTAAGCTATGAAATCTAAAACAACGAAAAAAGAGGAAACTTCAAAACCAGGCCGCGCTATCCGCTTCAGTACTACTCCTGCTTATTACTTCCACCCCGATGAGGATTTTAAGGAAGACTATGATTGGGGAAAAAATCGGATGCTTTCAAAATCAGAGCGCAAGAACACGGGCGAAAGTACGCTTCGTTCGTGAACCGCGGCTGCAGGGCCGGCAGATAATGGCTATATTAAGTTTTAAACAAATCGATTAAGGTTTTAAAACAACTTTTACACAATCATCTGCTTTTTCATCAAATATTTTATATCCTTGCGCCACCTCACTCAAAGGCAGTTTATGGCTAATGATATCATCCAGCACCACCTTTTCTTCTCTGACCAGCATGATCAAATGATCGATATAATTCAGTACCGGAGCCTGTCCCTGCTTAATGGTGATGCCTTTATCAAAGATCCTGAACAGCGGGAAATTATCGTAAGGACTACCATAAACCCCCAGGACTGATACCGTTCCGCTACGGCGAACCGCTTCAAAACACATTTCCAGCACCTTCATGCTGCCCTTTTCAAAATTGATCGTTGCTTTTACCTTATCCATAAAACTGCGCTCGGGTTCAAATCCTACTGCATCAATGCAAACGTCTGCACCTCTTCCCTGAGTCATTTCACGAATGGCTTCCACTACATTAACTCTATGTGGGTTTAGTGTATCTACCTTATTAACCGCTTTAGCTTTTTCCAGACGATAGTCCAGTGGATCAATAGCAATTACCCGGCTGGCACCGTTTAGCCAGGCGGCCTTTTGTGCCATCAGTCCTACAGGGCCAGATCCAAAAATCGCTACAACCTCACCGCCTTTCAACTGCGCCCAGTCGACACCCGACCATCCCGTTGGAAAAATATCGGTCAGAAAAAGTGCCTGTTCATCGCTCAGGTTATCCGGAATGATTCTCGGACTTACATCTGCATAAGGCACACGCACATATTCTGCCTGCCCTCCCGAATACCCACCATACAGATCAGTATAACCAAACAAAGCAGCTCCTTTCTGGTCCATCAGATCCCCGTTCGGGCCGTAATGCTTGTAATTGGAATTTTCGCAGGATGGAGAAGCACCATGGTTACAAAAAAAGCAATGACCACAGGCAATCGGAAAAGGAACAATGACGCGGTCTCCCTTTTTAAGATTTCTTACTTCAGCCCCCACTTCTTCAACAATACCCATAAACTCATGGCCCATCACCATATCTGTAGTCTGCGGCACCGCCCCGCTTAAAATATGCAGGTCAGAACCACATATTGCAGTGCTGGTTACTTTTAAAATGATATCGGTGGCCAGTTCGATCCTGGGATCGGCGACCGTAGTATAACTGATGTCTCCCGGTTTGTGAAATACTGCTGCTTTCATAATAGATGTCTTTAAGTTCGTTTAAAATCAACAGACTGAAAGTAAGAAAGTTTCATAAAAATTATTTAACATTTTGTTAAACAAAACTCAAAACCGACTGTTGTCCACCGCAACGGAAAAACCCAGCATACATAACGTCTAAAGGAGTTCTATTTTAGAACACCTGATGATCAGCGAATCCTGTTTAAAAATTTTGAGCAGTCTCAGCTTCAGCTTATCCCAAAATGCGGGATCAATTTTTAGGCACATCACTTCAAACACCAACAGTTCATCCTCTACCGCCTTTCCTTCCCCCGGTTTCCAAAATCCTTTAACCTGATTTCTGGAATAGACAGTTACTCCACCAAATTTATCTATAAGCACCTGGCGAACCTCAGCAAAAATTTTAATATGCTTTTTGTTTTCATAATGTTGAAGATTAGATCTGTAATAGGTAAATTCATTAACCCCCTATAAGATCAAAATGTTTTAAACCTAACCTAAAAAAGCCCAAAAGAAACTAAAACAACACCCTTTATCCAATGTTGATTAAATACCTTAGGATTGCGCTCCAGCTACCGTTCCCGGCAAAAATCATCCTTTTTAAAAAAGTTTAAACAAATTTTAATACTGCGGGTTATTTTCCTTTAGTTGATTATAATACGACACTACTCAAGAACATTAATCTAACGAAAAACTAAAAATTATGGCAACTACAACAAAAACCGGCGCAAAAGCCGCCACAAAATCCAAAACAGGCAAGATGGAAAATTCAGAATTCCATGAATTCTTCGTAGATGAACTCAAAGACATCTACTGGGCAGAAAAACACCTTTCTAAAGCGCTCCCAAAAATGAAGAAGGCCGCAACCAGCCCTGAACTCGCAGCTGCATTTGAAAAACATACAGAAGAAACCAATAATCACATTGCAACTCTGGAGCAGGTTTTTCAGCTACTGGATGAAAAAGCTCAGGCAAAAAAATGCGATGCCATGGTAGGATTGATAAAAGAAGCTGAAAGCATAATTGAGGATACCGATGCGGATACTATGATCCGGGATGCAGGGCTAATCCTGGCAGCCCAAAAGGTAGAGCATTACGAAATTGCAACCTATGGTACTCTGGTAGTTTTTGCCAACAACATGGGACATACCGATGTGGCCGAACTCCTGCAATTTACACTTGACAATGAAAAGGCAACTGACGTCGCCCTTACAGAAATTGCAGTAAGCTCAATCAATGAACAGGCAGCAGCTGAATAATAAAAAGGATAATCTTCCCTGCCCCTTAGCACGGCGCTAAGGGGCATTTGACTCCGGGATCCCTGCATCAGTAAGACCAACATAAAACCCATTCAATGGAATCCATTCAAATACTGGGACTTGTAGCAGGTATCTGTACCTCATCGTCGGTCATACCACAACTGGTTAAAACCATAAAGGAGAAAAAAGCATCCGATGTATCCTGGATCATGTTCATTGTATTGATTCTCGGAAACGCGCTATGGATCTATTATGGTGGTTCTAAATCGGATATACCAATCATCTCCACCAATATATTTTCCTTACTGCTCAATACAGCAATGCTATTCTGCAAATGGAAATACAGAAAGAAAACAAATAAAACCTAAATGAGCTATTTCCGTTCTTTTTCCGGACGCAGAATTCTGGTTTGAGACCTTTCAAAACTGGCACTACTTAAAAAAGATAAGAGTACCAGGATGGAAATAAAAGATGGCTATAAACTTATTCTCCTTTGAACCACCACTTTTGGGTTTTGCCGATGGTGCTGGTATCGTTTACATAACTGATATCCATCACCCGGATAGCAGGATTATCGTCTACAAAATCATAAAGTTTCCTGGTGCCCGCCATAAAGGCAGTAACAGACCTGCCGCGGTTCAATTTTTTCAGGCTGTTGTTAATCACTCCTTTATTGATCAGCGATATCACGCCGTCCGAAAACATTTCCGTGTGCGGGCCCAGGTTTTTATGGCCCGACAGGTTTTTTTAATACCTGATCAGGAATGCTGCCTATACCTAACTGCAGGGTTGCCCCATCTTCAACCAGGGAGGCAACATGGAAGCCAATGCTGCTCACGATATCATTGGCTTCAGCGGTATAGTCCATTACAGGCAATTCCGCTTCCTGATAAACCAATGCGTTAATTTTACCCACATGGATTTCCCATCCTGCATATAAAATGCTCCATCAACTACCCAGTATCTATTATAGATTTCAGTAAACGCGGCACCGTCACCCTCTTTACTAAGGAGGAAGAGATCAGTATCTGAAAGTCTGCCATAACGTTCCATTTTTCGCTTGTGTCAAATTCGCGCGCAGCCTGAATTAAGTATAATCCCAGCGACCGACCAAACATTCTAGTTTTTTTGACATTACCGCCTAGGCCATCATGGTTAATACAACAGTAAAATGTTACTGGCAGGGAACAATTATGGAAGTATTATAAGTTTTTTCCCCTCTTCTATACGGTATCTCACCTTTGTATCCGCCAGACCTTTCAAAACCTGAGTTAATGTTAAGTTCCGGTCAATTTCGCCTGAGAAAAGATCTTTAGGTTCTCCCTGATAGATCACTTCCACATCATACCATCTGGATATTTCTTTCATAAGCACTTTTACATCGACGCCTTCAAAAGAAAAGAATCCATTTTTCCATGCCATCACTGCTGCCACATCAGTATTTGATGCCACTCTAATGTTCTCATTTGAAACCTGCGCTTGTTGTCCTGGCTTTATCATTTGGGTTTTCCCTGCAATGGAAACTTTGATACTGCCTTGCAACAATGTGGTTTTTATGCTTCCTTGATCTCCATAGCTGTTAATGTTAAAATGTGTTCCTAACACCTGAACATTCATACCGTTTACTGTTACATTAAATGGCTTCTTAGCATCATGAGTAACCTCGAAATAAACTTCACCAGTTATATCTACTTTTCGTTCATTTCCAACAAAAGCTGTCGGGTAGGTAATAGAGCTGGCCGCATTTAACCAAACTTTAGTGCCATCGCCAAGCACCAGGGAGAATTGCTTCCCTTTTGGTGTCGTCATGGTGTTCAGTTCAACTTTTTCTTTACTGCCATTTACATAAGAAACCTGGTTACGGTTCTTTACCGCAATATCAGTCAGTTTTCCATCCTTTACATCGTCTAAAACAATTGTTTTTCCACTCGCTAATGTTAAAACGGCACCATCATGTCTTGGAGCTACATCAGTTTCAGAAGGCTGTGCAGCAACCGGGGTAGAAATCATCTTATCTTTTGAAATATTCATTATTATCGCAATGGCAGCCACACCTATAACAACGGCTGCAGCAATCCAGCCTAATGACCTCTTAAATCTATTGATTGGAACTACTTTAGCCTCAGTCCCTATTTGCATAAAAAGCTCTTTTCTTGCAGCCTCCTTTTGAAATTTTTCTATGCTGTGGAAGGCTTGCATTTTATTTTGAAGTAAATCCTTATTTGTTAGTTCATTAAACAGCATTTTGTTTTTATCGTCTTGATCTATCCATTGCTGTAATAAACTCTCTTCTTCAGGACTTATCTCCTTCTTCAGAAACTTTAGTATCAAATCCTCTATTTCTTGAAATTGTGCCATCTTGGTTTTGTGTTGTTTTTTTGATAGGTAAGATAAGAATTGCGTTATATATATGAAAACGACGCCGGATAGCCGGATGTCAAAAGAAAATGAAAATATTTTTTGTAGCGGGCTAAACTTTTCTGTTCAAAGTTAAAAGTAAGAAATAAAAAAATAGGAGGTCTTGGTCTAAAAGAGCGATTTTAAGCAACTGGATGGCCCTGGCTCTCTGGCTAGTTACATTAGAAATGGATATATTGAGTTGCTGAGCAATTTCACTGGAGTTTAATTCCTCCAAATAAGTAAGTTCAAATACCTTTCTGCATTTTTCTGGAAGCTTAGCAGCTTCCTCATATATCTTTCTCAGCAATTCTGTTTCGACTTGTCTTAGTTCAAAGTCCCCCTCATTTATCTCGTCCAGCGTTGAAAAACTCTCGTGGTGTGCCAGCCGGCGCCCGTTAACTTTAAGAAAATCAAAACAAGCATTCTTAACAGCAATGTATAAAAATGATTTAATGTTTTGCTCGGAATGAAAGTTCTCACGGCTATTCCAAAGCTTATTAAAAGTAACCAGAACAATGTCTTTAGCATCTTCACTGTCCTGAACCAGACGTGTTGCAAAATGGCATAAAGAGGTAAAATAGCGGTCAAATAAGATAGTAAGGGCATGGTTTTTTCCCTGCCGCAATCCGCTAACTACATCTATATTTTCTGATTGGATGGACATTGCAGGAGTTAAATATAATCAAAAAAACAAAGCTTGCCAGATTCGCCGGCGTGAGATCGTGAATCTATTCGGTAAGCTTTGTTATAATGAAATTTAGGCGTATTTCAGGCTTAGGGCACTATACCTTTTTATTTATGATGTCTCGCTTAGCATTTTCGAGATTCTTTACAATACGGTCTTTGTTTTTAATAGCCATCTTGTTATGTAACGTTATGGTCTTGTCAAGTAAAGCCAACGCTTTGTTTTTATCACCAGTTCTATTGATAAGTATAGCGGCTTCTATTACTAACCCGGATTGTAATGGATTGAATTCGCCTGCAAAAAACGCCCAGGTCGACACCTGTTCCCTGGTTCTTTTATCGGATGGCGAGTTTTTCCAGAAATAATCAGTCCAGTTGATAATATTATTCATAGAAATGTCTTTATATCCTTTGAAGAGCATGTACAGCATGTCATTAAAGCCCTTCTTTCGGTCTGGGCGATTCAGCAGGTTATTCAACCTCTTATTTGCACTATAGGCACTAGAATCCTGCATCAAATTAGTCATATAGGGAACCAGCATTTGTTTGAATAAATTGGGATTGTCATCGTTAACAAACATATACTGGAGCTTTAAAAAATCTGAGGATGCAAAGCCGATGCCTCTGCCAGTCTGCAGATTCGTATCTCCATCACGATTTTTGTATGAATGATTGGGCCATTTTTCCTGATAGGCTACCAGGTCATCAAACAATTGTTTATTTGGCTTTGAAATAGCCGCATTCAGAAAATCACGTATTTTCAATTGAATAGTAAAAGCAACCCCTAAACTATAACTTTTGGAGATTTTCATGCCCGCGTCAACGCGTTTCTTCAGCTCTTCAGCATAATGATAAAAAAAACGTTTATCAAACATATTCACGACGTCAATCATATCGCCAATTATACCAATTGTCATTTCATTATCCTGATCAAAAAGCTGATCATCAGGCAAGCTGTTCAGATACTGAAGTGCAACCTTTGGTCGCATAGGATCCTTCTCTGCCAGTAATTTATAAAAATTCAATAAAAAAACAGGATCGTTTGAGCCGTTTCTAAATTGCTGGGTCATAGCTTCCAGCCCTCCAAATTCGGCAGACTTATTTATACGTTCAATTTCCTTCAGGAAGTCAGGTTCATTACGATAGCCGACAACTGTGTAGACAATTTTCCCTTCCGAATTCATCCAAAACATAGTAGGAAACGCATTTACCTTATACTTTTTAGCAAGCTCGATGCCTTCTCCTTTCTCGGCATCTACTTTAATTGCGATAAAACGATCATTGAAGATGGAGCCGACTGAAGGAAGTGAGAAGGTTTCCGCAGTCATCTTTTTACAGGGAACGCACCAATCCGTGTAGAAATCAACAAAAAGGAGCTTGTTATCTTTTTTGGATTTTGCCAAGGCCTCAGAAAATGTAACGTGCTCAAATGAAATGCCCTGCGCACATAGCGTACCAGTCATCACAAAAATAAGTACAAATAAGAAAAAGATTTTTTTCATGTTTATTAAGTTGTATTAAATGTTAAGTTAATTCGTGTTAAATGTTGAATAAATACCTGCAATCATTTTGTTATAGCCGAGGGATTTTTCCAGGCCTGTCTTCCCGGAGCATTTTCCAGTACCCAATTGATCCGCGCGGTTTGTTGTTGGCTTATGGAAGTACAATTGGAACTTATCTCCATGATATTGAAGGAGGTGTAAACGTTCGGGCTTCCGGAGATTTGACCAAACTTGGTGGTCGGATTTCCTGTACCCGCAGGTTCGAATCCGCCGTTGTCAAGCGTTGCAAACCATAAATTATACCTCCAGGTATCCGTGCATAAATCGTCATACCATTTCCTTACTGAGCCCGTCGGCGGCAAAAGATAATTCCCGGTAGAAAGCAGGGGAGCATTCGGAATCAATCCAAGAAATGCACCCATTGGCTGAACAACATTGACACGGTCTTTTACAGCCAGAAGAGAATAATCAAACAGTAAGCCTACTTGTTCAAGTTCACCCGTATTTGCAGTTCCGCCAGGATTCAACTTCCAGGCGTCCAGGGCTGTTGCATTAAGCTGTTTTACCACAGCCTGATAATCAGCCGGCAGGGGAAATGCCGAATTGTTCCACACGCCTTGCGGATAGACCAATGGCAGACTTTTTTTAATATAGTTCTGCCAGACAGTTGTAGGAAGTTTGGAAGAACTGTAAGATATCCAGACGTTCAGGTATCTATCACAGTTCCAGTAAAAGGTGCTGGTATTAGACCATATATAAGACAAAGCCCCGGCTTCAAAAGTAGTAACCTGTGCGTCTGTTAATATAATTTTGTGAATACCCGGCTGATCGAGCAGCTTTCCGGATGGGTCTTTTAGGGCAGGTACAAATTCAATATTAGGATTCCCTCCATTGGGTGACCTGTCATTTTTACGACCAAACACATTATTCCACTGATCAATGATATTATAAAGAACGGCGTTATCTATACGCTGATAAGTATCCTCGTTACGCTTTGGATTAATCACATGGAATATAACAGGCATTCTCTTAACGGCCCCAACTGTGAAGGGAGTTTTTACCTGCACTGAAAAGAAAGACGGCTCAGGTTGTTGGGCTATCTGGGTAACTTTACTGCCTAAAGGAGGAAACTCGCTCAAATAAGCTGCTACAGATTTTGTAGAACGAATACCATCAACAGCAGCATAAAATTGTAAGGTATTTACTGAAGAAGAAGCTGTTTTAAAAGGCGGAACAACAGGCGTTCCATCAGCAAGGAAAAATTTAATGTCATGACTCCTCCACCGCTCCTTCGGAACTTCTTTATAGGCTGTCCGCTTAACAGAATTGATATCGGTATAAGTACCGTTTTCTATATATATTTTTACGTCCAGATCCAGCTCAGATACATTGTCAGCTATCAGGATATTGCTACTGGCCTGGCAGGTTACCTTTGCTATGCTGTAATCAGTCAGTTTGTAGTCAAATGGTTTGTCTTTGGTACACGAGCAAAATAAAAATGCAACGGTGATTGAGATTAATAATCTTATATTTCTCATGATAAATTGTTTAGAAATTATGGAATAACAATAACATCGCTCCAGCCTGGGTTTTGTTTAATTCCAGGATTTTTTTCAGTTTCGGAAGCGGGAATCATAAACTGGTATTTCCAGTCATTACCCACCAGTTCGAACTGTTTGCCCTGCACCACGCGAGTTTCAGAAGTATGCGTGCGTTTCATATCGAGCCAGATCATATCGCCCTCCAGGATAAACTCCCTTTTACGCTCCTTTAGTACTTCATTAACCAGATCATGAACGGATCCAGGGGTGTAGTAATCACTGGCATTACCACTATAACGCCTGGACTGCCATGTTTTCAACACAGTTTTTGCCTTATCAAAATCAGTATGGGCCAATGCTTCTATCCATATCAGGTATTGCTCGGAAAGACGGAAGGCCGGAAACTTTCGATAGATACTTAAAGAAGCCAATTTATTGGCAACAGGGTTTAAATCTGTAGGTGTAAGATCGGCAATAGGTGTTGTCTGTTTATTGCTGGCTAAGAACCAGGCTCTTTTACGCAGATCATTATCTTTATATAAGGAATTCCATAAATCAAATTTATATCCATAATTGATTGAAAACTCTGTGCTCATTTCATTCATGTTAAAAATGGATTCAGGGTAGCCCTCAGTACTTATTGTACCAGTTACAAAAGAGGCGGTAAAACAAAGTCGCTTCAAAGTCGCAAGATCCTGCGGCAGTGCGCCAGCAGCAGCTTTTTGATCGTTAATAGCCAGATCGGCATATTTGGCCGCCTGAGCCCAATATTCATTGGAACCGGTGGTACTTGCGTACCAATGATACGTTTGTGCAAGCAACCTGTATATCACATCATAATTGTAAAGTATATTGTATGAAGCTCTAGGCAGGGTTTTATTTATTCTTGATTCAGCATCAGTCAGATCTTTAATAATACGGTCAAATACTTCCTTTTGTGATTTTCTTGATAAATCCAGATCCTTATAATTAGTATCAATACTCGTATTTATGGGAATGCCCAAAGCAGGATCATCCACCGGGCTATAATACTGCAACAACTTAAACAATGAAAATGCCCTGTGAATTAAAGCTTCTCCCACTACATAGTTCTTCATCTCTTCATTGTCCTTGGTTTTCAACCCTTCGGCAATAATCAGGTTCATGAATCCCACAATAGCATAATGGGAAGCCCACTCAGGGTTATTGAGTTTTATTCTGCCTGCAAGCCTTTTTTCATTCTCGGTTAAAGCAGTTGATTTTGCATCCAAATTGCTAAAAGACCAGACATCGGCGTATTCGAAATAAGTGCTGCTGTAATAACAGTCGCGTAGCCAGGGGCCTGGGGCATCTCCAACAAATTTTGCATTACGCTGAAAATTATATAGGTAGGATGCAAGCGTTTGTTTTATTGATGGCATATCAATCAGGAACCTTGTATCAGCAGGGGTATATTGTAAATATTTCTTACAGCCCGGCATTAACGCCGTTCCAAGTAATACGATGGCAATTAGTATATATCTTTTCATATTAAAATGACAATTGCAGGTTTAATAAACACATTTTCGTTCTGGGATATCCAAAAGGTGTTCTTGTTGTGACATCTACGGCCTCGGCTTTAGTCCACACAAATAGGTTTTGTGCCTGTATGCCGATCTGTGCAGATTGCGCTCCAAGCCTTTGGATAAAAGATTTATTTAGATTGTAGGTAAGCGCTAGCTCTCTTAAATCCAGATAATCCCCTTTTTGGAATTTGTCTGAGGTTAAATAATAAGTATATGCATCCTGATTGGCGTTAATTGAAGGAACATTTGTGATATCTCCGGGTATCCGCCAACGATCAAACACATTCGTGCGCCTGTTCAGGCGCGAAGTATATATTCCCGCTGTCTGGCCGGAGTTATTTGAAATTGCTAAATCTCTTTCATCAAATTTTCTGATCAGATGTCCTACAGCATAGGAAAAACTCGTGCGCAGTTCCAATTTTTTCCAACTTAATGTAGATGTAAAGCCTCCAGTGTAGCTGGGAGAGGCTGAGCCTAATTTCACCATTGAACGATTTAGCCATTGGGTCCGGTAATCGGTGAACCCTCCCGGATCTGCGTTAAGGCTCCATGCTTCAGGAACTTCGTTAATAGATATATTCTTTACTTTGGCGTACATATTCCGGGATTCCTCTGACAGGAACACTTCTACATTTCCGGTTAAGGGGTTTACACCAGCGTACCGGTATCCGAATACCGTACCCAGAGGATATCCCTGGATATTGGTGGCGCTTGGGATACCTCCCCATATGTTAAGGGTAGAATTAGATGGATCATTCCAATCCAAGGGGGTGGCATACGGGCCGCTTATGATCCGGTTTGTATTTTTGGCAGCATTAAAGGAAGCAATCCACGATAAGTCTTTTTTGAACCGGACACGAAAATTTAAATTCAATTCCAGCCCTGTATTTTTTATGGAATGCATATTCATCGCCAGGTGTGGAATCCCATAAGAGTTAGGGAGGTTATAAACATCACCGAGTACATCGTGTGTAACGTTATTGTAATAATTGAACATACCCCCTACTTTATTACGGAAGAAAGAAAAATCAAGACCTATGGACCGTTCCTGTTTTTTCTCCCACTTGATACTTGGATTAGGGTAGCTTACTGTGCCTGCCAGGTATTCGTTATCGTAAGATCTGTTGGTTAACCTTATGTAGGCATAGGGCAATGCGGCTTTATTGATGTTCCCGGTGTAACCATATACTCCGCGAATAGCAAATTCAGAGATGAAATCCGGAAACCACTTTTTTATAAATTTTTCGTTATGAAGGTTCCATCTACCGCTTATGGACCATAATGGTACAAACCTGTTTTGGGGATCGATGGTAGAACTTCCATCAAAACGTAAGTTTGCATTCAATACATACCTGTTGTCAAATGTATACGAGAAAGCGCCGAAAAGACTGGCTGTGCGATCCTGCCCGCCATACAGGTAGCTGGAAAGTGCGCCAATGTTTTGCGTCAATGCGGAATTTAGCAATGGGTTCCAGGGAAAATCCGGAAATCCTCCGAGGTTATTATTATAGTCATACATAGGTAACTTAAACGAAGAGTTCCAGTTCCTTTTGTCAGTAATTTCGGCCCCTAGGTAAACATCCAGGAAATGGAGATTCCTGATCTCTTTTTTATAGTCAAAGCCGGTTCTTAATGAATAAGCGGGAGAACGGCCGAACCCCGATTTCAGATAACCATTATTATATTGGGCTGGCACTTCATAAGGTGGGGCAAAAGCGGTGGCGAAAGGAAAATTTATATATGAAGCATAAGTGCCCGGAGAAGCTCCTTCTTCGCTATTCAGGGTAGAATAGGTAAAACCTCCATATACTTCCCCTTTAAGCTCCGGAGTGATCCGCCATGTCAAATCCAACTGAGAGCTAAGATCAGAAGCGATATCTTTTTTATAGGTTTCATTTAACTCTCTGATAATATTAAAGGTATTATATTTATTAGTGTTATAGTTTAACTGGCTTCTATCCAATGACAACCAGGTCTGATCCCAGGCATAAGCGCCATTTTCATTATATGCTCTTTCATAGGGATTGGCAAACACGGCATATTTTAACGGATCGACTTCAGATGCGTTGTTTTTTGATTCCCTGTAGGAACCCCTGATAGTAAGGTTTACTGAAATATTTTTATGTGGACGATAACCTATTTTTGACGATATGTTGTACTGATTGTATTGATTTAAAATTAACGCTCCTTTTTGGTCTGTTAGTCCCAGTGAACCATAAAACGATAATTTATCAGTTCCACCTCTCAATGAGATATTGTGATTCTGATTAAGACCGGTCCTGTAAATTTCATCAAACCAGTTTGTGTTCACTTTTTTTAGTTCCTGTATCCTGGTATTGTATTCGTCTGTAGAAATAAGCCCTTTTTGCCAGTCACTCCTTAACCATGCTGGCTGGCCCAATTCAACTGAAAGATTAAACTCCTCTGCCAAATCTAATTCATGATCTACCTTCTGCTGGGCATTCATAAAATCAAAGGTTTTCATCCTGGGAGCCGAGCTCACTGCAAAATTACCCTGGTAATTAACCGTTATTTTTCCTGAGTTTCCAGATTTCGTTTTGATGACAATAACACCGTTTGCCGCGCGTGAACCATAAATAGCAGTTGATGCGGCATCACGAAGAACGGTTATGGATTCAATATCTGAAGGGGCTAATGCACCTATGCCATGATCCAATATGGATTGCTGTATATTGCCTGAATTGATCCCCTTGATGGACATCACCCCGCTTTGTAAGGGCAAGCCGTCAACAACCCATAAAGGCTCCAGGTTCCCTGAAATAGAATTACTACCCCTGATACGGATATTGGAAACGGCTCCTGGCGCACCGTTTGCTGTTATAGCGTCCAAGCCGGCAATCTTGCCTGCAAGCATTGCCGTAACATCCATGAAAGGAGTCTTATCAACATTTTTTATGGTAGTTGCAGATCCCCCGGTCCGGTCCTTAATGAGTTCCTGGTACCCTGTAGAAACGACAGTTACTTCTACCTCATCCAGACTTTTAATTTTCGACTTCACCCCCACAATTGCTAAATCTTTTTGACCATTAACTTTGATCTCCAAAGTTTCAATATTGCCTGCTGTGACTACCAACGTAGCGTTATCGTCTACTCCTTTTAATGTAAAATAGCCGTCCTTGTTGGTGGGAGCTCCTTTTTTCGTGCCTTTTACAACAACGCTAGCCAAAACAGGCTCACCTGCTTCGTTAACTATGCGCCCTTTGGTGTCTATATGAAAGGGAGGGCTAATTGCTCCGGTTTCTTTGGGCTTTTCCTTTATAAACACGGTCTTGCCATTAATGCTAAAGGTTAAAGGTTGATCCTTTAACAGTATCTTTAAAGCCTCCTCTAAAGAGGCCTTCTTTAAATCAACCGAAACGGGAACAGCTTTTTCCAGGTCGCTCAAATTGTAGAAAAAGGAAAACCCCGACTGTTTCTTAATTTCTTTAAAAACCGTTTCTAGCTTTACCATTTTACCGGAGTACGTGACAGTATTCTGGGTTACTCCCTGTGCGTTTACTTGTAAAAACGCAATTATTAGAAGCCCAAAAGTCAATTTCAGAACTTTCCAGGTTTGCGGGGCAGGTAACCACCTGCCGCAGTTAATTAAAATCATAATTTTACTCAAGTTGGTTTGTTTGGTTTAATACTGGTATGAAAACGACGCCCGATAGCCTAATGTCAAAAGAAAATGAAAATATTTTTTGTAAGGGCCAATTTTTTCTGTTCCAGGGTTAAAACAGGAGGTTCAATGATGTTGAGCTTATCAGTATGTAAAGCTATTCCAGAACTAGACATTTAGCAATTAACATACCCCATATTTTACCCTTAAATTCTTCAGGAGTTTTAACAGGCTTAAAGAAATGGGTTAATTTTGCCTTCTAATCTGGATTTTCCATTTCTAACTATTGTAGAATCGGACATCAAAGGGTTAATGAATGTTAAAAGTAAATTAAGATAGTGAAAATTATTTGCGCCAAGCACCCTTATCCGTTTAAACATTTGAAAGGGGGAAAATACTCCTTCATCTATTAAGATTTAAAAACCAA
Source organism: Pedobacter africanus (assembly GCF_900176535.1). NCBI lineage: Bacteria > Pseudomonadati > Bacteroidota > Sphingobacteriia > Sphingobacteriales > Sphingobacteriaceae > Pedobacter > Pedobacter africanus. The sequence goes on along the minus strand of NZ_FWXT01000002.1, from coordinate 279,208 downwards.
TCAGGAAGATGGCTGTGCTTTTGGACGGCTATTTTTGTTACCTATACGAATTATTGATAGGAGCAATTCCTTTTTTTATGACGTGAAAATACATCTCCGTACGAATAACAAACCCCAGGTACTGATATAACTTTATAGCCCTGGCATTATCTGCCCTCACATGCAAATAAGGAACATTACCGCTGGCAATGATATTCCTGACCAGTTCATTGAGCACCTTTCCGGCAAATCCTTTACCGGCACTGTCCGGATGTGTACATATGGCGCTGATCTCTGTAAAACCCTGTGTTTGTAACCGCTGGCCGCCCATAGCTATTAGCTTTTGGTCTTGAAAAATCCCCAGGTACCCGCCAAAGTCAATCGTTCTGCCGGCAAATGGTCCGGGCTGCGCCAACTTGGTTAAAGCCAGCATTTCCTCCAGATCCTTTTCTGTTAAACGCACCAATTCTTCTCCCGATATAGCCTCCGGTTCTTTCCCCTCAAAAACCATCTGATAGCCCGGCACCTTTACTACCACATTAAATGGAGCAGGATCAAGATCTGCCTCAGGATAAAATAATACCACAACCTGGTCCGGACTTACCAGATCAAATAACTGTTTAAAATTCCCAGGTGCATACACGCTGAGCCCTGCAAAAGGTGCTACAGCAGCATCAAATAATTTTACGTTATCATTGCCACTTCCCAAATGGGCATTTACCGAATTCAATGCAAACCATATTGGATTATCTAAAATAACATTCATATCGCAAATATACGGTTAAGACGAGATTACCTTCAAACTCACCAGCCCATCCTTTTCCGCAATGAAATGATCTGCTCAGCATGATGTGTTCCATGCCAGTTGTACTGATTGGTCATTTGCCAGACTGGCATATATTCTTTATTTCCAGGGTGATAATAGGTCTTCTTCCAATCCTCTTCACTCAAATTTTCGAGCAGTGTTGCCCACCTCATGTGCAGTGCATGCAGCAATGTTACCGAAACATTTAGCGGCACTAGTTTTACATCCGGCAATTCGGCCCAGAGGTTCTCATTATACGGGCTGATGGCAGGCTGATCTTCGGTAAGTGCCAGCTTTAGCCTGATGTAAGCATTCATGTGGCTATCAGCAACATGGTGCACTAACTGCACAATATTCCAGCCGCCTGTCCTGTAAGGAGTGTTGAGCTGTGCTTCATCCAGGTTCTGAATACAATAATCGTATAAAAGTGGTGCCGACCATATACCGCCAATCCAGGAAGCCAGGTTATCCGGGCTGTATTGTGTTGCCGGCACAAAACGGCCGATCGGATACATCAATGCTTCTATATCATTTTCCATTCCGCTCCCCTATATTAAGTTAAGCAAAGTTAAAAATAAAAAATATCGCCCAGAAAGGATTTCTTTTTATGATAAGGTTTGGAATGATGACCGCTATAACGCTCCTGGTCCTTTTGATAATTGTCTTTGCTGGAGTAATGTGTAGCTGACCGTTCAATAATTTTATCGAGTTCTCCACGGTCAATAACTTTATTGAGTCTTACCCTAGGCGGTTAAGCAATCTTGCTGGGCAAACAGCCAAACCTCTTTTTAAAGGCTGCAGTAAAATATACTCGTCATGGCCAATTTCCCCATACTGAGGGGTATCAGTTTGCAGCATCCGGATAAATCCGTTCAAAAAGCTCCGGGTAAGTAACAACCAGGCCTTGTTCATCTACCATCAGGTCTGATCTGAAACCTGTGTGCTCATTTTCATAACAGTAACTCCGCTCAGCAATCCTTGTATAGCGCTGCAGTACGGGCAAAACAGAAAACTCTGGTACCTTAATATACACAACCTTCAGGCTTTGTGTTTCGTTAAGCTCCTCGCCCAATCGGTTTATAGGTAAGCTATTGGTAAAAGGTGTAACCGAAATATCAATATCCACGCAACCATCCAATTCGGGTAAATGCCTGTTGTTAATGTCAAACCACCTTTTATAATAATCCGCAGATAGTATAAGAAATTTGTATGGTTTGGTTAGCTGGTAAATTTTCAGCGTCTTGATTCTCCAGCGATTGTCCAGGGTAACCTGGTATTTCACTGCAGCATTGCGATCATTTGCTGAACCACATACTATCCCTCCTGCTATTGTTTGCGACTGATATTCTTCCAGGTAAAACATTTCAAGGCTTTGTTTTCCCTTCCAGATCCTTGTGAGCGTGTTGTTCATTTTAGTTCCATCAATTGAAATCATAAAACATCAACCCCCTGGCAATGGTTCATAATTAGTTGAATTAATAAAACAAAAGATAGCAAAATACACTCTAAGATGCCCTCATACCCTTTATCCAATGTTGATTAAATACCTTAGGATAGCGCTCCAGCTACCGTTTCTAAGCAAAAATTATCCTTTTTAAAAGAGTTTAAACAAATTTTAATACTGACGGTTATTTTCCTTTAGTTGATTATGATACGACACTACTCAAGAACATTAATCTAACGAAAAACTAAAAATTATGGCAACTACAACACAAACCGGCGCAAAGGCGCCGCCACAAGGGGCATTTGATTCCGGAATCCCTGTATTAGTAAACCTAACATAAAACCATTCAATGGAATTCATTCAAATACTGGGACTTGTAGCCGTTATAGTTATTTATTTTTTTTCCCAAATTTAAAATAGCTTACTATGCATGCACTATCACCATGGGCTGTAACCGCAAGCGCGGAACTCTCTGAAAACCCTGCGGCTATCTATGAACAGCCCTCCGCTCATTTCCATTTTAAAGTGGTAGCTATCTCGGATTCGATCTGGGTTCAGGCCGAATTGCCTGCGGGTGGACGCGTTAGTTTTCGCGCGGCTTACAGTCCGGGAGCTGACATGGAGGTCACCAGATCAAAACAACATCCTGAAGGCATAGAACTTGAACTAAAATCTGCTATAGGTAAGCAATACCTAAGTATCAGCATTGATCAGCGTGAAAAATCACCCGTACTACGTTATACTACCAGTTTGATCCCGGTTAAAGACCTGATGATGCCCAGCTGGCCAAAAGACATTTTGTTTAACGGAAAAAACAACAATCCTGAACAAACTGAAGGTAAGATTCATGCGAGCCAGTTTGGAACCCGCACAGGATTCCTTTACCTGACTGAGACCCGGCCAAAATCTGCCACGATCCTTTACCTGCAAAATTTGACCGCATTATCGGGCTATGCTGAACAAACTAAGACATCCTTAGGTGATACCGTGGGCGGGCAATGGCCGGAACTCGGATTCTCTCTGCCTCCTTCAAAAGAACCACTGAAAGCTGGGAAAGAAGTCATACTTTCCGATGCTTTTATCGCTTTCAGCGAAGATCCAGTCGACAAAGAGCCAGACATGATCAAACAATATCTCGACTTACTTGCCAGGATTTACCTGCTGCTCCCTAAACCTGGCACTGAGTATAAACACTGGCCCAACATACTGGACAACGGTCTCAAAGACCTGATCGACAGTCCGGGCTGCTGGTCGCAGGTAGCAGGACACAAATATTTCAATGCTTACGTGAGTGACTACGAAACTCCGCCTGAAATCATGGTACAGCTTGCCGTTTTACTTCCCCTGCTGGATTATGTAGAGTGGAGCAAGAAAGAGCTGGAAGTGATGAAAACGATCAAAGCAGGACTTCCCGCTTTCTATGACAAAAAACTGGGTACCATCATGCGCTGGCTGCCGGCAGCAGAAGATAAACTCAAAGGCGAAGAAGAACAAAAAGTACCGAAGGTGATGGATTCGTGGTACCTGCATCATCCTTTGCTTAACCTCTCCAGGCTAGCGTTAAAGGGAGATCGTACCGCAAAAAAGCTTTTCCTGGACTCTCTTGATTTTGCGATCAGGGTAGCACACCATTTTGAATACCAATGGCCTGTGTTTTACAAAATGGATACCCTGGAAGTGATTAAAGCAGAAACCGCGGAGGGAAAAGGCGGAGAAAAAGATGTAGCCGGTATTTATGCCCATGTGATGCTGCAGGCCTGGGAACTGACAGGTGAACAGCGTTATTTAAACGAAGCCGGGAAAGCTGCAAAAACCCTGCAGGGCCTGGGCTTTGAAATCTTCTATCAGGCCAATAATACCGCATTCTCTTCAGGAGCACTACTACGGCTGTATAAAATCACTAAAAATGAATTGTACCTGGAGCTGAGCTATATGTGCCTGGCATCAATATTCCGCAACGTGCAGCTCTGGGACTGCAATTATGGGTACGGAAAACATTTTCCTAAATTCTTTTCTCTTTATCCGCTCAACGATGCCCCTTATACCGCTGTTTATGAAGAACAGGAGGTCTTTTGCGCTTTTCACGATTACCTGAAGCATGCTGAAGACGTAGATATTCTCCCTTCGGTAAAACTGCTCATTGCCGAATATATCCGCTATTTGGTAGACCGTGCGGTTTACTATTACCCTACCATGCTGCCAGCCAAGATGCTCGAAGAGAAACCAAAGATAGGAGAAGTCGATCCCAAAATCTGGATTGCGCTGGAAGACCTGCAGGATGGATGGCTGAAATCGGGCACAGTAGGCCAGGAAGTTTATGGCGCAGGCAATGCCTTTGGAATTTTGCCACGGCATTACCTGCAGATACCAGGGCTGCCGTTCATGATTTACACCGACTACCCCACTTCAGGATTTAAGGCCAGGAAGGGAAAAAATATCAGCTTTAAGATCCTTGGAGATGAGCGGATCAGCTGCCGGATGATGCTGGTAAAAACAGCTTCAAAGAAAATCCCTGAATTTCAGATATACATTAAAGGAAAAAAGGAACCTCTGAAGGCCACTACAGTAGCAAATGGTAACCTGGAATACCTCATCCCCGGCAACAGCTCAATCACCATTCACATCTATTCTTAAATTATAGACTATGGATTCATTAACTGCATACCTGTAAACGTATGAAGGAGAACACGTAAAAAAATACAGCTACTTTTACAGGAACGGACTGACCATTGTCTTTTTGAGGCAGAAACAACGCAGAGCAGCTGGCCAAACTATGCCCCAAAACACTGTCATAGGTTGCTATTTATTTTCTACTTTAGCAGGACTTAGGCCCAGCACATCATCCCCATTGTTAGCGTTACTAATATCATTGCCATTTAAAACCTGCCTGGTATTCGCCTCCTGGTTAGCTTTATCTATAGAATGCGATTTGTGAATGTCATCGTCAGCCTCTGCTTTCTCAGAAAGTTTAGCATAATACTTATGCAAAACATCCAACTCGAGTTCAGTGAGGTCCTCGATGTCTACCATGCGGTTACTGGCATGCCGACTCGCAGCAATTAGCTCATTTAATTTAAGCTGTATGGCTTTGCCATCTTTGTTCTGGGATTTCTGGATCAAAAACACCATCAGAAAAGTAACAATAGTGGTACCAGTATTGATCACCAACTGCCAGGTATCAGAATAATGGAAAAAAGGACCAGATATAATCCAGGTAAGTACTACCCCTACTGCAATTCCAAATGCAAGGGAACTTCCCGTCCAGCAGGTGATCCGGGTGGCTATATTTTCAAATTTGCTTTGTGATTTTTTCTTCATAACCTTATCAACTTTTAATAACATCAACTTCATGAAAATTATCTTTTCTAAACACCGTTTCCAGATCTATAGTTGGTGGCCCCGTCAACGCTTTTCTGGAAACATCAAACCTTCCTCCGTGACACGGACAGTCCCAGCTTTGCTCAGCAGCATTAAACTGAACCGTACAGCCCGCGTGGGTACAGGTTGGGTTTAGTGCAGTTACCTTTCCGGCATCATCCTTATGGACCGCCAGCTTTTTCCCCTCATAATCCATAACCTTATCGTAAAAGTGCTCAACATTCTTATTCATCGCGATCATTGATAGTGTTGAAGATCATACCTAATAGATACAGGCATAAACCTCTGCGAGATTAAAAAGTTTTAAATCTCTTTCAAAAGAGCCGGAAGGAAAATTAAAACAAAAGCTAAGCTCTCATATGTATTTCATACTGTGTGTTAATTTAAACTTAATGAAAGATGTCCCTACATAAAATAATTCATTTGGTTTCTCATAAATCACCATCCGGCAGTTCGGTCCAAAGAATCTTACCCAATGAGATCTATATACCAATAACCCGAAGGGTTTCCCCCTTCCGGGGCCGGATAGGTTTTAAATACCTTTTCGCCTAAAGTAAAATCAATAGGCCTTTTAAACAGTGGGCCTTCAAATGCGAAGGTATGGAACTCACCGTTTTCACCGCAGGGGTCTATTCCCGCGGGAAGATCAGCAATAAAATCTTTGTCAATTACCCTGCCGCAGAAATCTTCCAGACCTTCCTTTGCGCATGCTACTACTGTCTTATAACCTAAAGCGATAAATTCATGAATAACCTGCGTGGTATCTTTTTTCCATATGGGGAATTCTGCCTTTAAATCAACTTCTGCAAGCTTATTTTCCCTGTAAACCTTCAGATCCTCCAGAAACAAGTCGCCGAATAAGGAATGCGTAATGCCCTCAGACTTCAGCAAGCCCATGTGTTTGTTCATCTCCTGTTCATAAGTAGCCATATCCGGGGCTTCTGGCAGCCTCACCTGGTATAGCGGAATCCCAAGGCTGTTGGCCTGTTTAATCAACAGGCTTTCCCTTACCCCATGCATACTTACCCGGTTGTGGGCTTCGTTTACAGTAGTGAGTAGGTACCTGATATCGAAATGTTCGCTGTGCAGGGCATAATGCAAAGCCAGGGTACTGTCCTTCCCTCCGCTCCAGTTAAAAACACTAAGCTTCTTGTGTGCCTTCTGCATGCGCTTTAAATTACATTATCCTGTGAACCAGGAGATTTTCCCGAAATCCATTCAGCGGTTAAAAAACTCATGTATTCTTAATTGGTTTCCAATCCGCAATAGTATAAAGTAGTTGCTGACCTGTCTTTTTACCTAAGGTGGATTTAAGTGAGCTCATGAGCGTTAAATATTTGACGGCTGAAGATACAAATTATTTGTTTGAATGGGACTTCAACTTTTTCGAAAGAATTGCTTTCCGTCGTTTCCATCTGTCTAGCAGTTCATTTTCCTGTACCGGCAGACCTTTTGTAGTTAACAAACCAAGGCTTTTTGCCAAAGGCCTGGACAGCGTTGCCATTTTGCTGTGTTCTTTAATCCATTGTCGCTGATTCTCTTCTATTCTCTTTTCATGGGCGGAAATGGCCTTAATAATAAGCGCGAATTCCTTTTTGTATTCCTTAAGTTTGCGATAAACGATCATCAGCCGGTTATTGGCATCAATATGAATTGGGTTGCTCTTTAAAATCTTTTCGTATTGCCTGGCTGCCTCTGCATAAGATTTTTCTTGCTCAAGACTTTGGCCTTGCAGATATAACCCCGCTTCCATTATCTTTTGTTTTTTCATACCATGCTAATTATGCCTGCCCAGGCCTGGAGCAACGCTGCCAAAAATAAGGTTTAGATTACCAATTCCAACCCATCGCTCAGCCATTCTACCTTAATCTCATCTAACCTGTCCAGCATCTGCTGATCAAAATGTGTCAATAGCATCCTCCTACAGGAAAATTCAGGGAAACGCCTTTCCAGCTCCAGGTAATTCATATGCCCTTTCACCTGGCTGTCAAGGAAATTGCACTCACAGATAAATATATCGGCCTGCTCACTTAAGGTAAACAATGTTTCCGTCCAGGAAGTATCGCCAGAATAAGCAATCACCTTATCCAATACCTCAATCCGCAGACCATGAGGCAAAGCCCTTTCAGAATGAATTACATCAAAAGCCTGTACACGCCAGTTTCCGAAATCTATTACTTCATTCGCACGGTACTCCAAAAATTCTACATCCAGTCTTTCCAACACTTCAGTCCCCGGATAAAGCAGATCCAGTAAAGCGGCAATCCGCCGTTGACCGCCAACGGGGCTGATGATCTGCAACGTTTTGATCCTGCCATTAACCGCTGCATCCAGCAAAACGAAAGGCAGGCCCCCGTAATGATCCCCATGAAAATGACTGATCACAATCGCGTCGATATCATCCACTTGAATGCCGTGTTGTTTCAGCCCAGGCAAACTGCTTGCACCACAATCCACCAAAAAACGAACGGAGCCAGCGTCCACATAAAAACAAGTATTCAGCCTCCCGCCACTACCGAAGGCATCACCACAACCGATTACTTTCAACTTAACCTCACTCATCACTAAATCATCGGTTATATGATCTTCATTCATATCCGTGGTTCTATCTTTCATGACGCCAGCTCCATTCTTATTTATCTGTATTACAATTCCAACGCAATATTGTTCTGTAAAAACGCAAACGACTGTTGTTAAGAGGTATTGCTTAAACATTAGAACGCGACACGCCGGCACAGCAACCACCGATGTTACCCGATTAAAGTTGAAGTTTTCAACAAAATATGGATTTAAGATTTAATTTGTTTAACTTGATTAAAATCGAAAGCCCATGAAGTTTACCCTCGACTCTTTAAAAGCACACGATTACACCCGTAAAATGCGTGCCCTTTCCCGTAAAGGCGCAGCCTTGAAAAAGAAATCACGGGAATTAAATGAAGCTCTGAATGTAACGCTGAAAAAGTGTGCCGAACTGCTCCATCCCCAGAAGGACAAAGAATAATAAACGCGTCTGAGGGACCACTCCGCCTAAAATATGCAGGTCAGAACAAAATTAAAACCCGCCTGTTATGATGGCCTTAATGGCCAATCACCCCCACTTCAATTTCCTCAGTTGTCACGGCATAATGCGAAGGGAGAATCTCCGAACCATAGGCAACTGCCATTCCTTCATAATCGTGTTCTGCTACGATTTGTCAAGCAATTTTTTACCTTCTCTATGCTTTATAGAAGTTCTTTTAAAAATAATCCGTTATTTTAACCCATGGAAGAAATCATTGGTAAAGTAAACGACCTGATCTGGAGCAATGCGCTCATTCTGCTCTGTATGGGAGCAGGCATTTATTTTTCGATTGTTACCCGCTTTGTACAGCTCCGATACCTCAAAGAAATGCTTTCCCTGCTTTTCAAAGGTAACAGTTCATCCAAAGGCGTAAGTTCTTTTCAGGCATTTGCCATTGCCATTTCCGGTCGTATCGGTACCGGAAATATAGCAGGAGTGGCAACCGCAATTGCCATGGGTGGCCCGGGAGCGGTGTTCTGGATGTGGCTGATTGCCTTTTTAGGAAGTTCATCTGCATTTATTGAAGCTACTTTAGGGCAGATTTACAAACAAGTTAATAACGGCCAGTACCGCGGTGGCCCGGCATTCTACATTGAAAAAGGATTGGGCATCAAATGGTACGCCATGGTATTTGCAGTAGCCACCATATTAAGTACCGCATTATTTTTACCCGGCGTTCAAAGCAACAGCATAGCCCTGAGCATGCATAATGCTTTCGAGGTTCCTGTTGCCTATACTGGTTTGGCCGTAGCATTTTTACTGGGGCTCATCATCTTTGGTGGGGTAAAAAGAATTGGAAAAGTGGCCGAGATCGTTGTACCTTTTATGGCTGGTGCCTATATCTTAATGGCCATCATCATTATGGCAATGCACATCCACCAAATCCCGGCAGTAATAATGCTGATTATAAAATCAGCCTTTAGCCTGGAACCGGCATTTGCCGGTGTATTTGGAATGGCTATAGCCTGGGGCGTAAAAAGAGGCATTTATTCCAATGAAGCCGGACAGGGCACCGCGCCACACGCAGCCGCAGCTGCCGAAGTAAGTCACCCGGTAAAACAAGGACTGGTACAAGCCTTTTCTGTATATGTAGACACCCTTTTTGTATGTACCGCTACTGCATTTATGATCCTGTTTACCGGGAAATATAATGTCATCAATCCCGAAGGCGGATTTATCATAGAAAACCTGCCGGGCGCAAAAATAGGCGCAGAATATACACAGTATGCAGTTAACTCACATTTTCCTTCGCTTGGTGCAGGCTTTGTAGCCATTTCACTTTTGTTTTTTGCCTTCACCACCATTATGGCCTACTATTATATTGCCGAGACCAATCTCAGCTACCTGGATAAAAAAGGTAACAAGTGGGCAGTATGGGCATTGCGCATTTTAATTCTTGCAGCCACATTTTATGGTTCAGTCAAAACTGCCGAAGCTGCATGGACTTTAGGAGATATAGGCGTAGGTGTAATGGCCTGGTTAAATGTTATTGCTATTCTATTACTCAGAAAACCCGCCTTAAAAGCATTTAAAGATTACCAGCAGCAGCGTAGAGCCGGCAAAGACCCTGTTTTTAATGCCAATGCGCTTGGTATTAAAAATACCGAAGAGTGGTAAACACCCCTTCAAGAACCGACATTTATGGACCAGGCTAAATATGGGGTTCTGATTGCATTCATAAACATCCAATCACTAAAAACAGGATCAAGGGATCAATAACCTTAACGAATCTACCTGTAATCTTGTTTTTAGCCATTGATTGAGTTTAACACGATCTGCACGCTTAACGGGCTTAGAGAATCCTGCCACCACCATAGTCAGTGTATCTTTTCCTGTTTTATCCAGCCTGTCTACCACCACATTGGCAGCAGTATAGTCCCGCATTTCCGGATAAAGGACCTTGAGTTCTGATCGGATATCCGGCAGTGGTTTTGCCAGCAAAGACTCTTGCGGATTGGAGATCTTAGCAGAGGAATCCTTTTTAAACACATCTTCCAGGATACTGGCTTTGATCTGCGAAAAATCAATTTCCTGTTTTGCATTCAAACCCTGGCGTATGATTAACTTCGTGCCGCCAAGTTTATAGGCAGACATGCCGCTTCTTATAGAATCCATCCTCGATTTTGAAAGCTCATATCCAATGAGCAGCAAATCTATTTCATTTCCTTTTGAGCGGTTATATTTGAGCGATCTGTTTACCACCTGTGTATTCTTAAATTGAAATTGTTCACTGATAAACTTTTGTGCATTATTCTCAAAAATACTTTTATCGACAATACCATAGGCAAGGTATATACTAGGTAATACAGCTATGGCAACAATGATCATAATGTAGCGGCTCACCTTTCTTTCTGTTTCCTGATCCTCAAAATGTTTTTTGCCAAAACGCAGAAAGCGTACAATTAAATAAGTACTGATACAAATAAACACACTATTGATAAAATACAGGTAAATAGCCCCCAGAAAATAATAAAAATTGCCCGAAGCCAGGCCAAAACCAGCTGTACATAAAGGCGGCATCAATGCCGTAGCAATGGCTACCCCCGGGATTACGTTACTCTTTTCCTTACGGGTTCCGGCTACTATTCCGGCAAGCCCTCCCAAAAAGGCTATAAACACATCCCAGATAGAGGGCGTAGTTCTGGCCAGCAGTTCACTTTGCGCGTCATGCAGTGGGGTTATCCAAAAGTAAATGGTCGAGACCACCACACTGATCAAAGTAGCGATCAGCAAGTTGCGGAGCCCCTTTTTAACCAGCTCAAAATCATTGGTACCTACCCCAAGCCCAATACCCATAATAGGCCCCATCAACGGCGAGATGAGCATTGCTCCAATAATAACGGCGGTTGAGTTGACATTCAAACCTATAGAAGCGATCAAAATGGCAAAAATAAGTGTCCACAGGTTTGCTCCTACAAAATCTGAATTCTTTTTGATGGAGAGCACAACATCATCCTCATCAGCTTTATCCAAATGCAGATCAAATCGTCTGGCAATAGATAACTTAATGATCCGAAGAAGTCTTCCTGTTTTTTTTTGCTGAGGTTCTGTCAAAGTAAATGCCGGTTATAAATATCCAAAACAATAGCAAAAGATAGTCCATTTTCCGTAAACAATCAAATCCTTACTGAGTTAGTGAAGATGAGCAATGTACCCATGAAGCTGCAGATCTTCAATGCAGTTTATTTTGTAATTACAGCCATTGTGCAAAAGAACAATTCGGTCTGAGGCATCAAGGATATGCTGATAGTAATGATCGGTTAATATAATTCCCTTAAGGGCCTTAAACTTGCTGATGTGTTTTTGCATTTCTTCGATAATTACTGGTGCAAGCTGAGAAAAGGGCTCATCGAGTAAAACAAAATCACTATCGCTATACAGAATCAGGAAACATTCTATCAGGCGCCTTTGTCCGCCAGAGAGTTCTTCCATACGCCTGTCCAGGATATCCACTATGGTTTGTTGCTGCAGTAGGTCCGCTTTGTATTTATGGGTGTACAGCTCAACAAGTTGCCGTACTTTCAAGCTTGCCGGGACAAAAAAGTCTTGTGGTAAATAGGCAACCAATCCGGTTCTGTAAGCTTTTTTAACCAGTTTACCATTCAGTTTCATGTGCATGTAACGTGGAGCTATGCTGCCAAATATAATTTTCAGCAATGTTGACTTTCCTGAACCATTTCTGCCGAGCAAGCCCACAACCTCTCCTATCTGACAGTTCAGGTACACATTGTTTAGTACAGTGTGCTTACCATAGCGATGGGCCACACTATCTACGTAAAGCTCTTGCATAGGTAACTGAATAGGATCATGCAAACGAATAAAAGCAAATCCAGCCAGAATAGTGTTCCAAACAATCGCCTGTAGCCAAAACCCAGATTGCGGTAATGGTAGGCCCTTGCTTCAAAAAAGGTTTTTTCTACCAAAAGGGACAAGCCATAAGCTATAGCTTTAAAAAACAAAGCCAGCATATATAAAGGATAATGGTTGTAACCTTTAGACCAGAAGATTAAAATAAAATAAAGACTTACAAATAAGATAAGAGCGATGGCGAACTTAAAGTGTTGTGCGTATATAAAGATTTTTTTTTTGAGCATCCCATTTTGTTTCCAGATAAATATAATAAGTTTTTCTTACTGGGGCTCAAGTTTCTTGATCACCCTGTTGCGTTCCTTCCTGAAAAAGCCGGTCACCGCTGCCCAAAGTAACAGGAAACGTTAAAGTATGCAGCACATCAACCAGTTGATACTGAAACAGAGTCTGGCACAATTGCGGTCAAATCCAAAATTATAGATCGTATGGCTGTTACCGGCTTCATCAAAAATTTGGTAAGATGTAAAAAATGCTGTGTATTCGAAGCCAGCATCAGTAGTAAATAAATAAGATCCTTGTTCTGTTCGAGTTAGATTATAGTGGCGTAACAAATTTAATGTCTTTTAATTTAGACAAATCTTGACCAGCCCTAATAGCATCAACAATACGCTTCTTATCCTCAATCATTTTAATGAACGGGTTAACCTTAGCAGGTGACGTATTATTCTGTTTTTTTACAAAATATAATTCTGTTAACATCTCCCATTTCCGGACACTCTCCTTATCTTTAAAAACATCATACGAGTGTTTGGCATTCATATAAATTTTCAATTACATTTACTAAATTATTTAGACAAAATAACAAATTCATCGTATAAACCAATGAATCTAAATGAACTTCATTAAAGCATACTTTTGTGAACATGAGAATACATTATTAATCATAAAATCTGGTAACCTATTTAAAGCTCGTATCTTTGAACTAACATGCTCACCCCGCTTCCCACAGAACAGCGCGCTCAGGGTGGGCTTTTTATTTTAACGTCATGCCGAGAGTACCATACACCAAACCGGCAATCTCATATACTGATCAACTACAGCAACTAAAAGCAAGGCATTTGCAAATTAATAATGATGCAAAAACACTTTTTTACTTGAAAACATTAAGTGGTCATTGCTGAAAGACGCTCCGATGGAAAAGATATATTTAGAATTCTAAGTTTACAAACCTGCAAAAATCACTAAACCGAGCCCGGCAATAAAGAAACAGAACATTGCGGCTAGCAAACCATTGGTACCCCGGGGCGAATTACGGAATTCTTTCCAAATGAAAACACCCCATAATGCAGCAATAAGTGTTGCCCCCTGGCCCAATCCATACGATATGGCAGGGCCTGCTTTTCCGGCAGCGATCAGATTCAATGAATTTCCCAGCCCCCAAATCGCCCCTCCCAATACACCTGTCATATGTGTACTAAAACTTCCTGAAAAATAGGCTTTATAATTAGTCGGTTCACCTGCAATCGGCCTTTTGATAAGGATTGTATTGAATATAAAATTACTTAAAAATATACCCAGCGAAAAAATAAACACAGCTGTATATGGGGTCATTTTGCCTACGGCCGGAGATATAAAATCCTCCAGGTCCATGGCCCCCGCAACAAAGCGGTAAAAGAAAGCCATCAACACTCCCGCAGTTATACAGAGGCCTATTCCTTTTGTAGATACTTTCTTCTGCCCGCTCATGCTCTTCTTTTTATAGGCAATGGCATTCAGAAGTATAGCCACAACGATTAAGGCCACCCCTGCAAATAACAACATAGGATCTCCCTTTTGCGCAGCAGTATAATTAATTAAAACCCCCAAAACCAATGCTAAGCCTATGGCCAATGGAAAGGCTACAGACATACCAGCTATGGCTATGGCAGCCGACAATAAAATATTCGCAGCGTTAAAAATTACGCCTCCAAACAAAGCGCTTATTACATTAGAGCTGTCTGCCTGTTTAAGATCCGTCAGAAAATCACGTCCCTGATGACCAACACTGCCCAGCGTAAAAGCTGAAACAATTGAAAAAAGTAAAATACCGATTACATAATCCCAGTAAAACAGTTCAAAGCGCCATGTTCTGGCAGCCATTTTTTGTGTATTGGCCCATGATCCCCAACACAGCATAGTGATAAGGCAAAATACGACCGCAAGTGAATAACTCTCGATGATAAACATATTTTTCGTTTTTTAATTCTGGTTTATATTGCAATAATTTCGTTTCTTGATGGTGCAGATGATTGGGCCCCCAAACGGGTTACGGATATTGCCGAAGCATTGCAGGCAAAAGTTACCGCATCAGCGATACTTTTATTTTCCGATAAGGCGACTGTAAATGCGCCGTTAAAAACATCACCGGCAGCAGTAGTATCGATAGCTTTCACCACGGGGGCATGCGTATGCGTAAACTCATTATCATGTAATATCAAAGCCCCTTCTTTTCCTAAAGTCAGGATTACTGTTTCCACACCTTTCCCTTTGATAATCTGAGCTGCTTTCTTTGCGTTTTCTATATCATTCACAGCGATACCGGATAGTAGCTCCGCTTCTGTTCTATTGGGCGTAATAACAGAAACATTATTTAACAGGGCATCCGGCAAATAGCAGGCAGGTGCAGGGTTAAGCACAACCTTTACCCCTTTGGCGGCAGCCATTTGTACAACATGTGTTACCGTGGCCAGGGGAATTTCCAATTGAACCAAAACTATTTTTGCCTGGTCAATTAATTGCTCAAGGTTCCCCAGATCGCTTACACTTAGCGTTGCATTTGCACCAGATGCAACGACAATACAGTTTTCAGCATGCTGATCTACCGTAATCAAGGCTACGCCGGAAGGATTATCCGGATCCGATATCATATGATCTGTATTGATTCCCTCCTCACGGAAAAGTTGCTCAGATTGTTTGCCGAAGATATCATTTCCTGTTTTACATATAAACGTTACATTTCCTCCAAGCCTGGCGGCTGCAACTGCCTGATTTGCACCCTTTCCCCCGGGGTTCATAAAGAAAACTCCGCCCAGAATTGTTTCTCCTGCAGCAGGCAGGCGTTCAGTTTTTATAACCATATCTGTGTTTGAGCTTCCTACAACTAAAATCATTGGGTTCATTTTTTAATTTCTTTTGTTATTTAAAATAGATTTAACACACGTTCAATATTTTATAATTTAATACTGAACCTTGACCACATTTACCGGCCCGGTTAAGCCCGATCGCTCGTATTTGTTATCTGCCGGAAGATTAATGATATCCGTACGTGTTAACCTGTTCTTCGCGTCGAGTTTACTATCTCCTATTAAGCGGTTTATCCAGGTGTTTACCACCTCTATCTCCACATTGTTCTTTCCTGCTTTAATGACTTTTGAAATATCAACCTGCCAGGGAGCTGTCCATACGGAGCCCACATCCTCTCCATTAATTTTAATTCTGGCCATTCCATTAATGTGCCCGGTATTCAGGTAGATTGTTCCTTCCAGATCTCCCACCTTTTTCAGGCTAAAGGTTGATTTATATACAGCTGAGCCAGAGAAGTTCTTTATACGCTCATCCCTGTGGTCTGACCAGCTGATCAGCTCATTAAACACAACTGGTTTTTCGGGGCCTCCGGATATAGCAGAATTGAGAAAACTCACTTCCCATGGAGCCGATAAGCTAAGCAAATGACTGGCTAGGGGAAAATTCTCCCTTGTACCTGAACTCTTCTTCAATTCACCTTTATTAAAAACCACAAAACCACTTTGATTGGTTTCCAGTCTGAAAGGAATAGACGTTTTACCATCAGCATTCCTAAAAACAGGTAAATGTCTGATGGTTCCGGTAACCGGGTCCCACCAGTAAGGCTGAGCATTAGCCACTCTAAATACAGCAGAGCATTCAATATCACCATCAGATTGATTGGTCATAAAATACAGTTCATGTGCTTCGGTACTTCGATGGCTATACAATATTTTGTTGCCGGCGGTAGATTTCAGATCGGGCGCCAGACCAATATGGTCAAGTGCTTCCTGCATAGAAATACCTTCCATAACCAGGCCATTACCATATTTTCTTATCCCTTTCTTCAGTACTGTTCCGCCCCATAATTTTTCTGCAAGCGCTTGAATGCGTTTATCCGCTTCCGGATAGTCCTGTAAACTTGGTGATCTTTCCGGCGCATTTCCCAATACTACAGCGCCATCCTTTACCAGCGACTCAATTTTTTCCAGCAAGGCAGGGCGCATGGTTTTAAGCGGCGGAAGAACCAACAGGCTATACTGTACGCCCTCTGGCAACAGGAGTTTTCCATTTCTAACCCTTATCCTGTTTAATATCACATCTGCATTAATGTAATCGTAGGAGTAACCTTCAGGCAATTCTGGATTTCTGATTCCCGTCATCTTAGGTGCATCTTCTCCGATGAAATAGGCAACATCATTTACCGGAGTGCCCTGCTGAAGTAAATAATTACATCTCCTCAAGTAATCTATAAAAGCTGCGCCCTGATAAAACCAGGTATTTTTTCTGTTAAACTCTGTACTAAACCATGTATTCAGGCCTGGATAACCTGATTCATCGGGCTGATGGATATAGAGGTGCAATAAAGTCTGGTTAACGCCTTCTGTAAAAGACCAGTCACCTCTTTTCTTTAATAAGGCCGGGTATCGGGTATATGCACCACCGCCAGCGGTAAAGGATTCTGCCCAAACCCTGTTTTTACCGTAGATATGAGCTGCTGAGGATGCTGATTTATTTTCAATATTCCCCAGTTGACCTTCATTCCAAAATTCACCTGCCACCTCATCAGATGCTCCGCCGTATTTTAAGAACTCTGACGGGAACCCCCAATGTCCATAATTTTCAAGCCAGAGTCTAAGGCCTGCTTTGTTGCCAAGTTTTTTTAAACCTCCAACATACTCGGTAGCAACCAGATCGGCAACAAGTCTTCTAAGGTCCCATAAAAACCTGTCCGATTGATCAGCACTTCCCACGATATTACCGGTTAATACGGGAAGCCATGGCAAGGGATCATACCCGTAAATGAGTTTAAAGGTATGCTGTAAACTGTCAGTCCAGTTTTGGGAGCCCATTTCATAACTGTCGGCAACTAAATATTTAAAGGTTTTACGTTTTTCTTCGGGTACACGGCTGAGTACTTTTCCAATAAAAGAATCAAAATGGGAAGCCAGTTTTTTATGGTCCATTTTATCTACTTCCAGGCCTTTCCCTTCTGGAGATGCAGGGCTGTTCGTTACACCTGTTGTGGCCAGATAATAATTCATAATCAGCCACTTTCCGGCAGGAACATTCCAGTTAAGCTGCCCCTGTTCATTTACAAACGATTTTAAATTGATTACTTTTTTCGGGTCTATGACCAATTGAGCCTCCTTGGTTTCCCCTTGTGTTTGCCATTGATATTCCGGCCAAAGCGGAAGCGGGGTTGCGTACATCTTAGCCAATTGCTTTTCCATGTAATTTTCCAGGTAAGCAGCCGGAGACAAGTTTATTTCTTTGAATCCTGCCTGCCCTTCTATGTTTTTTAATACAATCTTAAATTCGTTTGAATTTACGGGGTCAAAGGCGATAGCTAAAGGCGCATAGGGGATAAAACCAACTTGTTTACTTGGATTAATCCTGTTGATACTAAACGTTTTAATTGTTTCCATTTTACCGTGGCGTATGGCCTGCACCAGTACATCGGCAGAAAATGGTACCTCAGCGGGATGCAGGACCAGACTTCGGAGTGTTAAAGCCTTTTTTAGTTTGATATGGATGCTGCTGTTTTTAATGCCCGGAGAAAACATAGACGAACTTAAAAAATCGCCATCCGTTAAGTTTGATATTTGACCAATAGCTGCATCTGTTGTAAGTTGGGGCTGATAAGGTTTCAGATCAAAATCAGCGTACTCAGGAGCGGGTACGGCAAGTGTAAACAAATAACTCGTATCCTTATTTACCGGCATTATGTTCATGGCAAGTTGCTCCCCTCCTTTTACCATTACCTTCCTGCTTGCTATGTAACGCATAGAAGCGGCGGGTTTTATCCAGGGGCCGCCGCTCTGGCTCCATCCCGGACTATTGAACATTCCCAAAGTAATTCCGTTCATTGTTGCAGTTTCCATAGCTGCCTCAGTTGCTTTCCACCATTGGTCGGAAAACAATTTTACATGTCCAAAAGAGGTACCTTCTTCCTTAGAAAGCCCTATATTGCCTATAAATGCACCACCAATCCCTACCTTTTTCATTGCGTCCAGGTCCTTTACCACACCAGCCGGTGAGATATGATCGTTTATCCAGTACCAGTAGACATAGGGCCTGACAGAATCAGGCGGAGTTAGAAACCCTTTTGAAAGTGTTGAATTTCCCGCTTTAAATTGCGCTGCCAGATTAAAAGCGCTAACTAAGAAAATCAATAAAACCAGTCCGGTTCTCATGATATATCTGTTTAATTCTTGCATGTTTTATTTATCAATTGTTACCAATAGTGTCTGCCATTTGTCAAGGTGTAGTTCCAATACAGCTCCATTGCCTGTACTCCGGGTATTTCCTGGTATTACCATTCCGGATACAGGATCCCAGACCATCAAGCGTTTATCAGTTTTTTTAAAATTTACCTTTAAGTCCTGTGCTTTATCGGCGGCATTCACAAACAGATATACTTCTGCTGCTTTACCAGACTTAGCCAAAGCAACAATATTTTCGGTTCCGGCTTCAATTCGATATCCCGGATCCATACCGGCCGAAATTTGCGCGGCGATCTGAGTTACATTGTCCAAAAAAATGACATTGTTGTAAGCGCCAAATTTTTCTTTAAGGTAAACGGTCTCCTGCTCAAAAGCGTTCCCATTTAGCAAAAGGATTTCAGTATTCTGGAAGTAAAGCTTCAAGCCCCGGTCTGCTAGTCTGATCAGGTGATCCAGCTGTTCTTTCTGCAATACCCCCAGCTTTGGAATAATCAGTTTTTTAATTTCTTTTCCGGGTTCAGGCAGCTTTTCACGATCTACATAGTTGAAGTCAATGTGCTGATCGATCAGTGCCAGCCCCAGTTCCGTAAAATTATCGCTTAAAAGCAATGCCTCTTTATCGAAATGTTCCCTTCCAATGGATAAGGGGATTAGGGTTTTGGCCCAGATGCTCTCAATTGGGTAATATACCCCAACCTGTGGTTGCCTTTTTCCCTGGTCCATCAAATAAGCAACCCTCCCAATGTAATTCGTAAACTGCTTATTTTCTTCTACACTCATTTTATCATGCCTGTAGTAAGAATTAAACAGGTCAACCCCATAGGCAAATTGAATACCTACCGCAGCCATTTGACCTTTTATACCTGCATCATTGCTATCGAATGCATTCGATATTTCGCTCATTACCTGATTTTTACCATATGTATTGGCAACCGAAGAGGCAAACTTAGCAGTGGTAACGCCCCAGCGTTTTGCGACCAATGGATAAGCGGTAAGCAGATCTATTCCCGGAAACTGCATATGCTTGTACATCTCCATCAAACTTCCTTCAAAAATTGGATGGTAAAACAAGTCCTCTTCCAGTAGCAAATGCCCCGATGAAGCAACATTATTATTTGCTGCAAATTCCTCCAGCGGTTTAAAATAGCATTCCGCTACCAGCTCCATTAAGGTCTGGTAATAATCTATCCTGACCTTAAATGCAGTTGCCGATTGTCCTTGCACCAAATACGGAAGCTTAGTATACAAGTCGTACCCTCTTCTTCTTTTAAACTCGCCAAGCAAACTTTCACTCCAGTTTAAGGTTGGAAAGGTGGGAATATTAAAATCTGGCTGATCGCGCACTCCAGGTGTTACAGGTGGTTTGCTGTTCAAAAAGTGGGCACCAACCAGGGAGGGTTCATCCGTAAAAAAAGCTTCAATTCCCTTTCCAAAGTAATCCCCAACATGATGTTTATACTGTTCATGTGTAACTTTAATAAAATTATCTGTAGCCTTCTTTTCCAACAGATTAACCATTTTTCTTTGCTCAAACCAATTGTGTGTGGCGTGGGTGTTTT
Source organism: Pedobacter africanus (assembly GCF_900176535.1). Lineage (NCBI taxonomy): Bacteria > Pseudomonadati > Bacteroidota > Sphingobacteriia > Sphingobacteriales > Sphingobacteriaceae > Pedobacter > Pedobacter africanus. The sequence continues at coordinate 258,684 of NZ_FWXT01000002.1, read as the reverse complement.
CATAGAAAGGTTTCTGTACAAAATACTGCACTTTCCAGTTTCCTTTTCCTTTAGGCGCTGCCCACTTCAGGTTCCCTTTTGCATCGGTATATTTGCTAAGGTCTACTACCGTAGTGGTGTCATATCCAGCTTCTGGATAAGCAAAGGCTGCCAGGAACCTGGTATGCCCATGCGGAAATGGTATAGCCAGCTGTTCCCCTTTGTTTACGAGTTTGGTTATCACAGACAAACCTAGTGCCTGAGCTGATGGGTCATCTTTCAATACGATACCACCTGCTGCGCCGCTAGGATATCCCTTTTCGTCGTAAATCCATATCCTTAAACCCAATTTATCAATTGCATAAGCAATATCGGAACGAAACTTCTCCCAGTTTTGTGTAGAACTCAGGTAATCCTGGTACGATACATTTGTAACTACACCACCATAGCCCAGCTCTTTTAAGTTCCTGATCAGGGTGGTATCCAGATGTTCATGGATGATCCTTAAAGGCCGGTACTTCAATGCCGGATTCAGGAAGCCCTGAATGTCAATATTACTTTTCGGTGCTGTTGCCCCAGACTTCGCAGTCATGATTAATTCTACAAAGCGGTTTTTAATTTTAGTACGTTGTGATTCGCCGGGAGTATGCAGAAAATAGTGCTTTCCCTTCTTATCCTCTTTAAATTGGGTATAGCCCTGTTCATCCACCACAAATTTACCGGGCGCACTTTGCTTAAAATACTGGGCTGATTTTTCTACCGCAAACAAAACTGAAGTCAGGTCCCAGGTTTCCCGGTTATAGGGCATAGTGATGTACGCTTTGTAAGCGGTAACCAAGGGCTGCTTACCGCGGTAACCAAGGTTATCTTCTATAGCTGTGGCAGGAAAATGAACACTTGCCCCTACTTCAAATGGGCTAACATAAACAACAGTGGGCCAACGATTAAACACTTTTCTCGCAGCAGCAAGGTCACTGATCACATTAAATTCTTTCTGCCTTGGAGCACTAAAATTTCCTGCCATTGTACTCAAAAACTTCACTTTTCGTTTTACCAGCTCCAAACCGTTCAGTTTAGAATATTGATCGGCTTTAGATTCCAGCAGTTCCGCAAGGTTTGTAGAGAACCCCACCGAAATAATCACAACAGAAGTATCTTTAGCTTTGGCCAGCATACGCCGATAAAAGTGAACAGCGTTTTCGACATCACTATATTTTTGTATGCTGCTCGGGTATAGCAACTGGCCCTGCTCCCTATAGTCCATTACCTTTCTGGCAAAGCTCCTGGCTTCAGCTTCACCCTCTACACCATTTTGCACGGTTGCTATGGGTAACTGGCTGTAACCATAGTGGCGTCGCATCAGATCTATAAATTGCAGGGAACTTAAACTTTGTTTATTATTGCTGATGCCAAGGAAATTAATCTTTTTCTGGTCGGCATACCTGAACAGCATGGCCAGTGCAAGCCCATCATCCACATCATTTCCCATATCCGTTTCAAAGATTACCGGAATGGGTGCTTTTTTTTGTGCTTTGCAAGGGATGGCAACAGCCACCCCTAACATAAGAACGATAAGAAATATATTTATCAACTTCATTTTGAACAACTTCATATACCCCTCCTTAATTAACTATTTTAATGTATTGAACCTGGAAATATCCATTAACAGGGGTTCCGGGCGTAGCATTGGAAGGATCAATGCGTAATTGTTTTAAGGTACCTGTCCATCCCGGAACGGTACTCATATCTATGGTATAAGTTGTAAAATCGGAATATGGGTTCAGCGCAAAAGACACCTGCTTCGCATTATTCCAGGCCAGATCAGTGGTGGTGGTAAAATAGACCTGTCCGATCGTTTGCGGAGAAGAGTTCTTGATCCTGACCACTACATACCTGCAGTTTGCGAGAATAAGGTTCAGGTTATCAGCTGATACTATAAATGCATCTGCACCAGTTAGCTTTCCACCTATATAATTCCCCGCCGCGGCAGACCAGCCAAAATTATTAATCTGCTGGCCAGCTGTCCAGCCTTCTGAAGCCGACATGAAATTCCAGCCCTGACTACCTACATGTATATAGTCTATACTAAAATTACCTGAAGTGGAGCTGCCTGGAACCGCATTGGAAGGATCTATCCTCAACTGTTTAAGCGTTCCCTGCCAGGTTGGAATATCTGCCATATTGATGGTATAATTGGTAAGGGAACTGTTCGCAGTCATTGCAAAGTCCTTTCTTTTATCCTCCGACCAGCCTGTACTTGCTGTTGTTGTAAAGTAAACCTGCCCTACGGTGTTCGCAGACGCATTACTGATGCCAACCTGAACAAGCTTTTCAGTCCCCAAATTATATCCCACTGAGTTTGCTGAAAGTATAAAAGCATCATTTCCTGTTAGAGAGCCACCTATTTTACCTGCATTATTCCACCCGAAACCACTGATGTCGTTTCCCGATGTCCAACCTTCAGCACCTGCGGCAAAGGACCAGACTTTCACTTCATTGCTCAACCATTTTTTTGCGGCCTGCACAAAGGGGCTTGCAGGACTATGCGATACGGCAAAAGCAGAACTTGCAGGCTCTCTTCCCCAGCCAAATACAGCAACCATTGAAGCCCCATGACCAAACATATCACCAAAATATGCATCTGCCTGTGCAAAAGAGCCATTCACGCCAATGCTATAGCCTTCAGCATTGGCAAAATTTTTCTGCTGTGAATCTGCCAGACTGATCTCTGCTTTTAAGGTGTTCAGGTTGTAAGGGCAGCTAACCGGCGAAAGTGTGAAACCAGGGGTTGAGTAATTGTTAACAGCCGTCCAGATTGGTGGCGCAAACGTGGTCGACAAACCGGGCTGGCTGGATTTTATCCCCACAATGTGTGAGAAGATCTTTTCCCTTGGAATTCCTGTGTCATAAGCTGTTTTAGCTAAAAATTCAGAATAATCGTGGATTACCTGATACAGCCTGTCCTTGTTATAAGCCGTATAACCTAAAGTATGCAGTGCTGCAAATCCAAGTTTTCCGGCCTCCCAGCTTTGCATCTGGTCTCCTAATATTACATTTACCGGAAGCGAGGAAGGGTTTACATTATATAGCGTATTATCAGCCGAATAATCGGGAATATGTGTTTCCCAGCCAATAGCCATTCCGGCAAACAAATATCCTTTGCCATTCGCTTTCAGTTGGTTATACCGGGTATTCAACACCGACAACACACCATTTTCAAGCTGACTTTTTATAAATGCCCTGAACCCCGGTGATTGCAGATTCGGGAAAGCCTGGGCGTGCATCCAGGCACCCCAATTAAACCAGTAATAAGGAAGGCGACCGTTAGATTGCCCGCCCCAGGTTTCTGTTCCCGAGGGGAATGATACCCATTCGCACCATGAGGGATCATTGTAAAATTTAGGCATAGCACCCCCGCCAAATTCGGTTGTATAATTATTGATATCATCCAGCTGGAAATATACCGGAACGTTGTATTTTTCGGCAATATCAAAAGCTTTATTAACCTGGTATTGCATCTGTTGGACCGATTGGGTGAGTAGCATGGGCCCTGGCAAACCAAATGCATATTTATAAGGTGCATCTGTGTTAACAGGCCCAAAAATCTGCGGAAGCTCGCCTACAAAGGTATAGGCAGAATTGGCATCTTTACCTGTATTTTCGCTATCAGCCTGATCAACACTGGTATTGGTTAGAAAAAAAACGATATAACGTTCCTGTGCGGCAGTCAATGAGGTACTGCCGTCATTTTGCACTTCATTTGCTTTGATAGTTTCTTTGTTTTCCGGATCAGGCTTTTTACAACCCAAAGCAGTGGCAACTAAAAGCGTTAAGCAGATAAGTTTTATGGCAACCATAACTATTTGAATAAAGTTTACATTCGGTTCGGGTGACGTTTACCAACCAGGGTTCTGGTTGAGGTTAAAATCAGGAATTATAGCGGTTTCCTTGATTGGAATAGGCATAATCAGAAACTTATCACTCCAGGCATTTCTGCGTTCAGTTACAAAGCGGGCATAGGTAAAGCTATTGTTCGGTTGCTTTGTAATTTCCATTCCTGTAACCAGCTTATCCGTCTTGTCCAGTATTTTCCATCTGCGCACATCCCAGAAACGGTGTTCTTCAAAAGCGAGCTCTACCCTACGCTCCTTACGGATACGGTCCTGAAATTCCTGCTGTGATAAAGTGGTTGGAAAATTGGGCATGTTAGCCCTAAATCTCACTTTATTGACTGCATTTTGCGCTATAGTGGTTGGCCCGTTGGCTTCATTTTCTGCCTCCGCAAGATTAAGATAAAGTTCGGCCAGGCGGTATTTTTTCCAGCGGGTATCTTCTGGCTGACCGGATTGTAAACGAGGATCAATAAATTTGCGCAGATAATAGCCAGTTCGCGTAAAGGCCCAGCCTATAGGGGCTTTCAACAACTGATCTGCCCCGCCTACGTAAGTCTCCATAATATGCACATTTCCTGCTATATTATCATAAGCAGCCCCGTTGTACCATACCGTGGCATAAAATCTCGGATCTCGCCCGAGATAAGGCTTAGACGGATCATATCCGGCGGCCGGATTGAAGATTGGCTGTGTATGATCCGCATCCTGATAACCTTTAATAATCGGCTCACCTGTAGCTTGCATATCATAACTGTCTACCAATTCCTGGCTAGGGGTAGCCCCCACCTTAAACATTCCGGGTTTGCTTGGAATACTGTTGATGATACTGAACACAGGATCTATTTGCCCCTCAAAAATCTCGTAAATTGTTTCTTTATCCCTTGGTGAAGAGCTGATATCGGTTTTGCTCAGAAAATAATCTCCATAGTTGTCTACCAATGAATAACCTTGCGTGGTCAGCGCATTAATGGCACTTTGTGCTGCCAGCGAAGCTGCTTCCCATTTACTTTTATCGTTACTGGCATTCCACAACGGACTGGCGTTATACAACAAAGCCTGAGACTTTACAGCATAAGCTACTGCTTTTGTAAACCGCCCGCGCTCTGCTTCCGTGGTGATGCGTATAGGCATACTGTTGTTCGCAATAACTTCATCACATTCTTTTACAATAAAATTTACGCAATCCTGGAAAGACGGACGTTTAAGCGTGGTATAATCAAAATCGTTGGTGAAAGGTGCCGTCACAACAGGCATAGGACCGTATTCTTTAATAAGTTCCCAGTAATAAAAAGCCCTTAATAGCTGCGCTTCCGCACGAAAACGCTCCCTGTTGGTAGCACTGGGAATATTGGCAGTCTGTATGTTTTGCAGGAATACGTTTGCATCTCTGATACCCGCCCAGAAAGTACCATAATGATAAACGCCTTTACCCCGTTCCTGGTGCGTGTGCAAAGGATTGCCGCTGGCATTCAGACTACCTGCAGACCAGGCCATTACCGCACCACTATGAGCGTAGGCCTCATCAGAAAAAGGTGCCAGAAAATCAAAAAAACCATACTTCCAGAAGTAACTTGGCATTTGTCCGTATATCCTGTTCAGATAAGCCTCAGTTCGTTTCTCGTCTTTAAATATATCATCAAGTGTTGTTCTGCCATCAGGCGTGATGTTCAGGTAATCTTTCGTACAACCAGCTGTAAGGAAAGAAAGCACTATAAAAATTCTTAAAATATTTTTCATCTTATCTTCTGATTAAAAAGTGAAGTTTACACCAAAATTATACAGGCGTGTAATCGGATAATCGCGGCTGTTCGTCAATTCCGGATCGAACTCCGTTGTGGGTAGTTTATCCCAGGTAAAGAGGTTCAGGCCGTTGGCATAAATACGCAAACGTTTCGCGCCAATAGCACTGCTCCATTTCGATGGCAAACTATAGCCAATTTCCATGTTTTTTAATCTCAGGTAGCTCGCATTGAGAATGAAAAATGAGTTTGGCCTTTCATTGGGATTGGATTGGGTGGAAATACGTGGATAATTGATTGGTAATCCGCTGGATGCACGTTCTGCTGTCCAGCTCTCCAGATGCCTGGACACATAGTTCTTGTCAGCAAAAACCCCCTGATCGCTATAATAGTTAGAAACATTTGAAATCCCCTGAAACAGCACACTAAAATCCAATCCTTTATAAGTCAGGTTAAATGCTGCACCATACTGATATTCAGGAACTGTTGAATAACCAATCGGTGCCATGTCCCTTTCATTGATCAGGTTATCGTTGTTGAGGTCCTTGTATTTAAAATCTCCGGGTCTGGATTCATGTCCGCCTACATTTTGCACAGGTGAATTGGCGATGTCATTCGCGTCGGTAAAATACCGGTCTACCTGATAGCCAAACATCTGTCCTATCCGGTAGCCGGTTTCCCTGTAACGGTAGGCATAATCTTCAGGTAACAAAGGCTCGTCTGCATAAATTTGTCTGTTTGTTGCATAATTCAGGTTCACTCGGGCCAAAACAGACAGGTCTTTGTTGAATGATTTCTTATAATTCAATTCAACTTCAAATCCTCTGTTTTCTACCACGCCAATATTTACAGGTGGCAATACTGAGATGGGGAGTCCGTTCAGTTCCGGAATAGTTCCCCTGTTACGCAAAATGTTGTCTCTCTTTTCATAAAAGACATCAGCCACCAGATTAAACTGATTGAATAATCCCATCTCCAATCCGAGATTGTATTTTTTGGCAACTTCCCATTGTAGCTGCGCATTTTTTAATAAATTATAATTGATGGTTTGACCATTCCCCAGGCTACCGGAAAAACCGCCTCCAACAACCTGTATATCATCCAGGTATAAAAACCTTCTGCTTCCTATGCGGTCATTACCAACTTTACCGAACGAGCCTCTTAATTTCAACAAATTCAAAACAGGGTTATGCTGTAGAAACGATTCGTTGGAGATAAGCCAGCTGGCAGAAACTGCCGGAAAAAACCCGAAACGCTGGCCCTCGGCAAATTGTTCAGAACCGTTGTAGCCGGCGTTAAATTCCAGAAAGTACCGTGAATTGTAACCATAGGTAAATCTGGAGGCCAGCCCCATTAACTTGAACGGCAGTTCATTATTGATTACATTATTTTGTTGCTGATACAGCAACATACCTGAAAAATCATGTTTCCCACTAGTTTTTTCATAATTTATGAAACCTTGAAAATTGGATAAGGTTTCAAAATTTCTTCCCCCTCCAATGGATAATGGGGTATTCTGGTCATTATTGAACGGTCGGTAGTAAACGCTGTCGCGCCCATCAGCCCCTTTTAAATTAGGATTAATGATCTGTATGTATTTTTCGTACTTCCTTGTCGCTTCAAGATTATTGACCGTACGTGCATCAAATGAAACTACCGCCCTTGCCGATAAGCCTTTGGTAATGAAGTCAAGGTTTTGCTCCATTCCATAAGTAGCTAATACATTACTTCTTTTCTGTTGTGTATAACCAGAACGGTTGATCAGGCCATAGGCTGGATGATCAATATCGGAATAGGTGATCACCTGACCATCGGGTGTAAGCGGGCCTGGTACAACCGCCGGCATCCGGTTCATAAAGTAAATGATCCAATCTGTTGGATTGTCTCCCCCTAAAGCGTAAGGACTATTCCGTTGTTCCAGGTAGCCTGCTACATTTAAGAATGCTTTTAAGTTTTTATTCAGCTGGATATCAACATTAGATCTGAAGTTATAGCGGTTAAGTTTAAAGCTAGGGTCATAACTAAGGTCTTTTTCTGTATTAAACTGTCCTCCCTGATTGAGATAACCGGCATTTACAAAATATTTAGTGGTTTTACTTGCCCCCGAAACATTCAGGTTATACCGTTGCTGATAAGAATAATCCTTAATCAACAATTTACGCCAGTCTGTATTTGCGTAACGGAGGGGATCTTCCTGGGTTTTATAGTATTCCAATGACTGGCTTGAATACTCGGCCGGTAAACCGTCGTTTGTAAGTGCCAGATTTTTTAGTGTTGCAAAGTCATAAGCATTAACCGGACTGATAAAACGTGGAAAATCCTGTGCGCCGGCCTCTGCTACGAAATTGATTTCCGGAGTCTCGGAAGTTCCTCTTTTTGTGGTCACCAAAATAACACCATTGGCTCCTCTAACGCCAAAAATAGCTGTAGATGAGGCATCTTTCAAGATAGTCACTGACTCCACCTCATTCGGATCAATATAAGTCAGATCACGCTCAATCCCATCTACAAGGATTATAGGGCTTTGCGCGTTTATTGTTCCCTGTCCGCGGATAAACAGTTGGGTAATGTCCCGACCTGGTTGGCCGCTACGTTGTATGGAAGTTAATCCAGGTAATCTGCCTGCCAGGGTAACCGCTAAATTTGCTGCAGGACTTTGTTTAATTTCTTTGGTTTTAATGGAAGAGATTGCTCCGGTAACTGTTTCCTTTTTTTGAGTGCCATAGGCTACAACAACCACTTCATCCAGACCACCGGCAACAGCAATCAGCGATACATTAATAGTGTTCTCCGTTCCTACAGTAATTTCTTGCGTCTGGTAACCTATATAACTAAACACCAGTATCGATCCGGGTTCGGCCTGAATTGTATAATTTCCTTCCGAATTGGTAACAGTTCCCGTCCTGGTCCCCTTGATTAAGACAGACACTCCAATAAGGGTTTCTCCGGCCTCATCTTTCACTTTACCTGTAATAGGCTTTTGTTCTGTCTTTACAGATGGTTTGTCTTGGGAGGGCTTGATGATTACCGTTTTATCTTTGATCTGGTAGATCAATGGCTGTGCTGCAAAGATCTTTTTCAGCGCTTCCTCAATGGTTACCTCTTTGAGCTGCGCCGTTACTGGTTTTGCCCTGCCGAGCACTTCTTTTTTGATATACAGAAAATTATAGCCGCTTTGTTTTCTCAGCTGTTCTATAACCTCCTGCAGATCAGCATTTTTTGACGAAAGGGTGATTCTCTGTGCAACGCTGGAAGCGCTTACATGAAGCAGCCCCATTAGCAATAAAAACACAGTTATTTTCATAACTAATAATATTTTTTTATATCGGCCAGCTATGGGCATAGCGGTCTTGATAAAAGCATTTAAATTCATACTTTTGGTTGTTTGGGTTTATTCAAGATTTCTTTTCGATTATTTATCCGGATATTATCCAGGTATTGAATAGCCCAGGCCTATAACGTGGAAGTGGTGACACACTTTCACGTTTTTATTGCACTAAGCTTCCCTAAAAGAGGTCAGGTAGGTCTTATTTTCATACGTCGTTTGTTATTTGGTTAATATTTGGTTATTTACTCACTATAATTTTGTTCTTGATGATGCTGAATTTAACGAGTCCGGTAGACTGTAACATGTCTAGTAACTGGGTAATGTCCTGATAGCGGGATACCGTTCCTTCCAGGCCGCTCTGCGGAATTTCTCCTTTATAAATAACTTCTACATTATACCAACGCGATACTTTGCGCATGATACTTTGAATATTTTCATCCCTGAATTTAAAGAAGCCCATTTTCCAGGCTATAGCCTCTTCTACATCGGCCTGTCGGACATTGAGCTCATCCGCTGCCAAAATGGATTGTTCTCCCGGTTTCAGGATAACCTGTTCTCCGCCTAACGTTTTCCTGGTTGAATTAAGTACTTGCACTTTTACACTACCTTCTATCAAGGTCGTTTTTACATTGTTTTCGTTAGTATAAGTGTTCACATTAAAATGTGTTCCTAAAACTTCAATCCGCTGCTCCTTACTCTCTACAATGAAAGGATGCTTTTTATCCCTGGCAATCTCAAAATATGCCTCGCCGGTCAACTCTATCTTTCTTATTGGATGTTTTGCGAAACTTACCGGGTACCTGATTGTTGAAGCAGCATTAAGCCAAACTTCGCTTTTATCAGGTAATCGTATCCGATAGGTCTCTCCATTTGAGGTAGAAAGTGTATTGAGTTGATTGGAATTGTTAGCCGTACCGATTATTTCATAAACGATCTGGCCATCGGCCGACTTAGAAATCTTTACACCAGCTTCTTCAGCCAGTTCACCGTTAACAGCACTCGACAACCTGATCTGCTTTCCGTTTGCAAGGGTGAGTGTTGCCCCAACTTTGCCCGGTGCAATAACATTTTTGTAAACAGTACTGCCATGCGGCGCTTTGTCGGGATTAAGGTTGTAAAAAAGTAATCCAGCTCCAATAATCATGATAAATAAAGCTGCTGTAATGGCAATCCGTGGCCATATTTTATAAGTTTTTACAGGAGTTTGGGTGCTATCAAATGGAAAAGCTTTATCCAGGATTTCCATATCAGCTAAAAATAACCGCGCATCATTGAACGGTTCTGCCTGTGTTACAAAATCCTCGTACCACGCATCAAGAAGTCTTCGCTCTTCTGCTGAGATCGTTCCGTTTTTTAGTTTTTCGAGAAGTTGCTTGCCTGTCTGATTTTTCATATGGTATGGCCATAACTGACCGGTTATAGTTTATCATAGGATTTAAGTTCCCATTACAAAACGTAAGACAGCCACATCAGCCCGATGGGGACAATAAAATTTAAAATAATTGCAAATAGCTTATTTTAAGCTGTTTTATCAACATAAGAAAGCAAAAAATAGATTCAATTTTATTCTGAGGCGAAGAATTCTGATGGCCCTTTGTGCGTGCTTTCTAACGGATTGTTCATTAATGTTCAACTCAGCTGCAATCTGTTTATAGCTGAGGTTTTGATTTCTGCTCATCTCAAATACGACCCGCATCTTTTCCGGTAGCCGCGAAATTTCGTATTCCAGTATTTTCTTCAGTTCCTTTTCCCTGACTATTTCATCTGTTGTTGATGAGCCCCTTTCTAAAAAAGCATCTATTGAATCCGTATATTTAGTGACAACTTTTTTATGGGCAATAAAATTAAGGATCCGATTGCGGATTGACCGATATAGATAGGCATCGACGGCTTCGGGTATCACCATTGTTTCCCTCTTTGTCCATAGGGATGCAAAAACCTCCTGAACCATATCCCTTGCCTCATCGTGATCCTTTAAGGATCTGTTAGCATGGAAATAGAGCGCTTGTTTATAGCGGTTGTACAGCTCTGAAAACGCAGACTGGTTACCGCCCTTCAACAGCGTTAAAACTTCCAAATCGGAAAGCTCGGCATACTCAGTCATTTTTTAGCAGTTATGGAATAGAACCCAATTATAAATAAATAATATTGTAATATTCAAAAAATGAATGCTAAATTGATTGGAGTATAAGATGAAATTGTTATTGACACTTATAGGCATATTTTGCTTTTTTGCCAGCAAATCTCAAAAAGATGCTAAAGAAACTGTAGTAACAATGCAACTGGAAGCCAGATTGCCCAATAGACCGGTTTTTAATAAAACAGATACCTTTCTGGTGCGAACGAATTTTGTCCTGGAACCCATTAAGACCGTGTACCTTAATGAAGAAACGAATTTAAGTACAGGGGTTTCTAAACGAATTGCGTCAGGAAAAAGACTTCAAAGCTATAACCTGACCAATTACCGGGAAATGATTGGGATGAGTTTTGACATTGATAAAAAACCATCTGCCAAAACCATCGAAACTTACAACGTTTCTACAGGAAATAAACCTGGAATACGCTTTATAAATGAACCTTATCTTAGGAATGGCTTCACTGTTTCAGATTTTACAAAAGATAAAGACACCATTATCAATGGCAAAAAATACCTGGTCATTAAAAATAATAAGGTAATTACTGCCAAGGCAAATAACGGGGCAAGTGAAAAGATTCTGGAGGTTCGCATAGCAATCAACCCATCTTTTAAATCTTATGATTTTCCTTTTATTAGTGAAAAGATTGTTCAACAATTTGGAGGTGGTGCCATCGTGTATATAGCCTATATTACCGAAAGCGGCTACAATACAACTGTTCGTTACAATTATTCCCCTTTTACGCCTGCAGAAACTAGTTTATTCGACCGTTATCAGGCGATATATAATGCAAACCTTGCCCTGTTTGATAAACTTAAGTAGTTAAGACAGCGATTTACTTTAAAAAATGAAATATCAACCGTATTTTTTGTATAAGTATTACAATTCCTTTCCAGACTTAAGGTACTCAGAAATATCAAAAATCCAGTCTCCACCTTTGTGAAATAAGAGAGAAATGATCCCTAAAATTACGAGGTAGGAAGTTATGTAGTTTGTTCTATTATACTCAAATGGGAAAATGAAGCATAAACTGATGGTTAGAATAATTACTCCTGCAATTAAGATTGGCTTTCTGGCTTTTATTTCCTCATTCACGCTGTTCGTGTTTAATTTTTTTTAATTCTCACCTCCACATGCGCCAGGCGGTATCATCGCCTGAATTGATCGCATTACTAAGTTCTTCAAGAAAACTCTTTGCCGGCTTCTTTTCTTTTGCTACCTGTTTAATCTTTTCTGCCGAAAAGTTAACCGAACTATGGGTAATTTCTGGAGTGCTGTTTGTCTTTTTTATTTTAGCTTTCATAACAATTAGATTAGGGACCGATACTGATTGAACAGTCCTTAACAATTATTGTTTAGAATTATGGAATTCAATTCCAGATTTTCAGGAATTAGATTTCAGATTTGCCCCTGCCCCATGCCGTAACAACCAGCCTGCGCCCCGCTCCGTAATTGCGGTGTTCGCAAAGGTATATTCCTTGCCAGGTGCCTAAAGCAAGCCTGCCGTTTCGTATTGGAATACTTACAGAGCTGCCTAGGATAGATGATTTTAGATGCGCGGGCATATCATCCGATCCTTCATAATCGTGTACATAATCCGGGTCATTCTCGGGAACCGACTTGTTAAAAAACATCTCAAAATCAGTACGTACGGTAGGGTCAGCATTTTCATTGATGGTAAGCGAAGCAGAGGTATGCTGTATAAAAACCTGGCAAATCCCCATTGTAAGTTTAGCTATCTGTGGCATAGCTGCCACGATCTCCTCAGTAATGAGATGAAATCCCCTTCTTCTTGCCCGCAAGGTTAATGTTTCCTGAAAAATTTCCATATACAACGAAAATAAGATATAATATGGAATTAATCCAGGTTTAAGCCTAATCCCACCAGACATTGGAAGTAATACCCCCTCCTTTTGTCGTAAACTCCCCCTGAATATTTGTCCAGCAGCTCCTACCTTTACAAAAGAAAATAGTCCATTGTAGTACTAAAAAATTGCATCATGACCCAATCTTTAACCCAACTCGACATTTATATCAACTATCCCGGGCACTGCGAGAAAGCATTTCGGTTTTACGAACAGCATTTAGGAGGAAAAATACATATGATGCTGCCTCACGATCAGCCACCCGGCAATTTTCCGGAAGAATGGAAGAACCCGATCCTTCATGCGATCATGGAAATAGGCGGCACCAAATTGCGGGGTGCAGACATCCCTAATGCTGAACCTATGCGCAGCGCCTACCTTACATTAGTACTTAACACAGCAGAGGAAGCGGAGCATATCTATAGCGTATTGTCTAATGAAGGTACAGTGTTTATGAAAATGGAGAAAACTCCCTTTGCCAACCGCTTTGCCATGCTACGCGATCAATTCGGCACTTCCTGGATGCTGCTCAATGAGCATTAAGCGGCAAGTATAGCTACATTGTTCCGGTTTTCACTTCCCCGTCAGGTAAATAACTGGCCAGGAACACACCCGTGCCAGATACGGCTGAATCACTTAACTTCCATTGCACCGGTTGTGTTCCTTCCTGGAAAAACCGCTCGCCGCTGCCCAAGGTAACAGGGAATGTTAAGGTGTGCAACACATCAACCAACTGGTGCTGAAACAAAGTCTGGCAGAGTTTACCACTTCCATAAACCAGCAAGTCTGGTCCGGCCTGCCCCTTTAGCTTTTTCAGCTCCTGTACCACATCAGCTGAAATAAGCGATGAATTTTTCCAGGAGATATCGGTACCGGTTCCCCCTACCACAAATTTTTCAATACGATTAAATGTTTCTGTGGTTGGATTGTTCTCCTGATGCGGCCAAAAAGCAGCAAAGATCTCGTAGGTACGCCTTCCCAGCAACAGATCGTACGGTGAGCGGGTGATCTTAGCCATATAATTGTTCATGATATCATCCCAGTGCGGAAAGCTCCAGCCTCCCCATTTAAAGTTGTTGCTACGATCTTCATCCGGCCCGCCAGGCGACTGTATAACGCCATCCATAGTCAAAAAAGCGCAAACAATAATTCTTCTCAAAGCACCGCCGCGCTGATAAAACTTTTCTTTATCGAAATAATGATGCGCATAAAAAGTATGCTGATCAAACTCACTGATGACATCCTCCATTCTTAAGGCAGCAGGGCTTCCTATGATATCCCGGACACGCACCTCCATTTCTGGCCCTACCTCATCCTTACTGTAATCGGGTAAGGCATTGTACTGGTCAATGTGTAATCCCGGTAACACTACCTCATCGTCGCTGATGTGTAAATGGGCGATACCCAGCGGGATCATCACCTTTTTAGCTCCAAGGTTCATCCCGTTATCTTCCAGGTTAACAACCAGGTACCTCACTGCCTTGGTCTGAGGCTCAAAAAGCAATTCATACACCTCACCAATATATACCCCTGTTTCATTCTTGACCTCCCAGCCAATAATGTCGGGTTCTCCGTTAACGATCTGAAAATTACTGCGACTCAATTCCTGCAGATAGTTGTAGGTATGTTCTCCCATAGCTTGTCTTCTTTAAATTTGAGGATAGTTCTGCAAATGCTTAGTTTTTGCGGGCATCGGCCGGCACGGAATCTGCAGAACTTACCGGAGTCTGCTCATTACAGTTTTTGATTAACATACCGGCAAGCAGTATGACCAGCAATGCTATTAATGTCCACAACCATAGCGGTCGGGACGGTTTTGGTTCTACTTCTAAATGTGCCATATCTTTTATGCTAAGATCAATTCAGTTTCACCCTGAAACCAGAACTAGAACAACTGCTGTAAACAAAAGGTTTTGCTACCTTACAAAGCAACCAATAGAGAATACAATGCGACAAAACATTTTACACTGGGATATGTTAATATGGCATAAAACCCTAAATCATGAACAGGACTTTCGGATTAATTCTTATTGCAATTGGTATAATAATGTTTGTATGGACTGGTTTTTCTTATACCAAAAAGGAAAAAGTATTGGATGCAGGCCCTATTGAAATCTCTGCCGATAAAGAGAAAACGGTAAATTGGCCGCCTTACATTGGCGGTATAGTTTTGGTAGCAGGTGTAATTATAATGGTTACTGCAAAGAAAAAATAGGCGCTCAGCTTCTTTTTATCACGTGGAAGTACATTGCTGTACGAATGACAAATCCCAGATGGCCATAGATGTACCTGCTACATAAGCAGCAATTAGACTGGTATGTGCAGATAAACTTCTCAGGCTTGTTCATCAGGGGTAAAGTAAATACTTAGCCCGTATCGCTCTAAACTTCTTCAGGCCCGGCTCCCAGCTTTTTCTGATTTCTGCTTCCGATACCCCCGCTATGATCTGTTTTCTTAGCTGATCGGTACCAATACGCAGGTCAAAAGCTGATATATCTTGATTGGCTCTTCCAGGAGTAAAGAAACGGGCTTTATCAGGATAGGCTTTGTACAATTCAATTAACCAGGATAAGTTAATCTGACGCCTCTTTTTCAGCTGGTTTATATCATAATTGCGAAGGTCTAGCCCATAACAGACAGTGTCTTTATGGTTTGGCCGCTCGCTCATCCCGGGAATACTTACCGGCTTATAGGAGAATGCATATTTGCCTTTCAGCGCAGGTGCGCCTAATATGGTAAATGGCATATAGGTTCCACGCCCCTCATTGATGGCTGTTCCTTCAAACATGCACAGGCTAGGGAAAAGCATTACAGCCTGCTGTGTATTCAAATTGGGAGAGGGATTGACTGGCAGCACATAAGGCATGTCGTGATTGTAATTGGCAACCTTTATAATTTTGATTTTGCAGGGCTGCTTAAGATAGCCTTCGCCATTAAGATATTGCGCAAATTCTCCTATGGTCATGCCATGGGTCATAGGCGTATAATGTATCCCTATAGCCGATTTAAACCTGTCTTCTGTCATCACCGGCCCGTCTACCACATACCCGTTAGGATTGGGCCTATCCAGGATTAGCAGTTCTTTGTTGTTTTCTGCACAGCCTGTCATCACATGCTCGAGCGTATTGATATTGGTATAGTATCGGCAACCTACATCCTGAATATCAAATACCATAAGGTCGATCCCCTCCAGCTGCTGTTTTGTTGGTTTCTCATTTCGGCCATATAAAGAGATGATAGGAATCCCGGTTTTGGCATCTATCTCGCTATTCACCACGGCTCCATTACTGGCATTGCCCCTAAAGCCATGCTCTGGTCCAAATACCTTTACTATTTTAATTCCAAGGCTTAGCAAGCTGTCTACACTGCTTTTTTTGCCAATAATAGAACTTTGATTGGCCACAAGGCCAATTCGTTTTCCTTTTAAATACGATAAATATTTTTCAGTCTGATCGGCACCAGTAATGATTTCTTTTTTACCGGATTTACCGGAGTTTAACGCTGCCTTTTGTGCCGTAGATTTGGTGTGGCTGATCAGCAAAAATGCTAAAAAAAATAGGGTAACAGCTCTCATAATTTCAGAAGGTTTAATGTTTTTTAAAGCTACGCAGGATATAAGCAAGCTCCAAGAGTTAATTAAGAATTTTGATTTGAGCCGATTATTTTGCTTAATCGGCTCAAAAATTAACTATATTTGAGCCGATTATTAATTTTAATTGGCTCATATGTATAATTGGCAATATAAGGAATGGCCCCATTTCAATTACTCTACAGAGAAATTACAACCTATTTCAATTGCATTTGCTAAAGAGTTGGGAAACGTTAACGGTTTAATAACAGGTTTAAACGAAGAGTTAAGACAAGAAACCTTAATAGAAATCTTGATTTCAGAAGCAATCAAAACTTCTGAAATAGAAGGTGAATACATGAGTCGCGAAGATGTGATGTCTTCAATAAAAAAAAACTTAGGTCTAAAAGACGATAAAGTAGTTTATGACAAAAGAGTTGCTGGCGTTGCCAAACTCATGACGACCGTAAGGGAAAATGCTAAAGAGGAACTAACTGTTAAGATGATTTTGTATTGGCATGAAATACTAATGGGAGGATTTCCGAAAATTAATGCTGGGTCATGGAGAAAAGGTCAGGAACTTATGCAGGTTATTTCTGGAGCATATGGAAAGGAAATTGTACACTACCAGGCACCACCATCAGATAGGGTATCAAACGAAATGGAAATGTTTGTAAAATGGTTTCATAACGACAATCTTAGTGTAAATGACGAGGTCACGAGAGCCTTATTAAAGGCTTCAATAGCACATTTATATTTCGAATCTATACATCCTTTTGAAGATGGAAACGGACGTATTGGCCGGGCTCTGGCAGAGTATGCGCTTTCTCATGAACTGAAAGGCCCTGTGCTGTTATCTATATCGAAAGTTATCGAGAAAGGCAAGAAAGACTACTATCAGGCTTTGAAATTAGCACAGTCGGGTCTGGATATTACAGAATGGATTTATTATTTTGGCCAAGTAATACTTGATGCACAGAAAGCCGCAAAAGAACTGATTGAGTTTACGGTAAAGAAAACCAGATTATTTGATCAGTATAAATCTCTATTGAATGAGCGGCAATTGAAAGTCATTAACCGTATGCTGGAGAACGAGACGCAAGGTTTTGAAGGGGGAATGACTGCTAAAAAATACATGGCCATTGCTAAAACATCTAAAGCAACGGCTACCCGCGATTTGCTGTACTTGAACGAAACAGGCATACTTCATCAGACTGGTGCAGGTAGATCAGTGAGGTATAAATTAGCGTGTATTTAAAAGGCAAACAGCTTTATAAATAACTACTGTTCCGATAGTGTAGGCTATAATATCACTCCAGAGGAACCCATGGCCCAATACCAATGCTCCGAGGGTAGTATTTCGAATGTTATTGATCCATGTTGCATTATAAAGCTGGCTAAATTCAATAAGAAAACAAACCGACACGCTAATCAAAGCCGCCTTCAAGTAGCTAAGCCTGATTAACAGCATTTTAACTAAAAAGAACATCATTACGGCGTACAGTATATCACCTACAATTAATGGGATACCCGTTACCTTTCGGGATAAAATGCCCAAGGCGATAACCACAAGTATTAAAATTAAGTATCGAAACCTAAGCGCTTTGATATTGGTCTTTAATCTTACAATTGGCATTTACAAATAAAGGGAATAGTTTCCTAATGTAAGCTAACTACCGAATTAACGATTAAAAAAGCACCAATAATTATAAGGCCGATGTATAAATATTTAAAAAATGAATTGCCTGTGATCTTATGGTTGATGTAACGCCCCAGGAATATTTTTATAACCTGAAGCCATTGCTTTATGGCTTCAGGTTAATAAATTAAAACAGCTTCAGCAAAGTTCTCCCCGCTACCATAAGAATCAGGATGAGTATCACGATAATAGTCATAGTGATAGTTTGATCATTGCAGATAATTCAGCCTCAAGAAGCCCTTCATCGCCTGAAAAGCCCAAAGTCCTGAAACGTACATTTCCATCACCGTCTATCACCAGTTTATAAGGGATTCCGCGCCCTCCTTTATAATGGGTAAAGGCTTTATACAAATTCATGTCACTTGTTTTTTCGTCCATCAAAATGGTAAAAGGCAAAGGGTTCTTGCTTAAATAGTCCTTCACGGTCTTCAGCGCATCGCCCTCTTCCATTGTACAGATGTAAAAAAACTTCACATTGGGATTGTCCTTGTACTTATCCATCACCTTTTGCATAGCGGGAAAGGAACGGACACAGGGCCCACACCAGGTTGCCCAGAAATCAATGACCATTACTTTACCCTTCATCCCTGCCCCGCCTAAAACCACCGGTTCGCCATTGATGTCCTTCAACACTATCTCGCCAACAGGTTCTTTCAACATGTTTTTCTTAAGTTCGGTAATGAGCTGAAGGGTATCTACGGCCTTTTTTTCTGTTGGTTTATGGTCCTCCCCGGGCTGCTGCTTTTTGCTTTTCTTTTGCTTCACATATTCGCCATCAGGAAATCTGGTTTCCAATAGTTTATCCAGCGAATCGGCTTGCTGTTTTGTCCCTAAGAAAGAAAGGTATAACTGCGCCATCATCAAATCGCTTTCCTTATCGCTTTTCAAGGCGGTAAGCCTTTTTACCAGGTCGGCTTTATCATTCCGTTCAGGGGAATTGGCCAGCATATTATAAAAGCGTTGACGTAGCGGGGTTTCGCTTTCCGGATGAAAATGCATTTCCTGTTTCATGAACTGTAAAGCCCGGTCCTGGTTCTTCTTTAACCCATAAGGATCTGGTGGCCCACCGTCTGTAAGCAAAGCCATTGTTGCATAAGCATACTGAACCGGCTTGCCTTTGCTGTAGGCAGGTAAAAGATAGCCTTTTCCATCCCTGGTATCCATCACTTTCTGCTGCCCGTCTGTAAATACCATGTAAACCAATAACGTACTGTCTGGCACCCTTATAACTCCCTCCCAGTCTGCCTTCTGTTTTTTCATTTGGAAGGCTAAGGTCTGCGTCTTCTGCTTACCCGCATAAAACACAGCAATTCCACCTACCCGATCTGCAGCTGTCAAAGGGCCGCCAGCCGGGTTATAACTAACCTGAAAGTTCTTACCGGCAACAGGTCGCTCGTCTTTTAGCGCTGTTACTTCCTGTGCCGATAGGCTTGCATACCCTAGTAAGGCATAACATAACAAAAGAAATCTTTTCATACTACTTAAACAGGCTTTCTATTTTATTTTCAAGATCCTTATCGGTAAGGTTACTGGCCACAATTTTCCCCTGCTGGTCAATGATCACATTTGCCGGGATGCCCGCTATTGGATAGGTTTTGGCCACACTACTCTTAAAAGCCTTCAGGTCGGATACATTTATCCATTGCAGCTTTTCCACTTCAGATGCCTTCTCCCAATTGTACCGGTTATCATCCATAGAGAAAGACACAATTTCCATTCCTTTGGATTTGTATTGTTTATACAATTGTTTCAATAGAGGAATTTCTTTACGACAAGGTCCGCACCAGGATGCCCAAAACTGGACCAATGTATATTTATTGGCTTTCACTACCGGGGCAAGGCTCATGCTTTCCCCTTTCAGATTGGCTGCAGTAAAATCTGCAAACTGTTCGCCCAGCATTCCTGCATGCCTGCGGGCCAATGCCTCGGCCTGTTGTTTGGCCATTGCCCTAACCCTGCGCATCATAATGGTATTTTCTCCTACCTTTGGCGCTACTTTATCAATAATCTCCATGGTTTTAGCAGCATCCGGCTGTAGCTCACACATCAGGGCCGCCATTACCTTAACTTTGGGATCCGGATTGTTTTTTACCAAAGCTGCCAGGTAACTGCTCCTCAGTTCTTCTTTTTCTAAAAACGGCTGGATCATTTCCCATTCCTCCTTTGTGCCTTTCACTGCCGCTACATTTCCGCCCTTGGTCAGTTTTCTGAACAATTCATCGGCTGCTATATAAGCCTTATTTCTCAGGTAGCCCAATAATACCGGGTTGTATTTACCGCCTTTAATTTCAAAGGTGCCATCGGCGTTCATGCGGTACTGAACAACTGCAGGCTCAACAATTATAGTACCTCCAAAGCCGCTGTTGATCTGTAAAACAGCGAGGCTGAGTTCATCAACAGGAATGGAGATATGGAACTTACCTGCCGTTACGGTTGTAGTGGCCAGTTTATTGATTGAGCCTTCGGTATACCTGATCAGTTCTACCTGTTGCCCGTCTTTACCTACAGCAGTTCCGTTGAGTTCAAACTGGTTGGCGGCCATTACTGCAGAAGTGCATACCAGCAGTACTACGGCCAGCAGGTATTTTATTTTTTGGATATAAATGGTTTTCATGATTAACGTGGATTTTGTAAGATTTCGGGATTAAGGTCTATATATTTTCTTCCGATCGGCAATACCGAACGCGGACTTGCGGGTGCAAGTGTATAAGTCTTGCCATTAATGGCGTGTGTGATGGTAATGTTATCGCCATCAATCACATTGTAACGTTTGATATCGAACAGCCTGAAACCACGAAATGCGAGTTCCCGGCGACGCTCTGCTTTTACAAGGCTGAGCACCTCTGCTGGGCTGCCTGCAGTAAGCATGTAACTACTACCTGTTTTATACCTTGACGCTCTTAATGTATTGAGATCCTGCAGTGCTTCCTGAGTTTTGCCATTTCTTGCATAACATTCGGCCCGTGTTAAATACATCTCTGCAGTAGAAGGACCCTTTGCGGGTGTATTTCCTGTCCAATCGGTACTGATATAGCCATTATTTAAGCCAATTATCGCATCACTGGCATACAAAGTTTTGAAACGAAGATCATTCTGTTTGTCGTACAAAGCAATAAGCGCCGCATTAGCATAAAATAATGAGGTATTGGAAATAGTCGATTTTAATTGCAGTATTTCTTTGTTCTGCAAATTGAGCGGCAGTTGGAAGTTACCTGCGAACACAACACTGGCAGGTAAACTGTTGTAGTTGTTCAAGGTGCTGTAACTCCTTAAAGATGCGTCTGCATATTTGAACGCTTCGGCAAAGTTGCTCATGTAAAGGTATGCCCTGGCCAGCAAGGCCTCGGCGCTGGCCTGAACAGGCCGGTAATTGTAATTGGCTTCAGGCGTAAGCGGCAATTTACCAAGGGCAAGCTGCAGATCATTCAGTATAAAGTTATACACCTCCTGTACTGTTGCCCTGTTCAGCTTCTCCTCAAAATCGAGCCCGGTACGCAAAGGCACGCCCATATCGGCCAATGCACCGGTGGTGCTGTAGGCTTTGGCATAAAGATTCACCAACATCAAAAAAGCATATGCACGATGAACCCTGGCTTCGGCCTGTAGCTTGTTCTTTTCAGCCTCTGTCCTTCCTTCAGAATCCATGACTTCCTTGATGACGAGATTGGCTACATACACCTGGTTATATAGCGCTTCCCAATCAGGATCTGACTCAAAATCCTGGTAAATGTGGTCAGCAAACATTAGCAGGTTTTGATCCGATGCTTTATAAAAACTGGCGGAGAAAGCATTGACCTCCATGTCATCAGCCATTAGCAAATCATTGCTGAAACTGCTTACAAACCCTACAGAGCTACCCTTTGCTGTAGTTTGATTGAGTAATAAACGATAATCGCTTGTTGTTTTGGGTATGATCTTTCCTTTTGGCACAACGTCCAGGTATTTTTTGCATGACGTTAGGCTTATAAGTACGGCCCCAAGCAGCAAAATGTATTTTATATTTTTCATCCTGTTTGACATTAAAAGTTAGCTCTGATAATTAATGAATATTCCGGGTTTGGCGGCAGTACAATATTGTTCCTGTCCTGCACCAGGTACTCCGGGTCCAGACCTGCCTTGTTGAATTTGTAGGTAGCCAGGTTACGCGCCTGCAAGCCAAGGTTGAGCCTGGTAAAGGGAGTTTTTCTAAAAAGTTTTGCATCAAAAGCATAGTTGATCAGCAATTCCCTGAAGCGGACAAGTGAAGCTGTTTCTACCTGGATATCGGCATACCTGGCATACCTGTCGTATACGTTAAGCCCGGTTATGCTAGTTGGCGCAGCTGGTACATTGGTGAAGGCCTCATCTCCTGCTTTTTTCCATCTTAGGTCCCAATCTTTATGCACTTGTGCCGCATCGCCAATAGGCTCGTATTGAATTACGGGCACCCTGAATTTATGGCCCATTTTAAAAGTAAAATTGGTAAGTACAGAGAAACCCTTATAACTGAATTCATTGATCAGCGCACCATAATGAGGGGCCGTTGCTGTTCCCTGGTAAACCAACGCCAGTGTACTGGCCATATCTGTTTTATAATCTACAGCCTGCCCCTTTTCATTGAATACCTGCGGCCAGCCATTTGCCGAAAGTCCTGCCCATTTGTAGCTGTACAAATAATCAAGCGGCTTGCCTTCCTGTGCCACACCTGCCAGGTATGAGCCTACGGTTTTCTGTGGAAAATCTACGTGCTTAACGGTATTCTGATTGTAGCTGTAATTCAGGGTTGCATTCCATTTAAAATTCCGGTTTAAAATCTGGCCCGATAAACGTACATCTGCCCCCCTGTTTTTCATACTGGCATAATTGATATAGGCATTGTTAAAACCATAAGTACCATTAACCGTAGCGTTGCCCAGCAGGTCATCACTTAATTTATGATAATACTCAAGCGTACCGCTTAACCTTCCGTTAAGCAGGGCAAAATCCAGTCCCAGGTTGGTAACTGTAGTTTTTTCCCACCTCAGCAGCGGATTTTGAGGATTCGCGACATAAGCATAAGGCTGATTGGTTTGCTGGTCTGTTGCTACATTGGCAATCAGGTAAGGGCTGGTACTGCGGTCTACATTTCCATTGATACCATAACTGGCGCGCAAAACCAGGCTATTGAACACGGAATGCTGCAAAAAAGCCTCTTTATGCAGCTGCCAACTTAGCCCGGCAGACCACAACCATACATTTCTGTACTGATCGCTGGAGCCGAAAAGATTGGTCTTATCCAGCCTGGCACTTGCATTTAAAGTATATCTGTCGTTATAGGTATACCCTGCATTTGAGTAAAAAGAAACAAACCTGTTTAGGTTGTCCTGGAAAATGGTCTCATCCGGAATAAGCTGCTGGCTGCCCCTTATATCGGTATACATGGTATTGTAATTTACCCTTGCAAACTGCAGGCTCTGCGGATTGTAGCCATATTTGGTCTGGTTAGACAGTTTGCTGCCTACTGCCCTTACCTCCATACCGGCTATAGCCGAGAGGTAGTGCTTTTGAGGAGTAAGTTCGTTATCAAACCGCAGCAATCCCCTGAAAGTGTGCGAATAGGTTCTGCCAATGCTTTCCCTGTATATACTCCCTTTGGGGATACCAGTAGTGATGACATTATTCTTAACTGAAGTAGAAAAGTTAACCGCATTCCGGGTAAAATAGCTTTCTTCATTGTACAGATTTGTAGCAGTAGAAGTTCCTGATTCGTATTGGTATGCAGCCAGGGCATACAGCCCTTCCATAATCTTATAATTCAGTCCTGCTGTGGCATTTAAACCACTGCTAATTATTTTGTTGTCTTTATTGTTGTACTCCTGCATCAGGTTATAGTTCCAGTTATAGGGATAGCCCGATGCAACCAAAGCATCTTTATCGCCCTGATAAAAGGTTTGGGGCTGGGGCAGATACACGCCATTGTCGCCAACAATACGCTGGTAAGGCAGCAGCGTTTTCAGATCGCTAAAACCCATACCGTTGTTCCTGGTATTGTTCAGCACAAAGTTCAGCCCCAGTTCGGCCTTTAAGGAAGGAAGCAGCGTCAGGGTCTCAAACAGATCGCCCAGCAGACGTTCTGTGCTGTTGTGTTTAAATTCGGCATTTACCTTATCGTAACTGAATGATGCTCGATGTGTGGATTTTTCTCCTTTGCCCGCAATGTTCAGGGCGTATTGCTGCCTGTTGGCAGGGCTCATGAACAAATCCTTAAACTCTTGGTACGAATTGATCTGCTGAAGCGGACCTACCAGGGCAGCAGCACCAGAGGGATTGTTTAAATAGGCATCTACCACCGGTGTGATGGCCGGGCGTGGTTTGCCGGTAAAAAAAGTAAGATTGTTATCTACCTTGTACTTCTCCAGCTCAATAAATGAAGCTGTTGATGCATAGGGTAGTTTAGCCAGATCAGAAGTTTGTGTAAGCGATAAGGTAGAGGAAAAACTGATGTCTAGCGGCTTAACAGCAGATTGCCCCCGCTTGGTCTGGATTACAATTACACCGTTGGCAGCCCTTACGCCCCATATAGAAGCTGCAGACGCATCTTTCAAAACAGTAATGCTTTCTACGTCATTTGGGTTAATGCTTTCTACGGAACGTTCTATTGGAAAACCATCCAACACTATAAGCGGGTCTTTATTGGCGTTTACCAAGGTGCTTTGGCCCCTGATAGTGATCCTGCCGTCGGCACCGGTAAGCAATCCCGGCACCTGCCCTTCCAGATAAGACAGGATGTTTACATTGCTCCTTTTATCGAGTGTGGCCTGCTTTATTACCCCAAAAGAGCCGGCAGCACGTTCGCGGGGAAGGGACTGGTAACCGGTAGATACCACAACGTTTTCGAGCATTTGGTTAAAGGGTACCAGTTTTACCATCAGCTTTGCAGCTGCATTTACTTCCGAACTCACATAACCGATATTAGAAAATACCAGTATACCATCTTCCGGTACATCACTGAAAATAAAGTTGCCTTGCTCATCGGCAATAACAAGACGTTTAGTACCTTTTAAAGTAATGGTTACCCCAGGTATGGCTTTACCTGTTTCCGCATCCGTAACCGTGCCTTTTACATCTATGGCAGAAAAGAAGCGTGTTATTTTTTGGATTAAAGATGGTTCCTGCGGCTTAACTACTACCGTCTTGTTAACTATAGAATAGGTTAACAGCCGTGGTTCCAGTGCAGTTTTCAGTACCTCTGCAAGTGGCGTGTTCCGGAATGTGATGTCTACTTTAATGTCGGCGTTTACTTTTTCACGTTGCCATAGCACGTTGTAGCCCGTCTGCTTTCTGATCTCTGTAAAAAGCTGCCTCAAAGTGGCATTCCTTTTATTGAAAGTGACATTCTGGGCAAAGCCTGAGGCCGCAGCCTGCAAAACAATTACCGTAATCAATAGTATAGTAAGTTTCATTGCACGAACCAGTTGATTAAAATTCATACATTTGTTTTTAGTGGTTTAGTTGATATGTTTCGATACGTTTCTGCTGAACACCTGATTTAGCCGGGAGTGTTAGCGCACTTCCGGTTATATGTTCATTTGTTGTTGTACTACCTGGTCACTGTTAACCTCCTTCCTTCGAGTTTAAAATGAACAGCACCGGTAGATTCCAATACTTCAAGCAATTGCGAAATATTCTGGAACCTGGATACGGCACCATCAAAAGTTTGCTTTTTAAGGGCCTGATCGCGGTATTCAACGTCTACGTTGTACCATCGCTCTACTTGTCTCAGGATACTCTCGAGGTTCTGATTGTTGAGTATGAACATGTCATTTTTCCAGGCAAGGGCTGTTTCGGTATCAAACGCACCAATCTCTACATTCTCTGTTGAAACTACAGCTTGCTGACCAGGTTTTAGCTGGTAACGCTTACCTGCAGCAGTTACTGCTACACTGCCTTCAAGCAAACTGGTTCGGGTTTCGGCCTCGTTTATATAACTATTTACATTAAAGTGTGTTCCCAGCACCTGTACCTGCTGGTTTCGGCTATGTACTATAAAAGGTCTGGTTTTGTCTTTGGCTACTTCGAAATAAGCTTCTCCTTCAAGTTGTACACTACGCTGCCCCCCTACATCGGGATTGGCCTGATAGGTTAAGCTGGAAGCAGCATTAAGCCATACACGTGTACCATCAGATAATGTAACCTGATAAGTACCGCCGCGCGGTGTACTAATTTTCAAGGTTTTATCAAAGCCAGATGAAACTTGCTGAACAGGGCTACCGTCATTGTAGAAGGCCTTTCCTTCTTTCATAATGACTGCCGTTCTGGTGTCACTAAGCTGCACTGTAAGTCCGTTTGCGGTTGTGATTGTAGCTGTGTGTTTTCCAGGTCCAATGTCATTTGTATACCTATGCCCCTGCCCATTTTCGGCTTGCCCGCCGGGAACCGGATTGTAAAAGGTATATAGCCATATGCTTAAAGTAATTGCGGCAAATGCCGCGGCTGCTAGAGCAATACGGGGCCATAATTTCCTGGTTGCGGGCTTTTGATCCGTTTCACGGATAGCAGCCATAGCCTTCAGGAAGCCTTCTCTGCGCAGTGCATTAATTTCTTCTGGTTCCAGATCATCAATGTATTCCCTTTGCAATAAAGCTCTTGCATATTTATGCTCAAGCATATGGCGCTCCCGGTCAGTTGCATGGCCAGAAAGGTAGGCATCTACTAGTCTTTCGGCTTTATCTTTTGAAGTATCCATAGTTATCCTGTTATAAGCAAGACACCTCTCAAAAGCGCCGGTGACATTTTTTTTAAATTAAATTTGCTGGTGCATCAAAGTAATCAAAACAATAGATAGGCCCGGATATTTACCCAACCTGGATTTGAGCAGCTTCATAGAACGTGATATTTGCTGTTTGACTGCATCTTCTGAAATGCCCAGCTGTGCCGCAATCTCCTTATTGCTCAGGAAATCCTTTCTGCTCATTTCAAATGCACGCTTCATTTTAGGCGGCAATTTTTCAATTTCCTCATCTATCAGTTTCACCAGATCGCGCTCATTAATGCCGTCTAAAATGGTATCGTCACTATCGTCCATCTGTGCAGCAATCAATTCAATAAAATCGTGGTTTACCTTTTTATTGCGGATAAGATTTAAGATCCTGTTCCGAACCGCGCGATAGAAATACCCCTTAAGGTTGGTCCTGATATCCAGGTTATCTGATTTTGTCCAAAACGATATAAACAAATCCTGAATAAGATCTTTTGATTCATCAGTATCACGCAATACTTTACGTGCATGCTGAAAAAGCATATCCCAGTGCCTGCTATACACTTCAGCAAAAGCGAGCTCATCCTGCTGCTTCAACAACACAAGCAACTCCTGATCTGTTAACGATTCATAGCTATCCATCTGGCTTTTTCAGCTTACACTTTGTTTCCTCCAAAACTGTGTATAATTTTCGGTATTCTAAAACCGTTGAGCGGCTAATTTATGCATTTTTAAGGGCTATGAATTAGCTCATAGCCCTCTGGAGCAGAAAATAATTAAAAGACAACAGGTGCTGCAGACTTCGTAAAACTGCCGGCACTACTGGCAATCGCCTCTATAGGTTCACCTACCTGAACTCCACCTCTCTTGATCACTACGGTAACTTTTTGCCCGGCAGTACCGCCACTTCCAGCCACAGCCAGAACAGCTGCAGTTACACTTTGGGCATAATTGATTTCTTTGTTCCATGGTAAAGTCACCGGATCAGCTGATACACCGCCTGAAGCAGTGGTATAGGAAGCAACAAGAGAGCCGGTAAAATTTCCGGTAATCTCATAGCGGAGGGTACGCGATGAAGGCTCAGGATTTTTCTTTTCATCTTTTTTACAGGATACCAAAACTGTAAGGACCGCAACAAATGCAAGGGCTAGGTTTTTCATAATAAGATTTTTAATTTTTATACTTTGATATTATCTGGTACAAAAATAAAATCGGGAAAGCCCGGACTACTTGACTTCGGTTAGGAAATGAACAACTTACTTTGTGGCTGCAGATGAACGCATCCTGCCCCTTATCCTGCTTAAAGATTCTGGTTTAATGCCCAGGTAGCTTGCAATATGGTAAAGCGGGACCAATTGAAACAGCTCCGGCCGTGTCCTGATCAGATGTTCATAACGCTCCATTGGGCTTGAAGATAAAAATTGATTTATAGCTGCTTTATAGTTTGAATACTGCTTTTCCATTTCCATCCTGCACATAGATTCCAGTCTTGGAAAACGCTTGTACATTTCATATTCCACTTCAAATGGAAAAACTGAAACAATACATTCACTAACACATTCCCAGTTTACGATACTGGGAATCCTATTCAAGTTATTCCCACCATCAGTTAAACTTTCGCCAACTGTATAAAATGCCACGGTCTTTTCCTCACCATCTTTATAATAATATTCTCTTACACAACCTTTAAACAAATGGTATGATGCCGTAATGGCCTCGCCCTCTTTCAATAAAAACATTCCTTTCTTTACCCGCTTAACAGGGATATTTGCGGCAAAGAACTCCTTTTCTTCCGGCGTATTATAATCTGAACTTACAAGTGATTTCATGATCTCCAGAACCTCAGCATCTGGTTCGGGCTTATTGGGCGGTATGGGGCTATTGTTGCGGTTCATCATTAAAATTATCTACTAAAGTTAAAAGAAATCTGAAATATCTCTTAACCCTAGATGATGAATAAGTGCAATTGCGGAAACTCAATCGAAAGTAAGTACCACGTTTCCTTTTTTCTGTCCGCTCATAACATAGGTATAAGCATCGGCAATTTCGGCCAGACTGTACCTCCGGTCTATTAATGGAGTAAATTCTCCCTTTAAAATTAGCCCGTCAATAAACTGCATGCTCCTGTGTATGGAATAAGGAAGCGGAAATTTTACTTTTTTACCTGGCATAAATGGAGCTAACAAAGCCAGCAGCGGGTTTTGCCAGTTGGGGCCCAGCTCGGACGAGACATAGATGCCTTTTGGCTTGAGCAGTGGCTTACATTGCGCGAAAGTGCTTTTTCCAACAGCATCAAAAACGTAGTCGAACTGCTCATTAAGCTTGGTAAAGTCTTCATTCTGATAATCAATGACCCGATCTGGACCCAGAGATTGGAGTACGGCCGTATAAGCGGTTTCGCAGGTTACGGTAACCTGAACCTTCAAATGTTTTAAAAATTGTAATGCCGCATTGCCAATAGCGCCGGTGCCCCCGTTGATCAATACTTTATCACCAGCCTTAACCTTTAACGGATCCAGGAAATAAAAGGCATAATGTGCGCCCTCCAAACTTGCTGCCGCCTGCTCAAAATTTATATGGCCGGGCATTTTAAGCACGGCTTGTTTAACAGATACCGCTACATATTCTGCATGTGAGCTTAAGCCCTGATCAAAAAAGCCATACACATTATCACCAACGTTAAAGTTGTGCACGCCTGCGCCCTTTTCCACTACTATACCTGCAAAATCGGTTCCTGTAACGGGGCGGTAAGGCTTAAATAGCCCAATAAAGCACCTGATTGCCCAGGGTTTGCCGGTAAGCACACCGCAATCTGACCGGTTTACAGTAGTAGCTTTAACCTTAACCAGAATTTCATCATGGGCAGGTACTGGGACTGGTATGGCCGCTACCCTTAACTGATCTGGGCTACAGTACCGGTATCTTATGGCTGCTTTCATCAAATGCTGTTCGTCACTGCCTGCTGGCTTCATAAAGTATTGTTTTAACTACCGGGCTGCAAAATAACGCTTTGTTTTATACAAATTTCTTGACTTCGGTTAAGAAAGAGCTCCATTTTCCTATATTTAACCTATGATCAACTTGCTTACACTTCAATACCAGCACATAAAAGAATCTCGGGCGGTAGTGTTCCGGTACCTTCGGGATGAGGTAAAACTGGACATCCTGAAAAATGTTGAGGCCTTTAACCATAAAAGCATCGTTTATATGCTGGTACATGTAGCCAATACCTATATTGCCTGGGCCGGCAATTTTGCTTTATCTATGCAAAAGCCTTATTATGAAGAAAACGAATTTGGTACTCTGGAACAACTCCAGGTGATGTTTGAAGAGGTAAACCAGGTTATGGAGCAGTTCATCAGCAAATATGCAGAAGATCCCGGCAGCGCTGTTAAAGGCTATAAATGGGCAGATAAGTACATTGAAACCGACGCTTATGGCATCTTTACGCATGTGATTACCCATGAATTTCATCACAAAGGACAATTGATGACCATGAGCCGTTTGCTGGGACATGTGCCACCTGATACCGATGTAATGCGGTTTTAGATTTTAAACTTATTTTTCTTTTATAATCCCATCTTCATCCACATCGTCAATTGGTTCAACCAAAACCATATTACTTCCCGTACCATCCGATCCGGTATCGACAGCAAAAGGGTCGTAGTATTGTTTGGGTAACTTGGGATTGTCGCCATATTCATTTTCAGTTGTATCTCCAGGGGCAAAACACATCCAAAAGCCGTAAAAAGGTATTAACTGGTACCAACCACTATTTCCCCTGTCATGGCATCTTTTAGCACCTTGTGCCCAAAGGAAGTAAATACCGGGAAGAATTGCAATCAATATTGTTAATGAATTTTTTGGACTTTCAGTATCATCTATCAGTCCGATAGCTCCAAAAATAAACCCAACGGCAAATACATAACAAAGATATATCAGCTGGCTAAGGCAATATTCGAGTCTGCGAATTCGGCCTTCAAATGAAAAAGGATTCTGAAACATCAAAAATGGAATTTGATTACGTTAATAATAGTTTTTAGTAATTACGGCAGTATGGTTTGGTTATATCAAAGTTTAATAATTGATTTGACAAATGCAATATATTGGCCCTTATTTTTAATTCCTTTTATTTTTTCTTTTTGCAGCTATGTCGTAGGCTATTTCAAGATAGCGCATAAGGCAAAATAATTTTACAGAAACACTCAAGTCAATAAAATAATATTCTAACATCAATTTATTTAAAAAATAAAATTTTGATTTCCAATATTTTTGCTACCTTTGCTATATAATTAAATAAAATACAATGCAACAAGGAACAGTAAAATTTTTCAATGAAACAAAAGGTTTTGGATTTATCGTGCCAGCTAATGGCGATAGCGAAATCTTTGTTCATTCTTCTGGCTTATTAGATAACATTCGTGAGAATGACACTGTAAGCTATGACATCGAGCAAGGTAAAAAAGGCTTGAATGCAATTAATGTTAAAATCGCTTAATTAGATTTCCTTCATAAATTGAGAAAGGCATCTACCCTAGGGTAGATGCCTTTATTTTTATATAACTTTTAAAATCCGCAGGATTTATCTCAAAAAGCGATAGCTTCCTTCAGTGCCTGTAAAATAAAGCGACCCATCATCAGCTTTGGCAGAAAGCGCAGGCTTAAATACTTTACCATCTTTCAGGATCTGCCAGGTACCCGGCAAAAGATCTGTTATTACAAACTGGAATGTCCCTTTTCCGGTAACGGAAAAAGTAAAACCGCGATCCAGGGTTTCAGAAGTCCGGCTAAAGGTAACTACCCTGTCTGCCAGCTGTACCCCCACTACCTTGTCGCCATCAATGCGCTTAACCTCATGCAGCTGCTGCTGGGTGTTGTCAGCAATTTGCATTACATTCAGATAGTAGTCTTCAGCGGCAGCTTTTTTAGGACTGATTTCCACCCTCCATTCTCCACGCTCCAGCGCCTCGTCGGTACCTGGTTTTGGATCGTTGGCATAATTGGTTCCAAATACCCAGAAATCTTTACCCTTACCACCCACAGACTGGATATTGGCATTTGCCGCATCAGGCAGTAAAGCGGTGTTCACCAGCATACCACTATCCCCGTTCTTTGTACGTTTTATAGTTATCTGGTTACCCTTGATCTGTGGCTGCTCAATACTGTGCAGTAACCAGAACTTCTTGAAATCAGGATTGGAAGATACCACCTTATCAAAAACGATCATAGCTGCAGGAACTTTGGTATCTTTAAGGTTCAGAAACATAAAGGAGCGCTTTACGGCCTTCACTTTGGCTGAGTAAGCTTCTGTAATATCGCCCTTCAGGTAAGTATAGTCAGGAACCTGGCTATCGGGGCCAAATCCCTGTGCAAGGATTTTACCGGTCTTGAAATCGCCTGCCAGCATTTCTTTAAGATCGCGCGGGGCAGTCCAGCCATTTCCAGGCAATCTTTGTCCGCCATCATTGGCAGCAAAATCAGTCTGGTCTTTTCCGCCGTATCCATGAATGTTAAAAACCTCTTTTGGATCGTAAACCAATAAGCTGTTGTGGGCGATGGTCCGTTTAAAAAAGTTCTTATTGTGCGCACTGTTATACCCACCTGCAGTACCTGTATACGATCCTGCATCAATAGCCAGCGGCCCTTTATAATAAATCTGGAAAGCTCCGGCATCGTGATGCTGGTGGTTCAGGAAAGTATATTCATTGATCTTCATTTCCGCAATTACACTTTCTGGCCCCCAGCCTGTACGGGCAACCATCCAGCCAAATGGTGAGCCAGAATACCTGGATAGCGGCAAATCGTCTGGCTTACGGGCCCCAAGTTTGGTATCGCGCCACAGGAATTCAAATAACTTACAATGCGGTTCAACATTAGGATCTTTCAGAAATTCGTAATTCAGGTATTCATCTTTGTAATAGCTGCCTGCCAGAAATGTTGGTAAAGAATAATATTTGGGTTTCTTACGGGAATAATCTACATCTCCCCCTGCCAGGATCTGTCCATCGGGACGGCGTTTATAGATCATATCGTACAGTACGAACTGCTGTCCGGGATGAAATACGTTGCCGGCACCCATACGGTCTAATATCCACAGCGCAAAAAGATCATTGGTAAACCTTACATTCAGGTAAGACATACCCTGGTGGTAGTTATGTGATGGATAAAACCAGTTACGTGCCACCAGGTGCTCCTTGAAAAAGCGGCCCGCTGCCAGGTTATACATCTCTGGAAATTCATCATAAATAGCAATACCTACAGAAAGCAGGTCGCGCATGATCATCCATTCCGAAGCATGCCCTACAATAGATTTGTCTTTTACAGGTGGATAGCCACATTCGAGCATTTTGGCCAGCCTTACAAAGGCTTTTACAAAACGGGTTTTCTCTTCGGGTTTCAACTGATCGTAACACCAGTCGTATACTATAGCACCTGTTACCATGAACAGGCCAATACCTCTTGAAATATCACCAGCTTCTTTAAAAGTAGCGATTTCGAGGGTATCAATAATAGAGGTGATGGCCTCACGACCTATCTTAGGATCTTTGGTCATCAGGTACTTGAGCGCCATAAGTTCAACCCTTACAGTAAGTCCTTTCTGGTTAAAGTAAAAGCGAAAGTCTTTAACCTCGGGAATGTCCTCCGGTTTCCAGTCTTCCTGCATCTTGATCATATCGGCCCAGACCTTCTTCAGTTCAGGATCGTTCATTCTGTTTTTCAGATCAGGCACTTGCTGATCACGAATGTATAACCGGGGGTGTACCTTTGGCGGTACTGGCATCGACACACCATCCACTTCTTTCCAAACCACATCAGTTTTGGCCTGGGAGTAGCCTTTTGCCGCAAAAGCAACAAATAGGATTGCAAATAAGTATAGCTGTTTTTTCATCTATATAATATATTTCATAACCTCAATGTACAAAGATTTCAAGCCCGCGATAAGCTATGAGGGCTATTTTCAACATAATTGAAATGAATTTACTGATTTTTAAAACTGTGGGCTTCACCTCCAGGCAATGTGCTTTCTTTTAAGCAGCCAATCTTCTGTAGCATTTTTGCGTTCCAGCTCGTTTTAGGCATAAACTCAAACAAATATGAAAAGGATTCTGAATTTAACATTAATGGCAATGCTTTTACTCACCGCTTTAAGCTGCAAAAAAGTAGTCAGCAAAGACGGCATAGAGGGCACCTGGGAATTAAGACATTTAGCTGGCGGACAGGTACCAGGTCTTGATCCGAATTTTAAAAAGGGCAATGGCAATAAGTATAAATTTGAAGGACAAACCTATACCCGTTATGAGAAAGGAGAAATTACCGAGAGTGGAACCTTTACCCTAGAGAAAGCCGACGTGGCCATTAATGCCAGTAAAGCGAACGCCAGGATCAGATTTAGCCCCTCTGAGGATGAATACTATATCAACTTATCAGGCAATAAGCTCACTATTTTCATCGGTATTATTGCGGCTGATGGCGTAGAAACAACTTACAAAAGAGAATAAACCACCGTATTTTTACACTAAAGACCAGGGTGTTGCTTAAAGAAATTGATGATCACCTGGTTTGCGGCCTGGGGGTAAGTATGCCCTCCGGGATGACTGTAAATCACCACCGGATTACCTGTAGCAGATTTATACAGCATGGCCTGATCGGCAAAAGGCTCTCCTTTATCGCTGCAGCTGTTTAGCTTCAACAGGAACTGACAAGTACTTTTCTGCCATTGCGTTTTAACCAGGTTATCATTTTCGCCATACAGATGCAATACCGGCTTAGGTTTTAACTGATTCATTATCCGGGCTGCCACCGCTGCCGAAGGCGCAAGCGCTGCAAATACAGGTCCTCTTGTTGCCCAAAGCAGATAGGTAAACCCTCCGCCATTGGAATGACCGGTTGCATAAACCCTTTTAGGGTCTACCCGATAGTTCTTTTGAAAAAAAGCAAGCATCGCATCAAAAAACTTCAGGTCACGATCTTCATTTGCACCTATCCCCTTTTGCCAGCCTGGTAGTTTTCCTTCCGGATCGGTTAATTGCCCGGCTGTATTTAAACCCTGCGGACAAATAAATATGGCTTCTGGCCATAATTGGTCAAAACGCCGGGTCTTAAACATATTCTCCATAGTGCCCCCATGCCCATGAAAAGCAAAAATAACAGGTGTATTACTTGTTTTAGCCCCGGCGGGGATATAAACCAATGCCTTTCGCACCGTATCGCCCACTTTCCATTCCATAACCTGAGGCGCCGTAGGGCCAACCTTTTGGCCCAATGAAGAAATGGATGAAATAAGTAAAGCCAGCAGCAAACCGACAGTTCTCAAGATTTTTTTAGCGCCCATAAATAGCAAAGTTTATACCCCATAGAGTAGCGGCAAATCAAATGGTTTAATCTATCTTTAATTAATTGATTAACCTTTTCAGAAATGAATATTACAAAAACTGCGGCACTGATTTCCATAAGGTTTGCCTTCCTGTTTTGGATGCTTTTTGTGTACTGTTTTAACGGTGCCTTTCCCTTCCTTTACTACATACAACAGTTTACAACACCTGTACTGCATAAGTTTATTCCATGGGTTGCTACGCGGTTTTTAAACGTTTCGGAGCCCGTTAGCACCACCATTAACGGCAGCGGCGATACCACCTACCATTATGTACTGCTCCTTTGTATATTTATTTGCTCGGTCTTCGGAACACTGATCTGGTCAGCATTAGATTACAAAAGGAAAAGTTACAATCAGCTTCTTTATTGGCTTATAACGGTACTCAGGTTTTATGTAGGCCTGATGCTGGTATCTTATGGCCTTGCCAAACTTAACGACGGGCAATTTCCTGCACTCAGTTCCTACCGGCTGTTTTCTACCTATGGCGATTCATCGCCTATGGGCCTTGCCTGGAGCTTTCTAAGCTACTCAAAAGGCTATAAATGGTTTATGTGCTTTGCCGAGCTGATGGGCTTTCTGTTGTTTTTTAGGAAAACAGCCACCATAGGTGCTTTTCTATGCCTCATGACCACAGCCAATATTGTGGCCATCAATTATTGCTTTGATGTGCCTGTAAAAATTCTAAGTACAGGTTTAATGCTGATGTGCCTCACCATACTTTCACCAAACATCATTCAAATGTTCAGGTTCTTTTTTAAAGGCGAAACAGTTGGGCTAAATTTTCTTAAGACTCCTGTGTTTAAAACCAGGTGGATGCGCATTTCAAAACTGCTTGTCAAATATGCCATAATACTGCTATATGCCGCGCTGCCCTTATTTATCGCTTTAAAACTAGAGTGGTTTGGTGCCAGGTCGACTCAACAACATGCCATGAACGGGATTTTTGATATAGAAGAGCTAACATGGGCAGATCAGAAACAAGCCGACAGCGCAGATTTACAGCCTAAATGGACACAGCTTACCTTTGAAGATCGCAATTATGGACTGGCCAATGCTGCAAATAGCCAAAAAGCCTGGTATAAATACAAACTGGATACCCTTGCCAAATCTGTTCAGATCAGCTTTACTGATGATCCTAATGTAAATCATACTTTAAATTATACCCTAGCAGATCACGACAGAATAGTGCTGAAAGGCGATTTTTTCGGTAAACCGGCTACCTTAATTCTTAAAAAGAAATCATTTGAGCTTACCGGCAGGGGCTTTCGCTGGATCAACGAAGTCCCCTATAACAGATGATGGTTAGTCTTTTATACAACGGATAGAGAATCCCGAATATGTGTATGTTTCATGCCGTTCGATATATCCTTTTACATAAAGATCGTAATAAACTGCAAGTCCCCCACCCGTTCTTGTTGAGGTCCACCACATGCCGTTCCATCCTATACTTGAGAAAACACCTGATTCAGTTCTTCGGCCACCCGGAAGCGCTGTAAACAAAGTAATGTTAGAAGGTTTGGTATCAACTTCCCAATATGCAGTACCAGTCTGCTGGATTTTTGCACCATCCTCTCTTCTTCCGCCGATGTAATTGTACAACACCTTCCATTCGTCATCACTGGGAACATGCCATCCGGCCGGGGCTATTTTGGAGTTATGTGCAGCTTCCCAGTTATACAGATAGCCATAGGTATCAGCATTTTCCTTTTTATTTTCATAACTGCAATATGCAGCAGAAGTACTTGAACTCCAGGCTACCCGATCTGTTGCAAAAGTCATAGCTGTTCCATCGTTGTAACGGGTGGTTTTGAGGTTCTCCATCATCCAGGTTTGCGTGCCTATCTTAATGGTTTTATATACGTTACCATCAATATCGGTTACCGTATTTTCCACAACAGGAGGATCAATCACCACCAGTTCGGCACTAAGCGTACAAGCCTTATAGATTCCGCTCTCGGCCTGAGACCAGGTGATCACTGTTTTTCCTGCAGATTTAATCTGCACCGTTTTTCCCACCACACTGGCAACATTCGGATGGCTGCTGGTGTAGGAAATGGTCCCATCGCTATTGGTAGCGGGGCCTGCAATCTCAAACGGTGCATCACCCACTTTCTTTTCAGGGAGGGTAAAAACACTGGTTACAGGGCTCATCTTCTGGCCAATTTGAAAAGTTGCTTTTATTGAATCTCTCTTAAATGTATTGGTAGCGAGCTGTACCGCAGTAATGGTGCAGTTACCGTTGCTCCTGATTGTAACCACGTTACCTTTTATATTCACTACTCCGGTATCGCTTGTTTTAAATATAAAACTTCCATCGCTTTTACTTTTTGGATTAACCAATGTAAAAGCTGCTTCTCCCATTCTTTTTGCTCCGATACTAAAATCACTTAAGTCCGGAGAAAGTAATTCAGGCTCAATCTCCTGTTTAATGCAGCTGCTCAGCTGGAGCAGGAGAATGCACGCGAGAACGTTTAAGAGAACGTTTGATAAATACTTCATGTTTGGTTTGTTTGACTCCCTACATGCAGATGTTATGCCGTTCGTTAAATATGCATTTAAAACTTGTTTTCAATACCTGAGTTGTTCCGGTAATTTATTTATGGAGAAATAAATACACAGAATTCCCCGTTTCATTTTATTTATTTCATTGCCAGCTGCTGTTCGTCGGCTTCAGCAATTTGCTTATAAGACGCATTAAAAGATTCTACCTTATCCAGGGGTACAAAATCATTTTTTAACATGAAGCTTCGCTTCAAAGAAATTTTATTACCGCTTTGCGTACTTTCCAGTTTAAAATCCACAAAGTCATTGGAAACATGAATATTCTTAGGTATCTGTACCAGGCTCATATCAGCAGGCAGTTCCAAAGTTAATTCCTGTCTGGATTCATCCATTGAGAATAGCTGCGTAAGGTCTATACCAAATTTCCGTTCGGGAAGAATCTGCAAATTGGAAGCAGAGATCCTGTTAGACCAGGGAATAGAAAAAATCATCATTCCGGCTACAGGTTTATTTACGTTGATCAGCTTATAGGAACTGGAAGTGCCCAATGTATCTGAGGTTGCACCGGAAGCATCAAGATTGGTAAAACTAAGCGAATAAACTTCGTTTTCAGGGTAAACTGCACTGATCTGCTCTTTCATTTTCTTTAGCTGGTCCTTGCTGCTGAGATCTGTAAATACAGAACGCAGGTAACTTACCGCTGATCCGGTATTTTGATTGGTTTCAGAAACCATCATATTGGCATTGTCAATTTTCACTACCGTTTGATAGCTGAAGGTATTGCGCCCCCTCAGTGAAGGATTAAATCTGATCAGTTCATTGGACGCTTTATTAATCTCCAATACGTTCGAATTGATAAAACCAGTGTTAAAGGTGTTAAATGGCAAACTTCCTGAAGTAAGCTCCACCCAGTAATCCTGCTTATTTATTATTGCCTTTGCAATGCAATGGTTAAAGTCTATACTAGGAAGCGGCAGGGTACTTTGCCCGTTATCGCGCGTGCTTACCAAAGCCAGCGTCGCATCTATTCCCGCCTCTTTACACATGGCTACAAATAGTGTAGAAACATCCTTACAGTCGCCAATGCGTGTATTGATCACTGAAGCGGGATTCTGAGGAATTACTCCATTTTGTCTGAAAGGTATTGAGCTATAAGCAATGTTACGCGTGATGTAATTATAGATCATCTTGATTTTTGTAAGTTGATCTGTATTTTTCTGATTGGCAAAGAGCTCTTTCACCACCTGCTTTACCTCATAGCTGCTACGTGCCTTTGCCGTTGCAATATTGTTATACCAGTCTGCAACGAACTGCCAGTTTGGGATAGAAGACACATAGAGTTTGTTTACTACATCTTCAGAAGGAGGCATTTTATCTTCATAAAGCAATGCTTTCTGATTTTGCTGTTCCCATACATAAAGGTCGAACTCGTCCTTTTTTGTCTTTACAGGATCGATTGGATTTTTTGAAAAGACATACTTAAACGGCTTATTCTGGTGTATCAGTAAAGCATATTTCTTATTGATGAAAGACAAGCCGTAGCTGAAATAAAATGAATCTGAGAATTGTGAGGCCATTTGCCCACTCGAATAGTTTTCAATCGTATACCTGAGGTTCACTACATCACCTACTTCAAGATTGGTAAACACCAGGTGGTTCTGATTTTGTTCTGCCGGCACCTTAGTCCCGTTAGCCTTAATAACCTCAGCAATTTCAACATTATAGTTCTGATCATTATTATAGGGTATATAATACTCAGTAAAAGATTCCAGGCCCTTTTGGGTAAGCACTTTTGTCACATCAAAATGTTTTTCTTCGGATCCGCCATGTTCATAAACTACCTTCTGCACTTCTCTGTGCAAAACGAGCAACTGGTCCTCAGGATAATTACTCGCTTTTGGTGCAGCGCCGATAATCGTTTTGATATCCGGCTGCTCAAAATAATCAAAAACAGCTTTTTTCTGTTGTAATCTCCTCAATTCCTGTATAGCGTCATAATTGTTCGGATTTATCTGTAGCGTTGTAGTATAGGCCTGGATACTTTTTTCCTTTTCTTTATTTGCGTTGTATATGTGGCCAAGTGAAGCATAGGTATCGGCGTCATTGGGATCGATCTGTAAAGCTTGTAAGTACACTTTCTCTGCATCAGCATATTGTTGCAGGTTATAATACTGCGCCGCAAGGTCTGTATATACAGCAAAAGCTATTGGATCGTTCTTTATTTCGTCCTTATAAACTGATAACCCCTTTTCTGTCTCTCCCTTATCAAAATAGAGCTGGGCCAAGTATTTTGCTGAAGAGTAATCATCGTTTTCAGCAACATATTTCTCTAAAATTGCTGTTGCATTCGGGTTCTTTTTAACTTCTTTTTCGATAGCATATTTCACCCCTACAATATCCGGAAAGTTTGGAAACCGCAGGTATGATTTTTCTGCAAGATCAATTGTCTCCTGGTGGTTTTTGAGTTTCCCTGAAACAGCAATTTTTTTCATGTAGATATTTTCATTCTCGCCGTATATCTTTTCCAGTTTGGTAATAATAGCAGCTGCATTATTATAATCTTTCTGGTTGAGATACTCGTTGTAAATAAGCTCAAGTGCGTAAGCGCTTTCAGGATCATTCGTTTTAATGGCTTCCTGGAGCATCTCAATACCTGTTCTGTTGTCTACTTTCGAAAACAGATCTATAAACATTATATTCAGATAGGTACTCTGCGGAAATTGCTTCTTTAGCTTTTCAAGCAAGATTCTGCATTCATAAATATTGCCCAGTCTGAGGTAAAGCTTTGCAAGCATCAATTGGTTAAGGTAGTTATTGGGTTGCCTTTTCAGCTCTGTTTCAAAGTAATTAAAGGCCACAGGTTTTATATTGGTAGATACAAAAGCTGTTTCCCTGGTATACTTTTGAGGTGTGGCTGTAGTACTGATATTGGTCAGTGCTTTTCCTTTTTCGTCCGTTATACGGATCATAAAATTAGACCTGTTCGCATAACTCTCCCCGATCTGAACAAGTATCCTGTTATACCCTTCATTCAATTTTATTGAATTGATATAGGAATCCAGGTCGTTATTTCTCTCTTCGGCTTCGCTAAATATCAATTGGTCATTTACCCAGACCTTAACAGAACCAGAAACACCTGTCCTTAACTGAGCCGTAATACTTGCAGGGCTTTTTACAAAGGTCTGTGCAAACTGAATAGAATTTTTATAGCTGTTATAATATGAAAAATCAAACCATTTGTCTAGCCTCGTATAAGGCACGGTTCTCCAGCCAAACCGCCGGTTGTTTTTCCCGGAAAAACTCGCCTCAAGTTCCGGGTGGTCTATAACATCATATACCTTGTCAAATCCACTGGTAGAAACATTCTCATATTCACCTGTAATTAACCAGTTTTCAAGTTCCCCAAGCTGCGCATAAGCCTTATTTGCCAGTTCATAATTTTTATGCTCCTGGTGATGTTTTCCGATTAGCGAAAAAGCCATTGCGGGCAGCGTTCCGTCAATGTCTTTTCTTTGGGTTAAGTTGGTGTAATGCGACATCTGCGCAGCAGATTTTTTGTGCCCGCTATAATTTGCTGCACTTCCCCATAAGGCAAACAAATAGGGTTCCGGCTTTTTAGAACCTGTATAAAGTTTATTAAGATAGGTAAAAGCCTCATCATTCCGCCTGTCCATCTCCGAGATAAAGCATAGACCTATACAGGCATCATTAAGTGTTTTCGGATCTTTCAGGAGCTGTAAGAACAGGCCACGGGAAGTCTGACGGTCATTTTGAAAAAACTTATTCCATGCATTGTTGACGGTAACCTGCGCACTTAATTTTGTACCTAAGCACAGGGAGAGTATTAAAAGAGATTTAATTTTCATTTAGCGTATAACTGGTTAGAGTGGTTTTATTGTCAATTATAGAAAAAAAACTTTACTTATCTTACTCTGGATGCCTTTTGTTCGGCTTTAGCCAGGTAATTTTTACCAGATGTCCCTTATTTTATTACCTTTGCAACGCTTTTGGTTCCCGGATCTACACCCGGGATTAAAAGGGAATACGGTGAAAATCCGTAACTGTCCCGCAACTGTAAGCGCTTAAACGGTTTTCTAATCTGGCCACTGTTCCACATAAGGTGTAATGGGAAGGCGGAAAACCGGGCGCAAGTCAGGAGACCTGCCTTCAGCATTAATGATTTCATAGCTTTCGGGGATTGAAGCTGGAATGAGAACACGATTGATACTAATAGTAACCTATTGATGCGTTATTGTACTGTATTTATTGCATGTCCGTTCGTTTGCCATTTTTCCGACAGCGCAAACTGTAACAAACAATAAATAAATACATGAAACACTTAAACATTAAACAACTTTTTGCTGCCGGGCTTCTTTTAACTGCAGCCTTACAAGCCTGTAAAAAGGAAAACACTGACCCTACCCCTGTTGATCCGGAAGTGGCCCCTTATGAAAACGGTTTCTTCATCATTGGTGAAGGGTCTATAGGGAAAAACTCTGGCGCTGTTAATTTTTACAGATATGGGGATGATACCGTGGCAGTAAGGGCATATGAGAAAGAAAACCCTGATAAAATATTATCCAATGCTGCTAAAACAAGCACACTGCAATTTGCTTCAGTAATCAATGGCAGC
Organism: Pedobacter africanus; assembly: GCF_900176535.1. NCBI lineage: Bacteria > Pseudomonadati > Bacteroidota > Sphingobacteriia > Sphingobacteriales > Sphingobacteriaceae > Pedobacter > Pedobacter africanus. Next base: position 216,253 of record NZ_FWXT01000002.1, on the reverse strand, counting down.
ATTTACCTGATGTGTAAAATGAATGGCCCTATTGTGAAAGTAAATGCATTAACCCTGAAAGAAGAGGCCCGTTATGCGCCAGAAACCAGCAACTGGAGAAGCATGATACAGGTGGATGGTAACCGCGGATTGGTAAGTGCAAACGATGGTGTATACCAGGTAGATCTGGCCTCACTTACCATACAAAACAAATTAACCACTGTAGGTGCTGTAAATACAGGCGACATGTGGAAAAATGGCAATTATGTTTATTTACTGCAAAGTAATGGAGCTCAAATTGTCAATGCCGGCAACTATTCACTGGTAAAAAGCTTTTCCAATATCAACCGCGGATTTGCACAAACGCCAAACGGTAAAGTATGGGCCTCTACGGGCAGCCGTCTTATTGCAATAGACAACAACCTGGATACAACCGGTGTAGCGCTTAAAGTAAGTGTTGGCTCATTTGGCCTGGATGCGCCAACCCGCCTTACCGCTTCTACAAAAGAAAATGCTGTTTTTTATCATTCAGGAAAAGCCATTTATAAATACGTAGATGGCAATACCGCATCGCTGGCACAGCCTTTTATTACCATTGCAGAAAATTCCTTTATGGTTTATGGCGCTATCAGGTATGATAAAAACAAAGATTATATTGTTGTAAATGGGATACAAGGCTATGGCGCCGCATCAACCGTTAATTTCCTGCTGATTTACAACGCTTCAACCGGTGAACTGGTTAAGAAAATCAAATATGGCGGAGATGGGGTTACTACTGATTTTACCAAGATCTATTTCCCTAACCTTACAGTTTTCCACTAAATAACCCAAATGAGAAAGGGGCTGTATCATAGGTAAATGATGCAGCCCCTTCTAATTCTAATATGGTCGGATTTAATTCTTCAGTTTCACTACAGGCTTGCCATTTACACATTCTATCTTTTCTACCTGCGATTTGTTCGGAACATAATCAGCCGGTGCTTGCTCGGTAATAATCCTGGCCCTTAACCTATTGTAAAGCGATATTTTTTTCTTAAGTACCGAATAATCCCTGGACCTGAGATAAGGTACATATTCTACGTTTCCTATTCTATCTTTAATTAAAACGGTATAGGTCCAGTCTGCTTCACCGGTGCAGGTCTGCGCATCTATGATAGTTTTTATTTCCTGGTAAGTCTGGTCTGCAAGTGGCTTGGCCTCTTCGATACTGATATTCTGAGAGGTAATCAGTTTGAGGTCAAAGGAATTACAGATTGTTTTTATAGGCTGCTCTGCTATCCAGTAAGACTCAAAGCAAGGATCAATGATAATACCTTGTTTTACCATCGCATCGGTTTGTCTGCGCAGCAAATCAAAATATTCTTTTTTTAATTGCTCAAACCGGGTCAGGTCTGAAGACTTAACAAGATAATAAGCTGCTGAACAGCCCTCAGAAATTTCTTTGACGGCTACATCGTTTAGCTGGGCACAGGGTATACCAGCGCTCAATGTTTTAATTTCATTCAGCTTGGCTTCAGCCATATTTCCTAGTTCAGTAACTGTAGGCCCTTCTTTCTTTTTACAGCTTACAACAAATAATACAGCAACAGCAAGGATAATGGTTAATGGTTTGATCATACAATTAATGGTTGGTTTGGTGCTTATACGTAACAAAGTAGCCAAACGCTACACATCGGTTCAAATTTATTACATTTGAAGCACAGCTAAAACCAAAACTATGGCCTACAATGAACAGCTAGCTAATCGTGTGCGCATCCTGCTCTCCGACCGTGATGATGTGACGGAAAAGGAAATGTTTAGCGGAATATGCTTTATGGTGGATGATAAAATGTGTATCTGCGTTTCGGGTACAGAACTCTTGTGCCGCATTGGTGCAGAAAAAGTAGAAACAGTATTGGAAGAAGGTAACTGCAGGAATATGATGAGCAATGGCCGCGTGATGAAAGACTATGTTTATGTAGAGGATACAGCCTTAGATAACCAGAACAAACTAAAATACTGGCTAGACCTTTGCCTGGCTTTTAACCCTAAAGCAAGGTCATCAAAGAAAAAAACCAAACCGGGCACATCATAAATTATCATCTTTTTTTCCCAATATCAGGTTTAAAGGATATTTTGCGGCTTTATTAATGAAATAACATATGGCTTCAGGCATTTTTGCGATTTTAGACGATATAGCTGCCTTAATGGATGATGTTGCGGTAACAGCTAAAATTGCAACAAAAAAAACAGCGGGAATTTTAGGAGATGATTTGGCGGTAAATGCAGAAAAAGCTACCGGTTTCCTTTCTTCAAGGGAACTACCTGTACTGTGGGCAATTACCAAAGGTTCTTTCATCAACAAACTGATTATTGTTCCGATTGCACTGCTGCTAAATGCATTTTTCCCGATTGCCATTAAAGTCATCCTGATCCTTGGAGGGGTTTACCTGGCCTATGAAGGCGTAGAAAAAATAATCGAATACTTCTTTCACCGCCAGAAAGAAGGCCATGAGGTAGTGGCTGAAATTAAACAGGATGGTAAGGATGCTGAAAAAGCAAAAGTAAAATCGGCCATCATGACTGATTTTATCTTGTCTATCGAGATTGTAATCATCGCCTTGGGAACCGTGCTTACAGAAAGCCTTAGCCTGCAGATCCTAACCGTATCTGTGGTGGCTTTACTGGCTACAGTTGGTGTTTATGGTATAGTTGCCATCATTGTACGAATGGATGATGCAGGCTATAAACTGATCAAACGCTCGGGCGACAAAGGCCTGGTTGCCAGCATGGGCCATATATTGGTGAAATCACTTCCTGTCATCATCAGGATACTTGCAGTAGTTGGAACAATAGCCCTGATTTTGGTTGCAGGTGGTATATTTGCACATAACATCGACTTTTTACACCATTTACTGCCAACGGTTCCTTCAATAATTAAGGAGACATTGTTAGGATTAATTGCAGGACTGCTTGCTGTTGCAATGGTAAAGATCGTAAAAGCAATCTTTTAAGTCCTGAGCTGCATCTATTTCAAACGTAGCAGTGCACCCTTTCTTTTAACTATGTTTTTATAGTCCCATTGTATTCCTCTGGATTTTTCGAGCCAGCGTTTCAGATCGGCTATATTGACCTCACCGGCATTGGTGTAGGTTATGGAAGCATCTTTAAATTTACCTGTGTTTATTTTAAGCTGCTCCTCATCAAAATCGGCCCCGCTCCAGAACATCAGGCGTATGCCTGCTTTTAATTTACTGTACCCTACTATAGGGTTTCCATCTAAAAACCAAACCGGATGTGCATGCCATATTTTACTTTCTGCTTCAGTAAGATTTTTGTTGATCTCTGAAGCCAGTTTGTTGCAGATTTCTTTATATACTTCAGATTGGGCATCATTATAAGCTTGTATATCAGTATTCATTACCTTTTTAATTAAATCTACACAATTTGTTACTGTAAATTTAATCAATGTCTTTTATCCAGCAACCTGAATGCGTAGGCACACAGCAACAAAAGAAAAGCAATGCCCGCCCAAAGCCAGTTATAGCCCAGTTCCCTGGCAATGTAAAAGCCTGTTAGCGGCCCAACAACCTGGGCAACCGACCAGCTTAAGGTATAACCTGCGGCATACAATCCCCTGTTATACTCGTTGCTCCTGCTAACCACCACCGTATTGATAAAAGGCAGCACCAACATCTCGCCTACGGTAAAAACAATCATCACCAGCACGGCTACAGCTATATGAAAGATGAGCGGGATGCTCAGCAACAGGTATGAACTTGCAAAGAAAACAGCACCAATAATAATGAAGAACATGGGTGAGCGCCTTTTTTCGATTCTGTTGATCATGATCATTTCAAAAAGTGCAATGACAGCCCCATTTATTCCCATAATAATACCAATAGCAAATTCATCTATATGCCATTGTTCTTTAAAAAAGACGGGTACAACCCTGAACATTAAAAATGCACAGGTAATAAATATGGTGGTAAGCAGAATGAACTTCACGTAGAAAATGTCCTGCCAGGGTTTGGCAATAACCTGCGTGGTCCTATTCTCTTTAGCCTTTTTTATGAACCCCTGAACTTTAGGCAAAAAGAACAGAATGGAAAGACCAACCAGGATACTTACTGCCCCTTCTACAATAAAGAGCAATTTGTAATTTATAGAAGCAATGATACCGGCCATACTGATGCCCACAGACCAGCCGATATTGGTAGCCAGCCTGTTTAGGGAATAGGAACGTGTGGTAGTGCCTTCTTTTGCATAGGAAACTACCGCGGTAAAGTTTGCCGGCCTGAAAGCATCAGAAAAAAAACTGATGACTACAGTTAAAATACAAAGGGTGGAAAAATGGCTAATGGTGGAAAATAGGATAAACAGGATTCCCCCGATAATGGACGAGAGGATCTGTACCGGCCTGAAACCAATGAGATCTGTAAGCTTACCTCCCATTGCGGAGCCTAAAATTGAGCCTATGCCAAACAGCGTAATGATTAAGCCGGCATCTACTTCAGAACGGTGCAGGCTTTGGGTTACGTATAGCCCCATAAAAGGTACCGCCATGCTTCCGCAACGGTTAAACATCATCACGATGCTAAGCAACCAGGTCTCGCGGCTTAAGCCGCTAAAGGATGTTTTATAGGTATGGAGTATAAGTTTAAGCATTATTCAATTTCAGGATTGCAAATCTAGCCAAAGCAGATGGATTATTTCTGCTTCTGACTGGCTTTGCAAACGTTTGCGCGCTATTTATACAATTTTCGGACAATGCTTCCCTGCGGTATTGTATAACTTTACCTGAGAAGAACACAACCAACATGAAACCACTTTTCAGACCTGAATTAAAACGTACAGCCATACTACTGCTGGCCCTGCCGTTAATATTGGCAGGCACAAACAGCATTGCACAGAAAAAAACGGCCGCAGCACAGCATAGCGCCCCCGAAAACCCGAAGGCAATCAGTGCAAAGAAAATAAGCCCAACTGTAATTGAAGTGTTGCTTTCCAACAAGCAAAAAATGCTACTGGATTTTTACGGTGACAATATATTCAGATTGTTTCAGGACAATTCGGGCGGAGCCATGAGAGATCCCGAGGCAAAACCTGAGGCAAAAATATTGGTTGCTAACCCGAGAAAGCCTGTTGCTAAACTAAGTGTATCGGAAGATACAAATCTGATTACCATAATTACCCCTAAGGTTAACATTCAGATAGACAAGCGTACTGCCCTGCTTAAAGTTATTAACCCACTTAGCCATACGGTGGCTATAGAAAGTATTGCCCCGGTTAAATTTGACACAAAAGCAGTCACACTAACTTTAAAAGAAAACCCACAGGAATATTTTTACGGCGGTGGTGTACAAAATGGCCGCTTTTCACATAAAGGAAGGGCTATTGCCATAGAAAACCAGAACAGCTGGACAGATGGCGGTGTAGCCTCACCGACCCCTTACTACTGGTCATCTAATGGATACGGCGTTTTATGGCATACCTTTAAAAAAGGCAGGTACGACTTTGGGGCAAAAGAAAAAGGATCGGTTAAACTATCTCATGAAACAACGTATCTTGATGTGTTCATCATGATAAACAATGGTGCAAAAGCACTTTTGAACGATTTTTATCAGCTTACCGGAAACCCGGTACTGCTGCCTAAGTTTGGTTTTTACCAGGGACACCTCAACGCTTACAACAGGGATTTCTGGAAGGAAAATGAAAAAGGGATTTTATTTGAAGATGGAAAACGTTACCAGGAAAGCCAGAAAGACAACGGTGGCATCAAGGAGTCATTAAATGGCGAAAAAAACAATTACCAATTCTCTGCGCGTGCAGTGATAGACCGCTATAAAAAGAATGACATGCCTTTTGGCTGGCTGCTGCCTAATGACGGTTATGGAGCTGGATACGGGCAAACAGAAACGTTGGACGGAAATATCGGGAACCTTAAAAGCCTGGGCGATTATGCCCGCAAAAACGGGGTTGAAATTGGCTTATGGACCCAGTCCGATCTTCATCCTAAAGCAGGCATCAGCGCCCTGCTGCAACGCGATATCATTAAAGAAGTAAAGGATGCAGGCGTAAGGGTATTGAAAACCGATGTAGCCTGGGTGGGCGCTGGCTATTCTTTTGGTCTTAATGGCGTAAGCGATGTTGCCCAGATCATGTCTCAATACGGAAATAACAGCAGGCCGTTCATTATTTCACTTGACGGCTGGGCAGGCACACAAAGGTATGCAGGCGTATGGTCTGGCGACCAGACCGGAGGCGTTTGGGAATACATACGCTTTCATATTCCTACTTATCTGGGATCCGGGTTATCCGGGCAGCCCAATATCACCTCCGATATGGACGGCATTTTTGGCGGTAAGAACCCGGTCATCAATACCAGGGATTTTCAGTGGAAAACCTTTACCCCCATGCAGCTGAATATGGATGGCTGGGGAAGCAACGAAAAGTATCCGCAGGCGTTGGGCGAGCCCATAACCTCTATTAACCGTACCTATTTAAAGCTTAAATCGGAATTGATGCCCTACGCCTACAGCATTGCCAAAGAAGCGGTTACCGGCTTACCGATGATCAGGGCCATGTTCCTCGACTATCCAAATACCTACACCATGGGTACGGCAACCCAATACCAGTTCCTCTATGGTCCTGATTTTCTGGTAGCACCCATATACCAGGCTACCAAGGCAGACGATAAAGGCAACGACATCCGTGACGGCATCTATTTACCTGAAGGGATTTGGATCGATTACTTTACCGGAGAAAAATATAAAGGCAACTGCATCCTGAATAATTTTGACGCCCCCCTATGGAAACTACCTGTTTTTGTGAAAGCAGGCGCCATTATTCCGCTGGCAAATCCAAACAATAACGTCTCCGAGATCAATAAAAAGATCCGTACCTATGAGATCTATCCTTTAGGAAAAAGCGCATTTACGGAGTACGACGATGACGGAACAACTGAACAATACCGGTCTGGGCAAGGGGTATCAACCCTGATTACTGCTGAAGTTGACCAGAAGGGCCTTGCAACTGTTACCATACATACCGCTAAAGGCAGCTTCAATGGCTTTGTAAAACAGAAAGCTACAGCTTTTAAGATCAATTTAACAACCAAGCCGTCAGGTATTTTAGCCAAAATAGGTAAAGCCAAAGTTAACCTGACTGAAGCCAGATCAATGCCGGAGTTCCTGAGGAAAGAAAACACCTATTTCTACGATGCAGCGCCTAATTTAAACAACTTTGCAACAAAAGGGAGCGAATTCGAAAAAGTACCCATCACCAAAAACCCTCAGCTTTTGGTAAAACTGGCTACAACGGACATTACCTTAAATAGTGTTACCCTTGCCGTAGCAGGTTTCAAATATGAGCCGGCAGACCAGCACCGCAATTCTTCAGGAAAGCTGGCAGCGCCTGCGAATGCCCGCGTTTTGGACAACAACACTGAGGCATATACTTTGAAGCCCAGCTGGGAAAAAGTTGAGCATGCAGATTTCTACGAAATAGATTTCAATGGCATGCATTACACAGCAATTAAGGATACCGCCCTTTTATTTGAAGGGCTTGCTGCCGAAAGCAAATATACTTTCAAATTGAGGGCAGTAAATAAAGATGGAAATTCTGAATGGACAGAAATTAAAGCTACCACAAAATCCAATCCGCTTGAATTTGCCATCCAGGGTATTACTGCCGAAACAACAGCACAAAACCAATCCTCATCAGAAATTGACAAACTGTTCGACTTTGATGAAGGGAACCTGTGGCACACCAAATGGGGTACCAAATCTGTTCCTTTTGACCTGGTTATAGACCTTAAAGCCATTAGCCAGCTGGATAAATTCCACTATCTGCCGCGTACCGGCAGAGGCAATGGCACCTTACAAAAAGGAAAAGTGTCTTATAGCAACAATAAGGCAGAATGGACCGCAGCGGGCGACTTTGAATGGCAGGCCAATGATAAGGTTAAAGTATTCAATTTCAGCACCCATCCAACTGCCCGATATGTTAAAATTGCTATTGACAGTGCCGTAGGCGGCTTTGGCTCGGGCAGGGAGCTGTACATTTTTAAAGTACCGGGTACAGAAAGTTACCTTCCGGGAGACATCAATAACGACAGGTTGATCGATAAAAATGACCTTACATCGTATACCAACTATACTGGCCTAAGAAAAGGTGATGCCGATTTTGAAGGTTACATCAGCAAGGGTGACATCAATAAAAACAACCTGATTGATGCCTACGACATTTCGGTGGTGGCTACCCAGCTTGAAGGTGGGGCAGACAACAATAAAGCCGATGAGCCCAGTGGTAAACTGGAAATAAGTACTGCCAGACAAAATTACAATAAAGGTGAAATTATTGAGGTTAAAGTGAAGGGAACTGGTCTTAAATCTGTAAATGCGCTAAGTTTTGCCTTGCCTTACAACCAGCAGGATTATGAATTTATGTCCTTACAGTCAATAAACATGAAACAGATGGAAAACCTGACCTATGACAGGCTGCACACAAACGGCGCCAGGGCATTGTATCCTACTTTTGTAAATGTGGGCAAAAAGGAAACCTTATCTGGTGATAACGAACTATTTATCTTAAAATTAAAAGCAAAGCGCAATCTAAAATTTGAACTCAAAATAACGGATGGCATCCTGGTTAACAGCAGGCTGAGTGCTGTTAATTTCTAAACACAGAAAATATTTGACATTAATCTATCTAATTGTCCAATATTTTATAAATTTAGAAAATTATTTCCATGATAGTTACGAATATCATACCGAGGGATAACAAAGTTTAATCATGATTGCAAAAAGACTGGAGGGTATTAGCGAGTATTACTTCTCCCAAAAACTGAGGGAGATAGATTCCCTCAACAAAGAAGGAAAAAACATCATTAACCTGGGCATTGGCAGTCCCGACCTTCCACCTCATCCTGATGTGATCAGGACGCTGCAGGAAGAGGCTGTAAAGCCAACTGTGCATGGCTACCAGGGCTATAAAGGTATTCCGGCATTGCGCCAGGCCTTTGCCGACTGGTACCGGCAATGGTACAGGGTTGACCTTAATCCGGATACAGAAATACTGCCGCTTATTGGCTCAAAAGAAGGTATTGTGCACATTTGCATGACCTATCTGAACGAGGGCGACGAAGCGCTGATCCCCGATCCGGGCTACCCTACCTATGCCAGCGCAGTTAAACTGGCCGGTGGTAAAGCTGTTACCTATCAGCTGCACGAAGAGTTAAACTGGTCTCCTGACCTGGAAGCTCTTTCCGCCAGTGATCTGAGTAAAGTAAAACTGATGTTTGTGAATTACCCGCATATGCCTACCGGCAGACAGGCAGGCCCTGGTTTCTTCGAAAAGCTGATTGGCTTTGCCAAAAAACATCAGATCCTGCTGGTACACGATAACCCCTATAGTTTTATCCTGAATGACCGCCCCTTAAGTTTGATGGAGTTACCCGGTGCCAAAGCCGTAGTACTGGAGCTAAACTCCCTGAGCAAATCGCACAACATGGCCGGTTGGCGCATAGGAATGCTTTGTGCAGCTAAAGAACGGATTGAAGAAGTACTCAGGTTTAAAAGCAATATGGATTCGGGTATGTTTATGCCAATGCAGCTGGCAGCAGTAAAAGCATTAGGACTGGGTAGCGACTGGTACAACCACATCAACAGCATTTATGCCGAACGCAGAACCAAAGTATACCGTATTCTTGATATATTGGGCTGCAGCTATGCATCGGACCAGGTAGGCCTCTTTGTCTGGGCAAAAATACCGGCACACTATGCCGATGCCTATGCCCTTAGCGATGAGGTCCTTTATGGGGCGAATGTTTTCCTGACCCCCGGAGGTATATTCGGCAGCCAGGGCAACAGGTATATCAGGATCAGTCTTTGCGGCGACCTATCGAGATTTGAAGAGGCGATAAATCGCATCAGTAAATAATATTAAACGCATAACATAATGAAAATAGCAGTAGTCGGCCTCGGACTTATAGGAGGTTCCATGGCTTTGGTGCTGAAGCAAAAGGGCTTCGCCACAAAGGTATATGGTGTAGATAATCAGGAAGCACACACAAAGAAGGCACTGGAGCTGGGAATTGTAGATGAAATAACCGATCTGGATAAGGCGGTTGCAGTAAGCGACCTGGTCATCCTGAGCGCTCCTGTAAGTGCCTGTGCTGCGTTGTTACCAGGCATACTTGACCAGGTTGAGCACCAGATTATATTGGATACCGGGTCTACTAAAATGTCGCTGCTTGAGGCCGCAAATGGCCATACCAAAAGAGGCAGATATATTGCCACTCACCCTATGTGGGGTACAGAATTCAGCGGACCGGAAGCCGCAACCGAGCTGGCCTTTACCGGCAGGGCCAACGTAATCTGTAATGCCAGCGAAAGCGATAAAGATGCGCTGGAAACTGTAGAACAGCTGTACGCACTGCTGGGTATGTACAATGTATATATGGATGGGAAAGACCATGATGTGCACGTAGCCTATGTGAGCCACATTTCCCACATTACCTCTTTTGCCCTGGCCAATACCGTTCTGGAAAAGGAGAAAGAAGAAAACGCAATTTTTGAGCTGGCCAGTGCCGGTTTTGAAAGTACGGTAAGGCTGGCAAAAAGTAGCCCGGCCATGTGGGTACCTATATTTCAGCAGAACAAAGAGAATGTACTGGACGTTTTGAATGAGCACATTACCCAGCTCAGGAAATTCAAGTCATGCATTGAAAAAGAAAACTGGGCCTACCTTTCCGAGTTGATGGAACACGCAAACAAGATCAGAAACGTACTGGACCGTAAGGCTTAATCAGCTGCCGGCCACATTGTATTGAGGATCTTCAATAATGTTGACATCAATAACTGATTCAGCATTTTTCAGTAGCCTTTTACAATCAGGGCTCAGGTGTTTCAGCTGCAGCTTTTTTCCGGCTTTGGCATAACGCTCTGTAAGTTTGTTCAAAGCTTCAATACCCGACATGTCTGCTACCCTGCTGTCTTTAAAGTCAATGACAACAACCAGAGGGTCTTCAGCTACATCAAATTTTTCATTGAAAGCGGCAACAGATGCAAAAAACAGCGGCCCATAAATCTCATAGTGTTTAATACCTGTTGTTTCATCTATATATTTCCTGGCACGGATTCTTTTGGCGCTTTCCCAGGCAAAAACCAATGCCGAAATGATAACCCCGATCAGTACCGCCAGTGCCAGGTTATGAAGGTAAATGGTAATTAGTGCTACCAGTATACCTACAAATACATCTTGCTTTGGCATTTTATTAATGATTCTGAAGCTTGCCCATTCAAAGGTACCCACGGCTACCATAATCATCACCCCGGTTAATGCAGCCATAGGAACGCGGTCTATAACCGGGGCCCCAACTAAAATAATTAAAAGAATGGTAAGTGAAGCGATGATTCCTGATAGGCGCGCCCTTGCCCCTGCAGACAGGTTAACCAGTGTTTGCGCAATCATAGGACAGCCACCCATGCCTAAAAAGAAACCATTGGCAATATTCGCAGCTCCCTGCGCAATACTTTCCCTGTTGCCATCCCCTCTTGTGGCTGTAATCTCATCTACCAGGTTTAATGTCAGTAAGCCTTCCGTAAGCCCAACCCCTGCCATAATCAGTGCATAGGGAAAAATTACCTGTAAAGTCTGCAGGTTAAAAGGTATGGCCGGAATGTGAAATGATGGGAAGCCGCCGCTAACTGATGCAATGTCTTTGACTGTCTTGGTATCGATATTAAAGCCAAGTACCAGCAAAAAAACAATAACAATGGCTACAAGTGATGGTGGTACTGTTTTGGTGATGCGCGGAAAAACAATTACGATAGCTATGGTAAGTGCCACAAGCGCGGCCATTATATATAAAGGACTGCCGCTAAGCCAGACTGGCGCTCCGTTTACCATTGTTTTAAACTGCTCCAGCTGCGCCATAAAAATAACAACCGCCAGTCCGTTCACAAAGCCATACATTACCGACTGCGGTACCAGCCTGATGAACTTGCCCAGTTTAAATATCCCTACCAGGATCTGGATCATACCCGCCAAAGCTACTGCTCCAAAAACATATTCAATACCATGTGACTTCATCAGCGCGATAAGTACAATAACTGTAGCACCGGCACCTCCGGAAATCAGGCCCGGCCTGCCACCAAAAACCGAAGTGATAAGGCCCATGATAAAAGCAGCGTACAAACCCGCCAGCGGAGGAAACCCAGCCAGTATAGCAAAAGACAAAGACTCCGGCATCATGGTCATCGCTACAGTGAGCCCTGCCAGAATTTCGTTCTTATAATTGATTTTTTGTTTGAAGTCGAACAGATTAAAATAAGTCTTCATCTCCAGCCTTCCCGCTTTATTTCAAACATCGCCGCGGCATCTTTCAAAAGAATCTCCCGCAGTAGCATGCGATCGGTTTCTGCATAAATCTTCATAAGCGCAAATTTACTAGCTTTGAGGCATGAATATGAAAATATTGCAAGGAAATTTTGTAAGGCTGGAGCCCCTTAGCCATGCCCATACAGATGGCTTAACTGAAGCTTCGGCTGGAAATGAATTGTTATTTAAATGGACGCCGGTTCCGCAAGGTAAGGCAGCCGTAACGGACTATATCAATACTGCGCTAAAAATGAAGCGTTCCGGTACTTCCGAACCCTTTGCAATTATAGGGAGTGATGGGCTGGTAAAAGGCTCTACCCGTTTCTGGAACATGGAGTACTGGGCCTGGCCCGAAGGGCACCCACGACATGGAAACAAAAGCCCCGATGTTTGCGAAATTGGTCATACCTGGCTAACACATACGGCAATACGCACAGGCATCAATACAGAAGCAAAATTGTTGCTGCTCACCCATGCTTTTGAAACCTGGAATGCATTACGTGTTTGCCTTCATACCGACGTCCGTAACGAACGTTCGCGTGCAGCCATTGAGCGCATAGGCGGAAAATTGGAAGGAATACTCAGGGCGCAAAAAATGAGTGCGGATTTTAAGCCCAGGGATTCGGCACGTTATTCAATTATCGTAGAAGAATGGCCTGAGGTAAAGGAAAACCTGATTTCAATGCTGAAATCCAGAAATTAACACAAGATAAGCTTAACTTTTATTATCTTTGCCCACACAAACAATACAAAACTAAATGTAGGATATAATTTCTTTCAGAAAATAAACAGGATTGCCCGTAACTGGCAATCTTTCATTTGTTCACCTGTTAAAGAAAGAAATTATGCTTATTCTTCAAGACCTTACCTATATACATCCCAATAAAGATTTATTGTTTACTGATTTAAATTTCATAGTAAACAAGCAAGATAAAATTGCCTTAATAGGCAATAATGGCTCCGGAAAATCTACACTTTTGAAGATCCTGGCCGGAGCGCTGCACCCCTCGGCCGGACTGGTAAAAAATAATCCTAAACCTTATTATATTCCCCAGGTTTTTGGTCAGTTTAATGATTACACTGTAGCGCAAGCTCTTCAGATCAGCGATAAGCTTCAGGCCTTGAATGAAATTCTGAATGGAAACATCACGGATGAAAACCTGAGCCAGCTTAACGATGACTGGGCTCTGGAAGAACGCTGTCAGAAAGCCTTTGACTACTGGGGCCTTGAGGGGCTGGATTTAACCCAGAAAATAGAAACGCTGAGCGGCGGACAAAAGACGAGAGTGTTTTTGGCAGGAATTATGGTTAACCGCCCCGAATCCGTATTGATGGACGAGCCAAGTAATCATTTAGATACCACCGCCAGAAACATGCTTTATGATTACATCAGCCAAACGAAAAACACTTTAATTGTAGTAAGCCATGACCGCACACTGCTAAACCTTTTGGATGTAGTATATGAACTTAGCAAAGGTGGGATTAACATTTATGGCGGAAATTATGATTTCTATGTTGAACAGAAAAACACAGAAACAGCAGCGCTGAACCAGGATTTAAAAAACAAAGAAAAGTCTCTTCGCAGCGCCAGGGAAACAGAAAAAGAAGCGATGGAAAGGCAGCAAAAACTGGATGCAAAGGGAAAGAAGAAACAGGAAAAAGCCGGTCTACCAACCATAGTGATGAATACCCTGAGAAACAAGGCCGAGAACAGTACCTCGAAAATGAAGAGCGTCCACGCTGAAAAGATAAACAACATTTCCGTGGAACTTACGCAATTGCGTAGCACACGTCCGGAGAGCGGCAAAATGAAAATGAACTTCGATAATTCGGCCCTGCATACAGGAAAAATCCTGATCGACGCAAAAGACATTAATTTTGGATATACCGACCACCCGCTTTGGAAAAAAGGTTTAAATTTTCAAATCAATGCTGCCAAACGCATACTCATTAAAGGATTAAATGGTTCAGGAAAAACTACTTTAATTAAAATACTACTGGCCGAACTTCAGCCAGGATGGGGCACCATTCAACGCGCAAAGTTCAATTCGGTGTATATCGATCAGGATTATTCCTTAATAGACAACAGGCTTACAGTTTATCAGCAGGCAGAACGGTACAATACCGGCATACTTCAGGAGCATGAAATAAAAACCCGCCTGAACAGGTTTCTCTTTACATCAAACTATTGGGACAAACCCTGCAGCGCGCTGAGCGGAGGTGAAAAAATGAGGCTTATGCTCTGTTCGCTCACCATCAGCAACCAGGCTCCGGATATGATCATACTGGATGAACCTACCAACAACCTGGATATTCAGAACATTGAAATATTAACAACGGCAATTAATGAATACCAGGGCGCACTACTTGTGGTATCTCATGATGAGCACTTCTTAAAAGACATCCATATAGAACAGGCCATTGAATTAACCTGACTTTCTTTGTTGACTTTTTATGGCCGAAAAATAAATCCATGCAATAAAAAACAATTGCAAAGGGATCCTAAACCATAGATATCCGGTACCAGTGCCTTCATAGTTGGCTTTGTACATATCGATATGCTCCAGCGCAGCTTTAGCGTTCGATGGCAGGATAAGTATAAAAAAGAGGATCAGCAGCCAGGCGGTAAGCAACCTTAATTTAGGGAGCTGCAGGCCAATGGCTGCTGCAACCTCAATAACCCCGGTTAGATAAACCAGCTCTATTTTGAAGGGAATAAAGTCGGGAACCATCATGCTCATCCCCCTGGCAAACATAAAATGCCCCAATGCTGTAAATAACAGCATGACCGACATTCCTATTCTTGCAGCAGCCGGCAAGTGATGTTCGTGGCTCATGATTTTAATGACAAGCGCCGCAATACCCGTTGAAATAAACAATACAACTAATACATTCATGATTTTTTATTTACAAAATTGAACATTGCAGAAAGCATACGCAATGAACCTGGGTTAAGAAATCCGTCGTCTTATTCTGCTAAGGGCTTGTGGGGTAATGCCAATATAAGAAGCAATGAATTTTAAAGGAATCTGCTGAAATAAATGTGGTTTTTCCGCAAAAAGGTTCAGGTAACGCTGCTCTGCGGTATCGTTTAAAAGCGAAAGCTCTCTTTTTGATTTTTCCAGAAATAAGGCCTCTGCCGCTCCCCTTCCTATGGTGTTACCTATTGCAGTATTTTCATAGACCAATTGCAGGTCAGCATAATTTATACGCCATAAAACGGTTTCAGTGACGGTTTCTATGTGGTATACCGATGGAGTTTGGGTTAGAAACGAATCGTATGCGCTTACAAAAGCACCAGCATGTGCAAAACCAAAAGTAAGGTCATCAAACTCAGCTGGAATGCAAAGCCGCACTATCCCATTTTCAATAAATGACAGGTAATTTTCTACTGTTCCTGCTTTTAGAACAACAGCCTTTTTTTTGAACTCCTGTTTTTTTAGTTTAGACAAAAAAAATTGCCAATCGGTATCGGAAAGTTTGGCAATTTTCTCAAAGTACGTCCGGATTTGTTCCATCAATTCATTTGAGGAAGTGGCAACAGGTATTCTTCCATATGGGCTTTATTAAACCGGTTGAAAGCATTCATGAATGTTTTGTAGTCCTGATTGGAAACAGGAAGCGAAGTCTGGTAAAGATTAACAGGTTGTAAGCGTTCGTCAATAGACTCAAATATCAGTTTCATGGCCTGGTTACCGGCCTGAAAATTCTCATGAAAAGGAATTACCCTTAGGGTTTTGGTAATACTTACAGTTCTTAGGGGCATTTTAATGAAGCCATAGCACTGCTGATAAGTTAAAGTATGTTTTTTCAAAATGATCGTTTCCGATCCATAAAGGTTCCAGAGTGAATACCGGAACAACAGAACCTCCATTACAGCAATGAATAATGTAATTATACCTATATCTCCTATAAAAAAAAGTACCACCACAGCAATCAATAAAATATTCAACGCATATAAAAAGATTTTGCCAGCGGTGGAAGATACCACAGCTATCGTAGTTTTTATAGAATTATCACCCTCCTCAATAGTAAAACGCCCTGCTTTCATAAACTTGTAAATTACCCTGCAAAGCTAGCAAATCATTGGCATAATGCCGAAAATAGAAGGTTTTTAATCAGTTTTTCTGCTTTGGGCTAACCAATTTTGTCAGCTCACGGGCATCCTCCAGCTGTTTCTTCGCCAGGGGCAGGTATGCCGTTCCAAAATTCTTCAGACCATTATCTTTAGACGCTCCTGCCACAGTAAGCAGCAATATCAGGTCCTGATGACCTGATATCATCGCCTGGACATAGTCAAAATCACTCTTTGCTACTGCAGATCCCGCTTTGGGGCTATTCTGGCTACGGACCGCTTGCGCTGCCAGCAGCTTTTTAAGCTGACTTTGAGCAGCCCCGTATTCTTTTAAAACCGCCTCAGCGTAATTCCTGATCTTTTCCTTTCCGGTGCTTTTCAAGATGCTGCCGCTCATATCTACGATTCCATTCTGTAGCTCCGAAATCCGGCCCATCAGTTCTTCGTCGCTTAAACCCGACAGCTTACGCTCAGAGATTTTGACAGCTACATTTGCTTTTGCGATTGCGCTATTGGCAATACTGGTTGCACTTTCTTCGGAACCGGCCCCGTTTGATCTGCCAATCCCAGGGGTAAGTCCATCACCACTCGCATTGATCACCCCCCTGCTTGGGTTCTTAATTGTTGGCGTAACACCGGTTATCGCCGGTTTACGTTTCTGCTCAGCATCTCTTGTGGGCTTCCTGGACACGCAGGAACCGAACAGGCAAATAACAAGGCTCAAACCGGTGAATAGCTGAAAAGGCTTCATAGCTGTACATTTATTAGTTACTAATAACTACAAAAAACAATACCAGAATGTTTAGAAATTACACCTTTTTAGGTGGAAGCTCGAAAGCAATAGCTTCATGTTCAAAGTGGCCGTTATGAGAACCATCACAAAAAGGCTTATTCTTAGACAGTCCGCAACGACAGATAGACAACACGGTTCTTCCCTGTAAGCCATAAGCATCCCCATTTCTATCCACGATTTCGAAATCACCTTCTATTTTTACCGATCCGTTGTTGTTAATTGTAAGTTTTGTTTTTGACATTTGATTTTTAATTTCCCGCAAAACTAGAACAATGCCGAAACAGTTTAGCATATGATTTTAGTTTAGAAACGTTATTGCTAAACTTAAAACCTGTAAAGCCACCCCTCTTAATTAAACAATTCAAAGCCATATTTTGCGTCGCTCCAAAATTCATCCAGCGCAATGATTCGCGGCTTAAAAAAAGAAATAAGCGCGGGCCAGTCTTCTTTTCTAAAAATACTTACGCCTTCGATTTTCTGGCAGATCCTGCTTACCGTTTTTCCATTTTCTCCGGTTACGTGCAGTTCCCAGCTCCACGCTTCTCCAAGCTGGAGCTCCAGCAGCTTCCGGTATGCTTTAAATTGCTCAAAAACAAGTTCCTGCATACCGGTATCTGGATGGGCAATTTCTATAGCAATATCAGCACTGCGGCCATCGGCCTGCATTTTAAAAAAAACATGTTTGATCCCGGTCTTGTAATTGACCCAGTTTATCTTTAGCCCCTCTGCCGAAGGCTGTGGCGCGATATACTGCCCAAATGTAGTCCAGAATGTTTGTCTGAGTTGTGAAGCCTGATCTTTTGAGTACAAAACCTGTAGTTTTAAACCAACAAAGATCATTAATTAGGTCGACATATTGTCACTCTAAGTTCTCTTTGATATCTTTAGGAAATGAATCCAACTATTACCCGTAAAGATTTCATCAGGTATTCGCTTATAGCCGCGGCAGCTTTACCAGCATCTTTCCCTGCTTTTGGCGGCCCGGTTAAAAAAGGCCTACCCAGCAATAAGCTGAGCATCAGCATATTTTCCAAAAACCTGCATTGGCTAAACTATAAAGATATGGCAAAGCTTGCGGCAAAAATGGGCTTTGACGGGATAGACCTTACCGTTAGGCCCAAAGGCCATGTATTGCCTGAAAAGGTAAAAACCGACCTGCCGCTGGCTGTTGAAGCCATAAGAAATGAAGGCCTGGAAGTCTTTACCATGACAACAGATATCAAGGCTGCAGATGAAAAACACACCATAGACATTTTAAAAACTGCCTCAGCGCTGGGTATAAAAAACTACAGAATGGGCTGGTATCCTTATCCGGATGACGGAGATCCCGCAGCCAGTATAGCGCAGTTTAAAAAACAGCTGGCAGCACTTGCTGTGCTGAATGAACGCTACAACATTCATGGCGACTACCAAAACCATACCGGTTTGTTTGGCGGCTCACTCTGGGACCTGTGGCTGGCCATTAAAGACCTGGACCCAAAATGGATTGGCTGCCAGTTTGATGTAAGACATGCAACCGTAGACGGTGCCAAAGCATGGCCAAACGGGTTTAAGCTTTTGCACAAACATATAGGTTCTATGCCCATCAAAGATTTTTACTGGGCAAAGGAAAATGAAAAATGGGTTCCCCGGAATGTTTCCCTCGGTGAGGGTATGGTCGATTTCAAACAGTATTTTCAGCTCCTGAAAAAATACAACATTATAAAGCCCATATCCCTGCATTACGAATATCCGTTGGGAGGTGCGGAGTCTGGTGCTACGAAACTCTCGATATCAGAACAGGAAGTGATCAGGTATATGGAAGCCGACCTGAAAACACTAAAATCCTGGCTGGCTTAAAATTTTTAACCCATACTTCAGGCTAATGTAAAATTAGCCGGTCATCCGTTTTTTTATTACAATTACATGTTTCAAAATGCACAGCAGCCGTTTTTTGAAAGCCTAACTTTGGGCTTTTTAAAATAACATCGCACCCGTTTTGAGCACTACAAAAGTATTATCGCAACAGCACCAGGGCATTTCTACCCTGCTCGCATTTGCCCTCTTACCCCTATCTGGCTTCGCTACAGACATTTATATCCCTTCGCTGCCTAGCATGGCTGCTACCCTGCATGTAAGCAGCCTTCAGGTACAGCTTACATTGAGTTTATTTTTAATCAGCTATGGCATTTCACAACTGTTTATCGGCAGTGTGCTCGACAGTTTTGGCCGTTATCGCTTAAGCCTCATCTGTCTTGTTATTTTCGCCGCAGCCAGCATTATTATTGCCAATACGCATAATATTTACCTGATCTACCTCATGAGGATCATTCATGGCTTTACCGTAGGCACCATTATAGTAGCTAAAAGAGCGTATTTTGTAGATCTTTTTAGCGGCGATCAGTTAAAGCACTACCTGAGCCTTTTTTCTATCATATGGTCTACCGGCCCCATTGTTGCCCCTTTTATTGGCGGTTACCTGCAAACCGCATTTGGATGGGAGTCTAATTTCTACTTTCTGGCTTTACTGGCTATTGTACTGGCCATACTGGAATTCATTTATAGTGGCGAGACCCTAAACCATTTCTCGGAATTTTCATTAAAGAAAATTGCCTGTACCTATCTTAAAATGATCAAAACGTTAAGCTTTAGTTTAGGCATCGTGATGCTTGGCCTGGCCTACACCATGGTAATGATCTATAACATGACAGGCCCTTTTATTGTGGAGCACCACCTGCATTTTACACCGGTGGTAGCTGGCTACAGTTCGCTGGTATTGGGTTTTGCATGGATGGTAGGTGGTTTTATTGGTAAAGCTACCCTTAACCGTCCTTTCTTTAAAAAGATGAGCACCAACCTGCTATTACAGGTAATATTTGTATTGATGATGCTGATCAGTATCCAGTTTATTTCCAGCCTTTATACTTTGGTTCTATTTGCTTTTCTGATCCACGTTACTGCAGGTTATATTTTTAACAACTACTTTACCTTCTGCCTTGGCCAGTTTCCTAAAAATGCCGGAATAGCCAGTGGCCTAACCGGAGGCATCACCTATGTAATCGTATCTTTTTTAAGTTACAGCATCATTTCGGTTTTGCCGGCAAAAGATGAGCATCATCTTGCCGAAAGCTACCTGATCCTGACGGTGCTTTCTGCACTGATTATGTTTACAATCTACAGAATGAGTAAAAAACCAGATCACCAGGCTATACCGTAATCTTCGCCATGGTTACTGGAACCTCCCCATAAAGAATGATGTTTCCAATCGAAATAAATAGCGTTGATAGGCCCGCTGGTGCGCTCATCAAAACTTAAGGTGTAACCCATTTTTTTGAGTTCAGTGCGCACAGCATCACTTGTTGAGTTGTTTAGCAGTAATTGACCTGCTTTAGGCTTCCTGTCGTTCATTGTTGTACCCCCCAACGAAAGCCAGAGTTGATTGGTATTGAAATTGGCCGCCTCTGCCGCCTGTTGTACATTCATCCCAAACTCTGCTACATTTAAAAAGAACTGCAGCAGGTTTTGGTCCTGGGTGTCGCCCCCCTGAACTGCCGATGCAAGGAAGGGTTTACCATCCTTCAAAGCCAGTGAGGGCGATAAAGTCACTCTTGGCCGTTTACCGGGTGCAACTACATTAAAGGGATTTATAGTTGAATCCAGTACAAAACTCTGCATGCGCTGGCTCATTCCTATCCCGGTGTTACCTGCGATACAGGCAGGCAGCCAGCCTCCGCTGGGCGTAACAGAAACTACCCATCCTTCTTTATCGGCCGCTTCTATCGAAGTCGTCCCCCGCCACAGCCTGTCCATGTATGCCTCATCCGGCAAATTCAGTCCCATATCGTGCTTGGGTGCAAAATTCCTTTTCCCGGTGTCCTGTTCAAATCCCCTGCTTTTAAGTAATGCCAGGTACGGATTTACCTTGCCTTCATACGGATAAGGATCACCCGGGCCGACATCAGGATTATTTTTTTCGAATTGTATCAATCCGGCCCGCTCCTTTGCATAGGCTTTGCTCAGTAAACCCTTAACCGGTTCCTCGGGTGCAGTATAAGGGTCGCCATAATAAAAATCACGGTCTGCAAAAGAAAGGTTCATCGCCTGGTACAAGGTATGGATATACCTGGTACTGTTATAGCCCATCGATTTAAGGTCAAAATTCTCCAGAATATTCAGTGCCTGCAACAGCACTGGTCCCTGCGTCCATTGCTGCAATTTATAAACATCTATGCCTTTGTAATTTACCGTGAGTGGTTCTTCTTCCAGAGGTTTCCATTTTTCGAGATCCTGCATCGTGATCAGTCCGCCTTGTTCCTGGCAGCCCCGTACAAATTCTTGTGCAATATCTCCTTTATAAAAACGGTCATAGGCCGCCATTAATGCTTCTTTTCTGGTTTTACCCTGCTTCAATGCCTGCTGCTCCGCGGCTACCATTTTGTTTAAGGTAGCCAGCAAGTCCTTCTGCACAAAGATTTCGCCTGCCTCAGGAGCTGCTCTCTTTTCTCCGGGATGGGTCAAAAAGACCTTCTTGCTGTAGGGCCATTCTGCAATTAAATTTTTCTGGCGCTCAATGGTATTGGCGGCCTGTGCTTCAATAGGATATCCTGCAGCCATTTCCATGGCCGGTGCCAGCACCTGTTTCAGGCTCATTGTTCCATAATTGACCAGCATGTATATCAGTCCGCCCGGTGTTCCCGGTGTAGTAGCAGCAAGCGGACCAAATTCAGGAGGGAAACCATAACCTTTGTTTTTAAAGAATGTTGCTGTAGCGCCGGTTGGTGCTACTCCCATCGCATTGATGGCTATCACTTTCCTGGTTTTTGGATTATAGATCAACACTTGTGTTTCTCCACCCCAGCTTAAGGTATCCCACATGGTGCAGGTGGCAGCAAGCATAGCACAGGAGGCATCAACAGCATTTCCACCCTGTTGAAAAATCATTGCCCCAGCAGTTGCAGCCAGTGGCTTTCCGGTAATGGCCATCCAGTTGCGCCCGTGCAAAACCGGCTTCTGGGTTTGCTGGGCTGACAGGGATAAGCTACAAATCCCTGCAATCCATAAAGTGAACAAATATTTCATAAACCGCTATTGATGCTTAAAATTAAGCAAAAATAGCTAGCAAACCTTTACCACATCCATATTTAACAATTGCCCCAGCTTTTCAATTTTTGAGCTGATATGTCCCACACCTATTGCACAATGGTGTGCAGGGCCGTAGCTGTTCCATTTGTTAACGAAATTCCTGGCCCCGATTGCAAACCTGTACCGGCTATTGGTATTGCCAATCTGCAGGATCGGTCCGGCTACCGCTTCAGCCTCAGCAACCAGAAGCATCAATCGGCCTCCTTTCTGCTCCACTACCGATAACAAGGTCACAGGACCATTTTTTACCGACATTTCCACAGACAGCCCTTTTCCTACCTTACCATGATAAACGCCAAGCGGCCGCACTTTGGTTTTGCCCTCCGCAATCGCAATATGCCCCGGACCATCATGCCCCATCAATACCACATCAGCTGCAAAATCCATAGCATAATATTCAGTAAATGAACCTCCTGCACCAAAAGCATCCATAATTTTCATCGCCTGGGCATTTTTAATTTCATATTCGCCCGCAACAGGGATGCCCCGGGCCGTTAAAAGAGAATTACCCAGGATAATGGAACTGATGGCTTCTTCATTTTCGGGGTTTCCTGTCCCTTTGTAATAATAGGCCATAGAACCCAACTGATGCAGTTCTACCAGCTTATCGAGGGCCAAAGAGGTGATGGCCGCTTTCTGCAGTTCCTCTTCCGCACAATCCGGCTGAACATCAAAAACTTCGGCAAAAAGTGCAAGCCTGGCTTGTACCTCTGCTGTATTTACCTGCTTTCTCAGCGCGGCAAGCTCTTCTACTTCCAGCAATTCAATATGCCCGCCAAAACAGGCATATTGTAGTGTCAGATCGGAATAAATATCCAGCATGCCGCTGTAATAATGTCCCATACAGCCCATGCGGTTATAGCTCATAATACTGGCTACTCTGGCAGCTTCTACCCATTCTTTAATTTCATTCCAGCATTCAGGATCGTCATGCAACATACCTGTAATCTGATGAAACCTAATGCCTACCCGGTTAAATACATTGGCAAGCTCTGGTACCGGACAGGCCGAACAATAAGCCAGCCATTCCCCGGTCATCCTCGTCCTGTCGTTCATTGCATTAAAAGCTTCATAATCAATAGCATTATCCGGACTAAGATTAAGGATAACTACCGGTACCTTTGCACGTTGCACAACCGGCAGTACGGTAGCCGATAAAGCATAGGTGCTTACGTATAAAAAGATCACATCTACGTCTGCCTTTTTGAATAACTTACCCGCTTCAAACGCTTTATCTGCACTGTCTACCAATCCAGCATTTACAATGTCAGGGTGAATAGCAGAAAGACGCTTTTCCACAATATCGAGCTGTCCTTCCAAACGATCCTTTAATCCTTCAAATTGTGGCCAGTAGGTATCCAGCCCTATGCCAAACAAACCAATTTTAAGTGCTGAAGCCATTTCATTATTCATCATAAGATTTATACTTTTAGGTCAGTACAAAATTTGACATTAAACTTTACAGGATCAATGTATAATCTGATAAACAGCATATACAAATTGAGACATAGGATGAATAACTATTTTAAATACCTTCCTTTAAGCGACGACGATGCCAAATGGGGCCTTCATATACTGAATGCCGGCTATAACCGCATAAACCCCGGCACCCCCTATCCTGCCTCCGGTCACCCTTCAGACCATCAGTTCGACTGGGATAAGGGCAGGATACTCGAAGAATACCAGCTCATTTACATTACCCGGGGTAAGGGTGTTTTCGAATCCCGGAACTGCAGACAGACAAGGGTGCATGAAGGAATGGTCATCCTGCTCTTTCCCCGGGAATGGCACAGGTTTAAGCCGGATGAACATACGGGTTGGGATGAATTCTGGGTAGGTTTTAACGGGGATATTATCCGCAACATTGTCAGAAATGATTTTGTATCTCCCGACCAGAGCGTTCTGGCTATCGGGATTCATGAGCAGCTCATTGCACTTTTTACCAGCATCATAGAAAAAACCAAGGCAGAACAACCTGGTTACCAGCCACTGGTTGCAGGTATGGTGCTGCATCTGCTGGGCGATATCTATCACCGGAAAAGACAGGAACACCTGAGCAGGCAAAACATCTCCGAAGCCCTGGTCAACAAAGCAATGGCCTTGCTCAGGGGACAGGTAAATAAGAACGTGAACATGGATGCAATTGCTGCAGAACTACAGGTGAGCTATTCCTGGCTGCGAAAGGCATTTAAAGCGTTTACCGGAATTGCCCCTCACCAGTATCTGCTGCAGCTTAAAATAGAGCATGCCAGGAACCTGCTGGCAGGCACCCGAAAGCCGGTAAAAGAGATCGCTTTCGAACTGGGCTTTGAGTCTGCCTTTTATTTTTCCAGGCTCTTTAAACTTAAAACCAACAGTTCACCTGAAAACTACCGCAAACGGATGAACAGTTTCTAGACGGCACATTGCATATGAAAATAATCTCCGCCCATAAATCCCCTTTCCTTTACGGTAAGGAAACCAAGGCCCGAGTATAGCTTTTCTGCCCTGGGGTTTTCTTTACTGACCAGTAAACCTACTTTTTTATGACCAGTCTTAGCGGCATGTTCCAGCAAGGCTTTAATCAGTTCCCTGCCGATACCTTTTCCTTGTGTGCCCGGCGATACGCTTACACAATCAATGTAATATTCACCTTCCTGTGTTTCCTGTTCAGGAATTTCGGTAAAACCATAGGTTCCGGAAATGTGTTCAAGGAAAGGTGCTCTGAGCAGTTCCAGACGAGCTCCATCGTATGCACTGATCATTCCACTGATCCCTGCTTCATCAACATATACCAGTACATTTTCATAACTGTACTGGTTTGCGGGCAATCCTGCAAATTTTTCAAACAGGGCAAGGGTCTCGGCCGATTCAGCGCTGTTCGTAAACTTTGCTGCCAGGCTGTCCATGGCCAACACAATTAAAGGGGCTATAGCCCCTGCATCTTCGGGTTGTGCTTGTCTTATCATCTCAGTTTGTTATTTGCCTGTAATTGTCCCCGGGGTTTTTCTTTCTTATAAAATTCAAATACACAGACAGGAAAGCCGCAATGGCAAAGCAGATCGAGGTTGCCAGGTCAATAAAACCCGCCGGCACATCCTGACCTGTTATTTTATCTGCGTAATACTTGATAAATGAGTTTGGCAGGCCGGTCTCGCCCAGATGTTCTTTAACCTGCCATTGCCAATCTGTGACCGGGCAATAACCCAAGCCATACCAGATGCCCAGAACAAGCCAGGATGCTGCTGTAAGCAGCACGAGTATAAAATGAAGTCTTCTTGTCCTTTTCCAGATCCAGCCGAGCAGGTTAAAGCCCACAATCAACAGGTGCAAAAGGGTAAAGAAGATATCGTACAACTGGTACATTACAATTTATGATACGGCATCATAGATAATTACCTTTTCGAAAAGTACCCTGAACTCATCCAGAAATGCCTTATGAATTTCGTGCACCTGGTAAACATCATGCGCAGCAAGGTTTTCGAAAAACAACAACAGGGAGAAAGTATAGGTAGTATCTACCACCGCACGCTCAATAGGTGCCGGTGTACCGATATGAAAAGTTTTAACTACCTCTATTTGCTCTAACGACTGCAACCCTTTGCGGAAAGCTGCTTTCTGATCTGCTGATGTATCTGCTTTTAGCCAGAATAAAACGTGATGTGCTATCATTTCTTAATTTTTCTGCGAATATAAAGAAACAGAACCAGACAATTACAGGGATTGCAGCAATCCCTGTTGTCCTGCTACTTTAATCAGCAAAGCGACATTCTTCACTTCGAACTTTTGCAGCAAATTTCTGCGATGGGTTTCTATAGTTAAGGGACTTACAAAAAGCTCTTTCGCCATAACCGCCGTAGTCTTACCCTCTGCAATCAACTGCAGGATCTCTTTTTCGCGCCTGGTAAGCTGAGGAATACCCTTCAGATCATTTGCAGACGGACGGGCTATGATTTCTTTAACGGCTTTACTGAACGCAACCTCGCCTTTGAGCGATTCATAAATACAATCCAGCAATTCTTCAACAGCAGCGTTTTTAAGCAGGTAACCACTGGCCCCGTTTTGCAGCATCTGCATCACCATGCTGCGCTCACTGTGATTACTTAAAGCGAGTACGCTCGTTTCAGGCGAAACCAGTTTAATCTCCTTGCAAAGGTCCAGTCCATTACAATCTGGCAGCATTACATCCAGCAATACCACATCAACTTTATGCTCCTTTAAAAAAGACATAAATTCTGCGCCCGTAGTAAAACAGCCGCCTACCTCAATGTCTTTATTATTGATCAGCAGCATTTGCAGGCCCTGGATCACAATCGGATGGTCGTCTACAATAGCAAGTGTTTTAGGTAGATACATAGGTGAAAAATAAGCATCATTTTATGATCATCCCAAATTATAACAAAAATACCTGAAAACCAGTAGAACAAAACCCCTGTTTAAGGTGATTGCCAGTCAGGCTTGCATCAAATAATTTTGCCGGTATATGAATTTAAAAGAAGAAATATCTATGAAAACTTTAACATTAAAAAGCTACGCGCTAAAAATGACTGCTTTATTTCTGGGAGTGGTTTTATTTGCATCATGCAGTAAAGATAAAAAAGACGGCCCTAGTGGATATCCAAAAGACGTACAGGTTGAGTATAAGGTTACATCTGTTGCAAATGTAACATCCGGTGAAGTAATTTACGATAATGAAACCGGTGCAAGAACTACTATCAACCCGGCAGCATTGCCCTTTTCAAAGAAAATGACGGTAAAAGTAAAAGCCGGTGATGTACTGAGCATGTCATTTTACACAGGAACTTCAGGAACTGTAAAACTTGAGCTTCTGGTAGATGGAAAAGTGGTAGACAGTAAAACACCGAGTTCTTCGGGCAGCTCAATCTATGACGTAGTATCTTACGGTTTTGAATAACCATTAAAGCATTAAAACGCTGATTCGAAGCATCACTTAAATATAAGTGGTGCTTTTTTATGCTTTGTATTTAATTCAATATGAATTGTAGTTCCATTACCCATCACCGACTCTACCTGCACTTTTCCTTTCATAAAGTCTACACGCTTTTTTACATTTGCCAAGCCCAATCCTTTGGCATCGACCTCTGCATCAAAGCCGCTCCCATTGTCTTCCACTGTAATGAAAAAGGTATCCTGGTTCTGACTGCACTGAATAATGATATGACTGGCCCCCGAATGCCGGATAGCATTGTTTAACAGCTCCTGCACAATCCTGTATACATTCAGCTGGGTTTGCAGGGGCAGACTGGACTCGATCTGGAAGGACTGAAAATCGATATACTGCTTTTCTGTCATCACAGATTCACAAAGATCCTTTAATGCGGTCTCCAAGCCAAAGCGCAACAAACTTTCGGGCATCAGGTTACGCGATATATGCCTAAGTTCCTTCACAGAATTATCAAGTTCTGATACAATCCTGTTAAATTCGGAATTTCCATTTTTTACCTCCTGATTCGCGCCCCAGGCCGATAACTTAATCTTTACACCTGCAAGCATCCCCCCGAGCCCATCATGTAATTCCCTTGCTACCCTTTCCCGTTCTCTTTCCTCTCCTTCCAGCATCGCATGAGTTGTCATCAGCTTTGACCTGTTCCTGTAATAATAAAACCCAAAAGCAGCCAGTACCAGAATCAGCATTATGGTGATCACAAGTGACAAAATAACCAGCCTCGTATTCTTTGAATACAGTAATGCCCTTTCATTTTCTGCCTCCAGCTGTATAATCTTCTGTTGATTTTCGGCATTTCTGTACTTGATCTCCATCTCGCTAAGTCGCTCTTCGAGTCTGCCTGCGTGTATGCTGTCGTTCAGTTTACTGTAGGCCTTCGACCAGTAATAAGCCTGATCCATCATACCCAGACCAGAATTTGCTTTTACCAATTGGTCGTATATGATTTTTCTACTCTCCGCATCGGCATAAAATAGTTTGGATTGCAGCATGTCTTCCAAAAAAAACTTTGCGAGTTCATAATACCTTGCCTCAATCAACATATCGTATTTTTTGGAAAGCAACAAACGCTTTATAGCATCCCCTTTTCTGTGCCCGCTGGCTTCCCACTTTTTTAAAAGGGCATCCAGTGTCTTTCCAAACCGTTCGTTATCGTTATATAAAGACTCATTGTAATAATAATGAGCCCCTTTGGTCCAGGATGGATACGGCCAAAGTATAGCGTCAAGCTCTTCCAGCATCTCTCTGGCTTCTTCAAACTCATCAATAGCGATGTGATTGCTTACCGCCCATAAATAGGCCATCAAAAAAGTACGAAAGTCAGCTGGCCTGCCCCTCAGCAATTTCGCGGCACGCTTAAAATATGCCGCTCCCGTCCTATACTGTTTTTCCAGCATAAAATAGGTAGCAATCCTGTAATTGTACTGCGCAATCATGGTAGAGTCATCGCTCTTTTCAACCAGTGGTAACACCTTATGTATCAGTAGCTCAACATACAATCGGTTGTCCAGATTTTCAGATGCCAGTACCCGACCGGACAAGGCACCCGCCTGAAAAAGGTACGCTTGCTTGGTATTAAACGGCAATAAGGCTATTCTGGCTTTCTCATAAGTATCAGAGGCCCGTTTATCATCCACTATCATATAACACTGTGCCTGGTAATACAGATATAGTGCCTGCAAAAAAGCATTTTTCCCTGAAAGCAATTTCCCTTTCTCCAGGTAATACCTGCTTTTGGCTTTATCCGTTCCCATCAATCTGGAAGAAAGCAAATAGCTTGCCCTTGCCCTAATACTATCTGACGCATTTGATCTGACAACAAGTGCAAGACTGTCCATTTCAATTTTGTTCTTTCTCATTTTCCAGTCCTGGGCACTGGAATCAGGGCTAAGGGCAATTAAAGAAAAAAATAGGAAGACTGTTCTGATCATATCCTTTAAAAATGCAGACATTTTTTAAGCCAGCGAAATATTAAAATAAAATACCGGTAAACAGGTAGCTATAAAACACCAGTTTTAAGCTATTGTATCTGCTTATCGTACTGGCGTAATTTGTATAAACACTATAAAACAAACAAATAACAAGCTATGAAAACACCGGTATTCACATTAGTTATTGCCTTTGCAGTACTAATGAGCAGCAAAAGCTACGCTCAAAAATTAGAAAACGAGATATTTACTTCATCAACCGGAATTGAATTTAAGGTGGGCGATAACATCACCATCGGAATGCCATCTAACGGTACTGAATTTACCAATATTACAGAACACCTCAAAGGATTTAAAAAACTTGGAAAGCTTGCCGGGGATCTTAGTGATGTAGGTGCCCAGGTGGTATCCAGTGGTTACGACGCTGGAAGTGCCGGAGCAGTAAAAACAGGTGCAAAATTAAGTCAAACCGGTAGCCAGGCTGCAAAACTAACCGCCTTAACAGATAAACTTTCTCCTCAAGCCAAGCCTATTGCCGGCAAAAAATTACGCATACTTAAATTTAAGGTAGAGGGAAATGAAAAAAGGGGCCAGCACTTCTTTGCAATTGTTGCAGCAGAGGGAAATAAAGACTTCAAAATTGAACTTGAACCCGCCATTGAATCAAAAGAAATTGTTGCCGTTGGCACAAACAACTTTGGTAACCCCAAGAAAAAGTAAGGGCATAACGGATGATGAAAACTTGTGTATCAATAGGTAAACCTTATATTTACGCACCTATTGATCACTATGAAATATGCGCTAATCCTTTTATTCCTTTCGGTTTTTACGATTTCGGGCTGCCAGCAGTCTAAAAAAGATGTCCTTTCAAAAATCCCTGACCCTAAAAGTCTCAACGAAACTTATGTCAGCAATCCTGATGGGATTCTTTCTGCGGAAACAGTTGCCGCACTTAACAGCAAATTAAGCCCATTAGACCAGGCAGGAACTGCACATATTGATGTCGTTTTTGTAAAGAGCATTGGCGAGCATGTGCCGAAAGACATTGCCCATGAACTTTTCAGGGCCTGGAAAATTGGCAGCAGCGAAACCAACAATGGCCTGCTGGTATTTGTTGTAGAAGACCAGAGAAGAATTGAGTTTGAAACCGGTTACGGGCTGGAGGGCATATTACCCGATATGATCTGTAAAAGGATTCAGGAAGATTACATGATCCCGCATGCCCGCAACAACAATTTTGACCTGGCCATCACCCAAGGGGTCGATGCCTTGATCAGAAGGCTTAACAGCCAATCAGCTGAGCCTTATGCCGACCCTGCAACCGATGACCCAGGGCCGGCAGTGGACATCGTTCCACCGCCACCAATTGATATGGCAGTACCTGCTCAGGAACCTGTTGCCGATAGTGCCACAGCAGCCAGCCCCCAAACAGAAGCTATACAGCCTCTGCTTCAACAGCAGCCGGTACAACAACGTTCCGGCCCCATTGCAGATTGGCTTACCATCTGCATATTTATTGTATACGCAATCTTTGCCTGGCCAATTGCCGCTGTTCTGTACCGTTATCAGTTCAAAAGGCAATGGTTGAATCCATTTGCCTATTTTATAACATTCGGCCCACCAATATTTGTCGTCTACCTGAATTTGTACCATCCGGGCGACTGGTATAATGTAAGGGCCTTACTGATCCTTCTTGCTTTTATCTGGTTATACGTAAACCTTCATTTTCTGATACTGAGCAGCTTGTTAAAAGCTTCCCTGAGCGGAAAAAGCCGGCACCAGCAGTACCTTGTCTGGCGTAAAAGCCACGAACCAGCAGAACATGCTGTTTTAAAATTCTTTTCTTTCCCCTTCCTCAAAGCGTATTGGAAAAACTACGCAGATGCACAATACCAGCGAAGGTTTGCCAGCTACAATTGCGCGGCATGCAGCAATCCTATGGAATGCCTGGACGATGATAAAGAAGATCAGTTCCTCTCTAAAGGTCAGCTGGCGGAAGAAAAGGTTGACGCAGTTGATTACGATGTATGGGAGTGCAGGTCCTGTAACAACATCATGATCCTTGACTACAGCAACCTAAAGTCAAAAGTAAAAGAATGCCCTGAATGTAAATTTAAAACCCTTAAATACCGCGACAGGAAGATTGTAAAAAGAGCTACCAGGTATGCACCCGGCTATGGCGATGAATATTATATTTGCGCCAACTGTAAGTTTTTAGAAACGATCCGCTTCGAAATTGCACAGATTCCAACGCCTTCCAGCAGCAGTTCCTCCTCTTCTTCCGGTTCATCTTCTTTTTCAAGTAGTTCTTCCTCCAGTAGCTCTTCAACAAGCAGCGGAGGATCCTCTGGTGGTGGCGGTGCCGGCAGCAGCTGGTAGGCCTAATTATCTTTAGCGCCTATATGAGCCAGATAATTGTGCACCACCGGAATATCAGCAGCTGCCCAGTCCAATTCCGTCAAATTGTGCGGGGCCTGCCAGAAATAAGCTGCATGCTCTTTTAAAAAAATTTCCCCGCTTATAATGCGACAAGTATAGGGGATCAACCGTATGGAAAAATCAGGATAGTGATGCTCATTCGCTGGTATTTCAGCTATAATTGCGATATCAACCCCCAATTCCTCCCTGATTTCCCTGATTAAACCGGCTTGGGGCGTTTCACCCTCCTCAACTTTACCACCAGGAAACTCCATTTTTAAAGGCAATTTCATGGCTGCGCTCCGTTGCGCCACCAATACCCTGCCTTCTTCATCAACTATAATTGCACAGGTTACCGCGATCATCTAAACCGTCCCCCTCCCTTCGAGCCAGGCCTTAAAACTGCCTACCCTTTCCCTGCTGATGATCGCTTCGGTATCTATTGCCGGAAACAATTGCACAATAAACCTGCTGTTGTAATAGGTCGTAATTTTCCTGATGGCATCAATATGCACAATCAGTTTGCGGTTGATCCTGAAAAACAAACTTCGGTCCAGCATCTTTTCAATCTGGTCCAGTGAATAATCCAGCGGAATCTTTTGATCTGTCAAGGTAATGGCCCAGGTAAGCCCATCCAGAAAATAAACATAAGCAATGTCCCTGGCCTTAACATACACCAGCTGATTGTTTATCTTACCAATAAAGCGCGTATGCTCCCTTTTAAAAAATTCTTCCGCGATCTTGGAAATGTTCAATGCCGGATTAGCCGGAACCTTAAAGTACTCGTATTTTTCTATAGCCCGCTGCAGATCTTTGACATCGATAGGTTTCATCAGGTAATCTACACTATACACCTTAAAGGCCTGCAATGCAAAACTATCATAAGCAGTGGTAAATACAATCGGAGTTTGAATTTCCATTTTTTCAAATAGCTCAAAGCAATTGCCGTCCGACAGTTGAATGTCCATAAAAATAAGTTCTGCGGCATTTTCATTATTGCTTAACCACCGTAATCCCTCTTCTACAGATTCGATAATGGCTAAAACTTCAACCGCCTCCAGGCATTTCTGCAGCAGCTGTACCAACCGCTCCGCATTGTGCTTCTCATCCTCGAATATGATAATCTTCATAGGTATTAATTATAGGGACTTTAACAATAAATTCATCATTGGTCTCTGTGATCTCGATCCTTTTGTCGCTGGTCAGTTCATATCTTTTACTAATGTTGTCCAGCCCAACACCAATCGAGTTATGCAGGCCGGAACGTTTTCTAAGGTCATTGGACACAATCAGCGAATCCCCTTCATCCCTGATGTTGATGTGCAGGGGGTCATTGGCCGAAAAACGATTGTGTTTTACCGCATTTTCAACCAGCATCTGCAGGGTTGCGGGCGGCACCATACCGGTATGCATTGTTTTTTCTTCAATATCAATATTAAAGACAATACTGCTTTGATGTCTGATCCGGATCAGGAAAGAATAAGACTCCAGAAATTCCAGTTCCGTGCGTATCGAGACCAGGTTTTCAAACTTCTTATCCAGGATATAGCGGTAACTTTTTGCAAGTTGGGTAATGTACTCTGCTGACAGGTCTGCACTCTTATATACCAGATTGGTCAATACACTTAATGAATTAAAGAAGAAATGCGGGTCTATCTGACTTTTCAGAACGTCGTACTTTGCCTGTATGTTTTCCCGCATCAGCCGCTCAGCGTTTAGCTGGCTTTCTTTCCAGTTCTTATAATAAAAGACAATACCACTATAAGCCAGGATCAGCAGATAGAACATAAACGCACCGAAATACAGGTCGTAACTCAAAGAAGAAAAGCTGGTCCAGGCTTCGTACTTCTTGTACAGCAGGATATCAAATACCGAATAAGAAAAACCAAACAGGAAGCTGGACAACAGACCGTAAACAATCAGGCTAAAACAAAGGAATAACAGCTTGTAAGATAGATTTTTATTAAAAACATACCGCTCTACATATTTGGATAACCTTACCGCACCTTCCCATACCACCAGACCAACCAACACAAACATCAGACTAAAAGCTTGCGCCCTGAAAAAATAGGGACTGGAATTTTTCGGGAAGGTAAGGTCAAAGGATTTAAAAATAATACTGAATATCAACAGCACAAATATCCTGATGCTGTATTTAAACAGTTTACTTTGAAAAACCGCCTCCACTTGTGCTGTATTCATTCTAAGTAGCATTATTATAAGCGAACCAATCAACATTTCCTGGTAATTAACAGTAATTATTTTCCTTAAACCAGGTCAGTGCATTGCTGATGGCCTTCTCTACAGGCGTGTATTTCACCATCAGCTCCCGTTCAGATTTTTTACCTGAATAGTAATTGTATATGCACAGCATATAGGCTGCAGAATAATTCAGCTTTACCGAAGTCTTGCTCAATACGCCAAGCAATGTACCCATTATTCCGATCATTTTTAAAACAAACTGCGGGATACAAAGCATAACCGGCTTTTGTCCCGACACCTTGTTTAATAGCTTAAAAAATGCAGCGTAACTTAAATTCTCGCCCGCCAGCAAATAACAATCACCATTTTTCCCCATCTCAATTGCATTGGCTATGCCTGTACATACATCATTGATGTGAACAAAATTTTTTCCGCCAGGCGGATAAAAGATTACCCGTTTGTTAATGCCATGCATAATGATCTTTCCCGAACTGGGTTTCGCATCCCCCTGTCCAATCATAAATGTAGGATTGAGGATTATTGCTTTAAGTCCTTTGTTCACCACCTGCTCCAGCACATATTGCTGCGCAATATATTTACTGCTGATGTATCCGGACCCCAGGTGCGAAAGCCGGAAAGAATTGAGTTCTGTTGCGGGTTTAACTTTATTTCCATGACCAATGGTATTTGCCGTACTGATATGGATCAACCTTTTTACCTGGTATTTCAGGCAGGCATTTACGATATGGATTGTTCCTTTTACATTAATTTCTTCATAGGTTTTAAAACTTATGCCCCATTGCCCGGTTACCGACGCCGTATGCACAACATAGTCACAGCCTTTAACAGCATTGAATACATCTTCTTCCTTACTGATGTCGCCATAATACAACTCACACGGAATATCAGCTATAGCCATCACATCGGCCGATGCCCTCATCATTAGCTTTACCTCATAACCCTGGCGATACAATTCCCTGGCAGTATTTGCCCCCAGAAACCCATTGCCTCCGGTTATTAGAACTTTACTCATTTTTCAATCATTTTATGGCCATTTCCTTTTTAACAGCCTTAGATACAATCTTAAGCTTGGTTTCTACAGGCAGAATGCCCATAATACGATGATTGATCTTGTTCCAGAAGCCAGGGATGATCACCGCTTTGCCAGCCAGGCATTGCCTCAGCGCTATCCGGGCAATTTCGGAGGTAGCCAGCAAGCCTATGCGGCCTTTCATGCCCTGTCCTATTATCCGGGCTGATACCCCGGAATTGGTCATGATGGGCCCCGGATAAACTACGCTTACCGATAAATTTGTAGGGCTTAATTCCTCTCTTAAGCCCAGAGAAAATGACGATATAAATGCCTTGGAAGCCGGGTAAACCGTTTTATAGGCAATAGGTGTAAAAGCGGCCATACTGGAAATGTTCAGGATATGACCTTTCTCCTGTCTAAGCAAACCTGGTAAAAGGATCTGGGTAATTAGTACCATGCTTCTGATGTTTACCTGCAAAATCCTGTCAATCGCGGTAAGCGGACTTTCGGTAATAGCCACCGTTCCACCAATACCTGCATTGTTGATCAGAAAATCTATTTCAAAATGCTCATTAATGTAATTTAGCTTTTCAACCAGCAAAATGCTATCCGTCATATCAAATTCAAACACGCTGATCTGTATACCAAACTCCAGCATCAGGTGATCTGCCAGTGATACGGTATTGCTGCCAGGAAGAGCAATCATGATGATGTTCATGCCCATACCTGCGCATTGTATAGAAAACTCACGGCCCAAGCCCGAACTTGCCCCCGTAATCAGGGTATACTTTTTATTTTCCATAGCTGTTAGTTGTGCTGTTTGCTGCCTTCAAAATAAGTGCTCAGGTATTGTTGTATACTTTTTAAATAATCCCGGTCTGCCCTCCCCTCAAACTCCGCATTGTTAAAACTAAAATTTGTGATAAAACGCCTGATGTCGAGACATACAAATGGCTTCCCTATGTAATGCCTGATGCCCGATACGTCTTCCCTGTCCATATAAACTACCGCTTTACGGATAAGGTGTTCCAGTAAAAGCATATTTACATCATCCAGTTCATCTGTAACTGTATAATCAGCCAACGATCTGAGCAGGCTATTGATCATCAGTAACTCTACCCAGCTGCAGGCAAATCCATAATAGGTATAATCTGTATGCTGAATTACGGCCTGTTCTTTAAGCCCTCTACCCGAATATGCGCCTTCTATCTTTTCCAGGAAATCCACCAGCAAAGCTGATGCTGCTGTACCGGCCAATTCATAATCTACCACCACGCTCCTAACTTTTCTAACCGTATCATGTAAAGTTTTCAGATCCGACAATTCTCCCAATAATTTAACGCCCGATCCATTTTCAAAAAGACAACCTTTTAACATAATGTGCTTATTTGTACATTACAAAACTGTCTATATGTTAGCTAAAGAAAAATAAATAACAGACGAGCCGTAGATATTTCAACCTGAGTTGTAAGAAATCTGTGTTCAAAAGAAATCATGTTTTTGTCTTTGCATCAAAAAACAGACACTGCATTTTTTAGCAAACTGCAGCAAAAACCAACCCCATTAAAACATCTAAATCAAGTAGTTAAAGGAATTTACCGGAAATGCAAAATGGCCTTAAAAGAGAAACGGGAATGAAGTCGGAGAGACTATTCCCGTTTATAAGGTCGATCCACCACAGATCAACCTAAACCAAACTAAACCGATATGTTATTTACAAATAGCATGCCAATAATTTCAAACCCTAAAAACAGCTTTATTTTTGGTCTGCATTGGCAAACAAATACCAGATAACTGGTCATAAAATCATAATTTTGTCCAGAAAAGTTAACGCACCCGTCAATCCATATGAAAACCATAAAGATTCCGCCACTCCCGGCCGTACTTCTTGCCATAATTAGTGTACAGGGCGGCGCCGCCATTGCCAAAGGGCTCTTCCCTTTGCTCGGGGCAGCTGGCACCGCTTCTGTAAGGATCGGTTTCTCCGCATTGATCCTTCTTGCGGCTTACCGGCCCAATCTGAAACAGCTTAGCCCGCAACAATGGAAAGCCGTTGTCCCCTATGGAATTTCACTGGGTGCCATGAATGTTATCTTCTATTTCGCTATTGAAAGAATACCTTTGGGACTTGGGGTTACACTTGAATTCATTGGCCCCCTGCTTCTGGCCGTATTTGGTTCTAAAAAGGCGATCGATTTTTTATGGGTAGCACTTGCAGCCCTGGGTATAGCCTGCATAGCGCCATGGGGCGATAAAGGGGCAGACCTGCTGGGCATGTGCCTGGCTTTGCTTGCCGGCGCATTCTGGGCCGGATACATTGTACTTGGGGGCCGCATTTCTAAATTAATGGATGGCGGACAGGCCGTAGCCATCGGCATGATCTTCGCCTCGGTCATTGTGCTTCCATTTGGTATTGCAGGTGGCATACTCAACCATTTTAGCCCGGTTATGCTGTTGTCAGGAATAACACTGGCCTTATTGTCCAGTGCCATTCCCTTTACCCTGGAAATGAGTGCACTAAAAAAAATGCCAGCACGTACATTTAGCATACTGATGAGCCTTGAACCTGCCGTAGCAGCCCTGTGCGGGCTCGTCTTCTTAAAAGAAATGCTTTCCTTTTATGAGTGGCTGGCTGTTGCCCTGGTCATCATCGCCAGTGCCGGTGCAACGCTCAGCAAAGGAAAACAAAACTTATAAATGTTATTTCAGCAATTTATCAATTGCCAGGTAAGTCATAGGATGATAATTTGGCCTCGCCAGCTGGTAAATCGCCTTAGCCTTTTTCAAACCCTCCGGGGTACCCATCATCTCTTTATATAAAGGGATAATGTGCCACATCCTTCCATTTTCCAGCAAATAAGCTTTAATACTGGCATCAGCTAAGGTATAATGATGTCTGATCGCCAATGTATACCAGGCCAGCTGTACATCGGTATTATGGGAGGCTGTAAACTTAAATTCTTTATCCAGTCCGGCCATATCAGCTGCAGTCAATCCGGCTGGCAGCTGACTAATAAAATAACGTCTCTCATTGCTTGAAACAATCTGTTTACCCAGCCCGGTTGCAACCCCAGTTTTTTGCCATCCAGCTACCAGAGCATCGATAGCTCTGAAACGCTCTGCACCTACCACCACAACATTCGAAGGAATACCCGGACCATATACCCAGTCGTTAATCCGTATTTTGCCGGCCAGCCCGGTATCATTTTTTATAAGATGCCTGTTCAGGTAGTCTATAAACTGGACGGTTGTTACGGAGCCAAAAGCATGGCTGTCAAAATAACCACGCAAAAAGGCATCAAACCGCTTCCTGCCTACAGCCTGTTCAATGGTACGCAAAAAGAAAAAGCCTTTTTCATAAGCAATGTCATTTGTACCCTCGTCAGGGTTACGGCCTGTATAATCAGTTTTTAAATGAGTATCCTTGTTGTCGGCCCCCATATCTTTGATCGCCTCATCCAGGGCCTGCCTTGCAAATACCTCTTGCATCTCTGCCTCCTTTCTGCCAAATATCTCTTCGTCTATTCTGCGCTCAAAATAATTGGTAAAACCTTCATTCAGCCAGAAATCGTTCCATGTAGCATTGGTCACCAGATTACCACTCCAGCTATGCGCCAGTTCATGACAAATAATACTTACCAACGAACGATCTCCCGCCAGAATGGTCGGCGTAATAAAAGTAAGGTTTGGATTCTCCATTCCCCCAAAAGGGAAACTCGGCGGTAATACCAGCAAATCATACCTGCCCCACCTGTAAGGACCGTACAACTTTTCTGCAGCATGCACCATTTTGCCCATATCGGCAAATTCCCAGGCAGCCTTCTCCAGCACCGATGGCTCTGCATAAACACCAGTGCGTTCATCTACAGCTTTAAACACAATATCACCAACCGCCAGGGCCATTAAATAAGAGGGGATGGCATGGGTTTGTTTAAACTCGTATACTCCAGTGGTGTTCTTTTCCTGTGGGTTCTCGGCACTCATCAATGCCAAAAGGTCCTTTGGTACGCTTACCTTAGCATTGTAAGTAAATCGTATACCCGGACTATCCTGACAAGGGATCCAGCTCCGCGCGGCTATACTTTGCGATTGGGTAAACAGGTAAGGTTTCTTTTTACCGGCTGTTTGCCGGGGGGCCAGCCATTGCAAAGCGCTGGCATCCTTACCGGTACTGTAATAAATATGCACCGTTTTGGTTTCAGGCAAAACAGCCACCTTTAGTGCTTTACCCAAATATTCCCGCTCAGCTCCATAAGTAAAGCTGGTTTCCTTTTCATCGGCATCCAGTGTTATCTTTGAAACAGCAAGCCCGTTATCATCAAAAATGATCTCTGATGCTTTTCCTGTGTTCTTAATCTTCCAGCTGGCCTTGCCAGTAAGCTGTTTTTTGTCAAAGTCTACCGCGAGCATCAGGTCAAGGTGCTGCACAACAGCCAGCTCAGGATTTGAAAATGAATGCGGATCAGCCTTTTCAATATGCGCTGATGCAGTTCCGGATTTGTGGGCAGGTGACTGGCAGGCCAATATCATCAATACAGGAATAGATAGAAGAAATTGTTTCATGTTCTTGTTTATAACCGCAATCTATAAATTTTTTCAGCAAACGACCAAACTACAACAGATCGTTGGCCAGATTGGCCAGCTCACTGCGTTCCCCTTTATCCAGCGTAATGTGCGCATAAAGCGGATGGTCTTTAGCATGTTCTATAAGGTAAGAAAGTCCGTTACTTTCTGCATCCAGGTAGGGTGTATCTATCTGGTAAATATCTCCCGTAAAGATGATTTTGGTTTCCTCTCCGGCCCTTGAAATGATGGTTTTGATCTCATGAGGGGTCAGGTTCTGTGCTTCGTCTACAATAAAGAAAATCTTACTCAGCGTCCGCCCCCTGATATAGGCCAGCGGTGTAATCACAATCTTTTCCGTACTTACAAATTCATCAATGCGCGCCTGCATCTTAGGATCATCATTAAACTGTTCCTTAATAAACCTTAAGTTATCCCATATGGGGGCCATATAAGGGTCGATCTTCGATTTCACATCCCCCGGCAGAAAACCTATGTCCTTATTGCTCAAAGCAACAATAGGTCGGGTTACATAAATCTGCCTGTAGTCTTTGCGCTGCTCCAAAGCACTGGCTATGGCCAGCAAGGTTTTACCGGTTCCGGCTTTTCCCTGTATGGTGAGCAGCTTTATCGCCGGATTAAGCAAAGCATCCATCGCAAAAGCCTGCTCATCATTACGTGGTGAAATATGAAATGTGCTTCGCTTGCTGATTAAGGAAAGCCTGCCTGTTGCAGCGTTGTACCAGGTATTGGCGGTTTTACGCTTACCTTTTAAAACACAGAAATGATTGGTCTGCGGATCTGAAATATCCAGTAAACCGGCCTCCACACTTCCTTCGGATTTCAATATTTTAAAAACCTCATCGGAAACATTGTACAATACCGCCTTACCGGTATACAGCTCATCTACATTTTTAACCTTTCCTGTTTCGTAGTCCTCTGCATAAAGTTCAAGCGATTTCGCCTTTAACCTCAAGCAGATGTCTTTAGAAACCAGTACTACTCTTTTTTCGGGGAATTCCTGTTTAAGGCTCAGGGCCGCATTCAGGATACGGTGATCAAACTTACCTTTACCAAATACCGCTTCTGCATCCACTTTGTCAGGTCTGTTGTCCATCACCACTTTAAAGCGACCGCTTTTATGCCCATTCAAAGGGATCCATTTGTTCATGATCCTGTCGCCGGAAGCATTATCCATAAGTCTGATAAAACTCCTTGCTTCTGCATTACGCGTCTCGTTCCCGTTTTTCATATTGTCCAGTTCTTCCAGCACCTGAATGGGAATAGCCACATCATGTTCCTGGAAATTTCTAAAAGCCATATGATCGTAAAGGATTACAGAAGTATCGAGAACGAATATCTTTTTTTCTACAACGGGAGGTTTGGCTACTTTACTCATGATGCATAAAAATAGCGAAAAGATTTGTATCGAACAGCGCAAAAACAATTAAAGCACCCTAAAAAGAGTGCCTTAACATGGATATTAATTTTGAATCTGATTATACTGTTTTTTAACACACTTCCCCGATCTTACCGCGTTTAAAAAGCGAATTCAGGAATTTACAGCTCAGGGTGCAGCCTCAGCATAGGTAGATGCTATTTTTAATCCATGGACCCTGTTTGTGATGAGCTCTGAACTAGCCCCATAAACACCCCATTTAGGATCGCAATAGTCAGCGTCGAGCGTGCGTCCGTAATACCGCTGTGCACCCCCCAGCAAAGTTTGTTTTATACCGTTGAACCAGAATTCGATAAAACCAACGGTAGCGGTACGCGAAACCTTGATCCTTACTACAAAAGTATTCCAGTTATTTAAAGTTACCGGGCCATTCCATATATAAGTACTGGTTCCACCTGAAGCAGTATGCATCAGTTTGAAATCACCACCAATCGTTTTGATAACAATAGGAAAATTCTGGGTCATATTGGCACCATAGGCCTTCCACTGAAAAAGTGCATTGGTGGTTAAGCCCGTAGAACTCATGCTCAATTGCGACCGCCAGCCCAGGTAAATATCGTCTCCCTCTACAGCATCAAAGCCTTGTGCAGCATGAACTTCACAACGATTACTGCCAATCTCCTTGGTAAATCTCCATATTTTTCCGTAAGTCGCGTTGTTTACAGCCGCCAGGGTTGCAGGAGCATCTACATTTAGCACTTTAAAGATCCCGGTGCCCAAATTTGCGTCCCCATCCCATAATATGGATTGAATACCCACATCAGCTGCCCTGGCCTGGTTTAGCGTAGTCTTTTCAGGATGCAAGGTTTCAGTAACTGCTCCGCCTTCTTTTTTGCAGGCGGGAAAAAGAAAGGCATAGGCGCCGCATAATGCGACCATGATTAATTTGTTTTTCATTGAATTAGTTTAAGAGGTTTTACAATAACAATGAGCCTGTTCAGAAAAACCCTCCGCATCATTATCTGTGTTCAACATGGTTTTCCTAAACCTCTCAAGGTTGTTAATAATGCTTTGAAATTAAGAGGTTAAAAAATCAGTAAGACGAATATAGCGGATACAAAGCAGGCATAATTATGCGCTACTAACCTGATAGTAAACCATATGAGCATTTTTGATCTGGCAAAAACCGCATAAAAAGAAAACGGAGAACTCCTCTTTCGATTCATTTCTCCGTTTTCACCTCTCCTACAGCCGTAGCCGTAAAAAAAGCATCAATCCGTTTTATTACTTTACAATACGTGTGTTTCTTCAGTTCCTTCGAACTTGGAAATCCGTTATACTTACTTTAGTAGACAATCCCGTAGAATCGTTCATCTGCTGTAAGGCCTGTTCCGGTTCAGCTGTTATTCCTTTTTGCCTCTCGGCCTCAGGTAATGTAGGTCTTCTTCTCTGTCTCCTTTGAATCCGATCCTATGCTGTTCCTTCGAAAATCCCAGAAGCTTTTGCCCGGAGGCCAAGTGTTTCTTTTTGGAATATTTCTTTCAGACTGTCAAAGTACTTCGTAATTGATAGATCTAATATACGGGGAATTATTACTTTAAGCAAATATATCTAAATGTATTTATTCACAAGTTTTTAACAGGTTTTTAACAGGTTATCAACATCTACCCGCTAATCAGCACCCAACTCCTCTATCGTAAATGCCTTTTGGCGTCCTTTCAACCTTTGCCGCACTTTTGCAACCTCTGCAGCATTGATCTTACCTGCGTTATTTTGCCAGGAACCACGGATAAAACTCAGTACCTGCGCTACATCCTCATCAGAAATTTCCTCACTGTGTGCAATACCGGGCATATCTGCCGATATCTCCGGTGCTTCATAAACGTACCCATTGATTTTTACAGGACCGGTAAGCCCATACAAAACTATGGAAATCAGTTTTTCTTTATTTCCTGTTACCCACTCCGACTTGTTTAAAGGCGGGGCCAGCGATTTGATGCCGTTTCCATCGGTAGCATGACAAGTCTGGCAACTCGAGGCAAACAAAGCCGCCCCTTTTGGAAATTCCTTTGCCAGCATCAAAGGGTCCTGGTTTTTACGCGAACTCCTTATCCTGTTTACCAGGCTTTTCAGTTGCTTATTGACTACAAGATTGGTATCCGGTTTAAGGGCCAGCACCTCTTCTGCAAACGCTTCTTCACGGTAGGCCAGGTTGCTAAGCACTGCCGAGGCCACATAAGGATCATCAGGATATTTTTTAACCAGTTCCAGCAACAAACGCTGCGCAGCTGCTCCGTCAAACGGCCTGATGTAATGTGCAGCAAAAGCAATATAAACTGCTGCTCTGGCATCATTTTGTGAAACCATATCCCTCAGCGCCTTAACATAGTATAAATAAGAACTTCCATTCATTACAGAAGGTATAACACTCAAAGCCTGCATCCTGACTGGCCATGATTCCGATTTTAACAATGCCAGTACCTCATTGGTTTGCAAAGCAGATAAGCCTTCCAGCACCCACATGGCATGCATAACCTGCAAAGGGCTACCACTTTTAAGCGTCTCACGCAAATAAGGCACCGCAGCATTATGATGACTATCAACCAGCATTTGCTGGGCCATATCCCGCACTTGTCCGTTTGCATCTCCCAGCAAGGCTACCAGACTTTTAGCGTCCTGGTTAAACTTGACTTTAGCAGCTGCCTTGTTTTTAGGCAGCACTTTATAAATCCGTCCGCACCCCAGAGGTTCCGATAGCTTTCTTTGTTCTATTACATTTTTAAGATAAGGTGTCACATAAGTTTTGTGCTGGATAATCCCCCGGTACATATCTACTACATATAACGCACCGTCCAGGCCGTTATATAAACTCACCGGACGAAAACGCTCGTCGGTACTGGCCAGAAATTCTTTGCCCTGATAAGCCTGTTTACCTGTTACCACAAGCCCATTTTCAACAAGGATATCCCGCTTAATCAGGTT
Source organism: Pedobacter africanus (assembly GCF_900176535.1). NCBI lineage: Bacteria > Pseudomonadati > Bacteroidota > Sphingobacteriia > Sphingobacteriales > Sphingobacteriaceae > Pedobacter > Pedobacter africanus. The sequence continues at coordinate 172,452 of NZ_FWXT01000002.1, read as the reverse complement.
GGCAGAGGGCTCTGCTACAAAAGCATTAAAACGATAGGCGTCACCAAATAAATCACCTCTATAAATTATAGGGCCGCAAGCTGCTGTAAAATTCCTTAAGCGCAAACTGTCGTCCAATGTACCTGGCATATAGCCCCTGTTTACACCCGGAGTCGGCCTTGCCGGATAAACGCGGTTATCCTTTACTGTCCGTTCTGAAAAGCCCTCTACTGTTCTCTGGTGGGGATTCGTTGCCCCATAGCCAGGGGCAAAATAATCACCCATCAGGTTGGTAGAGTTATCGTTATAATACAAACGTCCATAGTCATCCTGACTGATACCCCACTGTCCCCTGAAATGGGTTTCCTCAATGATCCACTGTAAACCTTTTTTACGGTAGCGTTTGGTCGACTTGGCATTGTAGATCCAGTTGTCCATAGCCCTCAGCAAGCCATTGGGCTGATGTTCCACATTACCCTCATCCGCATATTTACTATCTACCAATATTCTCTTTCCGGGTTTATCGTTATGGATCTCATAATACCAGAGATTCGGTGATTCGGCTACCAATATGCCTCCGTCGATCAGACAAATTGCCCTGGGCAGCACCAGTGAATCCAAAAATACTTTTCTTTCATCCGCCACACCATCCCCATTTTTATCTTCCAGGATCACAATTTTCCCATTGGGTTCATCTTCTCCTTTTCCATACACATCCGGCATATAACCCATCATTTCCACCACCCAAATCCGTCCTTTATTGTCAAATGTCAGTGCTACTGGAGCTGTAACAAGAGGTTCAGCAGCAACCAGCTTTACTTCAAAGCCCTCTTCGACCTTCATTAGCCTAATGGCCTCAGCAGCATTGATCACTGGCGATCCTGTAGTATCTGGTACAACCGTAGTACCTGTATTTGTTTTTTTATAGGTCTGGCATTGATACAAGGTAAATACCAGCGCTGCCATAGCGATGTAAATGTATAATTTCATAAAGCTTTAAAGTTCCTGGTTTTCTATGGCGGTTATCTTTGCCAGTCTTTTTACATGGCGCTCCTCATGGGTAAATGAAGCTTTTAAAAATGCAAGGGCAATGTCTTTCGCCAGTTCAATTCCGATAACCCGCTCTCCCATGCACAATATATTTACATCATCATGTTCAACACATTGATGTGCAGAATAAGTGTCATGACAAACACCGGCCCTTATCCCCTTAAATTTATTGGCAGCAATACTTACCCCCACTGAGCTTCCGCATACCAGTATCCCTCTGTCGCCCTTCCCGGCAATAATTGCCCGCGCCACATCGGCAGCATGGTCGGGATAATCGCTTGGCTCATTGGTGTATGTCCCCAGGTCCAGGATCTCATATCCCGCATCCCTTAAGGTACTAGTCAAAATATTCTTATAGTTGAAGCCTGCGTGATCCGACCCAATAATTACTTTCATTGCTTTATTTTTTTACTACGTGGAAACGTATATTTGATAAAATGTTCTAATGTAGCCAAAAGAATAACTTTGTACAAAACCGATTTGTGCTTTTTATTGTAGCGTTTCTATGACAGCATACGTTTCAATAAAGTCACATTTACAAATTCTAAAAAATAATTATGAATAAATCAACTTACTTTAAAACCTTGACTATCGCTGCAGCGCTAACACTTGGCGCATTGTTGTTCAATTCCTGCTCTAAAGATCCGGCCCCCACACCTGAAATTTCTTATCTGAACATCACCAATGCATCCCCGACATTAAACAGTTACAATATATACGTTGGATCAGCAAAAGTAAACCCCGCGGCATTGGGCTTTACGAGCGTTGTTCCCTACGGGCAATACGTTCCGGGTACCAGCGCCATAAAACTAACTACAGGCAGCAGTACTGAAAGCGTATTCACTAAAAACGTAAACCTTGAAGCAAACACTGTACAATCACTTTTTGTAATTGGTAAAGGAGCTACGATCGATTACCTGGTGATTAAAGATCAGCTGGGCAGCCTTACGTCCGACAAAGCATTTGTCCGGTTCATCAACCTCTCACCAGATGCAGCAGCATTAAACCTTACAATTAAAGATGGCAATACTATTGTAACCGATAAAGCCTATAAAGCCAGCAGCGAATTTGTTGAAATCGAGGCAAAAGCCTATGTGCTTCAAATTAAAGACAAAGCAAGCGGAGCAGACAAAGGCCTTACCTTTAACCTGGATGCCAAAGCTGGCAAATCGTACACTGTTATGGCGGCTGGCATGCTTAGCCCGGCCTCTGATACCGAGCAAGCTTTTAAAGGCCACGTGATTAACAACCAATAATAGTTACGCTATAAACAGAAAGGGCGCCTACATTGATACATGTATGGCGCCCTTTGGTTTGTTGGTTTCAGTTCATTAATGCCTTCCCCGGCCATGTCCATGTCCTTTCCCTCTATCATGATCACGGTCCCGGCCCCTGTCACGGCCTCCCCAGTTATGATCCTCCCTGTCGTAATCCCTTGAATAATATTTTTTTCCATGTCCGTGTCCGGAGTAAATTACCCTATGACGGTCAAAATCCCTGTAGGCATTCCTGGAATTTACCACTACTGTACGTCCGTGATAAAGGTCGTATCCTCTCCATCTGGATGGTAAAGACCGTGAAAACCTCCACCTGCTGCCTTCCATATAAATGAACTGACGTTTTGGTACATGATAGTAGCATTCGATATCAGGCAGGTAATAATAATCTACGTAGTCATAGCCCCTTGGCCCCCAGGCCGGCTGCGAACCAATATTTACGCTTATACTCAGCTGTGCCGATGCCTGGTAAGGCAACCAAGCCAATAACCCAAGCAATCCTGTTAATACTAACCTTTTCATAGTCTTGTTATTTTAATGTTTCATTTGTGTGTTGTTAAGCCAAATCTCTATAGCCAACATGAAATCAACATGAAATTTTGGGATTATTATTTTTTTTGTTTTTCATCTTAATTTCATGTTCGATGTTCAACTTTGATCTATAATTACAGTGGCGCGGATATTAAAACACACAAAAGTTTTAAGTTGAGGGGAATGTTAGTTTGCCTCGCAAGAGGCAAACTTTCTTTATATTTACACCATGAGCACGCTTCGTTTTTTACATTTACTTACTGTAGCCACACTCCTCACCTGGCTTCCATCCGGTACCTTTGCCGGCGGCAAACATGCAACACCTTCGTTTTTAACCGAAAATAGCTGGCAGGACAGGCGGGGCAAAAAACAGGAAAAAGGTAAAGAAGGCCGAAAAGAAGAGGTAAAAGAAGTCCCCCAATCCAGGAAACAAGGCAAACCGGAAGAAGTAAAATCTGATAAAAGAGGAAAACCTAAAGACAATAAAAGAAGGAATGACTGATGAAGGTACTGATCGTTGAAGATGAAAAAACCATGGCCTATGAAATGAGGGATTTTCTGAAAAAGGCTTTTTATATCTGCGACCTGGCCCATAACATCAAAGACGGGCTTGAAAAGATGGAAATGAACAGTTACGATTTCATCCTGCTCGACCTTGGCTTACCTGATGGTGATGGCCTTGCCTTATTGCCCAAAGCAAAAAAATACAATCCCGATGCAGCCTATATCATCCTTACGGCAAGAGGAAACCTGGAAGACCGCATCACGGGGCTCGACCTGGGGGCCGACGATTACCTGCCCAAACCATTCTCGCTCCTGGAGCTGCAGTCCAGAATGCAGGCCATAGCCAGACGAAAGTTCAATGTTAAAGAAGAGTTGTTGCCTTTGGGCGATTTTAAACTCGATCTTCAGAAAAGGCTCATCCTCTTTGAACAAAATCATATCGAATTGTCCAGAAAAGAATTCGACATCCTGAGCTATCTCTTTCTGCACAGCAATAGGGTACTTACCAGAATGCAACTCAGTGAGCACATCTGGGGCACCTTTGCCGATGACGACTACGATTCCAATTACATAGATGCGCACATCAAGAACATCAGAAAAAAACTCAATGCCTGGGGACCCACAGATTTTCTGGAAACTGTACGCGGGGTGGGCTACAGAATAAGGAAATAAATGAAACTATCGTCCAAACTGATCCTCTTCATTACCGGCTCAAAATTGGCCATAGTATTGCTTTTTATCATCTCTCTACCTTTCCTGGTTAATGAAATTGTCTCACAGTACATTACCTATTCTTTGCGCACACAGCAAGACAAAGTCATCAGGATCATCCATAAAAACGGAATAGATTATTACCTGCAGGGCGACAACAATTATGGTAGTTATACCATGCTGAAGGAAGAATACATTGCCCTCGAACCGGCAGCCGCAAACAGCAGGATAGATACCATAAAAACAGCCCGGCGTGTGGTAGAGCGCGACACCCTCAATTACCGGATCCTGATGCATACCTTTAATTATGAGCATAAAAACTACCTGCTCGAAATCGGCAAAACCACCAGCAGCATCAATCAATACAGCAAGCCTTTACAACGCATTGCATTGTACGTCCTGATGGGCCTTATTGTGCTCAGCCTGCTGTTCGACCTGTTTTTCACCCGTGTACTCATTAGCCCGCTTGGCAAAATTATCAAATCCAAACTGATCAACAGGAAATTTCCTTTTAAAGACCAGCCCAGCAAAGTACCTACCTCTACGCAAGACTTTAAATACCTGGACGAGTCACTGATCCTGCTCATGGAACAGATCAATGAAGCCTTCGAAAAGGAACGTGAATTTACCGCAAATGCTTCGCATGAGCTCATGACACCCATCAGTATCCTGCAAAATAAGCTGGAAAATATGATTGGTGATGAGCAGCTTAACGACGATGCCGTCATGAAGATTGCCGATATGATGAAAACGCTCGACCGGTTAAAAAAGATCTCTGGTTCCCTGTTGCTCATATCCCGGATTGAGAATGAGCAGTTTGTAAAATCAGATAACATTCAACCCATGCGGCTGTTAAACGAAGTAACAGAAGAGATCAGTCACCGGCTGGAAGAGAAAAAACTCAGGATCAACATCAACCTGAACGAAAGCAAAACGATAAAAGGCGTAAACCACGATCTGTTGTTCCAATTGTTTTACAACCTGATCAACAATGCCATCAAATACAATGTAAATAATGGCAGTATCAGCATCAGTGACGAAGAATCCGGCAAAAGCCGCTATACCATAACCATAAAAGATACCGGGATCGGCATTCCAGCAGAAGAACTTCCTTTCATTTTCGATCGTTTCAGAAAAGCGAACCTGGGCCAGAATGTAGGCTATGGACTGGGCCTTTCCATTGTAAAAAGCATTGCTTTATACCATGGTATCACCATCAATGTAAATTCAAAACAAGGCGAAGGCAGCACTTTCAGGCTTCATTTTCCTCAAAGCAATTGACGGGGCCTTAAAAAAATCAGATATTAGTAATTTTAAAACAGATTATGAAACGACTATTTTTTGTCTTTATCCTGGGGTTATTTTCAACTGCTGCTTTTGCGCAGGCACCAGCACCCATTGTCGGAACTGATATGCCTTTAGCCGGCTTTTACCGGGCCGATGGTTCTGTATTTTCTACAGAACAAATTCCTAAGGGTACAAAATCCTTTATCATGCTGTTCGATGCCACCTGCGAACACTGCCAGAAAGTGGTATCGAACTTTTCAAAACGGAGTAAGGAACTGGAAGGTGCCAATTTTTATCTTGTTTCACAGGATGAATACCGGTCCATCAACTATTTTATGGACAATTTCGGCAAGCCGCTCAAAACCATGAAAAATGTTATGGTGCTGCAAGACCGCAATCATATTTTTATTCCGCTGTTCCATCCCAAACAATATCCTTCCATGTACTTGTATGGAAAAGACAAAAAGCTGGAGCTTTATTCTGCCGATGAAAGGGATGTTCCACGTTTCATCAGCAGAGTTAAATCCAAATAGATAAACGCTGATACTTAATTGCGGTACTTCAGTCCCATATTGTAAAACATAAAGGCCCAGCGGTCAGCAATTTCCTCTATCGCCTTGTCTGTAGGTTTACCTGCACCATGCCCCGCATTGGTCTGAATACTGATCAGTACCGGCGCATCCCCTGCCTGATCTTTTTGTAAGGTAGCTGCAAATTTAAAAGAATGTGCAGGCACTACCCTGTCATCATGATCGGCCGTGGTTACCAGCGTGGCCGGGTATTTGACCCCTGGCTTTAAAGCATGTAATGGTGAATATTTGTATAAATATTCAAACATCTCCTTCGAATCTGCAGCTGTACCATAATCAAAACTCCAGCCCGCGCCGGCAGTAAACTTATGGTAACGCAACATATCCATTACCCCCACCGCCGGGAAAGCGACTTTGAACAGATCGGGGCGCTGCGCCATCGTAGCACCCACCAGTAAACCTCCGTTAGAGCCGCCCATACTGGCCAGGTAATCACTGGAAGTATATTTATTGGTAATCAGATAGTCTGCAGCTGCAATAAAATCATCAAACACGTTCTGCTTCTGCAGCTTTGTTCCGGCAACATGCCATTGCTCTCCATACTCTCCTCCTCCTCTTAAATTTGCTACTGCATATACCCCACCCTGATCCAGTAATACAATATTTGCAGTACTAAATGCAGGAGTTAAGCTCACATTAAAGCCTCCATAACCATACAATACTGTCGGGTTCTTGCCATTTAGCAAAAGGCCTTTTTTATAAGTGATGATCATAGGCACCTTTGTGCCATCCTTCGAGGTGTAAAACACCTGTTTGGATTCATAGGCAGCAGGATCAAAATCGACCCCTGATTTCTTATATATTTCCGATTTACCAGTGGCTACCGCATATTTAAAAATGGTGGCCGGGTAAGTATAGGAAGTAAAGGTATAATAAAGTGTTACATCCTTTTCTTTACCAGAAAAACCACTTACTGCACCAATCCCGGGCAGATTGATCTGATGTTCCAGTTTTCCGTTCATGTCGTATTGCAGTACCATAGAAACCGCATCTTTAAGGTAATTGGCAAACAGTTTTCCAGCACCCGTGCCAGGCTGCAATACATTCGCTGTCTCTGCAATCAGTACCTTCCAGTTTGCCGGCTTAGGATTTGCAGCATCAACCGTTACGATACGGCCGTTTGGCGCCCCGAGATTGGTATAAATATAGAGTTTGCTCCCTTTATTGCTGATGATGCTGTGGTCTTTTTCAAAGTTATCTACCACGTTAATGATCGGCGAATTGGGTACCGACAGGTCCTGAATGTACAATTCGTTCCCAGATGTAGAATTTGCAGCAGTAATGACCAGGTAACGCTCATCTTCGGTCAGTCCCGCCCCTACATAACGCCTGGGCGTTTTGCTTCCGCCAAAAATCAGCTGATCGGTACTCTGGGGAGTGCCCAGTTTATGATAGTACAGTTTATGCTGATCGGTCATACCTGAAAGCTGACTGCCATCTTTGGGCTTATCGTAGCTGCTGTAATAAAACCCTTCGTTTCCTTTCCAGGCAATACCCGAAAATTTTACATCTATAAGTGCTTGGCCAACAACCGTTTTATCTGACGCCTTTAAAACCACTACTTTGGTCCAGTCCGATCCACCTTCTGAAAGCTGGTAAGCAAGTAAACTGCCATCTCTACTAAAACTGATGCCGGCCATAGCTGTGGTTGCATCTTTTGAAAAGGTATTCGGGTCCAGAAAAATTTCCGGCTCGGCACCATCTTTCTGCCGGTAAAGCACGCTCTGGTTTTGCAGCCCTGTATTCTTGTAAAAATAAGTATAAGCGCCTTCCTTAAATGGCTGTGAATATTTTTCGTAATTCATCAGATGCCTCAGCCTGTCCTTAATCTGGTTGCGGTAAGGGATCTGGTCTATAAATTTACGGGTAACCGCATTCTGCGCATCTACCCAGGCTTTCGTTTCTGCAGAACGGTCATCCTCGAGCCAGCGATAAGGATCGGCCACTTCAGTTCCAAAATAATTGTCGGTTATTGCTGTTTTCTTGGTTTCAGGATAAGTCATTACAGATTTTTGTGCGATATTGTTCAATTGTGCCATGGTAAACAGAGGTGATAGTAGGGCCATTGCAATCAGGCCTTTTATATTTTTTTTCATAGCTCGTTTTTATATAGGGATAGAAAGTAAGGGAATATGCAATCCTGAGGCCATCATCCTTGTTTTACTCCGATGTATCAATGAGGCCCAGAAACCATATTTCTTGGGTACCATGATCAGCATATCAGCTCCAAATATCTCTATTTCCTTTTCAATTTCAGCTATAACTGCATAGGATTTAACATTTTTATAGTAATAACTGATTCCCTCCAGCGCTTCATCTATTGCGTTGGTTGACAGCTGGTTTTCACTTTCTGGCTTTAGTTCTTCCAGCACTTCATTTACACTAAAAACCTCTACTTCGGCGTTCAGGCTTAAAGCCAGTTCCTTAATTTGTGCCAGTACCCTTTCAGATACCCCGCTAAGCACATCACAAGCAAACAATACTTTCCTGGCGCCCTCAAATCTGGCACCCAGCGGCACCGCCAGCACTGGGAATTTTAGCTGTTTAATGGCCGAAGTGGTGGTATTGCCCCAAAGGTCCTGCTCCAGGCTTTTTGTACGCATGCCCAAAACGACCAGGCTGGCTTCATATTTCAGCAGCAATGCTTTCAATTCGTCTTCCACGAAAGACAAAGCAGATTCATGACCTACCTCTATATCATAATCCAGGGAAAGGGCGATTGCCCTTTCTATCAGCCTGATCTCATTATCGCTTAGCAACTTCTGAATACTCGATGCAGGCAAAAGGGTATTGGCAGCATGTACAGGCATTTCAAATGAATTGAAAAGGATCAACCTGGCATTGCTGTGTTTTGCTATCGCTGCCGCGTATTCTACTGCATTTTCCGCTACTTCCGAAAAATCGGTCGCTACAATTATTGTCATCATTACTAAGGTTTTTTGAATCCCGTAAATCTAACCATAACCTTTTTCAATAGGCTTTATCCAGGCCTGAAAGCAAACTAATTTTACACTAAGATAACCGTAAAACCGGGGCTCATTTCAAATCTGCATTGCGGCGCAAAATGGCTTCATAAGCGCCGTCCCAAAGGTGTATCCTTTTTTGAAGCGCTGTAACACTGGCCTGCTCCGCTTCCTGCCAGCAAGCGGCATTGTCGCCGCAAAGTTCCGCAGTCATGGCCAGGGCCAGATAGCTATGGTGGTCGCCATCCACTTCAATATGACGGTCCAGGTAGTATTTAAAGAGCGACAGCTGCTCAGGGAATTTCTGGTTCAGGTCATTCACAATAGACAGGAACATATTCGGGATCAGGTCTTCCCTGCCAAAAGTAAAAGTACTTGCCTGTAAATGCGCCTGGTTGCTCCGGATAATCTTAAAGGTAAAGTCTACAAAGTCACGTGCATGTTCAGGACTTCCGGCCAGTTCAAAAGCAGTATGCAAATCGCCCTTGTTTTTCAGCGCTGTTAAGAAATTTCCTATTTCAACAGTCGACGCACCACATTGCTCCATGGCATCAAGATACATCTCAAAATGACTTTTACGCTGCCCCGTGCTATCCACATCCGATTCTTCTCCGGCCACAATTTCATTAATAAGGTACCTTGTATTGGCCGATCCTACAGGAAACCAGGGAATGGTGGTACAGGTGAGGTTAATCTGCAAAGCTTTTAAGATCGACATGAAGTCCCATACCGCATATACATGGTACTCCATAAAAATCCGTAAGTCTTCCACACTGTTGATCAGTTCATAAACCTTATGATTGATGATCTGCTGACGTAAAGGTTCAATATGATCCTGGATTCTTTTAAGTGCTTCGCTCATAACAGTACTGCATATTTTTGGCGCAAATGTAACATTTAAGCGCTACAGTAGTTTAAGCTCTTTGTCATTTCTTGTGCTACTTTTCCCGGGCATACCGGAAGGTTTTCCCTCCTTGTTTCAGCAGCATCAGACCTTTTTCCGGGTTAAATTCCATCATTAGTCCACTGGGATCGAATTTAAAGCTGTTGGTACCAATCGCTTCCATCTGAAAAGCGCCCTGCCCTGTTGCCTGTCCCATCAGCGTATCCTCTTTCCGGCTTATGGTAATTTTCAGCGGCATATCTGTACTCGAATAAAGCCCCAGCAAAGGTTCCAGATCTTTCGCTGCAACTGCAATTTTTTTGAAGGAAGGAAGTTCAAAAGGTAGCTTATAAACTACATTCAGCATCGCTATATTGATGTCATTTAAGGGATAGCTCAGCCCGTTTGTACAAACTGCCATTGCTAAACTATCAGGCCCAAAACGCTGCAACACCGAAAAACTGCCATAAGTCCCCCCGTTATGTCCATATCCTTTCTTCGAATAAAATGGAAACTCAAAAAGCCCCATTCCCGAAGTATTTGGTCCATCTCCAGACTTCATAATGGCCAGACTTTTACTACTCAGCAATTTGCCGGTATCCAGCGCCTCCATAAAAAGGAGCAGGTCCTGCGGGGTAGATAAGATGTCGCCAACCGCAACTACATTGCCAAAGTAAATGTCTTTAATATCCGTCCATTTGCCCTGGAAGTGATAAGCCCTGGCTTCCTCCACACCTGTATTGTTGGCCAGACCCGACTGTGAATTTTTCATTCCCAGTTTGTTAAAAATCCTATCGGCCACAACTTTCGGGTAGGGCTTTCGGGTCAGCTTTTCTATCAGGTACCCCAGCAGCAAATAACCCGAATTGCAGTAAGCAGATCCTTTGCCCGGTTCAAAGTGCGTTTTGCCGTTTTTAATAGCCACCAACAGTTCGGTTTTGCTTCGCGGCACCGTTACCCAGGTCTGGTCTTTGGTATCATTCACATAATCATACAGTCCGCTGGTATGCTTCAATAAATCAGCTATACTAATTAATTTTGCACCGGGCAGCTCCGGAAAATACTTATCAATCCTGGTATCCAGGCTTAGCTTTCCTTGTTCTATAAGCTGAAATACGAGCACAGCAGTGAAAATCTTGGTAATGGAGCCAATTCGATATTGGGTACTGGCCTTTGCCGCAACCTTTTTGTCGCCTTCAACTATGCAATAGCCAATCGTCTTGTGGTAAATAACCTTTCCCTTTTTAGCAATGGCAAAACTGCCCATGGCTTTGTTGTTCCCGGCTAAAGTATTAAAGAAACTATCCAATTTAGCGGTATTGATTTCCTGAGCATTAAGCCTGCCTGCAATAAGAAAAACAAGCAGTAAAGAAACATGAATCTTAATCATAGATAATCATAGTCAGTTGTTTCCGAATCTAGTTATTCTTTACCAAAATAAAAAGCGCTTGTTCATTGACCTGAACAAGCGCTTTTCTGCTAGTTGTACCCGTCGTTCTGCGACAGCTGAGGGTTCCTGGTACGCTCCTCTGCCGGAATAGGCCATAAATAATGTCGCTTATCAAAAGTTCCCAGGGCAGGGTTCGTACCGCCATTCTTGTTGGCAGTCCAGTATTTCACCATCTCATCGGCAAATACATCCCATCTGATCTGGTCCATATACATATGTCCCCATTCAAAGGCCAGTTCCCTGTAACGTTCCTCCCTTAAAAACTTACGCATCTTTGCCTGATCGGAAATGATCGCCTCTCCCCTTACCGTTTGTAAGGTTTGCAGTGTTGGCATCATCACGCTTGGGCGCTGTCTTACTTTATTGATGTAGACTGCCGCATCAGCCGTCCGGTTCAGTTCAATCAATGTTTCGGCATACAACAGCAGCACGTCTGCATAGCGTATCACAATCATGTTGCCCGGACTATCCCCAGCTGTAAGGTCGAGTTTACCTATAATGTATTTCACCGTATTATGGCCGTTGTCTCCCGAATATTCCTGCAGGTATTTTACCCCGGTTTGTCCGGCGCGCGATTGAAATTCAGCAATATAAGGTGTGTTTTCATACCAAACTGTCCAGGCCAGTCGCGGATCACGATTGGCATAGGGTTGCGCCTGGTTAAATGCAGGATCGGCCGATTGATAGTTAAATTTAAACCTGTAGGCAGGGCCTGATGCAGTACGGCTTACAAAAGTACTGCCTACGGTATAACCCGTTGTCGTTTCAAACAGATCGGTATAACTTTCTGTTGGGGTTACATAACCAAAACCTGCAGTAGAGATCTGCGACAATGTATTCGGCGCTGCAAAGCGCACATACGAATTCCCTTCCTTTACACCACCATGGTACTGGATCTCAAATATCGATTCTTTGCCGTTCTCTGTTGAAGGCCAGAAAAGATCCAGGAATTTAGGCTCCAGATCGTAATCTTTATCTACATTGATCACCTCATTTAATTTAGCTTCGGCCTCAGGCCACTTTTTCTCATATACGTAGATCTTACCCAGTAAAGATTTAGCAGCCCCCCTGCTGGCGCGACCCAGCAAAGGCTTGGTATTGCGGTATTCCGTTACCGAGGGCAAAAGCACCTCTGCCTGTTTAAGATCGGCAATTAAACGCGTAACAATCTCTGCTTTCGGATTGCGCGGAACCAGTGCTTCCTCATATTTCTGCTCTTTAAGGATCAGCGGCACGTCCCCATACAAGTAAGTCAGGTAAAAGTAAGCCAGTGAGCGCAGGAACAAGGCCTCTCCTTTTAAGCGGTCATGCGCCTTGGCCGTCATGGTCACCCCATCGGCATCAATGCGATCGAGCACCACATTTGCCCTAAAAACCACTTTATACCAGGCGGCCCATAAAGTCTGGCCCATGGTCCAGCCCGCATTTATACCGAAAATACCATTGTCGTATTGTCCGAAACGGTTCTCCCCGAAACCGGCAAAAGGCGTGGCAATATCGGCCATAGGGAAAAAGCTCAATTCTCTGTCAGCCTGCAATGCGTCGTAAATACCGTTCACTGCATTGGTAAAGTCGGCCTCAGTTTTATAGAAAGTCTCGGCCGAAAGGCTATTCTTAGGGTAGGAATCCAGGAAGCCCTTTTTGCAACTCTGCTGGCTCATCGCCATAAAAAGAACAACCAGCGCTATTGTATATTTAAATTTGTTCATGTCTTTAACGATTAAATGATTAAAAAACCAGGCGGGCACCAATAGTGATCGATTTTGCTACCGGATAGGCATCTACCCCTCCACGCGAATAAGCCTCTACACCCGATGGCTCCGATGGCTTCATTTCCGGATCGTAGCCTATAAAATCTGTCCAGGTAATTAAATTGGTTGCATTAACATACAGGCGCAGCGATTCGATCTTCAGCGGTGCCATCAGCTTTTTAGGAAAAGTATAGCCCAGCTGCAGGTTCTTTACCCTCAGGTAAGAAGCATCCTGAACCAGAAAACTGCTCCAGATCATATCGCCTTTTACCGCACCGGCTGCCGGTGTGGTACCACTGATTACGTTGCCACTCGCATCCAGAATAGCCCTGTTGTCCCAGTAATATTTATCTATATTGTTGTTCTCACCCTCACCGTTTCCACCAAAAACAGATTCAACCAGCATATCCTTGTCTTTCTCTCCCTGCAATAAAACAGACAAGTCCAGGCCCTTCCAGCCAAACTCAAAGTTAAAGCCGTAAACGTATTTAGGGATATTGCTACCGATCACCGTTTTATCATCTTCTGTTATCAGACCGTCCCCTGTACGATCTTTAAACCGCACCATGCCCGGACGGTCGCCTGTCATGCGCGGATTTGCAGCTACTTCTGCCGCAGTTCTCCAGATGCCCTCAGTCTCATAACCCCAGTACGAATACAAAGGCAGGCCAACATCCGACTTTAACGGACCACTGATCAATGGCTTAACACCACCCAGATCAAGCAGTTTATTTTTGTTGTGCGATAGGTTAACAGATGCGCTATAGCTAAAGTCGCCCTTTTTGTCCTGATACCTGAGCATCATTTCCCAGCCCTTGTTCTGTACTTCGCCAATGTTCACTACCGGACCCGATGTGAAACCCGCAGTAAAAGGAATGGTAGCATCCAGCAGCATATCTGTCGTGCGCTTGTCGTAAACATCCCCTTCAAAGGTCAGACGATCTTTAAAAAGCCCTATTTCTATCCCCAGATCAGTAGAAGTTGTGGTTTCCCATTTTACCCGCTCATTTGCCATCTGCGTGGTATAATAAGCAGGCTGACGGGTTTGCGGATTGCCAAACACTGCACCACCACGTACATCAATGGTACTGATCCAGGAGTAAGCAGGGATGTTTGCATTTCCAAGCCGCCCCCAGCTACCACGGATTTTTAAATTACTGATCGCCTTTACATTTTCCATGAAAGACTCTTCAGATACCCTCCACCCGGCAGAGAAGGATGGGAATACCCCGTATTGCCTGCCCGGTGCAAATACTGAAGATCCATCACGGCGCACATTGGCCTGAAATAGATACCTGCTGTTGTAAGAATAATTGATCCTTGCAAACTGAGAGATCAATGAATACGGGCTCACAAAGCCACCGTTTATGGCGCCCAGTGTGTTGCCGGCATCCAGTGCCCTCAGGTCTTCATTAGGGAAATCTGTTTTGGAGGCATCGAACTGGTAGCCATCGCCTTTTTCAGCCGAGAAACCCAGTAAAGCATTGACACTATGCTTTCCAAAAACCTTATCGTAAGTCAGCAAATTCTGGATTTCCCAAACATAGCTTTCCCTTGATACATTGCGCAGACTAGCCGTTGCGCCCTGCGCCAGCGGGTTCAGGTGTTCCAGGTCTGTAGGCGAATAAATGGCCCATTTACCTGTCCACTCTTCATTAAAATTCTGAGTCACCGATCCGTTCACCGCCAATTTATACTTTAAACCGGGTATAAGATCGGCCTCGGCAAAGAGGTTCCCGAAGGTACGGTTGGTTCGTGCATAATTATCCAGCATGTTGTTGGCAATCGAAGGCGTTTTCCAGGTGGTATTGGTAATGAAGGCCTCTCCAGGGTAGCCCGGGCGCGGTGCTCCCGGCCACCCATCGGGGTTATAGGCCGGAATAGTAGGCGGCGCAGCGGTAATTCCGTTTAGCGCCGCCGGTTGAGAGGATGAAAATGCAGTAATGGTAGTAGCATAGCCAGAGCGGATATAACTCATGTTTGCACCCACACGGATGCGCTTGCTCAGCTCCTGCTGGAAATTCATACGCAGGTTGGCCCTTTTAAAATCTGTTCCTATAATGGTACCTTTCTGGTTGATATAGCCCAGACCAATGGCAAATTTTGTTTTCTCATTACCCCCGTTTACACCGATATGATAATCCTGAACAGGTGCAGTACTGAATACATAGTCCGACCAGTCTGTCCATTCCGTAATGGTTTCCGGTGCCTGGGCATCAATCCAGAAAGGCGATTTACCGTTGTAGATCCTGGCTTCGTTCTGGTGCCTGGCCCAGTCTGGCCCGTTCAGGTAATTGGGTTGTTTGGTGAGCGACTGCCATCCATATTCCGATTTAAACTCTACATTGGTTTTACCTGCCTTCCCCCGCTTGGTGGTGACCAGCAAAACGCCATTTGCGGCCCTTGAACCATAAATTGCTGCTGCAGAAGCGTCCTTTAATACTGTAATGGATTCCACATCGTCAGCATCCAGGTCATTGGTACTGCCTACAAAACCATCTACCAGGACAAGCGGACTGTTCCCCGATTTTACCGAACCTACGCCACGTACCTTGATATCAGCACCAGCACCCGGCTGACCTGAAGTTTGTGTAACCTGCACACCGCTCATCCGGCCCTGAACAGCCTGCCCAAGATTGGTTGAAGTAGCTTTATTCAGATCGGCCGAGCTTACTGTACCCACGGCACCGGTAAGGTCTGTCCGCTTAATCGTGCCGTAACCTACCACCACTACCTCCGAAAGGTCTTTAGACTGCTCCTCCAGTTGTACGTTGATGGTTTGACGTCCGTTGATGATCACTTCCTTGGTATTGAAGCCCATATAGGAAAAAACCAATACCCCCTCAGTAGCCGGGGCAGCAATGCTGTATTTCCCGTTCGTATCTGTAGTGGTACCACCTTCAGCGCCTTTAAATTTAATGCTTACACCAGGAATAGGCTGTCCGTCGGCCGCTGTAACCTGCCCCTTAATTACCGTTTGTTGCGTAGCACTACCTGATAAGGGCATTTCCGAAGCAGGCGCCTTGCTCAGGATGATCCTGTCGTTGATCACCTCATAGGCAATGCCTATCGGCTTCAGCAGCTTGTTCAGTATGCTTTCGAGCCGCTCATCATTCGCCGCTACAGATACTTCCTGATCCGATTCTATAATGTTCCGGCTGTATACAAATTTCACGTTGGCAAACCTTTCAATTTGTCGCAAGGTTTGACCTAAGGTCGAATTATCGATCTTAAATTTCACGGGCCGGTTTAAAAGGGCCTGTGCTTTAATATTCTCGGCATAAGACATGCCGGTAAGTACTAAAGCTATGATCAGCTGACTCAGTGTGATCTTCATAATTCTACGCCAGTCAATGGAGTTTAGTAAATAAAAATTCATAAATTTGATTGTTTCGTTGGTTAAAAATGAGACAAAATGGCACCGTTCACCCATGCCCTACATAGGTGTTTAATTACGGTACTTTAACGATTAGGGGTGTTGCAAGCGCCCCTAATCTCCTTAAAAAATGTATCCTGTTTTTCTGTTCATGCTATTGGTTTAAAATTTGGTTATCTGGTCATTTCGTTTGTTGTTTCAATAGGATATCCCTGTCCTCAATGCTATAGCTAATGTTCAGTGATTTTTCCATGATGAGCAGGATTTCCGGTAAACTTTGCCCCGAAAAATCTGCTTTCAGCACGTAATCGTTCAAAGCCTGATCGGCTGTCGTTATATTTACTTTAAATTTCACATTGAGCACCTTAATAATCTCTTTTACAGTAATATTATCAAACATCACATCTTCCTTTTTCCAAATGCTTACCGCTGAATTCTCCGTAATTTTAGTCTTGCTTAATTTGTGCGATCCGGAATAAACGGCCTTCTCATCTGGCAGCAACATCAGTTCGTCAGAAAGTGCTCCGGAATGTTCCGGGGACTGCGCTTCAGAACGTTCTTCCGGGTGTTTATTGGCACTTACAGAAACCTTGCCCGTCAGTACTGCCACTTCCGTACTCCGGGTTTCCGGGTTATAGGATATGCTGAAACTGGTTCCCCAAACTTTGGTGATCAGCCCTCCGCTATAAATCACAAAAGGATGCTTTTTATCTTTGGTGACTTCAAAGAAGGCATCCCCTTTCATCGACACCTTCCTGATTCCCTGTACGAAATTTTTACTATACATAATCATAGCTAAAGGCCTCAGCCAGATTACACTTGAATCGGGCAAAATATGTTTTTGCAGGCTTGAGGTTTTATTGTGTACCACAACAGGCACGACAGTTTCTGTATTATATTTTTTGCCTGTAAAGTACCTGTCTTTAAAATCAGATTGGTATAAAACAATTCCCAGGATGACGATGAAAATTGCAGCTGCACTTACCACCCAGCTGTACAAGAGCGGTTTCATGCGCTTGTTTCTGCGATTGGCGCCAACAGATCTAATATTTGTCCTGATGCGGCCAAGCATACGCATTTTGAGTTCCAGCTGCTCTTTCAATTCCAGATCGATCAGCGGATCAGGTTCATTTTCGAAAGATGCATACCAGTTGTGCACCGTTTCCATCTCCTCAGGCGTACAGTTCCCGCCAATATATTTACGGATCAGTTCCGGCGAAATATTCTTATTCATTGCAGGTCTATTATATTAGGTTTATAATAGTAAGTGAGCCAACTATGGCTCATCCCCTACGCCGAAAAGAAAAAAAATTAAAATAGCGTAATCATTAACAGCGACAAGCTCATCAGCAGACTGTTTAAGCTGAGTCTTAAACGTTTTAAAGCCTTGGTCAGCTGGTTTTCTACCGTCTTTTCAGATATCCCCAGTTCGGCAGCAATCTCTTTGTTTGATTTATTTTCCTTACGGCTCAGTTCAAATACCGATTTGCATTTTACCGGCAGTTGTTCCACAGCGACGTTAAGGTTGGTTACCAGGTCTTTCAACAGCACTGTTTCTTCAGTAGAATTATCCACCCTATTGAGGTATAAAGAATCCTTATAATTGGCCCTCACCATTTCTTTCTGAACCTGGCCAAGTACCAGGTACCTTACCGATGTAAAAAGGTATGCAGCAAGCGAGGTATGAATGTTTATTGTATTTCTGTTTACCCAAAGGGAGGTAAAGAGGTCCTGCACCAACTCTTCCGACACCTCTTTGGATTGCAGCCTTTTATAAGCAGCAGCATAAAGTTTATTCCAGTAACGGTTATAAATCTCCTCAAAAGCAGCCATATGCTCTTGTTTCAAGAGCTGTAGCAATTCTTCGTCCCGGAGTATGTTCAGATTTGGCATGGTAAATACAGCACCCCATCTCCTGCTTTTAAAGACAGGTTTGCCTAAATATTTGGTTGGAGCCTAAATTAGACAAAGATTTAAGGATTTCAAAATGCAACGCTGGAATTTAACGTCTGGAGCGGTAAAATCTAGCTTGCAAGCGCCAACCTTTTGTTCCGGGCAATCAGCATCCAGGCAAACATAGCCCCTGTTAAAGCCATCAATGTTCCCACCCATACAGGTGAAGTATAATCGTACCCGGCTGCGAGTGGCAAACCACCCAGAAAGGCACCAAGGGCATTGCCGATGTTAAAGCTGGCCTGACTCGCCGAAGCGGCAAGCATTTCGGATCCTTTAGCGGTAGTAATCATCAGCATCTGTATAGGGGCCGCGAGTGCAAAGGCAACGGCGCCGGTTACAAACGTCATGATCAGCGAAAGGGTTTGGTTGGCCGAGATGTAATGCACAATAAACAAGGTCACTGCCATGGCAATCAGTAACGAAACGGAAGCTTTTGCAGGCGAGAATCTATCGGCCAGTTTACCGCCAATAAAGTTCCCCACCAGCATGCCCAGGCCAGCCAGCACAAGGATGTACGTGATGGAATCAGCTGAAAAACCGCCCACATCCGTCAGCAAAGGTGCTATGTAACTGTACCACGAGAACAATCCCCCTGTTCCAATTGCAATCATCAGTATGATGAGCCAGGCTTCCGGTAGTTTAAAGAAACCAAGTTCCTTTTTCAGGTCCCGGTTTTTTGTAGCCGGCAAAGCCGGCATCCATAACTTCAGACTTAAAAGTGTAATTAAACCTACAATTACTATGATTACGAAGGTATAACGCCAGGAATAATTATGCCCGATGAAAGTCCCGAGCGGCACCCCAATTACATTGGCTACGGTTAGACCTGCAAACATGAGCGAGACAGCAGAGGCTTCCTTGCCTTTATCGGCAATACGGCTGGCCACTACAGATCCGACGCCAAAAAATGCGCCATGCGGCAGCCCTGCCAGTAAGCGGGCAATAAACATGGTAGTATAATCAGGAGAGAAGGCCGACATGGCATTAAAAGCCACAAACATCATCATCAAGGCCATCAATATCTTTTTCGGCGGGTAACTCCCCGCAATAGCGACCAGTAAAGGCGCGCCGATCACTACCCCAAGGGCGTATGCAGAAATGAGGTGCCCAGCCTGTGGAATGGTGATAGACAAGTCTTTTGCAATATCAGGCAAGAGGCCCATCATCACAAATTCCGTGATGCCAATCCCCAATCCGCCAAGGGTTAAAGTGAGTAAGCTTTTCTTCATTTTGTATATTAGTTAGTGTAAAAAATACACGAAACAAAAATAGACAATAAAAAACCTCCGTTTAGTCTTTTAAAGGTAAATTTTATGTGAAGTCAAGTATACGACACCCTACCTGTATAAATACTTTTTGCTACCTGGTAAGGCCCGCTGTACGGAATAAATTCTATTCCATTTAAAACAATTTTGTTCTGTCATTGTTTTCCACTAAATACTAATCAACAGGAGAGCATTATGAATTATAAGAAATTAATGGCCAATCGTTTTGCAGGCATGTCGCACAGACCGGTTGATACTTCCACCGCTGTGATCGGCTTATTGGCCGGATTGGCAGTTGGGGCTGTACTTGGTGTGTTATTTGCACCAGATAGTGGTAAAAAAACCAGGGAACGAATTTCTGACAAGGCACTGGACTTAACAGATAACATTAAAGACGGTTATCACTCGGTAAAGGAGCGGATGTCTTCAGGAAAAGATGAGCTTGCTCACCTTAAGGATCGTGTGGTGGATAATGTAAAAAATAAAGCGGCGGCAGTATCCCAGGAATTTAAAGAGTTTAAGGAAACAGAACGGCAGAAAAGCAGGTCGGCAGCACAGGATTCAGCATATGATCCTGACAATGCAATACAGGATATTTAATCTTCCCTGGTTAAACGAAGCAAAGGCTTTTGGACCAACCTATGTGGTTTGATCTGAAAGCCTTTGGTGTTTAAAGAACATTTGTGTAATTGGGACCAACAGGATACCGCAAATGGCAAATATGACAAAGGAAACCCTTAAATTAAAAGCATGGGCCAGATAGCCAATTAACGGAGGCCCAAGCAGCATGCCGGTTATAGAATAGGTAGCTATAATAGATATGGCCATGCCGGCAGAGTACTTTTTAGATGCCCCTGCCAGGGCATAAGACATGGGAATAATGGCCGCCGTGCCAAAGCCTACCAGCGAGAAACCGATCATGGCCGTCCAGAAATAAGGAAAAATAATGGCCAGGCTTATTCCGGAAACAATAAATGCAGCGCTCATAAGGTAAGATCTCGGCATCCCGAAACGGGCAACAATGAGATCTGAAAGAAACCTTGATGCGGCCATAAAGGTCATAAACACCAGGTATCCATAGGTAAACACTTTTACTTTGATGATCTCCTGGAAATAAATCCCGCTCCAGTCGAACATTCCCCCCTCGCATATGGCACAAAGAAAAACTACCAGTCCGAGATAAGCTATATAAGGATCTGGCTTTTTTAAATTGAGTTTATTCCCGGTTTCGGAGCGGTCACCTTTCAATAAAAACTGGTAGGAATACAGTGTTATGATGAGCATAACAATAGCTACAACCACAAAATGTACCTGTATAGAAACGTTTAGTCCGATCAAAAGGGTTGATATCAGGATTCCGCCGATACCGCCCATACTCCAGTAGCCATGAAAAGAACCCATGATCTTTTTATCGAAGCGCTTTTGCAGGGTGATGGCCTGGGTATTTACAGAAATATTAAAGATACGTGTGGTAAAGGCAAATATCACTACCGCGGCAACCAGGGTAAAAGTGTTGTGTGCAAAACCGATAAGTGCCAGTGCAAATGCATTGAGTCCGTAACCTACCGTTAAAGGCACCCTGCTATTGTATTTGGAAACCAGCCAACCGGAAATGGGCAGGCCCAGTAAAGAGCCAATGGGCAAGGCCAGCAGCATGCTACCCAGTTCTGCTTCGTTAAAGCCAAAAATAGTTTTAATGGTAGGGATCCGGGAAGCCCAGGTAGAAAAACTTAAGCCCGACATGAAGAAGAAAAGGCTGAGAAAGAAACGGTGTTTTAAATTAGAGATCATTGCAATCGTTTTGCGCCGCAAATTTAGGGATTCATTTGCTGGTATTTTCGGGAAAAATGTCAGAAAGCGGTAAAGGAATTTGACGCGATTTAAAAATTGCCTTTATAACAATTGAAGGGGTATTTTTGGTTTTATGGAAAAATAACCTAGCTTTACAAAAAACTTTAGGGGTGCCTTGCGCTGAGATATACCCTTTGAACCTGATGCAGTTAGTACTGCCGAAGGGAAAAGTAGAAGCAAATCTATTGCTGTCTTTTCGACCCGTTATGGGCTATCCCCTACAGTTTTCCAATTTTTTTAAATATGGATATCACTGTAAACCACAAAACTTATGTTGTTGATGAAGCCTGTTCGGTTGAGCAACTGCTTGGCCTTGTGCTCCGCCAGGAGGCCAAAGGAATAGCTGTAGCCATTAACCAAAACATTGTAGCCAAAACTGACTGGTCTGTACACACCCTAAGGCAGGGCGACCAGGTAATTCTCATTACAGCCACGCAGGGCGGATAATTCACACCTTAAAACTTAACGGATGAAAACTGAAAAAATTCCCAACGAACAAGTCATTACCCGTAGCCCCTTTCCGGCCTCACGCAAGATTTATGTAAAGGGACAACTGCATGAGATTGAAGTCGCCATGCGCGAGATCTCTTTAACAGACACCAAAATCCATAATGGCTTTGGTCTTACCGAACCAAACCCGCCAGTTACCGTATACGACACCAGCGGCCCTTATACCGATCCTGACATCCTTATTGATGTAAAAGGCGGACTACCGCGCTTAAGGGAAAAATGGATCACCGGCAGGCAGGATGTGGAACAGTTGGAGCAGATTTCTTCTGACTACGGACAGCAGCGCCTGGCAGACCAGAAACTGGACACGCTTCGTTTTGAACACCTCAATAAACCCTACCGTGCGGTAAAAGGAGCCAATGTTTCGCAGATGCATTATGCAAAAAAAGGCATAATTACGGCCGAAATGGAATACATTGCTATTCGCGAAAACCAAAGGATAGACCTCTTGAATGAGCAGCTGGGCAAGCAGTATGAGGTGATGAACCACCAGCACAAAGGTCATAGCTTTGGCGCCAATACGCCTAAGGGTTACATTACACCCGAATTTGTGCGTGCTGAAGTGGCTGCAGGCCGCGCAGTCATCCCCTGCAACATCAACCACCCGGAACTGGAGCCTATGATCATTGGCCGCAACTTCCTGGTAAAGATCAATGCTAATATCGGTAACTCGGCCGTTACTTCTTCTATTGAGGAGGAGGTGGAAAAAGCGGTATGGGCCTGCAGATGGGGCGCCGATACGATCATGGATTTATCCACCGGTAAAAATATCCATGAAACGCGTGAATGGATCATCCGCAATTCGCCTGTGCCGATTGGTACCGTGCCTATTTACCAGGCATTGGAAAAAGTAAACGGCAAAGCCGAAGACCTGACCTGGGAACTGTTCAGGGATACGCTGATTGAACAGGCGGAGCAGGGCGTAGATTACTTTACCATTCATGCCGGTGTATTGCTGCGTTACGTGCCTTTAACGGCCAAAAGGGTAACCGGAATTGTATCGCGTGGAGGCTCAATTATGGCCAAATGGTGCCTGGCGCATCATAAAGAAAACTTCCTGTACACGCATTTTGAAGAAATCTGTGAGATCATGAAGGCCTATGATGTGGCCTTTTCATTGGGCGACGGCTTAAGGCCGGGCTGTATTGCGGATGCGAATGATGAAGCGCAGTTCGGCGAGCTGGAAACCCTGGGCGAGCTGACCAAAATTGCCTGGAAGCATGATGTACAAACCATCATTGAAGGTCCGGGCCATGTGCCGATGCACCTGATCAAAGAAAATATGGAAAAACAGCTGGAACACTGTTCTGAAGCCCCTTTTTATACTTTAGGCCCGCTTACCACAGATATTGCCCCAGGTTATGACCACATCACTTCGGCCATCGGCGCTGCTATGATTGGCTGGTTCGGCACCGCTATGCTGTGTTATGTTACCCCTAAAGAGCACCTGGGGCTGCCCAATAAGAAAGACGTAAAAGACGGGGTAATTACCTATAAGATTGCAGCCCATGCGGCCGACCTGGCGAAGGGACATCCGGGGGCGCAATACCGCGACAATGCCCTAAGCAAAGCGCGTTTTGAATTCCGTTGGGAAGACCAGTTTAACCTGGCACTGGATCCGGATACTGCCCGTGAGTTCCACGATGAAACCCTTCCGGCCGATGGTGCCAAGATTGCGCATTTCTGCTCCATGTGTGGCCCTAATTTCTGCTCTATGAAAATTACCCAGGACGTAAGGGAATATGCGGCAAAGCAAGGTGTAGACGAACAGGATGCGCTGCAAAAAGGCATGGCCGAAAAGTCGAAAGAGTTTGCAGCAAAAGGCAGTGAAATATACTTTTAGGCCATGAAGCTGTTCGTCATCTCACCGGCACATTTTTTTAAAGGAGAAGCAGCGCTGATCAATCAACTGTTCGAGGCCGGCATGCCGGTGCTCCATTTGCGAAAAGAAAACCCGAACCCGCGGCAATATGCCGGTCTGATTTCGGCTGTAGATGAACGTTATCACCACAGGATTGCCTTGCACCAGTTTCATGAACTGACAACAGAATTTCCGGCAATTAAAAGACTGCATTATCCCGAACGGATGAGAAATAAGTTAACACAGCCATTTAAAAATAAAGAATTTACAAGAAGTACCTCCATCCATAATTTAAATGATCTGAACGGAGTTCAGGGGTTCGCTTATACTTTTTACGGACCTGTATTCGACAGCTTATCAAAACCTGGATACCAAACCAGGCTTGCCGGGGATTTTAAAGTACCCGTACAGGAAAATACCGCCCAGCTCATCGCCCTTGGTGGTGTTGATGGAGACAAAATTGAATCCCTTAAACAAATGGGATTTAAGGGTGCGGCAGTTCTTGGCGCCCTATGGAATGACAAGGAACAGGCTTTAGCGAATTTCGATAAAATAAAGACAGCATGCAGCAGCTAAGACCATATGTAATGAGCCTTGCTGGATTTGACCCCAGCGCAGGGGCTGGTATCCTGGCCGATATCAAATGCTTTGAGCAATTGCAGGTATACGGCTTCGGGGTTTGTACGGCACTTACGATACAAACTGATGATGCTTTTTTAAAGAACGATTGGCTGGATGCCCGGCAGATCATTGATCAGACAGTACCATTGCTGGACAAATTTGAAATTAAAGCCTGCAAAATCGGGCTGATTAAAGACCTGGATACACTTCATGAAGTGCTTGACTTCCTGAAATTAAAAGCTCCCGCCATTAAAATCGTGCTCGATCCCGTATGGAAAGCCAGTACCGGTTATACTTTCCACCATTGGGATGAGGGACTAAAAAAAATGATTCCCGTTCTAAACCAGCTGGACCTGATTACCCCCAACTATCCGGAAATGCAGGCTCTGGCCGGAGAGGCAATTCCACAGGAAGCGGCAAAAATATGGTCGGCCTATTGCCCGGTTTTGCTGAAAGGCGGACATATCAGCACAGCCGCAGGCACTGATTATTTATTTGAAGCTCGAGGTTTAAGGGTGCTTGACCCCGATGCGGGTCAAGTATACCAGAAACATGGCTCGGGCTGTGTATTGT
The DNA here is from genome assembly GCF_900176535.1 of Pedobacter africanus. Classification (NCBI taxonomy): domain Bacteria; kingdom Pseudomonadati; phylum Bacteroidota; class Sphingobacteriia; order Sphingobacteriales; family Sphingobacteriaceae; genus Pedobacter; species Pedobacter africanus. Next base: position 147,463 of record NZ_FWXT01000002.1, on the reverse strand, counting down.
CGGCCGTGATAACCGCAGAACTGGCGAAAGGCTCGGACCTGTACGCGGCATGCCTGCTGGCCAAGAAATACATTGAACAATTTTTAAACAGCAGCCCCAGCCTGTTGGGGTACCACCATTTATGATAGACAGATTACATTATATATCCCAGCCATCCGCCAACGGCTCCCACCTGGAAGCTATAGAAAAGGTATTGCTCGCCGGAGCAAGATGGATTCAGCTAAGGGTGAAAAACCAGCCGGAAGAAGAGGTTTTAGCCCTTGCGCTGAAGGTGGCACGCCTGTGTAAGGTACATGAAGCCAGGCTGATCGTAAACGACTACCCCCAGGTAGCTTTGGCTGCAGGAGCATACGGACTGCACCTTGGCCTCAACGATATGCCCGTTGCTGAAGCAAGGGCTATTGTCGGGCCTGAAATGATCATAGGTGGCACCGCAAATACCTATGCGCACATCGAGCTCCGGGCAGCTGAAGGTATAGATTACATCGGCCTGGGGCCATACCGATTTACCGCTACAAAACAGAACCTGAGCCCTGTTATTGGTCTGGAAGGTTATACCCGTTTGATGAAGCAGATGCAGGAAGCAGGCATCCACTTACCGGTAATTGCGATTGGCGGTATTGAAGCTGAGGATATCCCGCCTTTGATGCAGGCGGGTTTGCATGGTGTGGCAGTTTCTGGCGCCTTAACGCGACAGCCTGACCTTTCCCTAACGCTCAGGGAGATGTACAACAATTTACAAGCCGTTCATTCTAACTGTTAAACAATGTTAAAGATAGCAGACAAAATATTCAATTCCCGCCTGTTTACAGGCACAGGGAAGTTCAGTTCGGCCCTGAAAATGGAAGAAGCCCTTCTGGCTTCGGGTTCTGAACTTGTTACCGTAGCGCTGAAAAGAGTGGACATGCATGCTCCCGATGATGACATCCTGCAGCATCTAAAGCACCCGCAGATCAGTTTACTGCCCAACACTTCGGGGGTAAGGAATGCTAAAGAAGCAGTTTTTGCGGCCCAGATGGCTCGTGAGGCCCTGGAAACCAATTGGCTAAAACTGGAAATACACCCAGACCCTAAATACCTGATGCCCGACCCAATTGAAACATTAAAGGCTACGGAGGAACTGGCAAAATTGGGCTTTATAGTATTGCCCTATATTCATGCCGATCCGGTGCTCTGCAAGCGACTGGAAGATGCAGGAACGGCGGCGGTTATGCCTCTTGGCTCGCCGATAGGCAGTAACAAAGGCTTAAAGACCATTGATTTTCTGGAAATCATCATCGCCCAAAGTAAAGTCCCCGTGGTGATAGATGCCGGAATAGGTGCGCCTTCCGATGCCGCAAAAGCGATGGAAATTGGTGCCGATGCGGTGCTGGTAAATACGGCCATTGCCATTTCGGAAAATCCGGTTGCCATGGCCCGGGCATTTAAAATGGCTGTAGAGGCCGGCAGAATGGCTTTTGAAGCCCGTTTGGGTGCAGTGGCCACAGATGCCCAGGCCATCGCCAGCAGTCCACTTACTTCCTTTTTAGATTAACCGGTGATGAGCAGTTTTAAGGATATTTTTGAAAGCTGCAGCTGGGAAGATACCAGCCGAAGCATTTATGCCAAAACCAGTGCCGAGGTAGAAAGGGCCTTATCGGCATCAAAAAGAACACTGGAAGATTTTAAAGCACTGATCTCTCCTGCCGCGGCCCCCTACCTTGAACAAATGGCACAGCTGAGTCAGCAACTGACCCTGAAACGCTTCGGCAAGGTAGTGCAGATGTACGTACCGCTGTATCTTTCCAATGAATGCAACAACATCTGCACGTATTGCGGTTTTAGCTACGACAATAAAGTAAGGCGCAAAACACTTTCTGCCATAGAGCTTATGCAGGAAGTAGCTGCCATAAAGAAAATGGGCTTTGACCATGTGTTGCTGGTTACAGGCGAGGCCAATCAGTCGGTACATACCGATTATTTTAAAATGGTGCTGGAACTGATCCGCCCTCATTTTGCGCAGATTTCTATGGAAGTACAGCCCCTGGACTTATCTGATTATGAAGCACTAAGGCCTTATGGCTTAAATACCGTTCTGGTGTATCAGGAGACCTACCACCAGGAAGATTACAAAAAACACCATCCCAAAGGCAAGAAATCAAACTTTCAATACCGTTTGGAAACACCCGACAGGCTGGGCCAGGCAGGAATTCATAAGATGGGCCTGGGCGTACTGATCGGACTGGAGGACTGGCGTACGGATTCTTTTTTTACGGCCATGCACCTGAATTACCTGGAAAAAACGTATTGGCGAAGCAAGTACAGCATTTCATTTCCGCGACTAAGACCTTTTAGTGGCGGACTGGAACCCAAAGTGGCTATGAGCGACAGGGAGCTGGTACAATTGATCTGTGCTTACAGGCTTTTTAACGAGGAAGTGGAGCTTTCAATTTCTACCCGCGAATCACAGCTTTTCAGGGACAACATCATTAAACTGGGCATAACTGCCATGAGTGCCGGTTCCAGGACCAATCCGGGTGGCTATGCAGTAGAACCGCAGTCACTGGAGCAATTTGAAATATCGGATGAACGCAGCGCGGCCGAAATTTCAGAAATGATTGGCAAACAGGGGTACGAAGCCGTATGGAAAGATTGGGACAGGTTGATATGAAAAGATACGACAGACAAATCATGTTACCGGAAATGGGTCTTGCCGGTCAGCAGAAACTGCTGAAAGCATCGGTACTGGTTGTTGGTGCAGGTGGACTAGGCTGCCCTATATTACTCTATCTTGCTGGCGCCGGTATTGGCCAAATAGGGATTACAGATGCTGATGTGGTAGAGGAAAGCAACCTGCAGCGGCAGGTCATGTACCAGATGCCAGATATAGGAAAGCCAAAGGCTGAAATTGCGGCTTCGCGGCTAAGGATGCTGAACCCTGAACTGGAAATCCGCTCTTTTCCTTTCAGGCTGACAGCAGAAAATGCAGCTGACCTGGTTGGCCGGTACGACCTGATCATAGACGGCACCGACAACTTCCCTACCCGTTATCTTGTAAACGATACCTGTGTACTGCTAAGCAAACCCTTGGTATTTGGCTCCATTTTTCAGTTTGAAGGTCAGGTAACTGTATTTAATTATCAGGGCAGTGCCGACTACCGCTCCCTGTACCCCGAACCTCCGCCGCCAGACGAGGTACCAAATTGCGGAGAAAGTGGTGTAATTGGCACCCTTCCCGGGATTATCGGCAGCATGATGGCCAATGAGGCCATTAAGATCATTTGCGGGTTTGGAGAGGTGCTGGCCGGAAAACTCCTGACTTACAATGCCCTCAGTAATGAAAGTGTGCTGTTCAATTTCAGTAAAAGCGCAAACAGACCCGCTGAAGAACCTGTGGGTACACATCCACAGCAAAACAAACCTGCTCCATCATCCCTTAGCCTGGATGAACTGCGGGAAATGGACGAAAAGGGGATCAATTATCTGCTGATTGATGTACGGGAGGCTTATGAATATGAAGAACACAATATTGGGGGAATAAATATACCGCTTTATGATTTAAGCCAGCATATTCCGGAGTTTCTGCCTTACAAAATTCTTGTTTTTTGCTGTTCCGCGGGTACCCGAAGCAGGATTGCGCTAAATTTGCTCAGGGATTGCTTTCAGGGAAAGCTGTACACCATGGATGTTCCAAAGGCATATTAACGGTATTTCAACCGTTATTTTATTGTACCTAAAAAATAACTAAATAAAAGATATATTTTTTAACCAGCGAATATCTGTTTCTGTATAGACTTGTAATTATTCATCAATAAACCAATTCTTTATGGAAACAAATGTTCAAAAAACGGAAGAAACACTTAAAAAGTACAGGATCGAGGAATGTATTGACAATTTAAAACGAAAAGAGTACAAAGTTATACTCAAATCGATACCCGGCATCATTGGCAAGGGCATGACTACTTTTTACAATTACCGTGACCTCCGCATCACCGACCGGGAAGATATACCTTATAAGATTGCCCGAAAGCTGGAAATTTTGTTCGGACTGGAAGCCGGTGAGCTGGAAAATGTAAAAACCGTAGGCAAACACTACACCCAAATTTTAGAGGAACATAGAAATCAAATGCTACCTTTGCAAAATGATAGCAATAGGACAATACAACGATCTGCGGATTATAAGAAAAACAGAAGAAGGCCTCGTATTAACTGAAGGAGAAAAAGAGATCCTACTGCCTTATGTTGATGTACCTAAAAATGCTGAAATTGGCGACAACCTGAACCTTTTTGTGTTTATGCAAAAGGATGGCAGGCTGCAGGCCACTTCTAAAAGACCACTGGCCTGTGTAGGAGATTTTGCGTATCTCACCGTAGTTGATGAAACTGAAGATGGCGGTGTATTTATGGATATAGGCATCGGTAAAGATATATATGTACCTAAGCGCGAGCAGAAACGTCCCATGTTCAGGGGCGACAAGCATGTGGTTTACGTATTTCTGGATGAAAGTAACGACCGTATGCTGGCTTCTTCAAAGCTGATCAATTATGTAGAGGAAGAAGAAATAGACCTGGAAGAAGGTGATGAGGTAAGCCTGTTGATTGCCGACCGCTCCGACCTGGGCTACAATGCCATTATCGACAATAAATATATAGGGCTGTTGTATACCAATGAGCTTTTTGATGAGCTGAACCCTGGTGAAACACGCAAAGGCTGGATCAAAAAAATCCGGGTAGAAGGTAAAATAGACCTGAGCCTGCAGCCCATGGGTTATGGCCATATCCTGGAAACCAAGGACGTGATCCTGGAAGACCTGAAATACAGTGGTGGCGTAATTTCACTTGGTGATAAAAGCTCACCTGAAGCCATCTATCAGTATTTTAAAATCAGCAAGAGTGCTTTCAAAAAAGCCATTGGCGGCTTGTATAAGGATCGGCTGATCACAATTTCTGATCATGAGATCAGGCTGAATATTGATCACGAAGCTGAGTAACGGGAAAAATAAACCATTCTATTCATTGTCTGGCATCTGCCTTCCAGCTTTTTTGGAAAAGCTGGAAGGCAGCGCCTAGGCCAATTCATAGAAGGTATATTTTTCTGCCTACATGATGCATAAGAAAATCGGCTGGTTTTGAACCTGATTATACACTATATCAGGTAAGCATCATGCTAAGAAAGTAAAAATGCTTACTGTGAAGAGGCCTAGGATTCATTTGTTTTTCCCTTTTTGGGAAAAACAATTTATTCCAGCCTCAGAACAGTACAGCTTTTTTACTTTCCAAAAAATAAACGAGTTCCTGATTTTCTAAAATCTCAAACAACTATTAAATATTACCTTTTTTCAGCTCTTTAACCGCATAATCAGACGCACGGGCGGTTAATGCCATAAAAGTTAAAGATGGGTTCTGGCAGGCGATGGACGGCATACAGGAACCATCGGTAACAAATACATTTTTCACTTCATGCATCTGGTTCCACTTGTTGAGTACCGATGTTTTAGGATCATTCCCCATCCTGGCAGTGCCCATTTCGTGGATGGCCATTCCCGGATAACAACCGTTGTCGTAAGTTTTGATGTTTTTCATACCAGCAGCTTCCAGCATCTCGGCAGCATCATTCATCATATCGATACGCATTTTTTTCTCGTTTTCCTTGTACTCACAGTCGATGGCCAAAACAGGTTGCCCCCATTTATCTTTCTTAGTCTTGTCGATATACACCCTGTTTTCATAGTAAGGCAGCATTTCGCCAAAACCACCAAGTCCCATAGTCCATGCCCCTGGTCTGCTCATTTTTTCCTTGAAGTCGGCCCCGATTGCCAGCTCAGCGATATCGCTTTGCCAGTTTTTGCGGCTTGCTCCACCCTGGTAGCCAAATCCACGCAGGTAATCACGTTTATCGGTCCCCACATTGCGGTAACGCGGCACGTAGATTCCATTTGCCCTGCGGCCGAAAGTATATTTATCTTCAAAACCCGGTGCTTCACCAGAAGCCCCGCAGCGGAAGTGGTGGTCCATCAGGTTATGTCCGAGTTGTCCGCTTCCATTACCTAGTCCGTTAGGATGTGCCTCGGAAACAGAGTTCAAAAGAATAAACGTTGAACCTAGTGTAGAACCATTTACAAAAACAATTTTAGCATAAAACTCCATCGTTTTGTTGGTTTCGGCATCGATCACCATCACTCCTTTGGCCTTTTTGGTATTCTTGTCATAGATGATGTGGTTCACGATAGAATACGGTCTTAAGGTTAACCTTCCTGTTGCTTCGGCCGCTGGTAAGGTAGAAGACTGTGTACTGAAGTAAGCTCCAAAAGGGCAACCTCTGCTGCATAAATTCCTGTACTGGCAATTGCCGCGGCCTTTATGCGGAACCGTTAAATTGGCCACACGACCGATGGTCATGATACGCGTTCTTTTATAGTGTTCTTCTATCCTCTTTTTCACAGATTTCTCTACGCAGTTCAGGTCCATAGGCGGTAGGAATTGGCCGTCTGGTAATAAAGGCCAGTTTTCTGCCTGTCCGCTGATCCCTGCAAAACGCTCTGCATAATCGTACCATGGGGCTAAATCTTTATAACGGATTGGCCAGTCGTTGCCATGACCGTCTTTGGCATTGTCTTCAAAGTTATGGTCGCTGAAGCGGTAACTCTGCCGTCCCCACATCAAAGATTTACCGCCAACATGGAAGCCGCGGTACCAGTCGAAGCGTTTGTCTTCCGTATAAGGGCATTCCAGATCATTTACCCACCATTTCTGGTTGTACTCTGAATAAGGATAATCCCTTTTCTGAACGGGGTGGGTACGTTTCATTTCTTCGGTTAAACGTCCGGCATGCTGAAACTCCCATGGGTCTTTCATGGCAGTATCGTAGTCTTTCACATGTTCTATGTTCATTCCGCGCTCCAGCATCAGTACCCTCAGGCCTTTTTCTGTCAGCTCTTTTGCAGCCCAGCCGCCACTAATCCCCGAGCCTATAACTATAGCATCGTATGTATTTTCTTTCTTTAAATCGGTATTTATATTCATGATTGCTGATTCCTTATTCCAAAATATTAACTGGCCCATGATTTTTGTCCGGGTTTGAGGTCTGTAGCACCATCGTAACGACCAGGAATGGCCAGGTATTCACGTGCCTGGGTACAGCCTATCTCTGATGCAAAATAGCCCAGAACGGTCAGGTCCCTGGCAATCACGAAAAAATAAGGTACATTCTTTTTGGCGGCCTTATCGGCTTTCTGTTGTGCAATGGTATCCAGACGCAATTTATTAACCAGTTGTTCCCTTTCCTGGCTGGAAAGGGAAAGGAAATCTTTGTTAAAATCTTTCAATGCTGTGGCCTCCATGGCTTTCAGTCCTTCGGCAAATGCTTCCTGCGTTTTTGCCGGGAAACAGTCTGTCACCATCATAGGTATAAAACTGCCTAAGCCAGCTGCTTTGGCACCGGGTATGTCTTTGGTTGTCGGGATGATGATCTCTGCGAGTTCTGCCAGGACCTGCTCCTGCCCTGCCGAGAATGAGACGGTGTTCTTCTCATTTTCAGGAAGGGTAAAACTCTCAAATAAAACACCAAAGGTTGTTGCGGATATTGCCGTACCCAACCAGACAGCGGTATTTTTAAGCGCTTCTCTTCTGTTCATTTGGTAATTGGTTGATTTGTGTATTTGGTTAATTTGTGTTTAAAATCAAGCATTGAAAGTAGCAGTTATTTACAGCAAATCAAAGTAGTTATTGTAACTTTTACAATAAGGTCTTTAGCTACCCCAAAAATGCGTTCCCTTAACGTTACCAGCCATAATTCTGCACTAAATTAGGATCCTTATCTATTTCGGTTTGCGGAACAGGCATCAGGTAATGTTTGTCTACGAAAGTACGGGTCTGGATTACGGTTGGCTTATAAAATACCGCTACACCTGCAGCTTCGGAAGTCACATTCAGTCCGGTTGCAGCAAGTTCTGCCGCGGCAGGACGTGCATTCAGGCCGTGCACTTCTCCGTTATCTACAGTCTTAGCGATCAGCCATCGGCGCACATCCCAGAAACGGTGATTTTCAAAAGCCAGTTCAATGCGGCGTTCGTTCTGTATGCGTCTGCGCATACCATCTTTGGTATTATCGGCAGCCAGTATAGGCAAGGCCGGCATAGACACGCGGTTCCTGACCAGGTTGATGTACTGGTATACGCTGGCATCAGGTACATCCAGGTATTCGTTCATCGCCTCTGCATAATTCAGGTAGATCTCCGCAAGGCGGAAAATCGGGAAGTTTCTTTTGCCTGTACCGGTGTTTGCATTCCGGTCTACCTCTGGCGAGATCCATTTACGCACATTATAGCCCCATGGATTGGTACCTGCCTTACTGGTTGCCCAGCCATCTGTCTGCCCGTTTCCGGCACCCCACCAGGCCAGCTTTACCGGTCGTTTCATCGCGTCAAAACGCCATACGGCATATTGAAAAAAGATGCTGGCATAAAAACGCGGATCGCGGTCTTTATACATATTGGAGATATTGCTTACATTCTGGTTTTTAATGCCATCCCAAAGTTGTCCGCTCCAGGTCCCTGTAGTTGCATACTGCGAACCCGGTTCGTTGATGGGATATCCATTTTTCATCTCATAAGCATCCACCATTTCTTGCAGGGGAGTAAACTTGCCGTTACCTTTAAAAGGCGGGCCATTGGGTACCAGCTGTCCGTCTATAGTTGTAGCATTGGCCAGGATGCGGCAAAAAATGGTTTCCGTATAATCCCTGGTGTAAAACTGGGCGGCGTAGTTCTGAACCGGGTTATTGGGAAAAGGGCTATACAGGTTGTAGATCCCCAGATCCATTACCTGTTTCGCGGCATCGGCTGCTTTTTTCCATTTTTCCTTATCGTATACGGGGTTAAACAAAGATTTACCATCATGGTTTTTGATGCCGCTGTACATGGGGTTGCCATTAAAAAGCGGACTGGCGGCATACAACAATGTGCGCGCCTTTAAGGCCAGCGCAGCTCCTTTGGTTACCCTGCCCACCTGTGCATCCTCCTGCGTTAACGGAAGTGTATTTACAATTTCGTCGCATTCCGAAGTGATAAAACCGACTACCTCATCAACCGAATTCCTGGAAACCTGTGTTTCTTCCAGGTTATCCGGATCAACATTAATGGCTTTTGTTAACAGCGGTACTGCTCCGTAACGCTTAAACAATTCAAAAAAGAACTGCGCACGGATAAACCTGGCCTCAGCTTTGTAACGGGGCACCCAGAGCGCATAATAATCGGCCCTGTTCAAGGGAATGGGCACGCCTTCAATCTTTTCAATAAAGATATTGGCACGCCTGATGTCCTGGTATTTTCCGCCCCAGTTGCCCATAGGATTGTCATTCTCGCTCCAGCTGCCCAGATTATACTTATAAGCAGTAACCCCTCCTGACGCATCATACCAATGGTGGAAAGATTCGTCTGTATAGGCGGCATAATCTGAAGTAAGCTCATTGGGCAAGGCGTTGTACAGGCGCGCCAGAGCCTGTTCTGCCAGGTTGATATTGCCATACACATCCTCCTCTGTGGTATATTCAGAAGGGACTACATCTAGGTATTTTTTACAGGAACTTCCTGCCACGAGTATTCCCAGTAAAAGGATGGCATAAGTACATTTTATGTTAATCTTGTTCATTTTATTACATTGCTATATTTAAACCAAAATTGATGACACGCTGCTGCGGGTAATTTCCAAAACCGTCGGGAAGCTCAGGATCAAAAACTTTGAGTTTATCCCAGGTATAAAGGTTTGTTCCGTTGGCGAATACCCTTATATTGTTCAACCTTATTTTTGTGAGCAGCGACTTCGGCAGTGTATAGCCGATCTCGACATTTTTGAGGCGCAGGTAATCGGAAGATTTAAGCCAGAAGGTAGAGTTCCGGTTGTTGTTGGCATTGTCGGCCGAAGTTAAGCGCGGGTATCTTGCATTGGGATCAGGATTTTGCGGACTGTACCGACCGGTCATGTAATCGGCCAGCACTGCGGTATTGTCGGCAAAAGCCCAGGCGGATACACCATTCAACCACCTTTTACCGCCTATTGCCCCCTGAAACAATATGTTCAGGTCAAACTGTCCGTAAGTATAGCTTGCCGTAAAACTAAGGACAGATTTGATCGCTGTAGGTGCCCCAAGATAGCCTTCATCCTGCGAATTGATCACACCGTCGCCATTACGGTCGAGGTATTTGATATCTCCGGGCTGTACTTTACCAAACTGCTGCACTGCACTGTTGTCAATATCAGCCTGATCTTTGAACAGGCCAAGCGCGGTTAAGCCATAAGCTTCAAAGATCTGGGTGTCCTTTTTCCCTTTATAGGCCAGCTTATAATTGGGTTCGGCAGCATAGTCAATGTTATTGGTCGAATAAGAATAAGCACCGCGCAGCATCAGGTTATGGTTACCTATCTTTTTACGCCAGGTCAATTCTGCCTCAAAGCCTTTATTGCTTACCCGCCCGGCATTGATAGCCGGCAGGCTCTGTACACCAATTACTTCCGGGATAATCAGGGCTGTAGTCAGGATCTGACTGCGTTTTTCCTGAAACACATCTCCGGTAAATACCAGGGAGCTGTTAAACAACTCGAGATCTAAACCGATGTTCGTTTTACGTGCCCTTTCCCAAGTCAGGAATTCGTTTCCTGTCGCACTTTCCTGTGCACCGCTGTAGCCATTGCCATCACTGGCCGCACCAAATTTATAACCATTGGTATTCCCGATCTGCCAGGTACTCAAATAAGCAAAACGTCCTACACTGTTGTCAACCCCTACCGTACCTATCGATCCGCGGAGCTTAACCAGATTAAAAGTTTTTGAATTGCTTAGGAAGGCCTCATTTGAAATGATCCAGCTGGCAGATACTGCCGGAAAGAAGCCCATACGATGTCCTTTTTTAAAGTTTTCAGAACCATTATAGCCTGCATCGAATTCCAGTACATATTTACGGTCATACGAATAATTGACACGTCCGACCAGACCAAGCTGCTTATAAGGCAATGCAGCAATGGCATCGCCACCATTGGTAAAGCTTTGCGACTGGTTGTAACGGATCATTCCGGTAAAGGCGTGTTTTTCGTTAAAAACACGATCGTAGTTGAGATAGGCCTCGTAGGTAGATTTGCGGCTTCCGTTTGCATTTACTGTAAACCCCAGCAAACCGTCGCCGGTGGTAATTTCGGTGTATTGCCCTTTTGTGAGGTCCATTTGCTGATCATCCGCCATGCTGAACTTATAAGTAGAATAATTCCTTTGCCGCGTAATGTTGCGGTAGCTCTGTGCATCGAATGCAAAACGTGTCCTGAAACTTAAGCCCGGGGTCACAAAAGGCATATCAAGTTTAAAACCTGCTATTGCACCCAGTGTGTTTTCAAACATCCTTGCGTAGCCGTATTGGGTTAATCTGCCGTAGGGACTTGGAGGTGAGTCTTTTTGTCCCGGTATAGAACCATCAGGATTGCTGAGCGGGTAAAGGTAAGGCGGCGTATTGCGCAGCTGTGGCCAAAAATCGCTGGCACTCTCATTCGGATAGTTCCTGTCCCGCACCACATCCGATAAGTTCAGTTCCATGCTCAGGTGTTTGGTGATGTCGACATCAATATTACTCCTGAAATTGTATTTGTTCATGGTGGCATTGATGTTATAATCGTTCAGGTTTTCATATTTGTAGAGACCATCCTGGTTCAGGTACGACATGGAAACAAAATACCTGGCAGAGCCTGATCCACCACTTACATTGAGGTTAGTCTGGTTCATGAGGGAATTCTTTTTCAGCAGCTCCTTATGCCAGTCTACATTTGGATAAAGGTATTCATAGGCAGGCATACTGCGGTCGCGGAACTTATTCAGATATTCATCTGTGTATAAGTTGGCATTTAGCCCGTCATTGTTCAGCGCTTCGCGGAACAGGGTCAGGGCATCAAAAGAATCCAGGTATTCAGGCAAACGTACAGGCGATTGGCTGGAAAGCTGGGAAGTGAGTGAGATGACTGGCTTTCCGATCTTACCGCGTTTGGTGGTAACCAGTACTACCCCATTTGCGCCCTTCATGCCGTATACAGCAGTTGCCCCGGCATCTTTTAAAATACTTACAGATTCCACCTCATTGGCATCGATGCGGTCAATGGCGTTTTCAATACCATCGACCAGGATCAGCGGACTACGTCCCTGGTAAGTACCAAAGCCACGGATATATAAAGTAGAGCCATCGGTTCCCGGCTCCCCGCTGTTTTGTATGGTTACCAGTCCGGGTAAACGGCCAGCCAGGCTGTTGGTTAAGCTGGCGGTTGGTGTCCGGATCAGGTCTTTGGTGGTAACGGCTGCGATGGAGCCGGTAACATTGGTCTTTTTTTGGGTTCCGTAAGCTACAACTACAACCTCACTAAGGTCAGATTTGACTTCTTTTAATACCACATTTAAGGTGGTACCGTTTATTTTCGCTTCCCGGCTTACGTAACCGACATAACTAAAAATAAGGATAAGGGCATCGTCAGGTACCTGCAGCTGGTATTTACCATTGATATCGGTAACCGTTCCGAGCTCCTTATGGCCTGCCACACGGACCGATACACCTGGCAGGGTCATACCTGCGGTATCCAGCACCGTCCCTCTGATGATCCGGTCTGGTTTCTTCTCCAGAACTTCCTCCCTGATCTTCTGTGGCTGTTTTTTAAGAATGATGGTATTCCCTACCACGCTGTAATTGATATGGTTGGGAAAAAGGATCTGTTCCAGCACTTTGCCCAGCTTTTCCTTTTTGAAGCTGGTATTGACAAATACCATGGGGCTGATCACTTCCGCCTGATATGCCAATTTTATGTTGGCCGTCCGGGAAATCTGCTCGATGGCATCCTGAAGCCTGACCTTGTCGAGTGTAACAGTGACCGGAATGTTTAAGATTTTTTGTCCGTAGGAACGGTTTGCATTTGCAATAGAAAAGAAGCTGCAAATGATTAAAAAGACAGCAGAACTGTATTTCATAAATAGTAAAACATGGTAAAGTACTCTACGTTCATATAGAGATTTTTTCATAAATTAGTGGAATTAATGGTAAGAAATTATACCTCATTTGCCCTATGATTTCGAAGTCCAGGCAAATCTGGTATCTGGCTTATTTTTAATTACTCCCTGTCCTGTTCATTCAGACAGGGTTTATTTTTAAGGCCCCTTTAATGTCATATTTTGCTGTTTAATACGGTAAGTAATCGTTTATTTATCTGGTTATGTGTGCTCATCATTTGCAGCCATTGCCCTTAAGCAGGTAACCCCCGGATGTACGAACCACCTGTGCATTGAGCACCTGTGAAAGCACAACCATGACTTTATTTATGGACTCGTTATTAAAATCTACAGAAATCCTGCAATCTTTAAATGCGGCGTTGACAGCTATGCTGACATCATATTTTCTTTCGATGGCGGCAAGTACCTCAGTCAACGCTGTCCCCTTAAAGATCAGCTTTCCTTCGCGCCAGGCGATCAATGTGGAAGCATCAACAGTCTTAACCTTCATTGAGCGGCCGCTTCGGTTATAGACCACCTGCAGGTTTGGCGTCAGGAAAACAGGCTTTGCACCAGCATCGGCGACCCCTACCTTTCCGCTAAGTACAGAAACACTGATATTTTCCTGTTTTTTATAAGCGTTGACGTTAAAGGTGGTACCCAACACCGTGGTGGTAAGCTGACCTGTACGGATCAGAAAAGGCTGTGTTTTGCGATGTGCGACCTCAAAATAAGCTTCCCCGGTTAGGCTGACTGTCCGGGTATTGCCTGTAAACTTGCTGGGATAGGTAAGCGTGCTACCCGAATTAAGCCATATTGTCGTTCCATCGGCCAGGACCAGGTTAACAACCTTACCATTTTCAGCCATGGCGGTCGCCATTTTTACCGGTTCAACCAGAGCGTCCTTGTCCAGTTGCAGATAAGCAAATATTGAAATGCCACCAAAAAGTACCGCAGCAACTGCACCTTTCCGGAATCTCTTAAAGAAACGCTTTTTCTTTTCAGCTCGTTCTATTCCGGAACTAATGTCACTGTAAAGGGCATCCTGATCAAATTCTGCACTTGTGATATCCAGTATCTGGTCATCCTGCTGCAATTCATCATAATAGCGCCTGATCTGCTCTTCTGTATTTGGTCTTTTTTTCATATCGCTTCATAATGTACGATGCAGAAAAATCGACCAGCCCCTAAATGAATTTGATTTTTTTACAAAAAGTCTGAAAATATAGAAACGAGGAAGATGAAATGGCCTATGGAAGCCTTTAACCTGTGAATGGCATTGGTAATGTGGTTTTCTACAGTTTTTACAGAAATCTGCATCCTATCGGCAATTTCCCTGTTGGAAAGTTGCTGCTTCCGGCTCAGTATAAATACTTCCTGACACTTATCGGGCAGGGCCTTGATAGCATTTTCTATAGCGATATTCAATTCCTTTTCTCTTACCCGGGTATCCGTGCTGTAATTGGAGGCCAGGAAATCAAGTGCTTCATTGTCGAGCAGCACTTTCTTTGTACGCAGTTTCATCAAAACCCTATTCCTTGTAGCCATAAACAGATAGGAACGTAAGGTCACAATTTTTAAGGCAGCCCTGTTTAACCACAGGTGAATAAAGAGCTCCTGTACAATATCTTCACATGTTGCCTTATCTCTCAATAAGTTGTAAGCAGAGGCATACAGCTTAGCAGCATATTTATGGTAAATATGCTTGAATGCACGCTGGTCGTCTGACTGGATCAGTTCCAGCAATTGTTCATCAGTCCAGATCGGGATCTCCTTACTGTGCATACAAAGGCTGTTTTATTTGGTTCATATCTGTAAGCTGGCAAGCACAGGTATTGCCGGCTGCAAGATATAAACTTACAAATTAAAAAAACAAATCCTAAAAGGAAGCTCGTTTTAAGACCGCGAAACTAGCCGTACAAGGTTATTTTAATATTAAATCAACATTAAAAATTAAAGCCGACAGACAGGTATAGCATGCTGGTTTCTTTGGAAGCACCTACACTGGCCTGCAGCAGTATCACCTCTCCAGGCATTACATACAGGCCGCCGCCATAGCCCTGGTGCCAGCGGCCGGACTGCTCTCCTTTTTCCCAGACCCGACCAACATCGGTAAAGCCCAGTATCCCTACCGTACCCGGAACCAGGTAGGAAGTGAAATTGAAGAGCTTAAGCCTCAGGTCGAGGTTATTATAGAACATCGATGTGCCTGTGAAACGCTTGCTGTTAAAGCCCCTGAGGCTATTCAGCCCCCCCAGTTGCATGCGCTGAAAGAAAGTCGGATCGCCAATAGTAGTGCCGCCACCGGTTCTGTTGGCAATTACAAAACCCGATTTACCGGGATTAATGTAAAAGCGGAATTCGGAAGTAATGGCCCCATACTTATCGCCTGTTTTATCCAGCCGGTGCTGGGTAACCAGGCTTGTTTTCCAGAATATCCCCTTTTTAGGTATAGCCACATTATCCCTGCTGTCGTAAATCAGGCCGGCTACAAAACCACCGTACCATTTGTCACCAAATATATCCTGCTCAGGGTTTAGCGCATTGTATTCGTTAAAAAACTTTTCCTTATTGCCTGAGGCCGTACTGGTATAATAAGACAACAACACCCCGGCGTCTAATCTTAAATGCCTGGCCAGTTGCCTGCCGAGTTTAAGATCAGCGTTCAGGTAATCGTAGCGATTGCGGTAATAAGAGATGCCATCTTCCCGCTCATCCCCTTCATCATCATCAAAATCGTGATCTATGTTTTCAGTATTATTGCCTAAGCCGAAGAAATTGCTGAGGTTATTCGGGCCGAGCAGATTGGCATGTATGGTCAGGTCATTATTGCCGATTGCTTTTTTAAAATCAGACACATAATCGAGGATAAAAGACCTGCGGCCACTGTTATAATTGGCCCAGAACTCATGTTTACGTGCATAAGGGGATTTCCGAAAGCCCTGCTTTTCGATCACATAACCAAGACCGATCTGTATGCCCTGGTCGATGTTATAGCCCCCGTTAAAAAGCACACCTGTACGGTCGTATAGAAAGCTGTTTTTATCGAAACGGTTCACCAGAGAATCATTCGAGAGCCTGAATTTTGCAGCCGAACGAGCCGGGAACTTATTTGAACTGTCTGGCCTGTCGTAAATAAAAGGTTTGTTTTTTACCTCTGTTGCTACCTGGTATTGATTTACAGCAGTACCACCTATCAGACGGACACGGATTTTAGAAGAAGATGCGCCTTCGACAATAAAAGTATCTTCGCCATCTATGCCAAACAGCCGCAGCTCTTTGGTGATCTGCTGATCAAAGGTTCTTTTATAAACCAAACGTCCCTGTTTACCTTCTTTATTGATGTTATGAATGCTGATTTCTACATCGCCGTTGTCCAGGTTCTTTACTTTAAGGATCTCCTTTTTGGCAGATGCGGGTATATCTACATGAGTAGACAGGAAACGGTAATAATGCTGCGTAAGCGAGTCCAGCTTGTTTTTTCTGGAGGTAAAATTATGGATCAGTTCTGCTCCGTTCAGCTTAAAAATGGTATCGGGCATTTGTTTGAATGCCTGAAGTATGATCTCTTTGCTGAGCTTTTGCTGTACATATTCCGCTTCTTCCTTCCAGTCCTTTTCGCTGAGTTCATTTAAAAAATAACGGTCGAAATACCGTTCATTGAAGCTCCAGTGGTCTACATCCCTGATGTTATCGCTGTAAGGCTGTAAATGCGTTTTCAACCATTGGTGGGTAAGCACCCATGGAAAAACGCCTGTGGTTTTGTAAAAGACCTTGTCACGGTCGCGCGGCACAGGAATATAGGTGGTTTCACCTTTGTCCTTTTCTGCCAGCCAGCGCCAGTTGTCTTCATGACGGTCCCAGTCGCCCAACAGGAAATCGAGCATCCTTGCCCTCAGTGTGAGCCTTTGATCGGCCCTGGTGTCATTGTTCTGCTGTATTTTACGCTGTGCTTTTTCGGTATTGTCTGTTTCTTTTTCAAAAGGGCTTCGTTCTTCGATCAGGTAAACCGCATTGGCAAAGTCTTTCCGGTATTCCTTTAAGCCCGGATCATCCCCTACATACACAATTTCCGGTTTGGAATGCGGAATGCCAAGAGCTGTAGCCAAAGTTGGAACCACCAATGAGGCAAAAGGATGGTTGGTAGAGACCTGGTCCTGGGCAATGTCTTTGGCAATGGTGGCCCTTAGATTTTCGGCCATGCCCTGCTCCGGGTACTTCTGAACGGTACGCAAAGCCCATTCCTTACCGGTAGGGTCTACCAGCCGCAATGAACGCGTTTGCATTCCCCCTCCCAATTTTACGATGCTGAGTCCGCCTTTTTCCTTTTGAAGATCTAGGATGCGCAATTTTACAGGGGTGGCCCATATCCTACGGTAGCTTTCGCCAAGCCAGAAACGATGAAATGCACCTACACTATTGTACTCTGGTGCAACTGCTATGGTAATGGAGTCTTTTGCAGAAGACAACTGCGCTTTGGCAGCCGAAAAGGTAGTAACAACAACCAGTGTAAATAGTAATACTTTTTTAAAATGCATATTTATTGTTTTTTCCAGTATTACCGTAGCTATTGATATTTGACGCCTATCCTCAGGGCTTTTAGACCTTCGACTCCCTGTAACTCTTCCAGTTCAAGGTGTTCCAGGTCATCGTTCAATAAACGTTTGGCCTGTAGCTTTTTGATGTATCCGATATATTCTTTGGCTTCAGTACTGTTAAAATAAACAATCGCTATTTTACCGGGCTGAGTAAGCCGTTCTGTTGTATCTTTGATCAGCGCTTTATCAATACGTTTCTTTACCATTTGGTAACGGATATTGTAGCTCCCCTCTACATCAAATCGTTGTTCATCGATTCTGAAACTGATGTCAATTGGTTTCTCATATACAAAGATCAGCTGCGTAGTTTCCAGTGGCGTTGAAAAATATGGGCCCAGGTTATTGGTTGTACGGGCAATTTCGGCCAGCACACGCAGCTGCCTTAACCTGAAATCGTGCAGAATACCAGGAGGAAAAGCGATGCCAGGGGCTATAGACTGACCAAGGTACATGTCGAATTCCACACCATCTGTCCTGAACTTTTCGAAATAACATGGGTAAATGCTTTGCAATTCGGCATTGAACTCATCCAGATGTCTGGTTACCGCTACATTGATCATTTGCATGCTCTTTTCGTAGCGTTCCCTGTTTTCAAAGATCCTCCCTTTATCGCCCGTCAGTTTAAAATAACTGTCTACCACCCCGGCAACTTCCGGATAGGCTTCCTTCAGGTGCAGTAAGGTAGCAGGAATCTGCCGCTGCAGGTAATCTTCTGTTTTAAATATCTCCCGGTCCGAAAGTTCGTCCAGGTGTTTGTAGTTCCATACCGCTGCTCCTTTTGGAATTTCATTTTCGGTACAGCCACTGGCCTGATCCCTGATGCCTCCCAGTGTTTTCTCAAGGATTTCAAAATGGGCATAGAGGTCCCGCCTGATAGCAGCATTACGCTGTATACTGGAATTACGGATGTCTACAGCGCCATAAAATGGATAAACATCCCTGAAGAATACCGGTTCAATAGGAAAATTCCGGTCCCTGGCCCCCGATTGTATGTAATTGTAGGCGGCTTCATGGAAACGCCATTGGACAGAGGGCTGCAAGGCTGTAAATTTATCCATAATAACATCCTGTATATCGTTGTTAAAATCGATAATAACCGTATGAAACAGTTGTGCAAGCAAAGGGAACGCAGTTTCTATCTTACTAAGTGTATGCCCGTTAAACTGGCTGGAATCTTTGGTATACAATTCCAGGCAACCTACCATGCGGGCATTGTAATACAGTGGGAACAAGGCATAGGATGTGATACCTTCTGTTCCAAGCAGCTTTAACATGGGATACTTAAGCTGCTCCTCCGCAGTTATTTCCGGGAATATCAATGTCCGGGGCTGCCCAACATAATCTTCGATCAGCCGGTTGTAGTTCTGTTCGTCAAGTCCCTGTTCCTTAGCCAGGGTAATCAGGACGCTATTGAAACCGGAGAGTTCATTGAGCTGAAGTTTATTGTTCAGTTTGATGTAAGGGATGAGCCCGAAATTAATCTGATCTGTTCCAACCAGTGTTTTCAGCGCAGTGGCAATCTCCTCTGTATGCATTCCCTGCTGAGACTCATTGTGATGTATGACCAGGTTTTTAACCGTTTCGAGGGCATATTCGCTGGTTACTTCTGTTAGGGTAACAATGGTGATCCCTTCAATCTTAAACAGCTCAGGCGGAATGATCTTGGTGAGCATTTTTAAGGTATTCCGCTCGTCCTTAATGTAGTCTTTTACGTCTTTCAGGTTAAACTCTGGTAATTTAACCCTCGTGGTAACGTCAAGAAAGCGGGTATCCACATTCAAACGGTAATATTTCAGCAAATGCGTCTCGGGATCTACAATCGCATGGATCACCAGCTGATCGCCCGTTAATGAGAAATTGTAAAATTTCTCCATCACGATATTGTAGAATGCAGAAAGCAGCTTTTTTTCCATTTCCTTTTCGGATGGCAGGTCGATACCGGATTTTAGCCCACACCTGTCCTCATTCATAAAAACGTTGTAAAAAGCATTTGTCCCATAATGAAAACATGGGGAAACTGGTGTACCCAGCGCCCAGTAGTGCTGTTTTTCTTCGTTAATGATGGGTGATAAAGCGGTATATATCAGTTCAAAAAGCTGGCTGTAGTGCTTTGCATTTTCCGGCAAAATCGGATCTTTAAGCTCAGGATACGCATTAAACTGGCCCAGTATATATTTGTAAAAATTAACTTTTACAGTCTTCTCCTCTTCCGCCCTCCGCTCAACATATTCAATAAAAGGGCGCAAAGAGAGTTTAATATCAGCACCAACAATATGTCGGCCGGACTGGGTTATACTCTTATTTAGATCTAGCGTTATTGCCTGCATTTATATGTTTTGTTAGGGAAGCCTGGCAGCTGCGTTTCAAATTTACTACCTGTTTCGGCATAATCAGTAAAAAGAAGGTAATTATTTCTTCTTAGCTGGTAAATATCTGAATTTTATAATGTTGCCATCGTTGATCTCATCCCCTTCATTGGAAATAAAGAGGTTCAGGTTGTTGTCGAAAGCAATGCCTTCAGGTTGGTTAAAGGTAGTTGAACTGAGGCGATGCACGGCGGTGATCTTCCAGCTGGCGTCAGCAACCAGCAACAGTTTATTTGTAGAAGACAGGATGTACCACTCTTTAGTTGCTGGGTTCTTAGCCAATGCGGAGGGGCTTAAACTGGCTTTAAGTTTAGGGTTTAGTGCTTTGATCTGGTTCAGATCCACACTAAAAATTGCCGGACCGCTAAGGCTGTCGGCAGCTGCATTATAATCGAAAACATAGCCTGTAAGCTGTTTGGTCTTTTTATCCTGCGGACAGCTTTTACATAAGACATAGAGTTTGCTGGTCTCCGGATCAGCATACATCCCTTCGTATTCGCCTTTAGGCAGTAGCTTTTTTCTTTCCTTAACCTGGTCAGATTCCTCTTTAACTGCTTCCGAAAAAGGGAATGAATAGATGCTGCCATTGCTTTTCAACACAAATACCCGCTCATGGAAAATAGCCAGGTCTTCGTAATCGCCCTTCGGAGCAAATTTCATATTGTGTTGCTTTTTAACGTCCCATCCTTGCCTGAACAGCTTCCCATCCTCATCCTGGATGCTGTATACCGTATCGCTGTTGCCCTTATAAAAAGCTATTCCGGATATTTCCAGCAAGCTTGAAGGCATATTGAATTTATCTGGCTTGGTAAAGTCATATCCTTTCGGACTCGTATACTTCTTTCCTCCCGGATACTTACATGCACATGCCCCAAAAATGGAAAGCAACAGTACAACGTATAAAAAATTCTTGTAAAAAGGTTTCATAAGCAGCTCTGGTTAGCCTTGTTTATCCTGCAAAAATAGGTAAATTGATTCCTGAACATTATCATTTAGCTGTAAGTTAATGATTTTGATCAGCAATTGCTTCAGGTCCTGGTCATAAACCGGAAAACAAACCTCTATCCTGCTGTAAATGTTACGGTTCATCCAATCGGCCGATCCCATATAGATTTCCTGCCTCCCATTGTTCTCGAACAGGAATATGCGCCCATGTTCCAGGTAACGGTCTACGATCCTGGTAACGGTAATGTTTTCACTGAGGCCAGTCATGCCAGGTATCAGGCAGCAGATGCCCCGGACGATCAGCTTAACCTTTACCCCCGCCTGCGAAGCCTCATAGAGTCTGGTGATCAGTGTACGCTCCTCGAGATTATTTAATTTTATAGTAATTCCCGCTTGCCTGCCAGCACGGGCATGTTCGATTTCCCTTTCTATCAGTTCCAGAAATCTTTGCTGCAGGTTAAACTGCGCTACCAAAAGGTGCTCAAAGTTAATCATGTCCTCGGCAGCAGGGGCTTTTTTGTTTTTACTTAAAAATCCAAAAAGTGCTTCCAGTTCTTTTAGCATCGGCTGATGCGCAGTCAGCAGGATCTGATCGGTATAGAACCTCGCCGTAATTTCGTTCAGGTTCCCTGTTGCGAGCAATCCAAGGTATTTGACCTCTCCACCAATCCTTCTTTTTACCAGTGCAACCTTGGCATGTACCTTCAACTCTAAGCTGCTGTAAATAATCTTCACACCGGCAGCTTTCATTTGTTTGGCCCATTTGATGTTGTTTGCTTCATCAAACCTGGCTTTCAATTCGACCAGGGCTACTACCTTTTTTCCGTTCCTTGCGGCGGTCATCAGCGCACTTACAATTCTGGAATTACTGGCCACCCGGTAAAGTGTGGTATATATTTCTTCAGTATGGCTATCGTTTGCGGCTTCGTTAAAAAATCGAAGCACCGGGTCGTAGCGCTGATAGGGAACATTGATCAAAATGTCTTTTTTAGGGATAAGCTCAAAAAGCGTCTCCCTTTCAGGTATGTGAACAGCTGTGGCTGCCGGCCATTTGGGATAACTGAATTCATCCCCCTTTAACGGAAAATTACCAAGGTCTTTTAAATTGTGATAGGTCCCTCCCTCGACAACAGCGGCCTTGTGCAGTTTCAACGCATAAATGATGCGGTACAGGCTCCTTAAAGGAATACCCGGCTCGGCCAGAAAACGTGTAGCGAAACCAAAATCCCTGGCTTCCAGCTGACGTTCCAGCGCCTCTGTGAGGTCGGCCTCTGTCCCGCTTTCAATTTTAAGTTCAGCATCCCGGGTGATTTTGAGGTTAAACACCCCTTTGATGGCATCGGCCGGAAATAAATAGTCTATGTTGTGTTTGATGATGTCTTCCAGAAAAACAACATACTGCTTATGACCTTCTGTGACCGGATATAACCTGGGCAAGGTTTCAGAGGGGATGTTGATCAGCTCCAGCCGTTCCTTCCCCGCTTTGTCTTCCAGGATAACCAGCTGGTAAAGTTTATTGTTCTCGGCAAAAAAATCGGCTAGGTCGTTGTCTATGCAAACCGGGTAAATATAGGCCAGCACTTCTGTAAAAAAGACTGCTGCTACTTTTGCTGAAATATTTTCGGGGATGGGCTCATTGTAGATCCAGTGAATGTGATGTGTCAAAAGCTCGGGAAGGATCTGTTCTTTAATAATGACACCAAACTGCTGCTGCTGTTTGTTGATCTCAGCTTTGGCCAGTTCGTAATTACTGACTTCGTCGGTGGTTTTATGGTGTTCGTTCACCGCCATCAAAACAGGGATCCTTACCCTGTAAAACTCGTCGAGGTTGGATGAATAGATGGACAGAAATTTAATGCGTTCCAGCAAGGGCACTGTTACTTTTCCGGCTTCCTGCAGTACACGTCCGTTAAAGCTAAGCCAGCTTAAGTCCCTGTTGTAAAAAACAGCTTTCTCCATAAAGTGATTACATGGTTACCCAGGCAGAAGCTGCGATAAAGGCCAGAACAGCGGCCACAATGCCGAACATAAATACGCTGTAGGCAATCCTCAGCAAACGGTATTTACGACCTAAAACTACACCTTGCGAATATACATCTTTAATTAAGCTACCATAGAGAAAATCCCTGTCATCCATCATCTTAATCATACCATCCTGATAATCTGAAAGGCTCATGCGATAAAAATTACCAAAGAAAAGCAGATTTACCTTTTTCTGGCTGATGTCGTCGGGTGTAAATACCCCTTCAGGGATGGAAGGCCTGGTAGCCAGGATAGAAAAGACCATGGTTACCACACAAATGATGAGCAGCAATAAAGTAGGGATAATGAGGTGCGGGTTATCTTCCAGCTTACGCAACAGCAAACTCAGAATTACCGACAGGATAATGGAATTGGTCGATATCATGATGTGCGCCTTGTTATCGGCCATATCGCTTAAGCGCTGGTGGTTGGTTGAGGAGATCCTGAACATGGTTTCCACACCACGCTCCGGCCTGTCGCTTTTTTTCTTTTTTTCTTCTTTTACAATTGCTGTTGTCTCCACGGTTTGTTCGGTTTTGAGCTTATGTTCCATTTCAGCCAGGTTCTGTGCTTTCCTGGCGTTGAGCAGGTTCTGGCAAAAATCGGTATGGTAATGATGTGCTTTAAACAGGGCAATGGTCTTGATCCTCCACTCTGTTTTATCAATAGGCCTGTTGCAAAATGCCCCGGCTTCTTTGCGCATCAGTTTATTGCGTTCTTTAAAGCTATCACTACCCAGGTGAAACAGGTCGGCATCGCAAACAATCTGCTGCAATAATCCTTCTGGTTTCTGGGGCATCTTTGTAGCCATAATACAGCCATATACCTGATCCACTACCTCCTTTTCCATTCCCTTGCCGGTCAGAAATTCTACGGCCATGGCCCCACCTTTGGTTTCATGCTGTCTGCAATCGAACAAATAGCCCATGTCATGAAACCAGCTTGCTGCCACCACAATGAAGAAATCCTGATCGGATAGCTGATAATGATTGGCAATTCTAACGGTGTTTTCAACTACCTGTTCGGTATGGTGCAGGTTATGGTAAATGAAACGCTCATCGTTGTGGGCGTGAAAAAGGCTTGCAACATGGGCACGAAGCTGATCTAATATTTCCCGGTACTGCATCTCTGATAATGTTCTTTCATTAAACAAACTTTCATGTTTCCATGATCAATTCATTTTATAAATATGCAGGTTTTAATCTTTAAAATTTAAAATTCTTTAAAAGATATTCAAACGATGACATTCAGCGTCTTTTAGGTGACCAACATCACTTCCTTTTCTGACATCCGTCATGTTATGATCCGGCCTCCGGGCCGACCTTTGCCTACAAATTGATCAGGATCATGTTTGAACAGAAGACCGTAGAAACAGAAACGCAGTGTTACCACTGCGGAGACGATTTGCCCGCAGCACCCTATCGGCTCGACAACAGGAATTTTTGCTGCGCGGGATGCAAGGGCGTTTACCAGATCCTGTCTGCCCACAATCTGTGCAACTACTATGCGTACAATGATGTACCCGGACAAACGCAAAAACAGCAGAATAGTCATTTTGAATACCTGGAGGAACCAAAAATTGTTGCCGGACTGGTCGATTATACTGACGATAAACTCACTTCCATTACGCTATATATCCCTGCCATTCACTGCAGCTCCTGCATATGGTTGCTGGAAAACCTCTACAAAATCAATCCTGCAATTGTACAATCGCGGATCGATTTCCTGAAGAAACAAATGTCCATTACTTTTAAGAACCAGGAAACCAGCTTAAAATCGGTGGTCGAAACCCTCGCTGCGATTGGCTATGAACCGCAGATCAGTTTGCAGGACGTGGTCAAGAAGCAGATGTCCGACTTTTCGGAGCGAGAACTGGTTACCAAAATCGCCGTTGCCGGTTTTTGTTTCGGCAATGTAATGCTCCTCAGCTTTCCGGAGTATTTTGGTTTATCTGACCTGGAATCACGGTTTAAGTTGTTTTTTGGCTGGTTGAACCTGGCCTTTGCCCTTCCTGTGGTGTTTTACAGCGGGAGGGATTACTTTATATCTGCCTATCACAACCTGAAGAAAGGCATATTAAACCTCGATTTTCCACTGGCTTTGGGCATTGCCGTCATGTTTATCCGATCTGTTGCAGAGATTGCCAGCCATACCGGCGCAGGCTTTGTGGATACATTATGCGGACTGGTATTTTTCCTGCTGATCGGGAAATGGATGCAGCAGCGCACCTATCATCACCTTTCTTTTGAAAGGGATTACCGCTCTTATTTTCCGGTAGCCGTAACCCTGATTAAAGCAGGAAAGGAAAAGCCTGCCCCACTGAATGAATTGGTGGTGGGCGACCGTATGCTCATCAGAAGCAATGAGATCATTCCGGCAGATGCT
Organism: Pedobacter africanus; assembly: GCF_900176535.1. NCBI lineage: Bacteria > Pseudomonadati > Bacteroidota > Sphingobacteriia > Sphingobacteriales > Sphingobacteriaceae > Pedobacter > Pedobacter africanus. The sequence continues at coordinate 122,162 of NZ_FWXT01000002.1, read as the reverse complement.
ATTTTACTGAAAGGAACGGCAGAAATTGACTTCAGCTTTGTAACGGGCGAATCGGTTCCGGTACAAAAAACACTCGGAGAAGTGGTCTATGCAGGTGGCCGGCAGCTTTCGGGGGTCATAGAACTGGAAGTGGTAAAACCCGTTTCGCAAAGCTACCTTACCCAACTCTGGAATAACGAGGCTTTTTACACGCAAAAGGACCACATCAAAACTTTTAGTGCCACGGCAAGCAAATACTTCAGCGTCGTATTGCTGCTTATTGCCATCGGCTCGGCTGCCTTCTGGATGCTGAGTGCAGGTGATACCGGCAAAGCTATTGCCGCTTTCACAGCGGTGCTGATCATCGCCTGCCCCTGCGCCCTGGCCCTCAGCTCCCCATTTACGCTTGCCGCAGTGCTGAGCATATTTGACAGGAACAGGTTTTACCTGAAAAGTACAGAGGTTGTAGAAGAACTGGCACGCATCAATACTTATGTATTCGATAAGACGGGTACCATTACCAGTCCGGAGGCATCTGGATTAAGTTTTGCCGGTGTGATGACCAGACACCAGAAACAACTGCTGAGCGACCTGGCACGCAACTCCGGCCACCCTTTAAGCAGGGAACTGACGAAACACCTGGACCTGGAGAAGGTTTATTCAGCCGATAATTATTCGGAAAAAATTGGAAGAGGGATCAGCGGAGAGATCAATGGAAATAAAGTGAAATTGGGAAGTTCCGCTTTTATTGGTCTGCCGCTGACGAACTCTCCCACAAGCAGCAACGTGCACGTGATGATCAACAACGAATACCTGGGTTATTTCACTTTCAGGCAGCAATGGCGGGAAGGCTTTAAAGAGCTGACCTTTAAACTGGGAAAGCAGGCAGACCTGCACCTTTTGTCGGGTGATGAGGACCATGACAAACAAAGTCTGGTGCCATTCTTCCCAAGGGCGCAGCAGATACAGTTCAGACAGAGTCCGCAAAATAAACTGGACTACATCAAAACACTTCAGATGAACGGGAAAAAGATCATGATGCTGGGCGATGGCTTAAATGATGCAGGAGCATTAAGACAAAGCAATGTGGGGGTGGCAGTAACCAACAATATCAATAACTTTTCCCCCGATTGTGACGCGATACTGGACGGTGCTGCTTTCCACATGCTGCCTCAATTTGTTCAGCAGGCAAAAGATGCCGTTAAGATTATCCACATCAGCTTTGCCATTTCCCTAACCTACAACCTTCTGGGCTTATATTTCGCTGTACAGGGCCTGCTTTCGCCCTTGTTTGCAGCCATACTAATGCCTATAAGCACAGTCACGATCATTTTGTTTACCAGCATAGCCGCAAGGCTCTATGCACGAAAAAACAAGCTGTTATGAACATGATCTACTTTTTAATAGGCTGCAGTATTTTACTGGCGCTTATTTTTCTTGCAGCCTTTTTCTGGGCCAGCAAAACGGGGCAACACGACGACACTTATACCCCCGGTGTACGCATCCTTTTTGACGATGAAACAGGGGAAGAAAAATTGTCGGAAAAAAGTGACCAGAATCACCTTTAACAACAATATCCATCATTCCCCAGACGGCTGTACCGGGTTAATTTTACAGCTATAAACTATTCATTATTTTCACATGACTGAAAAATTTTACTACGACAACAAGATCGTCAGAAACTTTGCCATAGCCACCATAGTATGGGGCATTATCGGCATGACGGTCGGATTGCTCATTGCCATGCAGCTCTTTAAACCTGCATTGAACATGGGCTCGCAATACACCACATTTGGCCGTATCCGCCCATTGCATACCAACGCGGTCATCTTTGCCTTTGTAGGGAACGCCATATTTATGGGTGTTTATTACTCTTTACAGCGACTGCTAAAGGCGCGTATGTTTAGTGATGTGTTGAGTAAAATTCATTTCTGGGGCTGGCAGCTCATTATTGTATCGGCTGTAATTACATTGCCCCTGGGATTAACTTCATCGCATGAATATGCAGAACTGGAATGGCCAATCGACATCGCCATTACGGTAATCTGGGTAGCCTTTGGCATCAACATGTTCGGTACCATCATCAAACGCAGGGAGAAGCACATGTACGTGGCCATATGGTTTTACATTGCCACCTTCGTAACAGTTGCTGTACTGCACATCGTGAATTCCTTCCAGTTACCTGTATCTGCATTTAAAAGCTATTACCTGTTTGCAGGTGTGCAGGATGCGCTGGTACAGTGGTGGTACGGACACAATGCGGTTGCTTTCTTTTTAACCACACCCTATCTGGGTATGATGTACTATTTCCTTCCGAAAATGGCGAACCGGCCTGTCTATTCGTATAAACTGAGTATCCTTCACTTCTGGTCGCTCATTTTTATCTACATCTGGGCCGGTCCGCATCACCTGTTATATACCTCTCTTCCGGGATGGGCACAATCTCTGGGTGTTGCCTTTTCTATCATGCTCATCGCACCAAGCTGGGGCGGTATGATCAATGGTTTACTGACCCTTCGCGGGGCATGGGACAAAGTACGTGAAGATGCTACACTTAAGTTTATGGTCGTAGGCTTAACTGCATATGGTATGGCCACTTTTGAGGGGCCTATGCTCGCTTTAAAGCAGATCAACGCCATTGCGCACTATACCGACTGGATCGTAGCGCACGTGCATGTGGGCGCATTAGGTTGGAACGGATTTTTAACTTTCGGTATTCTGTACTGGCTGATCCCAAGGATCTACAGAACGCCACTATACTCTAAGAAACTGGCATCCTTCCATTTCTGGATCGGTACGCTGGGCATCATATTTTATGCTGTTCCGCTATATTTTGCCGGTTTTACGCAGGGGCTGATGTGGAAAGAGTTTACCGAAGAGGGCATGCTGAGGTATCCTAACTTCCTGGAAACAGTCCTGCAGATTATCCCAATGTACGTATTGAGGGCCATCGGCGGTGCCTTGTACCTGACCGGGGTAATTGTCATGACCTATAACCTGATCAAAACTGTAGGTACCGGTAAATTACTGGCCAACGAGCCTGCCGAAGCACAGCCATTGCCTGCAGTATACCATCCGCAGGGTTCTGACAAAAAACTGCACCGTGTATTGGAACGTAAGCCTATGGTATTCCTGGTGCTTTCACTGATCGTGATCCTGATTGGTGGTATGGTGGAAATGATGCCTACGTTTACCATTAAATCAAATATCCCCACCATCAGCAGTGTAAAACCTTATACCCCGCTGGAGCTGCAGGGCCGCGATCTTTATATTAAAGAGGGCTGTGTAAGCTGCCACTCACAAATGATCCGTCCTTTCCGCTCCGAAACCGAACGCTATGGCGAGTACAGTAAGGCCGGAGAATTTGTGTACGACCATCCGCATTTGTGGGGTTCCAAACGTACTGGTCCCGATCTGCAGCGCGAGGGCGGAAAATACGGAAACGTATGGCATTTTAATCACATGCTCGATCCGCAGACCATGTCGCCCGGCAGCATAATGCCTCCTTATGAATGGCTGATCACACAAACCTTAGATACGACCACCACCAGAAGCAAAATTAGCGCGATGCGACGTCTGGGTGTCCCTTATCCGGAGGATTATGAAGACCGGGCCAACCGCGATCTGGACCAACAGGCCAGGGAAATCGCAGAAGATCTGCAGAAGAACAATGTAAAAGTGAAAAGCGACAAAGAAATCATTGCACTTATTGCCTACCTGCAGCGCCTGGGGACAGACATTAAAGCAAAGTAAAACATTAAAAGATACAGTTATGTTTAAGCAATTTTTGGATCAGGCCACAGGACATCAGGGATACCTTATCACCTCCCTGGCCATTTTCATGATCTTTTTCCTGGTCGTGGCCATCTTACTGATCACTATGAAAAAAGATGAAGTAAAGTATATGAGTGAACTCCCCTTAAATGATGATGTAAAATGAGTGATATTTTAATTTGGTGCCTGCTGTTCATTTCAGTAAGCATACTGGTTGTTTCTATCCTGGTTTTAAAGGTGATTAAGATCTTCATCCAGCAAACTTTACATCCCACAACTTTTGCATCCGCCGAAGAAAGAGCGCGATACCTCAAAGAACGACTGCTGGATCAGGCCAGGATTGAAGCTGAAAAGCCGGAAAAGAAAACCATCTGGACCAGGCTGCTGGGCCTTCGCCCGCTGGCTGAAGAAAAAGACCTGGTAATGGAACATGAGTTTGACGGCATCGCAGAACTGGACAACCCTACTCCCGCCTGGTTCATGGTATTGTTTTATGGAACCATCATTTTTGCCATCGTTTATATGTTCAGCTACCATGTAATTGGCTGGGGCAAACTGCAGGAAGAGGAATATACTGTAGAACTCCAGCAGGCGGAGGAAGCGCGGATTGCACTACTGCAAAAACCTGGTGGCGGCAGCGCCAACAAAATCAATGAAAGCAATGTGGAGCAATCGACCGATAAGGCTGTGCTGCAAGCCGGAGGGGCGCTCTTTAAAAACGTTTGCTCTCCTTGTCACGGCGAACATGGAGAAGGCGCTGTCGGGCCAAACCTGACCGATGAGTACTGGCTGCATGGCGGAACGGTGAAGGACATCTTTAAAACCATCAAACATGGCGTTCCTGAAAAAGGTATGGTAGCCTGGGAAAAATCTATGAACGGCAAGCAGATATCAGACATTGCCAGCTATATCCTATCCTTGAAAGGAAGTAATCCTGCGGGTGCAAAAGCACCACAAGGCAAAAAAGAAGAATAATTATGTCGCAAAGCCCAGGTCATTTCAGGGATCAGCTGTCTACGCTGACGGACGATGGAAAAAGCCGTAAATGGATTTATCCAGGAGTGGTAAAGGGAAAGCTGTACCGTTACCGCTCTGTCCTCAGCTATTTCCTTCTTGTTCTGCTATTTGCAGCGCCTTTTTTAAAGCTGAACGGGGAACAACTGGTGTTGCTGAATATACTGGAACGGAAATTTGTTTTTTTTGGAGTGATCTTCTGGCCCCAGGACTTTTACCTGTTTGTGCTGGCCTTGCTTACCTTTATGGTGTTTATTGTACTGTTTACGGTGGTCTTCGGCAGGGTATTTTGCGGCTGGGCATGTCCGCAAACTATATTCCTGGAAATGGTTTTCCGCAAAATTGAGATCTGGATAGAAGGCGATCAGCACAAACGCAAAAAGCTGGACGAGGCGCCGCTCAGTGCTGGTAAATTCTTCAAAAAAGCCTTAAAGCATGGCATTTACCTTTGTATTTCTTTTTTGATTGCCAATACTTTTCTGGCTTACCTCATTGGGTCGGCCGCACTGACTAAAATCATCACGGAACCTGTAAGCATGCACCTTTCCGGCTTCCTTTCCATTTGTGTCTTCACCCTTGTTTTTTACCTGGTATTCTCAAAAATGAGAGAGCTGGTATGTACCGTTGCCTGTCCGTATGGCCGTTTGCAGGGGGTACTGCTGGATAACCAAAGTATTGTTGTGGCTTACGATGATGTGCGTGGAGAGCCCCGGGCAAAGCGTGTAAAAGAAAAGGAAAACCAGAATGGCGATTGTATAGACTGTAAACTATGTGTAGACGTGTGCCCTACCGGGATCGACATCCGCAATGGTACACAAATGGAATGCACAAACTGTACCGCCTGTATTGATGCCTGCGATATGGTGATGGAGAAAATAAACCGTCCGCTCCGACTGATCGGATTTAAATCTGAAGAGGAAATCCGGACGAAACAACCCTTTCATATCAATAAACGCATTTATGCTTATGGGGCCGTTTTACTGGCGCTGATGAGTGTATTGTCGTACCTGCTGGTTACCCGGAGCGAGGTCAAGACCACCATATTAAGGGCTGGAGGAACGCTCTACCAATTGAAGGATAAAGATAAAACTGTCAGCAATTTATACAATGCAGAGCTGATCAACAAAACCAATAGCAGCATCCGTTTTGAGCTGATTGCTGAAAATCCTAAGGCCAGGATACAATACATTCAGAAACAGGATTCGATTGCATATGGCGGAGTGGTGAATCTTACTTTTTTCCTTATACTTCCGCAGGATGAAATTCACAAATACAAATCTGAACTGCGCTTTAAACTGGTATCAGGCAGCAAGGTTTTAGACCGGTTTGAAACTACATTTATTGCACCACCAAATCTTTAAAATATGAACTGGGGAACAAAATTAATGATCGGAATGCTTTGCTTTATGAGCTTTATTGTGGTATTAGGCGTGCTGATGTTCAACAGCAAAACAGACGCCCTTGTAGATACGGACTATTATGAAAAAGGCCTGGATTACGATAAGGACTACAACAGGAAAGCGCAGGTGCAGGCCGACAAGGCCAGGCCGGAAATAAAGCTGTCTCCCGACCATCTTATCCTCTCTTTCAAAGCGGCAGCTACAGGAGAGCTAAGACTGCTACGCAATTCAGATAAAAAAATGGATAGACGGGTAGCCATAAAAACCGATGAGCATAATCAGGTTAACATCCCCCTTAATGCAATTGCAAAAGGGCGATGGCGCATTATACTTTCCTGGGAAAGCAATGGAAAAGCATATTTAGATGAACAGGAGGTCAGCATAGAATGAGTACTGAAAAACTGGCATTTATGATTGGCTTGCTGGGCAGCTTACATTGCATCGGCATGTGCGGGCCATTGGCTTTTGCTGTTCCCATTCAAAAACGGGGATGGCTGCTGCTGGTGGCCGACAAATTACTTTACCAATTGGGGCGCATCGCTGCGTATTGTAGTTTAGGGGCTATCGTCGGACTCCTCGGTCGGCAGATCTGGATAGCTGGCTTTCAGCAGGGTATCAGCGTGCTTAGTGGAATATTGATTGTACTGGCCGCCTCCTCCAGACTATTTAAGCTCAGCCTATTTAAAAACCAAACCTTCCTGCTGGGTCCATTCAACAAAGCATTCAATTACGCACTGAAACATCAGGCCAATCACCTGATCATTGGCTTCATCAACGGATTTTTACCTTGCGGTTTTGTATACCTGGCACTTGCCGGCGCATTGAACACCAATGGGATACAAAATGCGATTGGTTACATGTTCTGGTTTGGACTGGGAACCTTACCTTTGATGTTTATAGCGACACTTGGCCTGGGCTTCACAGGGACGGTGTTCAGAAGAAAAATTAACCGGGTGGTCCCCTACCTCATGTTGTGCATCGGCATATGGTTCATACTGAGGGGAATGACCTTAAACATCCCTTATTTAAGTCCAGCCAATACCAACGAGATCAGCAATTGCAGATAAATCATGAAAGACATACTAAACAAGACAGACATACAATACCTGGTAGAGACATTTTACAGTAAGGCATTAAACGACACGGTGATCGGACCGGTATTTAAGCAGGCAGATTTTAAGCTGGAGGCCCACATTCCTGTAATGGTCGCTTTCTGGGAAACCCTATTGTTTGATGTGATCACCTATAGCGGAAACCCAATGCTGAAGCACCTGGAACTGAACCGTAGGGTGGCTTTGAAAGGCCCGCATTTTGAGCGCTGGATGCAAATCTGGGAAGAAACGGTAAGCTCTGAATTTCAGGGACCGCTTGCCGAAAAAGCTGTGATAAGGGCCAGCTCTATCGCCCAACTGATGAGCTATAAAATTCAACAAGCTGGTCATTCGACCAGCCTGTAATTGAGCATTAATCTGCGATACTGAACACCTGCTTTTCAGGTTGTTTTTCCCATAAGCGTGCGTCCAACGTCATACAAATATTCCTCAGGAAACGTTTACCAAACCCGGTGACACGCAATTCACCGGCCGATAAAAGCACTAACCCGTCCTGAGCGAGCCAGCGCATTCTGAGCAATCCTTCTGCCAGGGCGTTGTTTTCCGCTTCTTCAAGCGTCCATGAAGTATAACCCCGGCACATGATGTTCAGAATATTTTTGCGGATCAGCAGATCCGTTTCATTTAAAATATGTCCTCTGAAAACCGGAAATTCTCCATTGTTAACCATTTCCATATAGTTTTCCACGGTTTTTACATTCTGAGCAAAAGCATCCCAGCTGTCGCTGATCGATGATACGCCTAAACCGATCATCAGTTTACTGTACTGGTGTGTGTAGCCCATAAAATTGCGGTGCAGGCTACCGTCCCGTTCAGCTTTGTACAGACTGTCGCTAGCCAACGCAAAATGATCCATACCGATCTCTGTATACCCACCTTCCTTTAAGCGTTTCCTGCCCAGTTCATATAGTTCCTGTTTAGATTCGGATGAAGGCAGATCGCTTTCGGTATACCGGCGCTGTCCAGGTTTAACCCATGGTACATGTGCATAGCTGTAAAAGGCGATACGATCGGGCTTTAGCCTCAACACTTCTTCGATGGTATTGGCCAGGCCATTAAAAGTCTGGTTCGGCAATCCGTAAATGAGATCGTAATTGATGGAATGATAACCGTTTTCCCTGGCCAGTTCAGAAATTTCTGCCACCTGCTCAACGGTCTGCACCCGGTTGATGATCACTTGTACCTCCGGATCAAAATCCTGGATACCCAGGCTCAGCCTTCTGAAACCCAGTTTGTTTAAAGCCAGCAAATGTGCTGCAGTGGTATTTGCAGGATGGGCCTCGAAACTAAATTCGGCCTCGGGATGAACAATGGCCTTGTCCAGTAAACCATTAATTAAAAGCTCCAGGTTGCCGGCGCTGAAAAAAGTCGGCGTGCCGCCTCCGAGGTGAATCTCTCTGATCAGGGGCTTACTTTCGAAAAGTCTGCAATATAGCTGCCATTCCTTTAACAGGGCATCGATATAAGATTTTTCTACGCCATGGTTTTTGGTGATGCGGGTAGTACAGCCGCAGTAAGTACACAAGCTTTCACAAAAAGGCAGGTGTATATACAGGCTAAGCCCATCTTTGGCATTACTTTCTTTAAAGGCATAGACAACGGATTTGCTCCATTTCTGTACATCAAACCCGGCTTCGTCCCAATAGGGAACTGTTGGATAACTGGTGTAACGCGGTGCGGCAACATGATATTTACTGGTCAGCGGTTTAGTGTTCATGCGTTTGAACGTTATGGTTTTTTGATGAAGTTTGTTTTACCTGATCGCATGCTCTTGAACAGACACAGGCATTGCCCAGGCAACGTTTATTTTGCCATTTATCAAGGTTCAGAATGGTTTCCTCTGCCAATGCCATCGGCATATCGGTGTGGTTAAGCCCAATCAGGGCAGTTAAGGGGACGCTCGCAATACGGATAGCCCTGAGGGCCGCAGCGTCCTGGTCAATATGTGCAGCGGAGGTTGAACGTGTAGCTATGTATTTCACACCCAGATCGGCCAGGCTATTGATCACAGCTGCCGATAGGTCATCCTCTTCAAATACGATTACAGCCTCTTTACCTTCAGCATAGCTTACAGAGTCAACACTTAAAACATTAGATATTAAAGTGATATCATGTCTTTTACGATTGGCTATTGCCAGGGGCTCTTTCTCGAACGACTTTATACTATACGCTACTACTTTCATGCATCCTATTATTGATGCATCAAAATTAGTGGTATGCAAGTACTCAGGGAATGAGTTTAATCAAGCAAAAATGTGATCTTAATCAGTTTTTCATGTTCCGCAGTTTCTGTTCATCAAGGATGATGATCTGACTGCCTTTTCTTTCGATGATAGCTTCGTCTTTGAAATCGCTCAGTATGCGGCTCACAGTTTCTGTGGCCATGCCTGCCATTGCGGCAAGATTATCTCTCGATACCTTTAAGTTTGAAACCGCAGCTTCCTTTTCCTGTTTACAGAGGCGGATCAGCACTTCAGCCATCCTTTTCCTTACGGAATGATAGGCCAGCTGCAGCAGTTGCTCTTCCTTGTCCAGCAGGTCATTTGACAGGATTTGGATAAACTGTCTGGCTACATCAGGATATTTATCCAGCAGTTCTTCTACCATTTCCCTCGGCAGCAGGCATACGGTGGTGTCTTCCAGGGCTTCAGCAGTTTCGGCATAGGGCTCATGACTCAACAGGGCCGGAATGCCGAAATACTGATCGGCGGTATAGATCCCTGTCAGTAATTCCCGGCCATCCTCAGTTAATTTCAAAGTTTTCACCTTTCCACTCAGTACCAGGTATATCCCCGAAACAGCATCACCATCGTAATAAATAACCTGTCTTTTTTTGACATTGCGCACCTTACGCTCTGCAATCACTTTCTGAAGTTCTTCTATGCCCGAAGTACCGCTGAGGAGATGGCTGAGTTTGTCGAGCGACTGGCTATAAAACTGTTCCTGTTTGTCTTTTTTATTCAGACGGCTTTCAATGGCGTTGAGCAGCTCCACATCATCAAAAGGCTTGGTCAGGTAATCATCTGCGCCCATTTCCATGCCTTTTCTCATGTCGATCCGTTCTGCCTTTGCCGTCAGAAATATAAATGGTGTAGCTGCAGTACCCGCATTTTTGTTCAGCAGGTACAATACCCCATAGCCATCAAGCTCGGGCATCATGATATCGCAAAGGATAAGGTCCGGCAGGTGTATCGTAGCCATTTCAACCCCCATCCTACCATTCTTCGCCTGCAACACTTCGTAACCGGCAAGTTCCAGTATTTCAGCGGTACTTTCTCTAATGTCTTCGTTATCTTCTATAATCAGTATCGTAGTCGTCTTCATCTATTTGTTAAAAGAAAGTTTAAAGGTTGTTGCTTTGTTAATGCTGCTTTCGAAATGGAGGTTACCCTGCATTAACGTAGCATACCGGAGTACAATATTTAAGCCCAGCCCCGTACCAGGGATATTGCCGGTATTGTTGGCTCTGAAAAATGGCTGAAACAGGTGTTTCTGGTCAGACTCCGGTATACCAATACCATTGTCTTTAATGGTAATGAAGCATTGCTTATCATTAATCTCCGTATTGAATTCTATGAAGGTATTTTCTCCGGAATATTTGATGGAATTGGAGATCAGGTTGATCATACAGTTCCGGATCAGGTTCTGATCCAGGTTTACCATACTTTCCAGGCCGGTATGCTGATAAATGATGTGCTGCTCCTGTTTGGCAATCATCTGCATCTCTTCGGTTACTTCTTCTGAAAGCTTCACCAGATCAAAGGGTGCAAAAGTCGGTTCTATGATACCGGCTTCCAGCCTTTCCAGCGATAAAAAGTCGTTCAGTATAGTGGTCAGGTTCCCAACCGCATTCTTTATTTTCCCTACATGTTTGGTAATGTTCTTATTGTTGAAAGGCTGCGCATACTTTTCAATGAGCGAGGAAGAAAGCTGTACAGAACTGAGTGGTGTCCTGAACTCATGGGAAGCCATAGAAACAAACCTGCTTTTCATCTGGTTCAGTTCTTTTTCCTTTTCCAGCGACAAACTCACTTCTTCCTTGGCTTCACTCAGTGCCCGCACTGTTTTTCTCAATGATTTGGTCCTCTCCTCTACCAGTTCCTCCAGTTCGGCGGCATATTCTCGTAAACGCTCCTCCGCCTCTTTCTCTTTGGAAAGATCGTGTATAAAGCCGGTATAAATGATACGGTCATCGTATTGAACTTCACTTACAGCAAGTCGGAAAGGAAAGGTAGTTCCATCTTTACGCAGTCCCCTTACCTCACGTCCGATGCCAATAATGCGTTTTTCATGTGTAGTCTGGTAGCGATGCAGGTAACCGTCATGCCCGCTTTTATCAGGCTCGGGCATGAGCATATTGATATTGCGGCCTTTTACCTCATCCAGACCATAACCAAAAAGCTTTAGCGCAGCGGGATTCAGACTTTCTATGCGTCCACGGGTATCAATGGTAATGATCCCATCGATAGCAGTTTCTATAATGGCCTCTAATAATCGGACTTGCTCCATAATGTCTTTTCACAAATATATAAATTTTGTCATTACCCGATTTATCGCCCCTGTCATATTTTAAGATGACCCAGATCATATTTTATGCTGAAAATACTCCGCTATTTTGTGGCCTGAACTTTTTATTTAAGCCATGCATCATACTTTTCACATTCCTGTCCTGGGCCTGGGTTATTCCATTGACACCCCTTTAAAGGTAGCCAGATACGGCATTTCTTCAGTTGTTTCAATAGTCGACGATGAACTCACTGAGCGCATGCGCGAATTTCACTCGGTAAAACAGCTGGAAAGTTATACGCCTATTGGTAAAAAGGAGGCCGACAGCAGGGCAAGGCGGATCACGGCCTATCTGAACTTACTGAACAAACTCGTGAACATTCAGTTTGATAACCTATTGAATAATGACAACAACGATTTCGACAAATATTTCGAGCTGCTGCCAGATCATGCTGTCCTAAAGCGCCAGTACCAGGACTTGCAGAAAGTAACTGATCCCGAAAAGCAAACACAGGCGCTTGAAGTGCTAAAAAGCAGGATGCAACCGGGGAAAATTGATGTAAACATCATGTCTAAAGTAGACAAGGCCAATTACGGTGTGGGTAATGAATATCTGGGTGATGATTTTACGGATGCCCTGGCCGCTATGCGTGGCTTTGCCAATAGTGAACTTAAAGCATCGGTAATCATTTCAGCTGGTTTAAACCCAAAGTTATACCACTATATGGAGCAATGCAGCTGTTTTTACCCCGACCAATCGGGGGCATTGAACAAACAGATCATCCTTAAGGTAAGCGACTTCCGCTCGGCCATGATCCAGGCAAAAATGCTGGCAAAAAAGGGGCTTTGGGTTTCAGAGTTCAGAGTAGAGTCTGGCCTGAATTGTGGGGGCCATGCCTTTGCAACGGAAGGTTTTTTGCTGGGGCCTATACTGGAAGAATTTAAGCAAAAGCGAGCGGCGTTGATGGAAGAATTGTTTGACATTTATGCCGCTGCATTAAATACAAAAGAGATTAACCTATATGCCACTCCCCCACAGCGCATCACCGCGCAGGGCGGCGTAGGCACAGCAGAAGAACACCAGTTTCTGCTGAGCTATTATCAGCTGGACGCCGCCGGCTGGGGCAGCCCGTTTTTACTGGTACCGGAAGCTACAAATGTAGATGAGGCTACCCTGAACGACCTGGCAAATGCGCAGCAAGACGATTATTACCTGAGCAACTCTTCACCTCTAGGTGTACTTTTTAACAGTTTCAGAAAAGGCAGCATAGAACAGCAGCGCCTGCAGCGGATAGAAAAAGGAAGGCCCGGAAGCCCTTGCACAAAAAAATTCCTTTGTACAAATACTGAATTTACAGAAATGCCCATTTGTACCGCATCAAGGGAATACCAACACCTAAAGCTCAAAGAACTCCAGGCACAGGCTTTGTCCGATACAGCATACCAGCAGCAGTTTGAACAGATTACCGAAAAAGTATGCCTGTGCGAGGGGCTTTGTGCTTCGGTTTACCTAAAAAACGGTATGATAAAAGCAAAGGAAAGCAAGGCGGTGAGCATTTGCCCAGGCCCCAACCTGGCCTATTTTTCCGGAAAATACAGTCTAAAGGAAATGGTACAGCACATTTATGGAAAAACAAACCTATTGGCCATGGTGAACCGCCCTAACCTGTTCTTTAACGAGCTGAACCTGTATATCGATTATTTAAAGAAAGACATCAGCACACAACTCACGGAACTGAACAGCAAAAAAGAAAAGTACTTCCATAAGTTCAAAGCGCAGCTGGAAGAAGGAATTGCTTATTACAAACAACTGTTGCCGGTACTAAAACAACATACAGCTATTCCCGTAGCTGAATTGTACCGTCAGTTGCTGCTGGCTGAGCAAAAACTAGAAACTTGTAAACTATAAAAGCATACTGCTTCTCTCAGCTGAAGAAGCAGTATGTCTGTTTTATCGCTGTTGGTATTCCGCCAGCAGCACATCCATATCTTTCATCAGCTGGGCCACCTCTTTATCCTGAGTGCCGTCATACGCTCCGCGGATGCGTTTTTCCTTGTCTACCAGTACCAGGTAGCCCTGGTGAATGAAACCCCCGGGTGCGTTCTTGTCTTCCTGGGCCGAAACCAGGTAATTGCGCTCGGCCAGGGCATAGATCTCGTCCCTGGTACCCCAGAGGTATTCCCATTGGGTACCTTTGATGCCAAGCTTGGTAGCATAGGCTTTCATCCTTGAAGGCGTATCATATTTTACGTCAATCGTATGCGAGGCCAGTTTCACTTCCGGATTGCCCAGGTATTTTTTATACACTTTGAGCAGGTTCCGGTGCATAACCGGACAAATGGTCGGGCAAGAAGTAAAAAAGAAATCGGCCACATAAATGTGCCCGTCAAAATCCTTCTCTGTAACCACGGCACTGTCCTGGTTTAAAAGCTTAAAGGCAGGAATTGTCCTGAACAAGGTATCGGTACGTGTTTTACCATCGACCACTTTCTCCTGGACCTCCATTTGTAAAAATGGAAGACGTTTGGGTTTGTTATGGCAGCTATAAAGGGTGGCAGACAGCAAGAAACTCAATATTAATGCAGCTTTCATTATTTTCCGAATTTATTTAAGTAGGCGGCCGAAGATTTGATCTCCTTTTTATAAAGGCTGTCTACCGCTTTAATTTTCACCATTTCATCTTTAAAATACTGCACCGCCTCCGCATTGGATTTGCCGCTTACATCCGGTTCAAACTTATGCATCCAGTCGTTCATGCTGTCTTCTGCTTTCGTCAGATCGGCAATTAAAGCCTTTAAGTTCTCTTTTTCCTTCAGGGTATCCACATCCGGAAACCTGGCTTTGAGGCCTTTCAGGTCTTTTAATAACGTATCCAGTTTCATCTGGTTGTTTACCACCACGCTCTGGTCGGCCATTACCACATCATGAAATTTCATTACTTCCTCGCGTACCGTTTTATAATCTACACTTTGCTTACAAGCACTTACTGCTATAGTTACCAGTAAAATTCCTATTAATTTTCTCATTCTTTTATAATTTACTCGTTTAAATTCATCAGGGTATAACATAGTTTCGCTGCTGGTTTTTGTTCCCTTACCCAGGCAATCAGGATCTTCTCCTTAACAGGGATCAAAACCGCGTGATGGTCTGCTTCCTTTCCTTCGGTAACAGCTACTGTTTTTTCGAGGCTGCCGTTCTTTAAAATACTTAAGATAATTTTTGCCGCTCCTGCGGGAGGATGGCTCATGTTCATACTGCCATGCGAATGGTTCATTTTATGGTCTGGTTCTGCACTAATGGGCTCTTCACAAACCATTGCCGCCTTGTCCTGCGAAAGGGCAACCAGCTGAGGGTGCCTGCCGGAAGTGGTAAGCAGGGTTCGCCTGCCAAACCCTGATTCCGGATTTTTTGCTGAGCTATAGTACAGGCCTGCACCTCCGCCAGCGGTAAACCATACCACCTGCAGTCCCTTCCTATCTGCTGCCAGTGATGGACCGGAATGCGGACAGCCTTCTATTTCCCAATTGTCGTTACTGATCGTTCTGGCTGAGGTAAAGGTTTTTCCGTTATCTGCCGACACCTTGTACACCATATCACGTACCTGTTTGGCTGTAAGTGCAGAAGGGAACATGATGCTCCGGTATGCAAGATGGATCTTGCCGGCATCGTCGGTAAATATAGCTGTGCGACAGCACTCACAGGTACCTTTATCCAAACAGTTGTCGGCCCCGAAACCCTTTCCCTTTTCCGTACGCGCAAAAAACAATGCCGAGCCTTTTATACTTTTTCCATAGCGTCCATCCAGCCAGATGGCTGCGAGCTCCCCATCTTTTAAGGTAGCGACGTCAAAGAAGCTACGGCCATAGCTATGGCTGGTATCGCTGTGTAAAAAACGGGATGGCGACCAGCTCTTTCCGGCATCGTCGGACAGGCTATAGTATATGGCACCAGCATAAGGGTTCTTTTCGTTAGGGAAACGTTTTGAAAAAACGGCGAAAACGGTACCATCAGCTTTAAAGGCAATTTTGCCCATGCTTTCGGCAGAATTACTGCAGCCCGCCGAAGCGGGAACAGTAACTGCTGTATTAAAACTATTTTTTTCTGCATCGAAGACTGCATATTTCAGCCGGTACAATGAATCCCCGCCGTCTTTTTCGGTCCAGCACAACACAGCGTTTCCATTGTGGTCTGTTGTAAAGTATGGTGCAGTAGCTTCAATGCCCGGGGTGCTTAGCCCTTTTACCTGTGTGGCATCTGGCGATGTGGTACAGGCATTGAGCAGGCCCAGCAGGCCTAACACGATAAATGATATTTTCTTCATCTGCATGATTGTTAAAATAAATATTTAATATTCAATCCTCCGTAACCGTTCCGTTTTGGAGATGGATTAAAATAGGCCGGCTGTGCCCCTCCATATCCCACAGCATTTAAAGAAACTATGGAACTGTAGCTTTTATTGAGGATATTGTCTAAACCGGCATAAGCATTCAGTTCAAGGTATTTTAACACTTGCTTTTTGTATCCAAGTTTTGCATTCAGTACCTGATATGAGGGATTATAAATCAGATTGGCATCATTCAATGGCAGACGGTCGCTATAAAAGTAATTGCCATAAAAGTAAATCCCGGTTTTTGTTTCCAGGTCTAAACCCGCATTGAGCACCCAAGGTGCAATACCGGTCAGCTTATTACCGTCATAAGTAGCGCTAACCTGGCCTTGTGCATTCAGGGTCTGGTAATCTTTAAACTTGAAATCGGAATAGGTCAGCGCAGCAAAAGGACGCAGACTTACAATTTCAGCTCCATCATCAGCTTTTAACACCTGGTATGACAAAGCAAGCTCTACACCATTGTGGCTGGTTTTTCCGGCATTGTTGTAAATCGTAATACCCTGTTGTACAGACTGCGCAATCAATTCGCCTTTCATGTCCATTTTAAAGACAGCGAGATCGTAGGCCAGTCTGGACCGCAGTACATTTCCTTTGGCGTTCAGTTCATAATTCATGGCCTTTTCTGCCTGTAGTTTTGGGTTGATGGTTCCATCTACATTCTTGATCTCGGAGCTGGATGGCGGAGAGAAGCCAGAACTTACACTGGCGTGCAGGCTAAGAGCATCGCTAAAGGTATGGCTCAGTGCAATACGGGGTGTGGCCTGTGGATCAAACTTTTTAACGCCGCTTTGCTGCTGCTTTAAATAATCGTTCACCGCATAACGCATGCTGTTGTAGCTGAGGCCCAGGATTAAGCTGGTTTTCGGTCCGAGATTGGTTTCCGACTGATAGAAAAGTGAATATTGTCTGTTCCGATAATCGATGTTAGCGTTTATGGCCCCTTCTTTGCCCTGGGTGTTTACGTATTGTGTGCCTTTGGTTAGGCCCTCATTAAATTCTGCACCTATGGTAAAGCGGGTAGGCAACAGTGTAATACCCGGGTCATAGCTAAAACGGGTCCGGCCGCCATAGCTCTGGTAAAAATTCCGGATGTAGGCATATGGAAGCGGGTGATCCAGATCGTAAAAATAGGTAAATACACTTGTTGAATTGGAGAACTTGTCGTTGAAACGGTATTGCTGCCCCAAACCAATGCGGGTCCAGGTCTGATACCTCCCTGCCGCTTTATCCAGATTGGTTGTATTTGCCTGCAGGGGATCGGCCACTACCTGATCTGCAGTGAGCGATCCAGGGATCTGGGAGTGCTGGGTAGTCCTGTTCAGCATTAGGGTGATGATGCGCTTGTCGCTCGGAAAAAGCTGGAAGTTACCGGTCAGGAACCGGCGCATGTCGTTGCTATGCTTACGGTAGCCATCATATTCCTGCCAGCCATAAGAGACATAACTATTTACTTTGTCGCCCCCGCTGCGATAGGTAGTGGCCAGGCGGTGTAAGCCATAGGCGCCTACCAGGCCTGATGCCTCCAGGCTCTGTTCCTGGTAAGGTGCACGCTGTAGCTGGAAGTTGATCACGCCTGCAGTTCCTGCCCCATAAATACTTGATGCCGGGCCTTTAATCACTTCGGCCCTCCCAATACTATTTACATCCAGTGCTTCAATACGGGTAGTACCATCTGCCTCGGTAACCGGAATTTCGTTCACATAGATCTTCACACTCCGGACACCATATGCTGCGCGCACGCCGTTTCCACGAATGGAAATCCGGGCCTCTGAAAGCGTACTCTGGTCCATGCGTACACCCGGAATCGCATTTAGTGCCGGCTGTAAGGAAACTGCGTTTCCACGATTAATGTCCCTTGCGGTAATCAGGGCAATACTACCTGCCGTTTCCTTATTGGTTTTGTTTTCGTTATAGCCGGCCACCCGCACCTCATTCAGGCTCAAACCATCAGCCTCCAGCTGTATGTTGAGCTCATTTTCGTGTCCGGATATTTTTACCAACTGGGTCCTGTACCCTGGCAGCACAGCGGTAAATTTACCATCTGGCTGCAGTGCGGCTATCTCAAAAAAGCCTTTGGCGTCCGACTTTGTCAGTTCCAGGGCTTCTACATTGAAAAGCATGACCCCGGCCAGTGGCTGCCGGGTCTGGGAATCATATACGTGGCCATTTACGACCTGTTTTTGGGCATTCGTCTGCAAAAAAAGCATGACCAGCCCTATGGATAGAATTAAATATCTTAAAGGGTTCATTATTAAAATTGATACAGCTATCCCTATCTACCTTCAAAAAAGAATAAAAAGGAATAGACGGAAATTCAAGAAAAATTAACTGATTGTTTCTATCAGAACGCAAAAGCAAGATGTAAACAAGATATTTAATACAATGATAGACTCACAAAAAAACTCCTGCTATGTTGCTGTGCTACTAAATAGAAAATTTACCTTCTCTGAAGAGGCATAGGAATAATTGGCGCTCTTCGCGCCATTTGTTCCAGCCTCAGAAGAGAACGGTTAATTTTCCTTTGGCGGATGAAATATCGCAGCCGAGTGCCTTGGCAAAGCAAAAGGGATTTCTGCTGCCCTTGAAGGCCTCAGGTGCTTAACAGGCGAAGTACAAACCAATTTCTGAAACACAACCGCATCCTGTATCTGTACTTTTTGCGAAGATCGTTCCTGTTTTTCCTCTTTCTCCTGGGCCTGTTTCAGCTTTTTCATCAGATAGCACTTCCCATTACAATGCATCTCGGGCTTATCCCTATTGATACACAGCTCTTTGGCAATGTAATTCCGATTGGCTTCGAAACCGAGATAGACGAACAGATTGCTGCAATTTGCACTGAGCAAACTAAATAAAAGCAATATGGAAAGTGGTTTCAACAGCATTTTGCTGCAAAGGTAAGCATCATGACGGATGATTCCTTATAAAAGTAAAAGAATTCCTAAAAAAGGGAAGCCTATCCCCTGAAAACAGGAACAGGCTTCTTATGCTCATCTATGGCCACAAAAGAGAATTCGCCGGTTACGGCTTTTTCTCTGATGTCTGAATACATTTGTTCGATATAGATCTCTACCTTTACCTTCAAACTGGTATTGCCAATGTGGCTTACCCTGCCAATGAGCTCTACAATGGTACCTGCAGGAATCGGCTTATTGAAATCTATCCTGTCGCTGCTTACCGTAACCATACGCTGTCTGCTAAACCTGGTCGCGGTAATAAAGGCCACTTCATCCATCATGTGCATGGCCGTGCCACCGAACAGCGTATCATAATGGTTGGTTGTATTTGGAAAAACTGCTTTAAAAATCCGGGTCTCGGATTCCTGTATTTTATCTTCTATTGTCATTTAGTATTTTGTTGTGATACTGACTGACCGGCCGGCAAATGCTGAGCAAGCCATGCAATAACAAGAAATTTACCTTCTCTGAAGAGGCATAGGAATAATTGGTGCTTTTCGCGCCACTTGTTCCGGCCTCAGAAGAGAACGGTTAATTTCTACTTCTCTCTGAGTGTGCCCCACTTCAGGTAAGTTGCCCCCCAGGAGAAACCAGCGCCAAATGCAGTCAATATCATTTTATCACCGTATTTAAAATCATCTCTAAAATCCCATAGGCACAACGGAATAGTGGCAGCGGTGGTATTTCCATAACGATGAATGTTTACTTTAACCTGTTCGGCAGATAAACCCAGGTATTCTCCTACAGATTGAATAATCCTTAGGTTTGCCTGGTGCGGAATCAGGTGGTCGATCTGTGAACTCACCAGGTCGTTCGATTTCAGCACCTCATTGCAGGTATCTGTCATACCCTGAATGGCAGCCTTAAATACCACGCGGCCATCCTGACGCACATAATGCAGTTTATCATCGAGCGTAGCCTGTGAAGCCGGGAATTTAGAGCCCCCGGCAGTAACGATCAGATTTTCTTTACCAGAGCCATCTGTTCTGAAAAAGCTGTCCATTAAGCCTACCGGCTCTTCGGTCTGCTCCAGTAAAACTGCGCCGGCACCATCTCCAAAAAGGATGCAGGTATTGCGGTCTGTATAGTTTACAATTGAGCTGTTTTTATCGGCCCCGATCACGACTACTTTTTTACAACGGCCGCTTTCAATCATGCTGGCACCGAGCGTAAGGGCATATAAAAAACCACTGCAGGCAGCATTGGTATCAATACCCCAGGCATTTTTTAGCCCCGCCTTCTCACACACCATGCTACCCGTGCTCACCATTACATAATCTGGTGTAGAGGTAGACACGATCACGCAATCAATTTCGTCCGGACTCACATTACCGTCTTCCATCAGTCTTTTAAGGGCGTAAGTCGCCATATCTGAGGTTGCAATTTCAGGGTCGTTCACAATCCTTCTCTCCTTTATCCCGGTCCTGGCAACAATCCATTCATTATTGGTATCCACCATTTTTTCGAGGTCATGGTTACTTAAAACCGTATCCGGAACATAACCCCCAACCGCGGTAATCACCGCATTTTTCCTTATTCTCATTTGTGCGTACGTAATTCTGTAAAAGAAGGCAGGCATACCGCCTGCCTCTTTTTTTACAAAGTTACAGCTTCTTCCACAGATTCCCGCAGTACTTTTGCAGCAGCTACCATTTCTGTTAAAGCTTTTTTTGTTTCAGCCCAGTGCCTGGTCTTTAAGCCGCAATCAGGGTTTACCCACAGCTGTGCCGCAGGGATAACCGATCTGGCCTTTTCCAGTAAGGCAACCATTTCTTCTTTAGCGGGTACGCGTGGAGAATGGATATCGTAAACACCCGGACCGATCTCATTCGGATACTTAAAATCAGCAAATGCATCCAACAATTCCATTTGGGAACGCGAGCATTCTATGGTGATCACGTCTGCATCCATATCGGCAATGTGCTGAATGATGTCGTTAAACTCCGAATAACACATGTGTGTATGGATCTGGGTATCGTCTTTCACCCCGCTTGCAGAAATACGGAAAGCCTTGACCGCCCATTGCAGGTATTCCTGCCAATCGGACTTGCGCAGCGGCAGGCCTTCCCGGATGGCGGGCTCATCAATCTGAATGATCTTAATTCCCGCTTTTTCCAGGTCGTTCACCTCGTCCCGGATGGCAAATGCAATCTGCGTGCAGGTTTCAGATCTGGGCTGGTCGTTACGAACAAAGGACCATTGCAGTATGGTAACAGGGCCGGTAAGCATACCTTTTACCCATTTTTTGCTGAGCGATTGTGCATAAGCCGACCAGCGTACCGTCATAGGCTCCGGACGGTAAACATCCCCATAAATTACCGGTGGTTTTACACAGCGGCTGCCATAGCTTTGTACCCAGCCATTTTTGGTAAAGGTAAAGCCGGCCAGCTGCTCCCCAAAGTACTCTACCATATCGTTGCGTTCAAATTCGCCATGTACCAATACGTCAATCCCAGCTTCTTCCTGAAAACGGATGGTTTCTTCAGTTTCCTTTTCAATCAGTGCATCATATTCAGCAAGGCTCAGCTCTCCTTTTTTATACCTGGCCCTCCAGCTGCGCACCTCTGATGTCTGCGGAAAAGAACCTATGGTTGTTGTAGGAAACAACGGCAGTCCCAATGCCTCCTGTTGCAATTTCTGGCGCAGGGCAAAGGGATTACCGCGCTGATCGTCTTTTACTGAAATTGCTGCCAGCCGCTCCTTTACAAAAGCTTTATGAATCAGGGCCGATGTTTTCCTGCTTTGATGTGCTGCTTCATTTTCTTTTAATTTAGCAGCTGCTGAGGGGTAGTTGGCAGCAATTTGCTTCAAGCTAACTATTTCATCCAGCTTTTGCCGGGCAAAAGAAAGCCATTGCTTAATTTCGGGGGTCAGGACTTTATCATTGTTTTCCAGCTCCAGGTCGCATGGCGAATGGATCAGGGAGCAGGACGAACCGATAATCAACCTGTTTTCCTTTACCCTATCCAATGCTGTTTCAATTAATGACAAGCTGGCCTTGAAATCATTCTTCCAGATATTACGTCCGTCAACCAGTCCCAATGAAAGTTTCATCTGATCTGGCAGATCGGCCAGTACAGTTTCAAGCTGCTCCGGACTGCGTACCAGGTCTATGTGTATGGCTTGTACCGGCAGGGAGGCCGCAAGTGCTGTATTTTCCTTTAACGCACCAAAATAGGTAGCCAGTAAAATTTTCAGCTTGGGGAACTGCTTTTTGATCTCGGCGTAAACGTAAGCATAAGCTGCCTTGTCTTTTCCTGTAAGGTCCAGGGCCAGAAAAGGCTCATCAAACTGTACCCATTCCACGTGTTGTTCTTCCAGTTTTCTGAGGATTTCCAGGTATACCGGAAGCAGATTTTTTACCAGATCTACGCGCTCAAAACCACTTTCTTTCTCCTTGCCCAGCAGCAAATAGGAAACAGGGCCAATAATAACCGGTTTGGTATTAATGCCCAGCCTTTTGGCCTCATTGTATTCATCCAGGATTTTAGTTGAAAACAGTTTAAACTGCTGGTCTTTTGTAAACTCCGGAACAATGTAATGGTAATTGGTGTCAAACCATTTGGTCATTTCCATGGCAGTAATGTCCAGTCCATCTTTCTGATACCCCCTGGCCATTGCAAAATACAGGTCGAGTTCAGAATTGCCCTTGTTCAGGATCACCTCATGGTAACGCTTAGGGATAGCGCCTACAGTGAGCGAAAGGTCCAGCACCTGGTCGTAATACGAAAAATCGTTGGATGGGATGAGGTCAATCCCGGCGGCTTTTTGCAGTTCCCAGTTGTGTTTACGGATGTCCCTTCCAGTTTGCACCAGGCTTTGGATAGAAGAATTACCTGACCAATATTGCTCGCAGGCTTTTTTGAGTTCTCTTTTGCTACCAATGCGCGGGTAGCCCAGATTGTTTGTTAGCATTTTCTTGCTTTTTAATTGATGAAAAAATCAGTTAAAAGCTCTTTGCTGAAATCTCAATGCTGATGCGATAGTAAAAAGAAGGAAAATGGATGTAGCCTAAGCAGGAAACAGCTCCTGGCGTCAATATGACGGGAGTAACCAAAGACTGACACCAAAAAACCTCTGCTTCAAACCGCGAAAGCAATGTCAATTCGGTAAGGGCAGGTCTCCTGACTTGTAACATTTTTACCATCCTTCCCATTCCCCAGGGGGAACAGTGGATATGCTAAGGGTAAAAACTCTTTGTGTTACTTACAGTTGCGCGACAGTTCGTGATTTACACACGATTCCCTATTAATCTACAATTAAGTAAAACCATTACCGGTTGATGAAAGAAATAATTAAAGAACTTATCCCTGCAAAGGTAAGCTAAAAAACTGATTATAAGAAGCCATCAGGATGCTATAGGTAATGAAAAACAAAATTTACTGCCCTCTCCCAATGCACTCTCTACCCATATATTACCCTCTTCGGCGGTAATAAAATCTTTGGAGATGGCCAGTCCGAGGCCCGACCCTGATTTATTATTGCCATCCGTTGGCACCTGGAAGTACTTATCGAACAAACGTTTCTGATACTGTTCTTCAATCCCCTTCCCAAAATCGCGGACCGAAAACTCTATGGCACCGGCATTTTCAATAACCTGTACAATGACCTTTGATTTTTCAGGACTGTAGCGCAGTGCATTTGATAAAAAGTTGACCAGTACCCAGGCTGTTTTTTCTATATCTACATTGACATGAGGAAGGTTGTTCTTCGAAACCAGTTCCAGTTCTATAGATTTCTGCTCGGCCTGGAACCTTACAGCATCCATGGCATAAATGGCGATTTTGCGGGGATCAGATTTTACAAAGTTCAGCTGCAGGTTCCCGGTTTCTACCTGTGCAAGGTCAAGCAGTTCACTAGTGATCTTTAACAGGCGACCGCAATCTTCCCTGATGTGCTGTACCAGTTCTTTCTGCTCGGCATTCATGGCACCCACCCTTTCATCGTCCATCAGTTTTAAGCTCATTTTAATAGAAGAAATAGGGGTTTTCAGCTCATGTGATACGGTAGCGATAAAATTGGTCTTGGCCTCATCCAGTTCTTTAAACTGGGTAATATTTTTAAGGATATAAACCTGTCCCGCGGCTTTGCCGGTTTGCAGCACTGCATTGTCGCCATTATCATCATAATTGGGTACTATTATTTCCCTGCGTTCAAGCTGGAAATAGGATTCTTTATGATCGGCATAAATTTTCATGGGTTTATCTGCCCCATTTTCCTGTAAAATGCGGTTTAGGAGGTCGTTCTTTTTCCGCAGTTCCATGGCATCCATACCCAATACCTGCTGCTGCTCAAAGTTCATCAGCTGTGCCGCTACCCTGTTCATGAAAAGGACCTCCTGTTTTTCATTTAACCCGATAATGGCATCCTGCATCTGCTCTATAATGGTCTCAATCCTTAGCTTTTCCGATTGTATTTTGGCCAGGTTACTGCTCTCCCATTTGTTCAGTTCGGTGGCCATCAGGTTAAAAGAGGCTGCCAGTTCCGAAAATTCATCAGAGCCTTTAAATTCCAGTCGCTGTTTATAATTTTTCCGGCTGATCTCGCGGATCGCATCAGCAAATTCGCGCAGCGGGTTGGCCACAAAACCAGGGAAGTTCACAATAAATGAAAACAGGATCAGGAAACACACCGAAGCTGCAAAGATCACATACATCGCTGCCCGCTCTATCGAAGCCTGAGCAGCCGAATTTTTCCTTACAATAGCATTCATGTTCAAATCGTCGATGTGCTTTAACTGCCATCTAACCTTATTTAAAGCCTCTTGTTTTTCGCTGAGGGAAACTGCCGGATTCACCATAAGTGTGTAAGCAGATTTCAGAGCTGCTACAGCCTTGCCCTCACCTGCTTCTGTAACATTCTTTCCTTCAAGTGCCAGCTGCTCATCGAAAGCCGCCATAGCTTTTGCCGGTAAGGGAAGTCCGTTCCCATCCAGTATGGCACGCATCTCACTGGTATAGTTCAGCGTTTCATAATTGTCTTTAAGAATAACCTTCGATCTTTTGGAGATTTCATTCATGTAGTATAAAGAAATGCCTCCAAAAAAGAGGATCACCACGAACAGGAATCCAAATCCGAGGCGAAGTTTTGTTTTTATCTTCATGATCTTAATTTTTTATTGTTTTCATTGTTAAGTACCTAGCTCAAAATCACCAGGTCCGTTTCGGTCGACGAAATACTTCGCAAAAGTTGGTTAAAAATTGCAGTTCTCATTATAATCTGGAATAAATTTAAATGTGGCTTTCCGATACATATTGTTGTGATCTCCTTTTCTTCCGCCACCTTTAATATCGTTTGCGTAATCTGGTTGCTTTTTACCTTAATTACCTCTGCCCCCAGCTCAGTGGCCAGTTTAAAATTATTGATCAGGTGCCTTTGAAGGTCGAGTTTTACCCTGTCGCCACTTTCATGGCTGTTCTGCACATACAAAACAATCCAGGGCGAATGGTAATACGATGCCAGTCTGGCCGTTTTGCGGATCACAATTTTAGCGGTGGTATTGTTGGTTGAAATGCAGGCCATAAAGCGCTCAGGGCGTAACTTGATCTGTTTGGGGATTTCCAGGCTGATCTTTCTTTCCAGGTGATGGGCCACCTCTTTCAGGGCCAGCTCACGCAGCTGTAAAATCCTGTCGGATTGAAAGAAGTTGCCTAAAGCCCGTTCAATTTTAGTCTGATCGTAAATTTTCCCTTCTTTTAAACGGTCTATCAGCTCATCGGCAGTTAAGTCTATATTTACAATCTCATCGGCAAGTTCCAGTATCTTGTCAGGGATCCTTTCGGTAATCGGTATCCCGGTGATCTTTTCGATCTCCTCGTTCATGCTTTCCAGGTGCTGGATGTTAACGGCAGAGATCACACTGATACCCGCCTCCAGTATATCCACTACATCCTGCCAGCGTTTGGTATTTTTACTGCCCTCCACATTGCTATGCGCAAGTTCATCCACAATAACCACTTCGGGGTGCAGGCTAAGAATGGCATTCAGGTCCATTTCTTCCAGTTCCTTGCCTTTATAAAACAGCTTTCTTCTGGGGATCAGCGGAATCCCGCTCAGCAATGCATGTGTTTCGACGCGGTTATGGGTTTCTATATACCCGATCTTTATGTCGATCCCGTTTTTCAGCAAGGCATGGGCTTCCTGCAGCATACGATAGGTTTTGCCCACACCGGCGCTCATGCCTATGTAGACCTTAAATTTTCCTCTTCTGGATTTTTTTACCAGGTCCAGGAATTTTCGTACAGAGCCGGATTTATTTTCTTCTTCCATTACCTTTACCATTTTATAATGATGTACGCTTCAGGGATAAGGTACCATAATTTTTTATTCATTTCATTTATCAAAATTAATACAGGACCAGCCACACCAGCGCCAGCCCTGTAAAAACTAAAGCTTAAAAAGAAATGGCAATACTGGCAGTGAGGGCCGCATTTGTATTTACCGGGTTCTCATTTTTTACAAATATTTTATCCTTGCTGTCGTACAGTTTTCCTTCAAGCCTTACAACAGCATTGCTGATGGGTGCATAGTCTACATTTAAAGAATAACCTGTAGTTTTAAAACCGTTTAAAGTCCCTGTGGCTATAAAAACGCCGCTCTTATCGTGGTAATGTTCTACCCTTCCGGCCACTTTCCATTTATCGGCAAAAATATACTGTGCTATGGCCACCGGTGAAAAGACCTCATTGTGCCCTGAACTTCCCTTTTCTTTTTGCTGTGTACCATAATCCAGACCTAAGGTTAGGCCAAACCTATCTGTAAGCTGGAATATGCCATACAAATTGTGATAAAACCGGGTTACCCGCACCGAATCTATACCTTCTGTGCCCAGATAATTGCTGTAGTTGACCGTAATCTGAGCTGCAGGCTTCCAGGTGAGTTGTACACCACCTGCCGGCTTACTGTTTCCGTTCTGCCGGTTAATGCGCTGCCAGCCGTTCAGATAGAGCAATACAGCTGCAAATTTTCCATCACTGGTCGTATAACCCAGTTTGGCACCCGATTCATAATAAGGCGTATTTTCTGAGGAGATGTTCCTGGTAAGCACCCAGCAATCCTTTGATACCGCACTTTCAAAACCGATGTGCGAAGCGAAAACCCCCGCATCCAGCCATAAATTGGCTGCTTTAGAAAGCTTTACACCCGCATTGGCCTCATAAATATTTTTAAGTACACCAGGCTCTGCAGCCAGGTTGGCATTGGTATAGGTACCCGCCATTACGGCCAGGTTTGCCCTGATGCTCCCGTTGTCGAAGCTTCCTTTAATGAAGCCCAGATTCAGGTTTACCTCATTGTGACGGTTATGTGAGTAGATAAAACCAGGGCGGTTGTTATGGGCAGGCTTGTTAAAATCGTATCCGTAATAAGTTTCAAGGTAGCCCGATACTTTAATTTGAGGGCTTTCTTGTGCGTACAAAATTGATCCTGTTGAAAGGGCTACTGCTAATGTTAAGAGTTTCTTCATGATATTTTTTATTTTTTTAATTCGTCAAGGGCAAGGTTTAATTTCAGCACATTTACAGATGAGGGCCCGAACATGCCCAGCAAAGGTCCTTCTGTATTTTTTACGACAAGTTCGGCTACTGCCCTGTCGCTGATGCCACGTGCGGCAGCCACTCTTTTGATCTGGATGAGGGCAGCCTGTTCAGATATATCCGGGTCCAGCCCACTGCCGGAAGCGGTAACCAGGTCGGCCGGGATATCTGCTTTTTTCAGATAAGGATGGTACTTTAGCAGGGTATCTATCCTGCCGGCAACATCTTTCAGGTAATCAGGATTTGAGGGGCCCTTATTTGAGCCGGCAGATCCTGCGGCGTTGTAACCCACCGCCGATGGCCTGCCCCAGAAATATTCCGGCTTGCTGAACGACTGCCCCAGTAAAGCATAACCAACCACTTTTCCATTTTTAATGATTTTTTCGCCCCCGCCATTGCCTTTGGAGAAACCTCCGGCAAAGGCAACAATTAAAGGATATATTACGCAGAGCAGTAACAGCAGCACTGCGGTAAGGCGTATAGATTGTAACAGGTACTTTTTCATGATTTCTATTTTTTAAACGAATAACCCAACAAATAAATCGATCAGCTTGATGCCTATAAAAGGCACTATTACTCCCCCCAAACCATAAATCAACAGGTTCCTGCGCAGCAGGGCACTAGCGCCTATGGGTTTATAGGCCACCCCTTTCAGGGCCAGCGGAATAAGAAAAGGAATGATGATGGCGTTAAAGATCACTGCCGATAATATGGCGCTTTCCGGACTATGCAGTGCCATGATGTTGAGGTGCTGCAAAGCAGGGATAGCAGCAATGAACAGGGCCGGAACAATAGCAAAGTACTTGGCTACGTCGTTGGCAATGGAAAAGGTGGTCAAGGTACCGCGGGTAATCAGCAGTTGCTTGCCGATCTCCACGATCTCGATCAGTTTGGTCGGGTCGTTATCCAGGTCAACCATATTACCTGCCTCTTTGGCTGCCTGGGTTCCGCTGTTCATGGCCACGCCTACATCCGCTTGCGCCAGGGCCGGTGCGTCATTGGTACCATCGCCCATCATGGCCACCAGTTTACCCTGGGCCTGTTCTTCTTTGATGTAATTCATTTTATCTTCCGGTTTGGCCTCCGCAATGAAATCATCAACACCGGCTTTTTCGGCAATAAACCTGGCAGTTAAGGGGTTGTCCCCGGTTACCATCACCGTTTTTACACCCATTTTACGCAAACGTTCAAAACGCTCGCTGATGCCCGGTTTAATGATATCCTGCAGCTCTATTACCCCCAGGGCCTGCTCATTCTGCGCCACCACCAAAGGCGTGCCCCCGTTGCCGGCAATGGCCTTTACCTGGTCTTCAATATCCATAGGGAAAGGGTTTCCAGCCTTTAAAACGATGTTCCTGATGGCATCGAAGGCTCCTTTGCGGATACGGTTGCCATCGGGGGTATCTATGCCGCTGGACCGTGTTTCGGCGGTAAATTTGATGAACTTCGAGCCTTCTGGTGCCTGGGTCATGGTATGGCTGTCCTGTACTGCTGCCAGCTCCAGGATCGATTTGCCTTCAGGGGTCTCATCAGCCAGTGAGCTCAATACGCAGGCATCCATAAAATTTTTGATCATGACCCCTGTAGTCGGGTAAAAGTTGGTGGCCTTACGGTTACCGATGGTTATGGTACCCGTCTTGTCGAGCAGCAATACATCAATATCTCCGGCAGTTTCCACTGCTTTACCAGATTTAGTGATCACATTGGCACGCAGTGCCCTGTCCATCCCGGCAATACCAATGGCCGAGAGCAGTCCGCCGATGGTGGTAGGGATTAAGCAGACAAACAGTGAAATCAAAGCTGCTATGGTGATGGGCGTATTGGCATAGTCGGCAAACGGTTTTAAGGTTACACATACAATGATGAATACCAGGGTAAAGCTGGCCAATAGAATAGTCAGGGCAATCTCGTTTGGTGTTTTCTGGCGTGATGCACCTTCTACCAGCGCAATCATTTTATCCAGAAAGCTTTCGCCTGGCTGGGTGCTTACCTGCACTTTGATATGGTCTGACAAAACTTTTGTGCCCCCGGTTACGGAGGATTTATCGCCACCCGATTCGCGAATCACCGGTGCAGACTCACCTGTGATGGCCGATTCGTCAATGGTGGCAATACCTTCAATGATCTCTCCATCTGTTGGAATGGTATCACCGGCTTCACAAACAAATACATCGCCCTTTTTAAGCTGACTGGAGGAGCGGACCTCGATGGTTCCGCGGTCCAGCAATACCTTTGCAGGTGTTTCTTCCCTTGTCTTTCTTAAACTATCGGCTTGTGCCTTACCACGTGCCTCGGCAATGGCTTCGGCAAAATTGGCAAAAAGTACGGTAAGCAGTAAGATCAGGAAAATAAAGAAGTTATATAAAGGCGAACCCTGTCCGGCATTGCTCATCGAATAAACGGTAACATAGGCCATGATGAGGGTGCCAATTTCGACCGTGAACATAACGGGGTTACGTACCATCACCCTTGGATCCAGCTTGATAAAGGATTGTTTTAATGCAGTCTGCACTAAAGCGGGTTCAAATAATTTATTGGAAGTTTTCATTGTTCTGTTTTATTTAAGCATGGTAAAGTATTCTGCCAGCGGGCCCAGGGCCAGGGCAGGGAAATAAGAAAGTGCGTTTAACACAATGATCACGGCAAAGGTCATCAGGCTGAAAGTGAGTGTATCTGTTTTCAATGTACCAGCCGATTCAGGAATATACTTTTTAGCACCCAGCAAACCGGCAATGGCAATGGGGCCAATGATGGGCAGGAAACGGCCCAGCATCAGTACAAAACCTGTAAGCACGTTCCAGAACACATTGTTATCGCCCAGGCCTTCGAAGCCGGAGCCGTTATTGGCGTTGGAAGAGGTTACCTCATACAGCATTTCTGAAAAGCCATGGAAACCTGGGTTGTTCAGCCAGTTTTTAGGTTGCACCGCCCAGGCGGCATCGGCGTAACTGGTAAATACATAACTGGCTATTGCCGTACCCGATAAGATCAGGAAGGGGCTTAGCAGGGTAATGAGTGCTGCAATTTTGATTTCCCGGGCCTCTACCTTATGTCCTAAAAATTCGGGCGTACGGCCCACCATCAATCCGGAAATAAATACCGCAATGATCAGATAAATGAAATAGTTTAGCATTCCTACCCCACAGCCACCGTAAAAGGAGTTGATCATCATACCGAGCAGCTGCCAGGTACCGCTCAGCGGCATGGTACTGTCGTGCATGCTGTTCACCGAACCGGTAGAAATGATGGTGGTTACCGTGCTCCAGTAGGCCGAAAGTGCCGGACCAAAACGAACTTCCTTACCTTCCATTGCCCCGCTTGCTTGCGAGATACCCATTTTGTTAAGGGCAGGGTTCCCTCCCAGTTCACTGCTGATCATGGGGATGAGCAGCAGCAGCATACCAATGGTCATTACACCAAATATGGTCCATGCCAGCTTTTTACGCCTGATGAAATAACCAAAGGCAATGACCATGGCAATGGGGATGACTACCTGTGCCATCAGTTCTACCATTGCGGTCAGGTAATTCGGGTTTTCCAGCGGATGTGTGGAGTTGGCACCAAACCATCCGCCACCATTTGTACCCAGGTGCTTTATGGCAATAAAGCCTGCAGCCGGGCCACGCGATACATTTACCGTATCGCCCTGTACCGAAACAAACTGATCTTTGCCTTCATAGCTTGTTGGCGTACCATTAAAGGCCAGGATCAGTGCGATGATGAGCGACAAAGGCAAAAGCAAACGGGTGATGGATTTCACAAAGAAATCCCAGAAGTTGCCCAGTTTAACGGCTGTTTTATCTCTAAAGGCTTTAAAGAACACCACTGCAGCGGCTATGCCTGTAGCACAGCTTACAAACTGCAGGAACATCAGTACAAAGTGCTGGGTAAGGTAAGTCACGCCAGATTCGCCCGAATAATGCTGCAGGTTACAGTTCACCACGAAGCTAATGATCGTATTAAATGACAGATCAGGACTCATGCCCGGGATACCATCAGGGTTCAGGGGTAGTTTATCCTGGTACATCAATACAAAAAAGCCATACACCAGCCAAACCAGGTTGATGGTCAGCAGGGCTTTCATGTGCTGCTTCCAGTTCATTTCTTCTTTGGGGTTGATACCCGACAATTTAAATATGCTGTTTTCAACAGGTTTCAGGAAATCTGTCCAGACCCGTTCCCCGGCAAAAACTTTTGCCAGGTATTTACCCAGCGGAATAGCGATAACCAGCGTAAGCAGGTACGTAGCAACAATTCCAAGTAATTCAGTGTTCATCATGTTGTAATTAAAATTTTTCAGGTTTAATCAGCACGTAGATCATGTAAATGAATACGGCAATAGCGATAAGGAATAATGCGATCATAGCTTCTCAGATTTTTTCGAACCAGTCGATTGATTTGTAAAACACCCAGCATAATATGAGCAGGGCAAGGAGTAAAAGGATTGTTAACATAATTGTGTCGTTTTTAAATGGCTATAGCCAATTGGCATACCACAAGGACACAAAACACCACAACAAACTGATAATCAGATATTAAAAAGAAAACAGAAAAACCTAACAAACAAAAAACCCTTCCAAAATGGAAGGGTTTTTATCATTATGAAAGGAATCAGGAAACCAGGTACTATATCCTGATCTGTCCTTCTATGGAGTCATCAAGGGTTTTGCCGATTGCGGTACCGATCAGCATTTTAACACCTGCTACAAGGTTCCCATGCTTGTTGTCCCAGTAATACCCGGCCGATGGAACTATTTTCAGGAGCGAAATACGGGGATCGTTTTCACCCTCGGTAAACCATACTTTCAGAAAAGGGCTCCACAGTTCTTTGATTTTTGCCTTATCGTCATGAATACTGGCTTCGGCAGTAAGGTACAGATAATCTGAATGTTTTGAACCCTGAAAATAAAGCTTCACTCTCGAATCCATTGCAATTTCAGCATTAACATGGCTATCATTTGCACTGATGATCCACAAATTTCCTTCCTCATCGACCTGTTGAATGGTCATAGGCCTTACGCCACCCGAAGGCCCTGAAGCCGGTTCTGTACAAAAAAAACAGGTTTCAGCCTGTTCAATCAGGTCTTTGATTTTTTTAACGGCCTCTTCGTGACTTAAGTTTTCTGTAGTGTCTTCCGGTTGATTCTTATTGATGCTGTTCATAGGAATAAAATTTAGTAATTTTGATGTCCTTATTAAACAGGCAATGCAGGGGAATGTTTCTGTTCTTTCCCGGCAAATAAAAATTTTCAGATTCCTGTATTTATTTTCAATTCTTCAATTTTCCGGTACAGGGTAGTCAGGCCAATACCCAGCAGTCTTGCGGTTTCTGTTTTGTTGCCACGGGTGTATTTCAGTACTTTAACGATATGCTGTTTTTCTACAGTTTCCATTTTTAAGGCATCCGTTTCAGAAATTTGTCCGCCTGTATGAAACTCATAAGGTAGCAGGCTGCCACTGAGTTCCTGCCCATCCGCCAGAATGGCTACACGTTCCATCACGTTTTTCAGTTCCCTGATGTTACCTTTCCAGGCGTGTTTGGTTAAAAGTGCTGCAAAGCTCTCTTCCATCTTAAAATCTGGCTTGTTAACCTTTGCCGAGAACTCCTTCAGGTAATGCCTGGCAATCGGCAATATATCGGCCCTGCGCTGTGCCAAAGGCGGTAGTTCTATAGCAAATACAGAAAGTCGGTAATAGAGGTCGAGCCTGAATTTTCCCGCCTCTGCTTCTGTTTTCAGGTCCCTGTTGGTAGCTGCTATTATCCGTACATTTATCCGGGTGGTCTGCGTATCTCCTACTTTTATAAAAGTCTGGTTTTCTAATACCCTCAGCAATTTGGCTTGCAGGTCAAGGTTCATCTCCCCGATCTCGTCCAGAAAAATGGTACCTTCATTGGCTTCTTCGAACAGGCCTTTTTTATCTTTAACAGCCCCGGTAAAGGCGCCCTGTTTATGGCCGAAAAGCTCACTTTCCAATAGTTCGTTACTAAAACCACTACAGTTTACTGCTACAAAGGGTTTCATTTTTCTGGGGCTTTCATAATGTATGGCCTGCGCAAAGACTTCCTTTCCGGTACCCGTTTCGCCCAGCAGCAACACGGTCGTATCTGTTAAGGCAACCTTTCGTGCCAGGTCTACCGCAGCCAATATGGCCTTGGATTGTCCGAGTATGCCCTCAAAGCTATACTTTTTAACTACCTTGTTTTCAAGCTCATTTACCCTGTACTGTAGTTTTGCCTTGTCCAAGGCTTTATATACCAGCGGAATGATTTTGTCGTTGTCATCGCCTTTGGTGATGTAGTCAAAAGCCCCGTTGCGCATGGCCATTACCCCATCGGCAATGGTGCCAAACGCAGTAAGGTTAATTACCTCCACATAAGGCTTTACTTTTTTGATCTCTTTAACCAGTTCAACCCCATTAATGTCGGGCAGTTTTACATCGCTGAGCACCACATATACATCCTGCAGGGCCAGGGTTTTAAGCCCCTCCTTTCCCGTAGCAGCCTGAAAAACCCTGAAACCTTCCAGTTCTATGATCCTTGCCAGCAGGCTGCTGATCTTCTTTTCATCATCTATAATTAGAACGGTATACTGCATGGCTTAAAATTTCAACAATATTAATAATTATTCGAGACAAAGCAGAGTTGCGTGCTTTCCTCTGCCAGCTCAAAATTAAGCGCTTTTGCCCTTAGCGTGAATTTACAGCGGGTATGATTCTTTACGGTGTTTAAAATTTCTTTTTCGCTATAACTGTGATCGTAATGGATCTCTACCGTAAAGCGACATTGCCTGGCCGGTTCAGGTTCATATAATCCGGTATGAATTTCAGTAACTTCCATTCTTACCGGATTGGGAAGGTTTCTTTCAATAGGAAAAACATATTCCGAAAACCATTTGATGTCGTTCAAAGCTGTACATAAGGCATTTGTGCCCGCTGCAAAAGGCACCAGGCTATTGCGGGGGTAAGCCACACAATCCAGTACCAGCAGCTGCTGCTCATTGTTCCTGTTTTTTGGTGCAATTCCATCTTGTTTATGCGGATCAAAAAGCATGGCTGTGCACAGGCAGTTGCATTTCTGCTTGTTTTCCAGGATATTGTAATTTACACAGCTTTTGCAGCCTTCCCAAAAACCTTCGTCATGCGTAATCTCGGCAAAGCTAACGGGCTCAAAGCCAAGCTCGCTGTTCAGCTTCATAATTGCAGCACCAGAGGTAATACTGAAGATCCTGGCCTCCGGATACATGCGGCGCGACATGCGGAATATTCGCTCTTTTATTGCTCTGGCCACCCCGGCATTCCTAAACCGGGGCGCAACGATTAATCCGGAATTAGACACAAAGGCGTTATTCTCCCAAAGCTCAAAATAAGAGAAACCTACCCATTCTCCTGTGCCGGTAACCGCAATAACCGCTTTTCCATTCTTCATTTTTTCTATAACACTTTCAACACTCCGTTTAGCAATGCCCGAACCCCTCGCTATGGCCGAGGCTGCAGTCTCCTCCACAATTTCCTGTGCATACCTGGTGTCGTCTGTATTCGCTATGCGAACAAATATCATTTGATTGTCCATGATTAAATTCAATTTTCCAGCAGGGTTTTCAAAACCTATGCCTGTTTCGTTCCTTGGACTAAAAAGCGCTACCTACACCTATAAAACGTCTTTTATTTATTTCATGACCATTTTATGGCAATAGCAGACCTTATCAAAACGGAAGGGTTAATTTCATTTTAGTTACCTTTGCCCATGGTCCAACAACACTACATCATGAAATTAAAATTTTTCTTTCCACTGCGTTTTTTAATTATACCTGTTTTACTGCTTTCTGCCTGTCAGGACGCAAAAAAACTGCCTATACTAGGCCCCAGGGCTGCAGAAACGGTTAAGAATGCCGATGGTACAAGCCGCGTAGATACGGTTTACCAGACCATCCCGGTATTCCGTTTTTTAAACCAGGACAGTGTATATGTCACCAACGATAATTTTAAGGATAAGATCTATATTGCCGATTTCTTTTTTACTTCCTGCAGTAGCATCTGCCCTACCATGCACCGCAACATGAAAACCATATTCGATAAGTTTAAGGACAACCCGGATGTGATGTACCTTTCGCACACCATTGATTTTAAATACGATAAACCATCTGTACTAAAGAAATATGCGCAGAAGCTGGGTGTCGACAATGGCAAATGGCAATTTGTATGGGGTACAAAAGACAGTGTGTACAGCATCGCAGAAAAAAATTACCTGGTTGCCGTAGCCGAAGATGCTACCAACAGGGACGGCTATATCCACCAGGGCTGGCTGGTATTGATAGACAAACAAAAACGCCTTCGTGGTGCCTATGATGGCACAAAAACCGAGGATGTTGCCAAATTGATCAAAGACATTCCTGTTTTACTGGCAGAATATAAAAAGTAGGCTATGCGCAGGTACTTTACAGGCACTTTATTCCTGCTTTCCATTGGTCTTATTGTATTTTCCTGTCAGGACGCAGCCCAGGTAAAGCAGGATGTTTATTATGTGAACGGCCGGGATCTGTACATCAAACATTGCCAGAATTGCCATGGCAGCAATGGCGAGGGCCTGGGTACTTTGACACCTCCGCTTACAGACACCATCTTTTTAAAGCAAAACCGACAGAAACTGGCATGTTTTATCAAAAACGGAATTAAGGAGCCCATTACCGTAGGAGGACAGGTGTATGAAGGTACCATGCCTGATTTTGCTGTACTGCATCCTATTGATATTGCCCAGTTACTGGTTTACATCAGCAATTCTTTTGGAAATAAGCAGGGCATGTATACCCAGGAAGAAGTGGAGGCTGCATTAAAAAAGTGCAAGTAATCTATTTATAAAAAAGAGGGAGATTAAAAATCTCCCTCTTTTTTATAAGCTTTCGGCCATTTCCGGCTTAGCTGTTGCTCCTTTCTTCGCTGCCCTTTGCAAAGGCTTGTCCTGTCCTGCAGGCTTTTTCTTCTTTTTAAACTTCCGTCCGTACCAGATCAGAAAACCAGTGATGGGCAAGCTGGCCCCGATCAAAGAGGCCAGAAATGCCAGCACTTTACCTGGAAAACCAAGGATGCTACCTACATGGATATCATAATTCATTTTACGGAGCTTTACCGCAGCGCTTGCATCTGCGTAATCTACGGCATATGCATCCTCTCTTTTAAGTTCGGCCAGCGTGTGCTGGTCGAAAGTATAGCCTTTGCTGTTGTAAAATTGCCCCGCTGTTGGATACACGGTAATGGCAATGATAGCTTTAGCCTTGGCAGTATCCGGAAAATTGTAATAAAAGCCCTGAGATTTGGGGTGTTTTGCAATTACCTTGTTCCAGGCCAGGTCCATAGCTACTTCAGGAGTATAATGTTTATTGAGCTGCAGGGAGTCAGACTCCATACGTTTAAATTCCCTTAGCTTTTCTCCTCCCGAAGTTACCCAGTACAATCCTTCGCTGTACCACTTGATGCCATATACCATTCCGGTAAGTGCGATGGCCAGCAGGAAAAGCAGCGAATAGAAACCCAGCACGTTGTGCAGGTCTAGGTTTACCCGTTTAAAAGATGCACCCCATTTAATCTTGAAGCTTTTATCGCGGGTAGATTTGTTCCATTTTTTTGGGTACCACCAGATCAGACCTGTAATGAGCAGCACCACAAAAACCAGGGTTCCATAATTTACAATCGGCCTGCCAATTTCGTAGGGCATCCAAAGGAACCTGTGCCCGTTTAAGATAAACCTAAAGAAATCCGTTTCCCCTTTTTTAAGTACTTCCTTACTGATAACCTCACCGGTATAGGGGTTGATCTTAAGGGTAACGCCGCCACCCCTTCTACCGCCGCCGCGTTCGCCTTTTTCTTTTTTCTCCACCTTGTCTCTCAGGTTCAGATTGACGGTACGCCCCTGCTGGTAACTGGCATAGGCAGGAAGCTTATCTGGATAATCCCGGGCGACAAGGGCCGATAACTGTGCAGGGGTGATTACAGGTTTATCCTGTCGTTCTACCTTGGTTTCAGGTTCCAGTAAACCTTCAATCTCGTCGTTAAATACCCAGATACAGCCTGTTAAACATACAATCAGTACAATGATGCCCGATGCAAGCCCCAACCATAGGTGGAGCCATTTGTTGATCCTTGTAAAAAGAGAATCCTTGCTCTTCTTTTTTGCTGGGGTGTTTTTGTTTGCCGGTACCATCTGACGATTGATTTGAATATAGATCGATGTATTTATTTAGATTGAATATAATTAAGTCGCAAAATAAAGCAAATGTTAGCCTAAGCGCAACACTTACTTATAATTATTCCAGATAAATAAGTGTTGTGCGTTAATAACTATGAGGCTGCAGTCTGACTTACTGCAGATGCTGAATAGCTGTGATTACCCCACCCTCAACTTTTAACCCTCTGGTTGCTGTCGCTGTGCCCGCATCAATTTTGTAAACATAGCTGCCAGCTGAATTTGCGAGGTTTACACCAACGTAAGCGGTTCTACCGTCTTTAGGTGTATAATTATTGGTAGTGATACCTGAGATCTCGGAAACTGCAGGTAAACCGCTTACCAGCTTCACAGTACTGTTTACAACGTTTACTATGGCCAGTTGTCTGCCTGTGGCGTAAGCGCCTTTTGTCACTTTAGGTTCAATATGGGCTACAAAGTTGTTGTTGCCAATATACAACCAGTTAGTGATCACATATCCATTTGAAGCTGTTTCAAAATTCATAAAATAAGTATTGTCAAATACTTCAGTACCTGATTTGATACGGATAATCGCGGAAGGTTTGGTTGAAGTCATCACTCCCCCTGATTGTGCAACAGCACTGGAGAAGGCGTATACATCCCCATTTTCAACCAGGCCAAGGCCATCTACAAAATACCTTCCGATAAAGCTGGTACGTGTGTCTTTGATGGTTTTCTCGTACTTCATATCAGGGTAAGAATACACCGCAATACCTGCATAATCAGGATAATCAGTCTCAAATGATCTGTTCTTTATCCCGAAGAAAGGTGCATACACTTTATTTCCGACCTGCTTGATCCAACTGAAGTGAGCAATCTCGCCATTACCTGTAGGTTCAATTGCATTTACACTGCCGTCTGCGGCAATGAGCAAACTATTGGTATTAACACGATACCAGGTAGCCAGCGTATTACCGGTTGCTGCAATTGTTCTTGGAATTTTAAACATCAGGATATCATCGTTTACGGGAGCAAAAGCCTGCACCGTTTCCGATTGGAAATTAGATATTTTAGTCAGCTTACCGTTGGTAATATTATAAGTAGTAACCGCACCCGGATTTCCCTGTCCGTACAGCATACTAAAAAACTTGTTGTTACTGGTTACATAGTAACGATAAGAACCGTCCTGCTCAATTCCGTTTCCGGCAGTAGAGATCGTTCCGGATTCCAGGCTTCCTGCCGTCAGCAGATAATCGGCCACGCCAGTTGTTGCGGCAGGTGTAACGGCCAGAATAAAATTGCCCGGATTTTCAGGGACATCTTTATTATTCTTAGTGCATGAGGTCATCGCCACAGCCAGACTGAGCGCAGCTAGCGCTTTTGTAAAGTTTGTTTTCATATTATTTGTTGTTAAAGAAATATCTAAGGTTTAAATAAAAAGCACGACCAGGCTTTTGCAGGCTAAAATTATCGTACATCCGTTCATCAGTAATATTGCGTGCTTCCAGGCCGATGTTGTACTTGCCCTGAGCCATACTGTACACAATATTTATGTCGTGGGACAACTGTGCAGGCACAACAAATTTGCTCGTAACATCTCTTTGTCCTCTGCTTGGCCAATACAACCAGAATTCGTGCACATACATGAGGTTATAGCCGATGTTCAGGTTGTTGCCCTTTCTCCATACATTTTTCAATGCTGCAGATACATCTGCATTCCCAAACAGGTAGGGAATGTTAGGCACCTGGTCCAGGTATACCGGGCTCAGGGTGCTGGTACGGTTACCATTATTATCGTTCACATATTCCTCCAGGTTTTTGATCATCTGATAAGTAAATGTTGCACCAGCGCTTAACCAGCCTTTATAGGAATACCTGATTTCGGCATCTCCACCCCAGGCTTTTACAGCTTCCCTGTTTTCCAGTATGTTTTTGTTTTGATTGGGGGCAAATGACATCATGATATAGTCGCTGGCATAGCGGTAAATTCCATTTGCGGCTACTGAAAAACGGTGATCTTTATTCCATGCAAATCCATAGCTGAATCCTGCGTTAAGGTTATGACTGTTCTCCGGTCTTAAATTTGGGTTGCCTATCAGGTTTTCCAGATCCCCGAATATATCGTTTGACTCCGGCAAGCGGTTAGCCAGCTCATAAGAAGCTTTCAACTGGAAGTCAGGCTTTAAATGGTAGCTTAGCGCGGCACCATACCCTATTTTGTCAATTCCCGGCTGCCCCCCTCCATTATCGCTGATGACGGACCTTTGTGTCAGCAGTTTTCCAAAAACGGTAAGACTAAATCTGTCTTTCAGATCATAAGAATAACCTAAACCGATTACATTTTTGCTGAGTTTCTTTACCCGGTTATTATCTGCATTGCCGGGGTTTTCCTTATCATTTACCTTTCGGTTAAAAGTATTGTAAACATTATTCAGAGAGATGGAACTATTTTCGTTAAGACGGTAGCTAGCCATAGCCGTAGCCAATCCGTTGTTGTTTCTGTACCTGGTCATGGTACGTCCCTGCTCTCCGCTGGAGCCAATTGGCCTGAACCCGCCATACCAGTCAAACCTCCCGCTTACGGTATCAATGTTTTGCTCGTAGCCCAGGTTGTAATTGGCATTGATGGTCAGGTCAAGCCCTTTAATCAGGTTTTCCTTCTTATATTTAAGGCTCGGCATCATGATACTGCCCCGTCTGTGCCATCCTCCATAAACAACTGCCATACGTGCACCAGTCTGCATTTCTTTGTAGTTTTTACCCATGGTCATCCCTAGTAGAAGTTTATCTGCAAAACTTTTGTCAACCAGCCCCACATTGGCAATCAGTGTTTCATTATGATAGGTATCGTGAAACCGTGGTAAGACAGCTTCGGGTGCATAGGCACCGGTATTGATATCAGCAGCTTCTACATGCACCTTATAGTTGTTGTCGGAATAATTCTGGAAGGCATTTAACTGTACCGTAAATCCATTTTTCGTAGTAGCGGCGGCGTTAATAACAGTTCTGTGAGTATTGAAAGAGCCATAAGCGTAAGAAATGTCTGCATAGTTACGGTAGTAGTCACTGGTTACAATGTTGATGGCACCTCCAAGGGCATCAGAGCCCAGCCACATGGGAACCACTCCTTTATAAACTTCCACACGATCGGCAATATTGATCGGGATGTTATTGATCTGAAAAGAGGAACCAAAATTATCCATCGGAATTCCATCAATAAAATACCTGATACGGTTCCCGGAAAAACCATTGATGGATAAATTGAAACTGGAACCTACGCCGCCTGTTTCCCGTACCCTTACGCCTCCTACACGATCCAAGGCCCCTGAAATATCCAGCGTAGTGTTGTATAGCTTTTTTGCGTCGATCGCCGTCACATTAAAAGCCTGCCTGTTTACTTCCTGCGCCTTGGTACGCCCAATGACGTTAACCGTTTCCATGTTATGCGCATCTTCTTCAAGACTGAAGTCAGCATTTTGCGGCGGGCCCGCTTCTACCTTTATATTCTTTTTCCGGGCTTTAAAGCCAATTGCAGTAACACTTAGTATGTAACTACCGGGCTTTACATTGCTGATGCTGTAATTTCCGTTTTCATCTGAGACCGCCCCATACGAGGAATTCTGGAGCCTGACGGTTGCTGCAGGAACCGCTGTGCCATTACTGCTTTTTACCTTTCCAGTGATGCCTGACAGTTGTGTCTGGGCATTTGCAAAAAAAACATTGGCACATACTATGGCCGGCAGCAAAAATTTCTTAATTTGCATTACTTTTAACTACGATTAAAGGTGAACCGGGTTCTCCCGGGATAAGCCGCACGGGTCCGAACCGTGTGGCTTTTTTTATACCGCAAATATAGGTTTATTTAGAACAAGTCCAAATAAACTTTAAAAGAAATTCTTATTTGGCTAACCCCTACCCTTTTTATTGCAGCAGATGAGGTGAGCGAGTTTATATTTGGTTATGACCTCGGCCCAAATTCCAGGGCCAATCTATAAAGATAGCCTTTGACTTCCTGAACCATAGTATATGAGTGTCATATAATGCCATAATATTCACATATAAACCACAAGTAAATTCCATAGTTGGAATACCCTTGAAATACCCCAGGGGTATATCAACCCTATTCCAACGGTAACTCAAGGGTAACTCAATAGTAGGTTAATCTAGTGTTTTATATGTCTTTTATATGTGAATTACTTGTAATTATTAGCAGTGAAGGCAAAGCGCAGCTCAGGCGGACTAGCTATTTTAGTATGATCTGAGATTTTTTGAGTAAAAGAGCGGTCGTTGATATTTGAATATACTAAGAATTGCCAGGAAAAACAAGTTATATGTTATTCGTTATAATGAGGTTTAATTTTTCTGCTATTATCAAAACCATTAAATCCTTTTAAGATAAGATGGAACCGTATCAAAAAAGAAATGGTATCTTTGCAGAAAATGCAAGCTGTTCTACCGCTGTTCCTGTTTACAGGAAAAGAGGAAAGTCCGGGCAACACAGCGCATCCCGCTTCCTAACGGGAAGAGGTTCAGGAATGAATGCCTGAATTATGGAAAGTGCCGCAGAAAATACACCGCCAATGGCTCAGGCACAGGTAAGGTTGAAAACGTGAGGTAAGAGCTCACGATTGTTCCGGGTAACCGGAGCACTGGTAAACCCCGGGAGTTGAAAGACCAAATAGGCTAACGCATGTAGGGCTGCTCGTCCGATGTTAGTGGGTAGGTCGTTAGAGATAAATGGTAACATTTATAGTAGATTAATGGTAGAATCCCGTTTACGGGCACAGAACCCGGCTTACAGGCTTGCATTTTTATTATTTTATAAATGGGTTATTGATAATAAAAATTATATTAGTACCCAAACACAAAAATGATTGGCATTACCTATGGCAAAACTATTGATAATTGATGATGAAAGGGCAATAAGGAATACGCTCCGTGAGATTTTAGAATACGAAAACTACGAGGTTGAAGATATTGACAATGGCATAGAAGGCTTGGACCTGATCAGGAAAAAGAAATATGACCTGGTGCTATGCGACATAAAAATGAATAAGATGGATGGAATGGAAGTACTGGAACAGGCACTTGCCTACAGTCCGGACCTTCCTTTTATCATGATATCCGGCCACGGCACAGTGGAAACTGCCATTGAGGCCAGTAAAAAAGGGGCTTTTGATTTCATTTCCAAACCGCCCGACCTGAACAGACTACTGATTACCGTTAGAAATGCGCTGGACAGAGGTACTTTGGTAACCGAAACCAAGGTACTTAAAAGAAAAGCAAGCAAAACCAGGGATATCCTGGGCAGCTCTGAAAATATCAGTAAAATTAAGGAAACCATCGAACGGGTGGCCCCTACTGAAGCGCGCGTATTGATTACAGGCGCAAATGGTAGTGGTAAAGAACTGGTAGCCCGC
Organism: Pedobacter africanus; assembly: GCF_900176535.1. Taxonomy (NCBI): domain Bacteria; kingdom Pseudomonadati; phylum Bacteroidota; class Sphingobacteriia; order Sphingobacteriales; family Sphingobacteriaceae; genus Pedobacter; species Pedobacter africanus. Next base: position 78,901 of record NZ_FWXT01000002.1, on the reverse strand, counting down.
TGGCTGCATGAAAAATCGCAGCGCGCTGAAAGCCCGCTGATAGAAGTTAATTGCGCAGCTATACCATCGGAACTAATTGAAAGCGAACTGTTTGGTCATGAGAAGGGCTCCTTTACTTCAGCAGTAAAACAACGCATCGGTAAGTTTGAACTGGCGAATGGCGGTACACTTTTCCTGGATGAAATTGGCGATATGAGCCTTTCTGCACAGGCAAAAGTACTGCGTGCCTTGCAGGAACATAAAATTACCCGTGTAGGGGGCGAAAAAGAGCTGGAAGTAAATGTACGGGTACTTGCGGCAACAAATAAAGACCTGCTAAAAGAGATCGAGGCCGGAAATTTCAGGATGGACTTGTACCACCGTCTGAATGTGATCAATATCCATGTTCCGCATTTGACAGAACGTACGGAAGACATCCCTGAAATAGCATTGAACTTCCTGGAAGAGATTTGCAGAGATTACGGGATGCCGGTTAAAAAGATCAGTGATGGCGCCATGACAGCGCTGCAGGCATTGCCCTGGACAGGTAATGTACGTGAGCTGCACAACATGATAGAACGTTTGATCATTTTGAGCGATAAGGTCATTACAGAAAATGATGTGGTTGCATTTGCAAATCCGGGCGGGGGTACCAATATTGGTTCAGCAAATTCGTCCAACGGCCATGCGGGTGCTGTTTCGGGCACTGCTGTTGATTATGATAAATTCAGCAATTTCCAGGATTATAAAGATCATGCCGAAAGAGAGTTCATCAAGTTTAAACTGGAGAAGAACAACTGGAATGTATCCAAAACTGCCGATGACATTGACATTCAGCGCAGTCACCTGTACAGCAAGATAGAGAAGTTTGGCCTTAAGCGGGCCGCAGAATAGTTAAATAGCCTCCCGGTATTTCCAGGAGGCTTTTTCATGACCGGGTTTTAAGGCAGTGAGTTAAAGTCGATCACCGGCGCAGTTCCAGTAGCTGGACGGGTAAAAGTTTGTTTAACTTCTACAAAATCAGCAAAAAAACCGCCGTTCTGCATGTAGAAACGGCCATTGGTAACCCCGGCTGCATAGTCTTTTCGCTGCCCGTTGTTCACCGTAGCATCTCCGGTAAAATAGGCACTGGTAAGCTCCGTCCAGATCCCCGAAGCACTTCTTGCCCATTGGTTATGATACTCCGCTTTTCTGCCCATATAGCCGTTTACATCCCTGAAATTCTCTAAAAAAGAATAAACGCCTGTCAAATGGGCATTGGTATTTGGCCGTTTCCAGGTAACCATAAACCGCCATTGATTCAATTCGGGTGCAAAAAACCAGGCCGAGAACAATGTATTTCCCTGTCCGTCTGGTTTGGCCTGCGTAAGAAATTTATAGGTGTTCCCGGCTACCCAGTTAAACAGCAGGTAAGACTGTCCGCCCTCTCCTTCTCCGGTGAAGGTTGTGGCAACTACATCAGTCCCTTTCCTGGTCCAGGTTGTCGTTCCATTGGCCGGGTTCCACACAGAAAACAGCACTCTTCTTTCTGTCGCAGAGTTTACCTGGATACCAAAATATCCACCATCAAAACCATTCGACATAAAATAGCTTCCAATGTTGTCCTGCCCTGCCGGCACTGTAAGTTCACTATAAAACCATTCTGTATTTGCTGGTACAGCATATTTGAGGTGAACAGAAGGGCCACGCCTGGACCAGTAAAAATTATTGGCATCATTGGCATACAGCACATTTGAGGCCGTAGCGCTACCGCTGATCTCCAGGTCGGAAACATCAGCAAAATAGGTAGATGTTTTGGAGATGCCCTGAAAGTCGATTTTTACATAGCCTGCGGCGGTAATATTCAGGCTGCCTACCTCGTAAGTGCTGTAGGCTGCTCCCGACAGGTTTACCGTAAAAGGTGTACCATTGATACTGAGCTTAACCACGCTGCTGCCGGAAGGTACACTGGCCTTCATTTTAACGCTTAAGCTGCCTGGTACCCCTAACCTGAAATAAGCACTAAAAACACTATTTGGATTGGTCCATCCTGCCATTTTAGTGCTGGTTACGGTTTCCGAGCTGCCTGCAGCAAGGGTAGTGACAAAGGCATTGCCCGCCATCGGTACAATTAATGAAGGACCTGCCGGATTAGGTTTAACCGGTTCGGGTACGACAGGAACCGGCTTTTCTGTGCCCGCTTTTGATGCCCCGGCCTTCTTACAGGAAAGGGTGATCATAGCCATGAACAACATCAGGGCTATGATCAGGTTATGGTTTTTCATAGGATTAAGATCAATACCTGTAAACTGTAAACTCTGCCATAAAAGTTAGATCTTGCTTACCCTCGAGCAGGGTTGCCCTGATCTGCCTCAGGTACTGCCTGGTGATGGGATATTCCTGAAAGCTTTTTACAGCCGGATCAAAAGCCAGGTTATCGCCCAGCAGGATCCAGTTTGTGCCATCCAGTGTACCTTCAAGCTTAAATTTAGTAAAACCATTGGCATTGTTCTGCCTTGCGGCAATGGCTACTTTAGTCACGTATATAGGTTGAAGCATATCGAAATTCAGCCAGTGCGGGTAACTGCTCCTTGGCAATGGCGAATACCTGGAATGCCATATGGTAGCCAGATTGCCGTCTATAAGTGCAGAGGCGAGGCCTGTAGATTCGCCTGTTACCTGCTCTGTAGATGCTGTGGCAATCCAGCCTGTGGTTGTGGCCGGAACTTCTTCCAGCTTTGGCGCAACAATAAAAATCGTCTTTGCCATAGGGCTGATGGTATACCCTGAGGCGTCGGTGATGGTTAAGGGCAGACAATAGCTTTTGTCGGAACTGAACTTTTTGGAAAAGTACTTAATGCTAACCAGATCGGACGACATCCCTCCTTTTGGAATGGTAACTTCCAGCTTGCCCACCTGGTAAGCATCTGCCGGAAATTTCTCATAGGGAGGCAGGGCCGAATTGAGGCGGATGGCATTGATGCTGTCAAGCGCTTTCTGATCAACAGAAAATTTAATACTGATATTGTTTGCCGGTAAACCCAATGCACCATAACCTGCACCAAAGGTAAATTCCCGTGCATCGTCCGTATAAGGAAATATGGTTAAATTCTGCGTGCCTCTGTTGGCCTTGGCAATAAATATCTGCGCACCAGCTTTGGAGTCGGTTTCAAGTTCAAAAGCGTCATTTGTTTTGCAGGCAGCAAAGCAAAGCAAAACAAACAATGCCAAAAGGTTATATTTTTGAGTATTCATATGTTTCTTCTGATAAAGGTTAGTAGCCCGGAAACTGGACCAATTGTTTGTTTCTATCCGCTTCGTTCTGGCCGTAAGGCATAAAATAATACCTTCTTTGCCATGAGGCCCTGTTGATTACAGGTGTCCGTTTATGAAATGCAGGATCTGAAAGCGAGGTGCCGGCATCCATGTTCATGCCGTAAAAAGCGCCGCCCTGGTTAGATCCAAGCTGATCGGCAATTTTCCATCTGCGGACATCAAAATAACGGTTGCCCCCTTCAAAACAGAGTTCAATTCTCCGTTCCAGGCGAATCTGCTTACGCAATTCCTGCTGGTCTGCTCCGGCAGATAGTGCAGGCAAACCTCCTCTTAGCCGAACCTCGTTCAGGTATTTCAATACATCAGGATGACCTGGCTCGGCCTCGTTTAATGCTTCGGCATAGTTCAGGTAGAGTTCTGCAAGCCTGATGAGCATAGCTGGCCGGGCTACGTTTACGGCAGGGTTTACACTATAGGTAGGATGTATGTTCTTACGAACTACATAACCTGTTTTAGGCCAATCTCTAGGCGCCCCTGCCTTACCTGAAGTTCCGGAATTGAAAAATTCAACCCTTGCATTGTTGGCGCCTGTTTTCGCCACGCCCGGATTAACAGCCCCGTTAAAGGTAATGTCTACATAAAAACGGGCTTCACGACCGGTGTACATGGTGTTTGTTCCGGCAACATAGTATACTGTAGCAGGTTTATTATAGGTATTTTCATTATAGGCAGGATTACCGGCTATCGGCGAACCGTCGCTCATCCTGAAATCATCTACCAGGCTTTGCACAACGCCCAAGCCATTGTATCCAGTTCCCTGTGTAGACCGCGGTGCTACCCGTATTTCCCAGGAACTGGTAGCTGTTGCAGGTCTTAACCATATTCCTTCTGTTTTCCAGCCATCCCAGTAAAGGTTTCTGCAAGCCAAAAAGGCCGCTCTGAAAGGATCAGCGTCTGTTACCTTGTAAATACCCTTGCCATTGGAAACAGCAATATCTATGGCTTGTTTGGCTGCATCTGCGGCTTTTTTCCAGCGCGTAGCATCATATACCGGGTTAATCAGTACTTTGCCATCCAGGTTTTTAAAGTCTGAAAATTCGGAGTTTCCATTGTAAAGCGGACTGGCATGATACAACAAAATCTGAGATTCAACTGCGGTGGCGATGATCTTATTGATACGCCCGGTCTGGGCAATATCGAGGTCGGTAGTGCTGCCTACTACATAATTGTTCAGTGGCAGATCTGCTTTAGCTAAAGCAATTTCCTGCAACACAAAAGCCACACATTCATCCCATGAGCTCCTTGGAATCTGAAAATCGTCTGAAGGTGTCGCGGATTTTAAAGGCATAATCACCACTGGCCCCAGTTCTTTCATCATCATCCAATAATAAAACGCCCTTAGAAAACGTGCTTCGCCTTTGTACTGCTTAATGAGTTCGGGACCATTCACCAGGCCGAGTATTTCCTGATTGCCATCTACCTTCTCCAGGAAAATGGTGGCAGCACGGATTCGTTCGTAATAACTGGTAAACCTTGTGGGGGTATTGCTCGGCGACAGGGCACCACTTACTATTGCAGGCGTGTTCCAGTTGGAAGCATCCATCTCGTCGGTAGTGGTGTGAAATACATAACCAAAGTTATCCTGGTTCCATATGTCGGGCACCATTGAATACAAGCCGGCAAGCCAGCTTTCTGTCTGCCCTCTGTTGGTAAAAATATCCTCTACTTTTATCAGGTTGTCTGGAACAGTATCAAAATATCCCTTTTTACAGCCCAGGGGTAAAATTGTGGCCACACATAGCAATGCAGCGAATATTTTATTTATCTTTTTAGTTTTCATGGCTTCTGTTATTGAAAATTAGCACGTAAACCTATATTGTATGTGGTAATGTTAGGATAGGTGGCTCCTCTGCCATCACCAAGTTCCGGGTCCCAGAATTTCCATTTTGAAAAGGTGAGCAGATTGGTCCCGTTAGCAAATATCCGCAGGCGTTTTATAGCCGCTTTTTGCAACAATTTGTTGTCAAATGTATAACCAATCTCTGCGCTCTTCAAACGGATATAATCCGCACGTTTGATCCACCAGGTGCTGGTGTTATAATTGGTTGTGATATCCTGATTGGTAGACAACCTTGGATAAAACGCATTTGGGTTCGGATTTTCAGGAGTCCAGCGGTCATTAATGGTGGTATATACGTTTCCGTAAGAAGGCCCTTGAGAAAAAGGTGTGGTACCAAAACCGCTGGCATAACTAAAATCCACGAGGGCCGCCCCTTGGAAAAACAGACTGATGTCGAATTTTTTAAAGCCACCGCCCAGGTTAAGTCCATATACAATCCGTGGTACTGCACCATAACCTATGGCTGTCTGGTCGTTCGAGTTAATGATTCCGTCCCCATTCAAATCCTTATAACGGATATCCCCTGGCCTGACATCACCGGTTTGTACTGCGGCATTGTCAATTTCATCCTGGTCTTTAAAAAGACCGGTTGCGATATAGCCAAAACGCTGACTGATCGGCTGGCCAATTCTGTTCAGGTAATCGTAACGCCATGGCGGCAAACCATCAAATTCAGCCAGGTTTTTGTTGTAGTTAAACGTTCCCCTAAAACTAAAGAAGTTGTCTTTGGAAAAATTCCTGGTATAGTTTAGTGTGGCATCTATTCCCTTATTTCCGGTAGCACCGATGTTATTGTAAGGAATGTTCCCTATGGTAAATCCCGAGTTATAAGGGATTACATAGTTGGGCAATAAAATACCTCTTCGCTTTTCATTAAACAGCTCTACAATCAACTGAAGGTCATCTTTAAGAAAGTTCATTTCAATCCCTAAATTCTGCCTGTAAGAGCTTTCCCATTTTACATCTCCACCGATACGGCTTTCACCAAAGCCGGCATAATTTCTGGTAGCACCGGGTTCACCAAAAGTATAATCATAACCGCTATTACCAATAGTGGTAAGGTAAAGGAACCTGAGTGCTGAACTGGTTACTGCGGCATTTCCCGATTTACCGTAAGTGTAACGCAATTTAAAGTGCGAAAATATACCTTTTAAGGATTCAAAGAACTCTTCATTGGATACGATCCAGCCTGCACCTATTGAGGGAAAGAATCCATAACGTTTACTTGGAATGAAATTATCTGAGCCGGAATAAGAAAAGTTTGCTTCTACAAAGTACCTGTCTTTGTAACCATAGGTACCCCGGCCTACCAGATTGCGCTGGCGGTAGGGAATGGCCCCTTTATAATCGGTTACATTTGCCCTGGCATCGCTGTAATCAGATTGATTGAACAAGGCTAGCCCGGATACATCATGATCCCCGAATTTTCTGGAATAGTTGAGAGAAAATTCATTGTAGAAACGCCTGTCGCCATACCTGGAATAAGCAAAGCCCAGATTGGCTGTTCCAGGGGTGCTTATAGCGGTAATCAGGTTCCCATCAGCATCCCTTCCACTGGCAAAATAAGTTTGCAATGTCCGGATTCTGTCCAGGTTATTAGTTACATTAACATCAAATGCAAAGAGCGCCGAAAGATTTAGCCCCTGTGTAATGAAATTCATATCCTGAACTACTTTCAGATTGGAACGTACGGCATTGTTGTAAGTATTGGTAACACCTGATTGTGTAAGTGCCATAAAGGGGCTCGGCAGTGTACCAGGCAATTGCGGCCATAAACCGTTTGAGTATTTTGCAGGTATAATGTGCGGCGCAGAACTTGTGGCCAGGGCAAAAAGTTCGTTAACACCATAGCCCGGCTGATTAACATTGGTAATGTAGCCATTGATCCCGAAATCAAGTTTTGTGGTACCAGTGATGTTTACCCCTACGTTACTGGTAAAATTGAAGCGGTCGAGTTTTAGGGTTGAATTATAGGATTGCACCTCGTCGCGCTTGAACATCCCCACTTCACCATAATAGCCTGCTGAAATGTAATAATTAGAAGTTTCCGAACCGCCCCTTACATTCAAACTGAACCTGTTGTTTCTTCCGTATTTGTTGAACAGGGTATTGTACCAGTTCACATTCGGATACAGGTCTGGGTCTTCGCCAGAAGTATGTTTGGCAATACGTTCTTCGGTATACAAAGGCGTACGCCCCCTCATGGTAAGCCCTTCATTATACAGGTTCATGAATGAAGGAGCATCCAGAAATTTTGGCAGTTCAGTAAATTTGCTGGCGCCCTGGTTGGCCTCCGCATTGATAGTTGGTTTGCCGGCTTTGCCTTTCTTAGTGATGATGATAATGACACCATTTGCCCCCCTTGTACCATATACTGCAGTTGCTGAAGCATCTTTTAAAACGGTAAAACTCTCTACATCTTCAGGATCAATGTTATTAATTGAACGATCTGGCACACCATCAACTACCAGTAAAGGGGTTTGCGGACTGGAAGCGAAAGTGGCAATACCACGGATAAAGATATCTGCGCCATCAGCGCCGGGTGCTCCGCCTCTTTGATAAGCAACCACACCTGCCAGACGACCAGCGATAGCGGAAGTTAAATCGCGTACAGGGAGTTTTAATTCCTCTGGTTTTAAGGTTACCTGGGCACCAACCAGACTGGCTTTCTTTTGCCTGCCAAAACCGACTACGGCTACTTCTGCCAGGCTGCCCTCTTCAGGCTCCAGGGTAATGTTCAGGTCTACCCTGTTTCTAACCGGTACCGTCTGTTTCTTATAACCAATGAAGGAGAACTCTAGCGTATCCGTTGGTTCCACTTCTATGGTATATTTGCCTGCATTGTTAGTTACTGTCCCATTCTGCTCGCCCTTTACCTTTACACTCACACCGGGGATCGGGTTGGCCAGTTCGTCTTTTACGGTACCTGATATCTTTAATGGTTTTGCATTGGTTTTTAGCCGGTAAATAGGTTCTGCGGGCTTTTCTTTGACCACTATGGATTTTCCCATAAGGGTAAAAGTCAGGGGGCCTTTTGCCAGTACTTTCTCCAGTGCATCTTCCAGCGTTACTGCTTTCAGGCTTAAAGTCAGCGGTTTTATCTTATCCATATCGGTAGAAAGGATAATGATGTTATAGCCTGATTGTTTATGGATGGCCTTGAGCACATTGTTCAAAGGCATATTGCTAACATTCAGCGTAATTTTCCGTTGCGCTATGCTGGCTGCACTGACTTGCAGTAATGCCGATATTAACAAAATTATGGTCAACTTCATTGCTAATAGAATTTTCTTGTTCATACAGAGGCTCCTATATAAACCAGACAAATAAATTTTCATACATTTGGTTAGTTTTGGTCAGCGATTACGCATGGCATTTCCGTGCCGAATGGTAATCAGATTCGATTAATTGTTTTGTCAGACTGTTTTGAGAAGGATGACCCGGACTTTTCTACGGGGGTGCTACAACACCCCTTTTTTAATTTTACCGGATCAACGCAGGGTAAAGTTTAGCGCATAATGGTGATCCTCCTTCCTTCAGTTTTAAATTTAAACTTATCTGTTTCTTCCAATAGTTTCAGTACTTCTGCAAGCTGCGTATTCCTTGTAAGCGTTCCTGTTATTTTGGTCTTGTCGTCGGCAATTCCCTGGTAGTCCACCTCTACATCATACCAGCGTTCCAGCTTGCGCATCAAGGCTTTAAGGTTATCGTTGTCAAAAATAAAATAGCCTTCTTTCCAGGCCACTGCTTCTTCTGTATCTACCTCTTTTACATTTAATGCCGATGGAGAGAGCACCGATTGCTGTCCGGGTGCTAATATCTTATAACTGCTACCCTCCGCGGTACGAAATACTTTCACACTGCCTTCCAGGAGTGTGGTTTTAATTGCAGATTCATCACTGTAAGCATTTACATTGAAATGTGTGCCCAATACTTCTATGGTCTGGTTGTCGGAAATAATCCTGAAAGGTTTCTTTTTATCTTTGGCAACCTCAAAATAAGCTTCACCTGTAAGCTCAACCTTTCTTTCTGCACCATCAAATTTTGTTGGATATTTTAAGGCAGAAGCAGCATTTAGCCATACTTTAGTACCATCTATCAAGGTAATCTGGTACTGGCCTCCCTTAGGGGCCTCCAGGGTATTGTATTTACCGGCCTGTTCCTTACCCTGCTCAACAATCTGGTAGGCGATCTGTCCATCGGCCGTTTTGGTAATTTTAACACTCCCCTGCAAGGCGAGTGTGCCTGTTGTACTATCTGTTAAGGCAATTCGTTTTCCATCGGCCAGTGTAAGGTAAGCTTTATTTGTTCCGGGTTTAATTTGAGCTTGTGTTGTGGCCAGACTTTCTTTATGCCCATTTGCATATTGTGTTGCAAAATAAAATAAGCCTGCCCCCAGCACCACAAACAAAGAAGCTGCAACCAGCAGCCGTTTTATGCTGAAAGTCCTGACGGCCGAAGGGGCCTGATACCCTGCAGCTGTTAGTTTGCCGGATATCCCTTTCCAGATGGCGTCGTTTGCATCATCCAGATCAGGTTCAGGCAATTCATCCTTTGAAATGAGGCTTTGTTTGTTATACCAGTTTTCAACAACAGCTATTTCTTCGGGCGTACATAGTCCCTTATTAAATTTATCAAGTAGTTCTTCCTGTTCTGAATGTGTATGTTTCATCGTTTTACAAACCGTTCTTAAGAGCGATTTAGAAGTATAACGACTTAGGGAACGGCAGGTAGTAGCCGGGACTAAAAAAAATTAAAAAAACATCAAAAACGAGGTAAGTTTGGTCCTCAGGATATGCAAGGCATTGTTCACTTGCTTTTTGACCGTCTTATCAGAGATGTTCAGATAATCTGATATTTCTTTGTATGTTTTATGCTCCTTCCTGCTCAGTTCAAAGACTGCCCGCATTTTGGGAGGCAGCGATTGGATTTCGGCTTCTATCCGGCGCGCAAGGTCGCGTTCACGCACAAGACTATCCGGCGCTGCTGCCTCAATTGCCATTTCTACCTTCAGCGAGGCCATATACCTGGCTTTTACTTTTGAATGCTTAACCTGATCCAATATCCTGTTTCTTGTACTGGTATAAAGAAAGGCGGCCAAAGGAGTTTTTATGGCGAGGTCCTTCGCCTTTGCCCAAAACATGGTAAAGACCTCCTGAACGACATCTTTGGCCTCATCATCGTTCTGCAGCATTTTACGCGCATGCCGATAAAGCAGTGCCCAGTACTTATCGTATATGGCTTTATAGGCACAGGCATCGCCCTGCTGAAATAAAGTCAGTAAATCTTCGTCATCTACATGTAGCAGTCTACTCATACAAATATTTAACTGGGCGCGAAGAAATATTCCTTCGTTTATTTACACGTCCAGGTGGTTATTAAATATTCTCCGTTCAGTTTTTGTTGTGTCAGGATAAAGCTATAAATAATTTATAACAGAAATGCTACACAAACGTTTGCGTAAAATTCAACCTACTCCATATAGTCGGCCTGTCTGCTTAACAAAGCCCTGTATTTGTTAAAGATACTGGTTTTGGAAACAAAGCCCAGGTACCGTCTTTCTTCATCCAGCACAGGAAGCAGCCAGGCGTTTTCCTTTTCCATCTTCTCCAGTACCAGTTTCAAAGGGTCAGAAATAAATACCAGTCCGGGAGCCTCCTGCATCAGGTCGTTCACATGCAGTTCCTCACCGGTATGTATTCCTTTTTTCAGCATATCTTCTGCATATACCAGTCCCTTAAACTCCAGTCCTTCCCCTACGACCGGAAACAGGTTGCGCTTAGACTGCAGCATTTCATTCCATTTTTCAGACAGCAGTTCGTTTTGGCCCAGCATCAGGTAATCTTTTTCTACCAGGTACCTTAGCTTCATCATGTTCAAAACGGTAGTGTCTTTATCTTCATGCGAAAGCAATTCGCCTTTTTTGGCCAGGGGTTCTGTATAAATTGAATATTTATATTTGCCCCGGTTAATCAGGTAAGCGATTGCTGATGTGATCATTAAGGGTACCATTAAAATATAGCCCCCTGTAATTTCCGCAATCAGGAAAATACCTGTAAGCGGTGCGTGCATGATGGCACTCAGCGAGGCTGCCATACCGGCAACTATAAAATTAGCGACATTTAAATGGGCAATACCAAGCGTATTCACAGTAAATGCAACAGCAAAACCTATTAAACCGCCCATAATTAAACTTGGTGCAAAAATACCTCCGTTTCCGCCCGCCCCTAATGTGATCAGGGTTGCGGCCGACTTGGCGAACACTGTAATCAAGGTAAACAAAATGATTACCCAGGGCAGGCTGCTGTAGTCTGAAAAAATACTGTTTGAAATCACCGCAGTGTAATTGCCCCCAAGCAGGTTTTTAATCGTGATATAGCCCTCACCATACAGGGTTGGAAATAAAAATACCAGCAGCCCCAGCATTAAGCCACCCAGCACCACTTTTTTATAAGGGTTACTGATTTTGTAAAAAGCAGATTTAATAATGCCATTTATCTTTTTGAAATAGATAGAAAACAGGCCGATCAGGACCGCCAGCAAGACGTAATAGATCAGTGCATTTATTTGCCAGCCCTCGGTTACCAGGTAAAAGAGCTGTTCGTTATAAAACAGGCGCGATACTACCGCTGCTGTAGCAGAAGCCAGCAATAAGGGTATAAATGCCGGAATGGTAAACTCCGGCAGCAGGACTTCTATGGCAAATACAATACCTGCAATGGGGCTGCCGAAAGCCGCTGCAATACCAGCTGCTGCACCGCAGGCCAGCAGTAAAGTGGTTTCCCTGTAGGATAGGCCAAAAAAACGACCCACTACAGAACCTATACCACCGCCACTGGTTACTATAGGTGCTTCCAAACCTGTAGAGCCACCAAATCCAACGGTAAGCGCAGCGGTAATGACCTGCGAATAGATATTATGCGGTTCAATTTTACTTGATTTTTTGGAAATGGTATACAATATAGGTGTTAGGCCGGTTTCAAATTCTCCCTTTCTGATGAACCTGCGCACATACATAACCGACAGCAATATACCGATGAAAGGAAAAATGAAAAAGAGATAGTACTTGTATTGCCAGTGAAAACCCGACTGTAGAAAATCTTCTATGTGATGGGTTAAGGTTTTGAGCAGTGAAGCAGCAAGTCCCGCCAGTATGCCCACAATGAGGGCCGCGATGACCAGAAAATTTCTATTCGATATTTTTGTCTTCCTGTATTGGTTAATGCTGTCTATATAATTTACCGCCCTTACATACATTTTAAACTGTTTTATGCATCAAACTTATCCAATAATTTGATGAGCGTTGCGAAGTCTTTAGGGTACGGTGCTTCAATGATGATATCCTGTCCGTCGGTACCCTTAAATACCACATGCCTGGCATGCAGTGCAAAGCGTTTCATAATAGGTTGTTCCTCTTCATCCTTGGCTAACCTGTAGCCTTTTTTTAAACTGGAAAGGTATACAGGTTTTCCTCTGTACATGTCATCGCCGGCAATTGCAGCTCGCTGTGTGGCCAGGTGGATTCTGATCTGGTGCATACGCCCGGTGATGGGCTTACATTCTACCAGCGTGTAATGTCTGTAGTTCTTTAGCGTGTTAAAAATGGTTTCGGCACGCTTGCCTTCTTTGCGGTCAATGGTTACACTTTTATTGCCGTCATTCAGAATGGGCAGGTCTATAAAAAGTTCATTAAAGCTAAACTGACCGTCGACCACAGCGTGGTAGGTTTTATTGACCTTGCGCTTTTCAAACTGTATGGAAACATGACGATAAGCTTCGGGTGTTTTGGCAATGATGATTGCTCCGGATGTTTCTTTATCCAAACGGTGACAAACCTGTGCATCAGCACTGTATTGTTTGGCAAGACGAAGAATATTAACTTCTCCTGAACCGCCGCGTTCATCCAATGATGCAACAAATGGCGGTTTATTCACTACGATATAATCATCGTTTTCAAACAGGATCAGATCTTTAAAAGAGGGATATTTCAATATAATACGAATTTCTTAGCCACAAAAGTACTAAGAAAGTTCGAATTTATAGCCTACCCCTTTTACTGTGGCTACATAGGATTCACCCAGCTTTTCACGTAGCTTACGGATATGCACATCAATGGTACGGTTGGTAACCACTACCGAGTCTTCCCAGATGTTTTTAAGGATGGATTCCCTGGTGTATACTTTTCCGGGTTTGGAAGCCAGCAGATAGAGCAATTCAAACTCTTTTTTGGCCAGTACCACCTTTTGACCATCCTGGTAAACCAGGTAAGCCTCACGGTCGATCACCAGGTCACCGATCTCCACTTTATTATCGGATACCTCGTCTGTGCTTGAGTTCCTTCTCAAGATGGCATTGATGCGGCTTACCAGCGCGCGTGGTTTTATCGGTTTAGCGATATAATCGTCTGCGCCTACATTAAAGCCGGCAATTTCAGAATATTCTTCACTGCGTGCAGTAAGGAACACCATGAACGTATTTTTAAATTCAGGGATGGCACGCATCAGACGGCAAGCCTCTATACCATCCATTTTCGGCATCATAATATCCAGGATGATCAGATCTGGGTGCACCTTCTTCGCAATAGTAATACCTTCCTGTCCGTTCCCCGCCAGGAAAACCTGATAACCTTCCTTTTTTAAGTTATATTCTATCAACTCTAAAATGTCTGGTTCATCATCAACAATAAGTATCTTCTGTTTTACGGTGCTCATAGCTTTAATTATTTGTTACGAAATTAGGTAATCAATTATAATATAGCGTTAAACCCAAGTTAACAAATTGTTAAGAACATCCTGTATATTAACATGAATTTAGGGTTAGCGTAAAGTTTTATTTAAAAAATCATCCAAAGCTGCTCCACGCAGGTTTTTAGCAATGATTTTACCATCCGGATCAATAATAAAAGAGCTTGGGATAGCCTCAATCGAATATAGCACGGCAGTAGGACTGTCAAAATCTTTCAGGTCGCTGGCGTGTGCCCAGGTTAAATTATCGGCTGCAATGGCAGCTTTCCAGGCCGCTACATCCTTGTCTAAAGAGATACCTAAAATGGTAAAGTTCCTGTCTTTATAGGTCTGGTAAGCCTTTACTACATTTGGATTTTCCTGACGACATGGTGTACACCAGGAGGCCCAGAAATCAAGCATTACATATTTACCTTTAAAGTCGGACAGTTTAAGCGGCTTGCCATCAACGCTGTTGATGCTGAACTGGGGTGCCGGTTGTCCGATCTGAACAGACTTTAATTTAGCCATTCTCAGCAGAAACTCAGTTACCGCCGGATTCTTGTTAAAACTGCTTTTTATTTTATCAGAATAAGCCACCAGCTCTTTTTCGTATTCGGCAGGATTTAGCAGGTTCACGGCATAAAAACCTGCAAGCGAATTGGTATTTTCCTGGGCAAATTTTAATACTGCCTTATTTAAAGCATCAATTTCCTGCGTATATTGCGGGCGCATCTGCTCCATGATCACATCTCTTTGATCGGGTTTGGCAGCAACAGTTTCATCAAATTTCCTTTGGATCTCATTTATTTTAACCATATACTGGTTTTTAGTTTTGTTGAGCTCCTGCAATTTATCTGCCTCGGCAGCGCCCGAAATGCTGTAGGAAAGATTTTTATCAGACAGATCGGCTTCGATCTTGATGTGATCGCCGTTCTTCGCAATGATCATGTATTCACTATGTCCGGACGAGATCTTGAAAAAATCTGCTTCAGGCGTGCTGTGGCTAAACTTAAACTCGCCCTTTTCTGAAAAAACGGTAGAATCCAGGGGTTTTGCCTGGTCCTTTTGTAAGCCAAACAGGTACACCTTGCTGCCAGCAGCAGCATTCTTAAACTGTCCTTCTATCACAAAACCACTTTTATCCTTACATGCGGCAAACACAATGCAAAGTACCAGCACATATCCAATCTTTTTGATCATATCTATTATTTTAACTTATCCTGTAACAATTGATTTATTTTCTGTGGGTCTGCCTTACCTTTAGCCAGCTTCATCACATCCCCGACAAACAGTCCCAACACTCCTTTTTTTCCTTTCTTATAGGCTTCTACCTGCGCCTGGTATTTAGCAAGCACTTCATCTACAAACGCAGATAATGCATCTCCATTGTCTTCAATCAGTAAATTCAGCTTTGCCGCCAATACCATCACATCTTCTGCAGGTGCCTTAACCATTTCGGGCAACAGCTGCTGCAGGGCAACCTGCTGACTGATTTTCTTATCATCTACCATATTAATCACATCGGCCAATTGCTCGGGTGCAACCTTAAAATCCGTTATCGTGACTTCCTTTTCATTGAGCATGGCCCTTATTGGGCCCGCCAGCCAGTTAATCAGGTTCTTTTTGTTGTTTACATGCACCAATGCATGGTTAAAATAAAGCAGCAGGTCCTGGTCTTCCGATAACATGGTTGCTTCTGAACTGCTTACCGCATAATCGGCCACCAGTTTCTTGGCGATTTCCTGTGGCAATGCAGGCATATCAAATTTCATCTGGGCAAGCCATTCGTCGGAAATGTGGACTGGTGCCAGGTCCGGGTCCGGAAAATAGCGGTAATCGTTGGCTTCTTCCTTACTGCGCATAGGTGCCGTAGTACCCTGATCGGCATCAAAAGTTAAGGTACTCTGTACGATATTTCCGCCACTGCTGATCACTTGCTGCTGACGGACAAATTCAAATTCTATCGCCCGGCGTACATTTCGGATGGAGTTCAGATTTTTCACTTCACAGCGCGTTCCAAACTCGGATGCACCCATTTTACGAATGGAGATATTGGCATCGCAACGCAGACTGCCTTCTTCCATATTGCCGTCACTTACGTCGAGGTACCGCACCAGTTTTCTGATCTCGGTAAGCAGTAATGATGCTTCTTCGGCACTGCGGATATCAGGTTCTGTTACGATTTCAATTAAAGGCACTCCTGCCCTGTTCAGATCGACATAAGAATATTTATCGTCCTGATCATGCATGCTTTTACCTGCATCTTCTTCCAGGTGGATCCGGTTAATTCCGATTCGTTTTTCTTCACCTGTATTTAGGGTAACATTAAGAAAGCCATTTTGGCAAATCGGCTTATTGTCCTGCGTAATCTGGTAACCCTTAGGCAGATCGGCATAAAAATAGTTCTTTCTGTCAAAATAATTAACCTGGTTGATGCTGCAGTTTAAGGCCAGGCCCATCCGCACGGCCTTTGCAACCACTTCTTTATTCAGTTTTGGCAGCGCACCCGGCAATGCCAGTGAAACTGCTGAAATGTGTTCATTGGGTTTTGCACCAAAAGATGCACTATCTGGTGAGAATATTTTGGATTGTGTATTTAACTGTACGTGGATCTCTAAACCAGATACCAATTCGAATTCTGATAGAGAAACTGGAGTTTTCGTACTCATTTGTGCGCAATAGTTTTCTTGGTTCCTGATGTATTTTACATACAAACATAACCATTTATAAGTTATGATGAAACAAAGCCTGCTATCTGCTGCTGCTCAGAGAGTCCTGCAATGGATAGTTTAAGCTATCTGTGCTGACCGTATCCGTTTGAGGTGATGCCGGTAAAGTCTCTGTTTGAACTACAGTTTGTTTTTTTTTCTTTACAGGCCGGGGGTGCTTGTTGTAGAAAACAGCACCAATGGCTGTCCCTAAAAGTGCAGTACAGGCGATGGCAAGGTACCTGAATTCTCTTCTTTTGTAGAATGGTATAGTGATTTTCTCTTCCGTCATTTTAATCGGTAATTAATTAAATGCCCTCTAAAGTACTTAAACCAGCGTTGTATTTTAAACAAAAAACGCGGAGCAGGCAAATTTGTTTGATGTCAGTTCAGCGAAAAGGAGACCTAATCAGTTTTTTATTCCAAAATCAAAAAATAAACAAAATAATATTCCTATTTAAATAAAAATTACCACACATTATTTCAGTTAATATAGCTTTGTAATTCAAAAACTTAGTACCAAAAATGAGTAAATATTCCTTATCAACAAACGAAGAACAAGTGTTGGCCCGGTTACTGGAAGAAGTAAAATTAAATACCCGTTATTTTATGGGCTATCCGGTCTCGAAAGATTTTAGTTATACTGAACTGATGCCTTTTATGGAGTATCCGATGAATAACCTGGGCGACCCTTTTGTACCTTCTACCTATGCTGTAGGCTCAAGGGAAATTGAAAAAGAGGTAGTGCGCTTTTTTGCCGAGCTATTCAGAGCGCAAGCCGACGATTGCTGGGGTTATGTGACCAACGGAGGCTCGGAAGGTAACCTGTATGGCCTGTACCTGGCCAGGGAGCTGCACCCTAAGGGCATGGTGTATTATTCGGAAGCTACACATTACAGTGTGCAAAAGAACCTGCATCTGTTAAATATGTCCAATATCGTCATCAGCACCCAGCATAACGGAGAAATTGATTATGAAGACCTGGAAAACACCATCCGTATGAACAGGCATATGCCAGTGATCATTATGGCCAATATAGGCACGACGATGACCGAAGCCAGGGACGACATCAGCAAGATCAGGCAGATTTTAAAAAAACTGGCCATCAAACATTATTATATCCATGCAGATGGGGCTTTATCTGGCAGCTATAGCGCGTTGATTGAACCCCGTCCGGCATTTGATTTTGCAGATGGTGCAGACAGCATTGCCATTAGCGGTCATAAATTTATCGGCTCGCCTATTCCCTGCGGTGTGGTTGTGGTCAAAAAATCCAACCGCGACAGAATAGCCCGCTCTGTGGCCTATATCGGCAGTATGGACACCACCATTTCTGGCTCAAGAAATGGACATAGTCCGCTCTTTTTGTGGTATACGATCAAAAAGCTGGGTATTAAAGGCTTAAAAGAACGTGCCAGCCATTGCCTGGAAGTAGCAGCTTATGCCGAACAGCAGTTGAAGGCCATTGGGCTGCCAGCCTGGAGAAATGCCAACAGCATTACTGTAAACTTCCCCGAACCTGATATCAAAATCCGTCAGAAATGGCAACTTGCTGCCGAAAACTCCTGGTCGCACATCATCTGCATGCCTAATGTAAACAAAAACCAGATTGATGAGTTGATAGCGGAAATCACAGCAGTTAAAAAGCCGTTTTTAGCCCCAGTGTAAACCAGCTGCCTGGCATAGGAACGGCTCCTGCTTCTATATACTGTACGTCGAATATATTTGCGGCGTCGGCATAAATACTGTAATGCTGCCTTTTAAAAGCCAGTCTTGCATCCATGGTCATATAATCTTTATAACTGATGCGTTCGCAATAGCGAGTGGTCAGTGTTAAAGTAAGTGCCTGGTAAAGGCTGGCAGTTAAGGTAGTACTCAGCTGGTTGCGCAAACTTTCCAGTGCATAACGGGAAAAGTTTGCACTTTCCAGTGTTTTTTTAAGGTCGGGTTTAAGATAGGTATAAGATGCGCCTAAACGGATATCATCTAAAACTATGCTGCCGGTTTTTAAGGTATAATCTGCAGCAAGGGTTAAACCTTTGGTATGGATACGACCGAAATTTTGCGGCTGCCATGGGTCGGTCTGCAGGGCTTTAACCCAGTCTATAAAACTATCAATCCTGCGTATAAAATAGCTTACATTTAACTGGAGCCTTTCATTGTTAAATTTCAATCCGCCTTCTGCATATATTGATTTTTCAGGCTTCAACTGATCGTTCCCTATATTGGTAGGTCCTTTATAATAAAGATCGGTATAGGTTGGCAGGCGTTGTCCGGTACCCAGATTGGCAAATATCCGCCAGTCGCCATAAAAGTTATAGCCAACATCCAGTCCGGGAAAGGCCTGCCAGCCATAATCGGAATTGTAATTGGTATAAACACCAAGGTTGGCCAGTAATCCGGCTAGAGGCTCAAATTTATATTCGGTAAACAAACCAGCATTGTTACGGTTTCTTTTACCCAGATTGGTGCTGCTTATACGTTCGGTCCTGGCTTCCAGTCCCAGCCCAAATGTTCCCATCTCTGTCTCTATAGTATTGTTCAGTTCGACGTCCAAAACATGGGTCTGGTGATGGTTATGAAACTTATCCGGCGTTTGCTTAATATACAGATAATCATCTACATTATTCCTATAGCTAATGCGGGGTACGATGGTCCAGTACTGGCTTAAACGGCTGGTATAAGCAACCGAAGCAAGTAACGTTTTAATGGTTTCTTCAGATTCCTTGTCGCCTGGAGCAGAATAAAAGCTGTTTGCACCAAAATTGTTGTGCACGTAACCCGCCATTACATCCAAAGCATTTGTTTTTCCTACCTGGTATTTTCCCTGATAATATACTTTCTGATTATTGAAGGCAGTATTGTAACGGTAACCATTTCCTGCTTCCTTACCGGCCGACAAGAGGTGGCTAGAGCCTTTTAAGACGAGATTGCCACTGGCGCGCAAACCATAATTGTAGTACTTATCTCCTGAAATGTTGTTCTTAAAGCTACTTCCAGCAAAAACATTAGCGGCGGCTCCTGTATTTACGGCATTCCTTGTCACGATGTTGATGGCGCCGGTTAAGGCATTAATACCATAAATTCTGGATGCTGACCCACGCAATATTTCAATATGGTCAATGTCATCGATACTGACCGGAAGGTTCATCATGTTGTGACCGGTTTGCGGATCGGAAACTTTAATGCCGTTGAGCAGGACGAGCGACTGGTCGAAAGTCCCGCCATCTATACTGATATCGGCCTGCAAGCCGCCCGGACCACGCTGTCGTATATCTAAACCCGAAACATAGCTGAGCAGTTCGCCTACCGATCTGGCCGGCAAATTTTTGATCTTTTCAGCGTCTATGATCCAGATATTCCTGTTCTGTTTCGAAAATGGCAGCTGTATCCTGTTTTCTTTGATTACAATTTCATTCAGTTTCCTGATCGTATCTTGCTGGGCATAAGCAGTTAGTGTGGCGGAGAGTAACAGTACCGGAAAAACAAGGCCTTTTAAATGCATCTTCATTTTAATTTTGGAGCGGCAAATATAGCCTGTTTCCGGCATTCCTGCTCCATCCTTTTATCCGGGGTTTGATATGGATGTATGCTAAAGGGCGGATGACCCTACATCATTAAAATAAATTTTTCCAGACCTGCAACGACAAAGGTTAAGATTTCATATTAAATTAACCTGTCCAAAAGGACAGGAATAAAAAAAAGCGGGAATAATCCTCCGACCATTCCCGCTCATCTAAATTAACGCTCTCAGTAATATAGACGCTGGTTTATCCTGATTATTGTGCAGGGATTAAAAAAAAATTATATTTAATGCATGAAACAATCCTTAACTACCACATTATCAATTATTGCATTTTTATGCTGCAGCATCGCATCTTTGGCTCAATCTAAGCATTTATTTAATGGAACAGACCTCAGTGGCTGGCATAGTGATGTGCCCGATCACGACAAGAACCCGGATATCCGGCCCTCTTTTCTAGTACGTAACGGACTTTTAGTGAGTATGGGTAATCCAAAAGGGCATTTGATCACGGATGCAACTTATCAGAACTATCGCATTGAAGTGCAATACCGCTTTTCGGCCAAACCTGGAAATTGCGGGGTCCTGGTACACGCCTCGACACCAAGAGCCCTTTATGGGATGTTTCCGAAATCCCTGGAAGTTCAGATGCAAAATCAGAATGCCGGAGACTTTTGGTGCATTGAAGAAGACATCACCGTGCCCGATATGGAAGCCAGACGGGGGCCAAAAGAAAACTGGGGGGTAAATGGCAACAAACAGCGCCGGATAAAAAGAATGGCTGACAACGTTGAAAAGCCGGTTGGCGAATGGAACAAAATGATTGTGGAATGCCTGGACGATAAAGTAAAAGTGTGGGTGAATAATAAATTGGTAAACTATGGTTATAACTGCACTGCAAAAAGCGGACAAATTGCCATACAGGCAGAAGGCTCGGAAGTAGAGTTCAGAAAAGTTACCTTAAAACCTATTAAAAAATTAAGTAAAGATTAGGAAAAACTCCTTAATTTTGCAGGATATCATCTTATTTATCTGGCATACAGCATGAATACCAAACCCACATCAGAAAAAAAAGCAGCCATTTTAAAATGGCTGAGAAGAGTTGGTGTATGGGGATTTTTATTTTTCCTGGCCAAAGGGTTGGTATGGCTTGCTTTAGGATATTGGGTACTTAAATAAGTACCCAATATCAAATACTATTTTGAGATCAGCGCTTCTGCTTTATGCAGCACTGTTGACAACCCGTTTTTATTTTTACCACCAGCGGTTGCATAAAACGGCTGTCCGCCACCGCCGCCCTGAATGTCCTTAGCCAGTTCCCTCACGATGTTTGAAGCGTTTAAGCCTTTGTCTTTAACCAGGCTTTCGGATAGCATTACCGTAATACCAGGCTTATCGTCTATCAAGGTTGTGAAAACCAGGAAAAGATCGTCTACAAGGTCTTTCACTGCAAAAGCCAGATTTTTAACCGCATCTGCATTTGGCAGATCAACATGTGTTGCAATCAGGTTAATGCCGTTAATAGTTTTAAGGTGATGAACGATTTCATGTTTAAGGTTGGCAGACTGCTCCAAAACAGCCTTTTCCGCATCTTTCTTTAATTTGTTGTTTTCTTCAATCAATGCAGCAACGGCACTGCTCAGGTCTTTGTTACCTTTTAGCAGGGTCCTCAATTCATTCAGCTCTTTGTTTTGATCCAGGACAAAGGCTTCTGCTTTATCAGCGGTGATGGCCTCAATACGCCTTACACCAGCGGCGACCGCACTTTCTGAAGTAATCTTAAAGTACCCGATCTGACCTGTAGCCTGAACGTGCGTACCGCCGCAAAGCTCCTTCGAGTAATGGTCATCGAAAGTAATGATCCGTACCAGGTCGCCATATTTTTCGCCAAACAAAGCGGTAACCCCGCTTGAAATGGCCTGATCGTAAGGCACATATCGTTGTTCCTTTAAAGGGATATTTTCTCGTACTTTTTGATTTACCAGGTGTTCAATCCGCGCCAGTTCCTCATCTGTAACCTTTGCAAAATGCGAAAAGTCGAAGCGCAGGTAATCCGGGTTTACCAGTGAACCTTTCTGGCTCACATGACTGCCCAACACCTTTTTTAAGGCCGCGTGCAATAAGTGCGTTGCGGTATGGTTGTCTTGGGAAAGCAATCGTTTTTTCTCGTCAATCACCGCCCAGAACTGACCTTCCAGATCTTCAGGCAGCGTATCAGCATAATGGACAATGACTCCGTTTTCTTTCCGGGTGTCGGTAATCTCAACAAAGAAAAGGCGACTGTGGTCTTCCAGGCGGCCTGTATCTCCTACCTGACCGCCACTTTCTGCATAAAATGGTGTTTTGCTCAATACAATCTGGTATTGGTCTTTCCCTTTTGCGCTTACCTTTCTGTATTTAATGATTTCCGTCTCTGCTTCTACATCATCATAGCCCACAAATTCAACTTCAAGATCCGGGTTCACCAATATCCAGTCGCCCGTATCCACTGCCGTAGCGGCGCGCGAACGCTCTTTCTGTTTAAGCAGGGCTTTGTTGTATTCGTCCATATCTACTGACCAGCGTTTTTCGCGGGCCATGAGTTCGGTTAAATCTATTGGGAAACCATAGGTATCCTGGAGCTCAAAAGCAAACTCTCCAGAGATGATCATCTGGTCTTTCAGTATGCTGTGCACCCAAGGGTCCTCAAAAGACTTTTCGGGTTCTATCGCATTCTCAGACATTAAGAAATCTGCCTGCTTTTTTATATAGTTATCAAAACGTTGTATACCCGTAGCTAAAGTTCTTAAGAAGGAAACTTCTTCCTCCAGCACCACCTTTTGTACAAAATCCTGTTGAATGAAAAGTTCATCAAAAACACCTTTAAACTGTTCGGCCAATACCGGTATGAGTCCATTCAAAAAAGGGTCCTTCAAATTCAGGAAAGTATAGGCATACCTTACCGCCCGGCGCAGGATACGACGGACCACATAGCCGGCTTTGTTGTTTGAAGGCAGCTGTCCGTCGGCAATAACAAAAGATATTGCCCGGATATGATCGGCCATTACACGCATTGCAATATCCGTTTTCTCATCAGCACCATACTGTATCCCTGCTTTGGCAGCGATAAACTGGATGAGCGGCTGAAACACATCGGTATCGTAGTTGGAACTTTTGCCCTGTAATACACGTACCAGTCGTTCAAAGCCCATACCGGTATCCACGTGCTGTGCCGGCAAAGGCTGCAGTGAGCCATCTTTAAGGCGGTTAAATTGCATGAATACATTGTTCCAGATCTCAATCACCTGAGGATGATCGGCATTAACCAGGGATTTTCCCATTACGGCTTTACGTTCCTCGTCAGGCCGGCAGTCGACATGAATTTCCGAACACGGACCACATGGTCCGGTATCTCCCATTTCCCAGAAATTGTCCTTTTTATTGCCCAATATAATCCGGTCTTCCGGCACATATTGTTTCCATAATTCATATGCTTCGGTATCCCTTGGCAAACCTTCTTTTTCGTCCCCCTCAAAAATGGAAACATAAAGTTTGTCCTTCGGAATTTTATAGACTTCTGTAAGCAGTTCCCAGCTCCAGGCGATGGCTTCCTTTTTAAAGTAATCGCCGAAACTCCAGTTACCCAACATCTCAAACATGGTATGATGGTAGGTATCGATACCTACTTCTTCCAGATCGTTATGTTTACCGGAAACACGCAGGCAGCGTTGGGTATCGGCAACCCTTGGGAATTTAATGGGTGCCTCCCCTAAAAATAAATCTTTAAACTGGTTCATCCCTGCATTGGTAAACATCAGGGTCGGGTCGTTTTTAACTACTATAGGTGCAGATGCAACGATATGATGCTGTTTTGATTCAAAAAATTTTAAGTAGGCCTGTCTGATTTCCTTAGCTGTCATCCTTCTGTTGATTTATTTTGAGCAAACTTAGATAAAATTATTTTTTTTTCGGGTGTCCATGGATACTTGCTTAACTTTAACTAAGTTTGAAAGCTTTAAATAAAACCTGTAATTAATTCATAATCAACACAAAAATATGCCTTACAAAGAACGGGAAATTAATAAAATGTATTATACCATGGGAGAAGTCACCGAAATGTTTGGTGTAAACGCCTCCCAGATCCGCTTTTACGAAAAGGAATTTGATGTGTTGCAGCCTAAAAAAAACAAGAAGGGCAACCGCTTATTTACACCTGAAGATATTGAAAATCTGAAAATCATATTCCATCTGGTAGACGATAAAGGCTTTACCCTAAAGGGAGCTAAAGAACACCTCAAAAACAACAGTGGTGAAGTAAAAGAAAACCAAAAGATCATTGCCTCACTGGAAAAACTAAAAGACTTCTTACTAAAATTAAACGAAGAAATTTAATTAGTAAATTAATTTTTTTTATTTGATTGTATTTGTTGTGATTTGGCCAATTTATGCCCATCACAATGAAGACAATATGTTTATTATTTTTGCCCTGCCGCTATCACTACGGGAAGACACTTGTGGATAAAGAGAAGCTGCCCTTAGAAAGGACATTTAAGCGAATCCCCGGAAACAAAAAAGCAGAAGTTAGACTTCAGCTAAGTTAACAGTTCCGATGATGCTTGCATATAATAATCCGTTTAAAGGATTCCCTTTTACAAGAATTGTGCTACCCTTCTCATTGGGTGTCATGAGTACATATCAGGTAAAGCTACCCTACCTTTTAGAGGCACTCTCAAGCCTGAGTGCCGGACTGCTCCTGCTGCTGTTTGTCCTGATTTTTCAGAGAGGGCGTTTTATATCACATCAGTATAAGCGAAAAGCAGGTTTGCTGCTACACTGCTTTTTTTACCTGTATGGATGTTTATCTTCTACTTTATATAATCATAAATTTAACACTGATTATTATGTATTTAAAAAATATAAATTTCTAAAATTAGAAATTATAGAGGAACCGAAAATGAAACCAAATATTATTTGGCTTGAGGGAATGGTAACAAATGGCTATCATTTGGATTCCTCAGGCCAGGTAATTTCAGAAAGGGCGTCGGGAAAAATAAGGGTAGCACTACAGCTGGATTCTCTTATTCCCATTTCACTGGAATACGGTGACCAGTTGATAATTCCTGCTGCATTTATTGCAACAGATGCTCCAGGCAGTTCGGCAGAATTTGATTTTAAATCCTGGCTGGCTTCCAGGAATATTTATCACCAAACTTTTTTAAAACAAACAGATTTGGTTAAACTATACAATAACAATGCTCACCCATTAATCAGATACGCCTTGAAGCTTAGGGAAAAACAAGTCGCTTTTTACCGAAAAATTATTAAAAACGAGGAAGCTGTTTCGCTTGCTGCCACTCTTATACTTGGCTACCGCTCCGACTTAAGTCCAGGAACTTTAAATATCTACTCCAAAACCGGTACCATACACGCACTATCCGTCTCAGGGATGCATGTAGGCCTGATTTATCTGGTATTGAACTGGCTGCTGTTTTTTTTCAATAGCAACCGGACTTTAAAATATATAAAAACCCTATTGATCATAACACTGATCTGGGCCTATTCCTTATTAACCGGCTTCTCCCCCGCTGTACTTCGATCGGCGATTATGCTTTCCGTATTTGTTATAGCCAGGTTATTTAACAAACGTGCAAACAGCTATAACGTCATTGCATTTGCGGCTTTCTGCCTGTTGCTTTACAACCCATTCCTCATCTGGGACATTGGTTTTCAGCTTTCATTTCTGGCGGTTTTTGGGCTGATGTACCTGCAGCCTCGTATCTATGCCTGGTTAGCCTTTAAAAATCCTCTATTGGATAAGACCTGGGCTGCAATAACAATGTCTGCCGCAGCTCAGCTGGCAACTTATCCATTAAGCATATACTATTTCCATCAGTTCCCACTCTGCTTTCTGATCAGTAACCTCTTTATCATGATACCGGTTACTTTAATCTTATACATCGGTATAATTACCCTTCTTTTTAAAATTGAATGCCTGGGACCTTTGCTGGAAGCACTCATCACGTTTACCAATACCGGTTTGAATAAAATTGCCTCACTGCCATTTTCTGGCATCTCCGGCATCTGGATCGCCAAGACCGAACTGCTGTTACTATACGCTGCAATAACTTGCTTTGTGATCGCCATGCAGCATTATCAAAAACGGATGTTATTTGTATCAATATTTGCCTTTTTTTGTTTTCAGTGCCTTGGAAGCTACCATAAATTAAAAGCGGCACAACAAAAAAAGACCATCACGTTCAAATTGAAACACAATTACGCCATTGCCTGGATTTCTGCGCATAGCGTTATTTTATATACCGACCTTGATCCCGATAGTAAGTCCTTCAACTATGTGATTAAACCTGTTCTTGATCAACACCAGATAGAGCGGGTTATTTTCTTATATTTGGCCGGACCAACTTAATATTTGTATGACTGAAGCCCTGGTTTTATATAGCGTTAAGGAGCGTATAGCAACCATATGCATCAACCGTCCCGACAAACGGAACGCACTGAACCCTCAACTTGTTGCTGAACTGATCGCTGCATTTAACAGCGCCTCGAGGGACGAAGATGTTAAAGTAGTTATCTTAAAAGCTAATGGCCCGGTCTTCAGCGCAGGGGCCGATCTCGCCTATCTTCAGCAACTTCAACAAAATTCATACGAAGAAAATCTGGCCGATTCTGAGAACCTGAAGACACTCTTTACCACAATTTATGATCTGCCAAAAGTGGTAATTGCTCAGGTTGAAGGGCATGCCATTGCCGGGGGATGTGGTTTGGCAACAGTTTGCGACATTACCTTTGCAGTTCCTGAAGCCAATTTTGGCTATACCGAGGTTAAACTTGGTTTTGTACCGGCTATTGTAGCTTGTTTTTTGTTGCGTAAAACCAGTGAAAGCATTGCAAAGAGACTGTTATTGAGCGGCGCGTTGTTCTCAGCACAGGAGGCCTTAAATTACGGACTTATCACTTTTGTAACAAACAAGACAGATATCAGTCTTAATGTAAAGAATTTTGCATTAAGTTTGTGTACTGAAGCTTCAGCCAATTCGTTAATGGTAACCAAGCAGCTGATCGGGCAGACCACAAATCCGGGGCTTGAAAAAAGTTTGACAGAAGCCGTACAGCTCAATGCCCGGGTAAGAGAAAGTGAAGATTTCAAAAAAGGTGTTGCTGCCTTTATCAGCAAGGAAAAAATAAACTGGTAAAATTTTATAATTCAAGACATGTTTAAATCTATTAAAAC
This sequence comes from Pedobacter africanus, assembly GCF_900176535.1. NCBI lineage: Bacteria > Pseudomonadati > Bacteroidota > Sphingobacteriia > Sphingobacteriales > Sphingobacteriaceae > Pedobacter > Pedobacter africanus. The sequence goes on along the minus strand of NZ_FWXT01000002.1, from coordinate 51,582 downwards.
CGGAGTTCTGGCAATTATTTTAATCGGAACAGCTATTATAGCTAAAGCCCAAAAAGTTATGGATTCGGGAACGATTACCTATGGGATAGAATATTTACTTACAGATGAGCAGAAAAAGCAGATTGACCCTTCGCTGCTGCCTTCTGAAAGCAAAGTAGAATTTAATGGAAACCTGTCTAAAATACAGGTTGATATGGGCGCTGCCATGTTGAAGGTCATCAATGATGGAGAACTTAGCAATTCACTGGTCCTGGTAGACATCCCGATTATGCAGAAGCAGTATGCTGCAAAACTTTCCAAAGAAGAAGTAGAACAACAAAGGGGTGGTTTAACCTTCAGCGACTTTAAAGCAACCGGTGAAAAACAGGTGATCGCTGGTTTCAATGCTGAAAAGTACACTTACAAAGACAACAACGGGGCAACCTACGAATTGTGGGCCACGACAGAACTTAAATTACCCAAAGGAGGCAACCCTCCGGGTTTTAATGCCTTAAATGCTACACCTATTAAATATTCAAACAGCCAGGACGGCTTTAAAACCATGGTTACCTTAAAAAATGTTAAAGAAGGTAAAGTAGGGCCTTTCTCCCTGGATATTCCGAAAGGATATGAGCAAAAAACAATGGCCGAACTAAAAGCAATGCGGGGCGGACAATAAGCCTGGAATAAAATGCTGAAAAGTCTGCTCTTTTTTTTACGGTTCTTCCTGTTTTGGCTGCTGTTCTTTTTTTTAGACCGGCTGATATTTTTACTGATCTACCACCAAAAAATAGCCGCTGTTCCTTTAGCTGAAACGGCAGCTACTTTTTACCATGCGATCCCATTAGACCTGTCTATGACAGCCTATCTGGCCGTTATACCGTTATTTAGCTACATGTACTGGCTATTAAACGGCAGAAAAATAGTGGAGCTGAAATGGGTATCAGTTTACAACAAAATCCTGATCGTCCTTTTCAGTATCATTGCTGTGGTTAATTTTAACATCTACAGAGAATGGGGCAGCAAGATAAACGCCAAAGCGCTTGGATTTGCTTTCCTATCGCCCGGAGAAGCAATGGCTTCCAGTGCTTCCTCGCCTATCGGCCTGTCCGTATCCCTGCTCATTCTGCTATCTGCACTGGGTCTATTCCTTCAACGGTATGTAGTACTGCGTAAACTGAGCTTTAGCCGCAGTCCAATATGGATTCGGGCAATTGTTTGTCTGGCCTTGATAGCTGGAAATTTTCTCCTGATCAGAGGCGGCCTGCGGGGATCGCCCATCACACAGAGCATGGCCTACTTTTCGGAACAGCAGGTGCTGAACCATGCTGCTGTAAATACAGAATGGAACCTGCTTTCAAGTATACTTGCATCAAAAATGACAAAAAAGAATCCTTATGTTTATCTGGATAACCAGCAGGCAGAGCGGGATATCAAAGCATTGTATACAACTGAAAAAGATACAACTACCCTTATTCTGACAACCAAACGCCCCAATGTAGTAGTGGTAATTGTAGAAAGTTTTACAGCCGACCTCACTAAAACGCTTGGTAACGAGGATGGCATTACCCCCCATTTTGATACCTTGATGAAGAAGGGTGTACTTTTCAGTCAAATTTATTCTGCTGGAAGCAGGACAGATAAGGGACTTATTGCCACGCTTGCAGGTTTTCCTACCCTTGCCGCCGGAAGCATTGTAAAATGGCCGGAAAAAATGCAGAAAATCCCTGCCCTTTCTCAGGTATTCTTTAGAAATGGATACCATACTTCTTTCTTTTATGGAGGAGAATCTGAGTTCGACAACTACAAAGCTTTCATCTTGAGCCATGATTACCAGAAACTGGTTGATAAGAACAATTTCAAAGGCAATGAAATGAAATCTCGCTGGGGAAAATTTGATGAGCTTGTATTTGAAAGACAGTTGGCCGACCTGAGCAAGGAAAGTCAGCCTTTTTTCTCTACACTCCTTACCCTTACCAATCATGAACCTTATGAACTGCCAGGCAAGTCTAAATTCGGAAATTCCGACAATACAGCAAAGTTTAAGAGTACAGCCTATTATACGGATTCCTGTATCAATGCTTATTTAATCAATGCAAAAAAACAGGCATGGTATAAAAATACGTTATTTGTATTTGTGGCTGACCATGGTCATCTGCTTCCAAAAAACATACATGACATCTCCACCCCAGGACGTTATCATATTCCGTTACTGTTTTATGGTGATGTGATTAAAGATGAATTCAGGGGACGCAAATTTGACCAGGTAGGCAGTCAGACCGACATTGCGGCCACCCTTCTTGCGCAACTTGACATCCCAGCCCAACAATTTATATGGAGCAAAAACCTGCTGAACCCCTATACCAAACCGTTCGCGTTTTTTAGCTGGGACAATGGCATGGGCTTTATTGATCAGCAGCAATGTGTTACATTTGACAACGTAGGAAAAATGATTTTATTTAACAGCAATGCAGAAGACAAGGCAAAAACACTTCAAACAGTTGACCATGCCAAAGCCTATCTGCAAAATGTTTATCGTCAATTTATAGAACTTTAATAAAATGAATTTCAGAAATGTCGTTTTTAAACTTGCTTTAGTCGCAATCATCGGCTTAGCGGCAAAAGTCAATGCACAAAATAAACCTGAGCTGAGGTGGACCAAGGATGGGAATGCCTATTACCAGATCATGGATGGAGAACTCATTACCGTTTCTTTGCCTCAAAATGACCGCAAAACGATTGTAAGCCGGGATTTGCTATACGCTGGTGGGAACAACATCCGCGGTATTAAAGATTTTGAGCTTTCTGAAGATGGCACCAAAGCATTGATTTATACCAACAGCAAAAAAGTATGGCGCTACGAAACCCGGGGTGATTATTTTGTTGCGGATTTAAAGAACAATACACTTACACAGGTAGGCAAAGACAAACCTGCTTCATCGCTTATGTTTGCCAAATTCTCGCCGGATGGCAACAAGGTAGCCTATGTAAGCAAACACAACTTATACGTAGACGATCTGCAGGCTAAAACCAGCAAGGCACTCACTACAGATGGTACCGATCGGATGATCAACGGAACGTTTGACTGGGTGTACGAAGAAGAGTTTGACTGTCGGGATGGCTTCAGGTGGAGCCCTGATGGACAATCCATCGCCTACTGGCAGATTGATGCTACTAAAATCAAAAACTTTTTAATGATAGACAACACGGATTCCATTTACCCTTATGTAATTCCGGTTGAATACCCTAAGGTTGGAGAAAACCCTTCGGCCTGTAAAATCGGTATTGTAAGCATCGCTAAAGCAGAAACCAGATGGCTGAACATCCCTGGCGATCAGGTACAGCATTACATCCCCAGGATGGACTGGATTCCAAATTCCAATGAGATAATCCTTCAGCAGCTGAACAGGGAACAAAACGTAAGTAAGCTTTTTGTAGCAAATGCGGCTTCCGGCACAGCTGAAAACATCTATACTGAAACCGATAAGGCCTGGATAGACGCGGGTGCCCAAACCTGGGAATGGATCAATGCTGGAAAAGAATTCATATGGATGAGCGAAAAAGACGGATGGCGCCATGCTTACCGTATCAGTAAAGATGGGAAAAAACAAACGCTCATTACCAAAGGGGATTTTGATGTGATTGAAAAATCTTTGGTAGACGAAAAAAACAACCTGCTGTATTTTATGGCCTCGCCCAACAATGCCACACAAAAATATCTGTACAAGGTTAAGCTGAGCGGGGGTGCCAAGGCTGAAATGGTAACTCCTTCTATCCTTCCAGGCACACATACCTATGAAATCTCGCCTAATGCAGTATTTGCACGCCATACCTATACCACAGCAAGCATACCTCCAATTACCGAATGGATGAAACTGACCACGTTAAACCCACTTACCATGGAAGGTAGCATTACCAATCAGCTGGGTAGGATAAAGCCTCCTAAAAACAAGGTAGAATTCTTTAAAGTTACAACAGAAGACGGCGTTGAACTGGATGGCTGGATGAAAAAACCAGATAATTTTGACCAGACAAAAAAATATCCGGTAGTATTTTATGTGTATGGCGAACCCGCTGCCCAGACCGTTACAGATACTTATGGCATGGGTGTAAACTGGCTTTATGCAGGTGATATGCCAAAAGATGGCTACATCTATATTTCTCTTGAAAACAGGGGTGCTCCTGCTCCTAAAGGCAGGGAATGGCGTAAAAGCATTTACAAAAACATAGGCGTATTGAATATACGTGACCAGGCAATGGCTGCAAAAAAAATTATACAATGGCCATTTGTAGATAAAAACAGGATTGCCGTATGGGGTTGGAGCGGCGGTGGCTCTTCTACCCTGAACCTGATGTTCCAATATCCGGAAATTTACAAAACTGGAATTGCCATTGCTGCTGTAGCCAATCAGCTTACCTATGACAACATCTATCAGGAGCGTTACATGGGATCTCCCCTGCTTACCAAAGAGGCTTATATCAAAGGTTCGCCAATTAGCTATGCGAAAAACCTTAAAGGAAATCTGCTGTATATTCATGGTACGGGAGATGACAATGTGCATTACCAGAACGCAGAGATGCTGATCAATGAGCTGATTAAAAACAGAAAGGTGTTTCAACTGATGTCTTACCCCAACAGGACACACAGCATTAATGAAGGTCAGGGTACTTCAGAACACCTGGCTTTAACTTATACTGAATTCCTGAAGCGCAACTGCCCTCCCGGAGGAAAATAAGAAAATAAAAAAAGCAGCTTTAAGAGCTGCTTTTTTTATTTAAAGTAGATCTTAAAGGTTGTCCCTTCGCCTACGACGCTGCTTACCGCAACTCTTCCACCCATGGCATCAATTTGGTTTTTGGAGATAAATAAGCCTATCCCACGGGAATCGGCATTGCCATTAAACGTCTTATACATACCAAACAATTCATCGCCATACTTTTCCAGATCTATGCCAACGCCATTGTCGGTGATTTGAAGCACTTGCTGCTCATTCTCCAGGTAACAGCTCAGTTCCACAACCGGCTTACGGTCTGCGTGACTATACCTGATGGCATTGAAGATAAAATTGAGGAGAATGCTTTCCAGATAAGCAGGGTTATAATTTACAACCATATCACAAGCCTCGCTTTCCACGATCTGTGCATTTTTTGCAGCGATTTCTGCATGTAAAGCGCGCAGGGTCTTTGCGATATATTGCTTCACATTCAAAGCCTCAACCTTGATATTGATGCTGCTATGAATATTTACAACCTGGTTTAAATTGAGCAGTGTTTCATTTAGGGATGAGGAAGCCCTTTTTAACAGGTCGAGCAATTCTGTTCTTTCCATGTCAGAGTTTGCCAGCTCCATCAGATTGGAAATTGCCTCTATATTACTGGTATGGGAACGGAGATTATGGGATACGATATAAGAGAAATTCAGTAAGCGCCTGTTTTGCTCATTTACCAGGCTAAATGAATCATTTAATGTCTTTTCTGCCTTTTTCTGCTTGGTGATGTTGATCATAATTCCCCTCAGCAAAACAGGCTGCTGGTTTTCAGCAATCACATTTACAATATCTCTTAACCATACTACAGTCCCATCTTTGGCGATCATGCGGTATTCAAAATCATGGGCCTGGAGTGCTTTTGTACATACATCACAGTAGGTAACCACCCAGTCCTTATCATCAGGATGTACATGATCTGCCCAGAAAGAATGAGAGTTAAGCCATTCTTCGGGAGTATAGCCCAATATCTCTTCTGTTTTCCTGCTGATAAATGTAAAATGGAAATCAACAGGATCGGCCTCCCATACAATGCCATCAATGGTATCTATTAAAGAGCCCATTCGCTGTTCAGAAGCCCTGGTTTGCTGATCTGCTATTTCCTTGATTTCAGCGGGCTTCTTAAACACTTTCATAGTCAACACCCCACAAACCAGGGCAAAGGCAAGTCCTAACAACAAGGTAAAAAGCAGTTGAGCAAACAAGGCATACCTGCTTTTTACGACCAGGTAAAGTTTCCAGTCTCCATCCGGAAAAAAAACATGCTCATAGGCATTTTTCCTAAAGTCCTTTTCGCCTGAAAGAAAAAACTCTTCCTTTCCCGTTGCAGCATCACGTTTTGAAAACTGAAAATAAAACTTCTTATTGGCATTATTGTACAGTCCTGCCTGCTGTAAAAAGGCATCCAGCTTAATCACCACAGCAGAAAAGCCCCAAAATTTATGATCTATAAACAAAGGTATACGGCCAATAATTCCCGTACCGCCCTGTTTGAGCTTAATGGGACCGGAAAAATACATTTTTTTGTAATTGACGGTTTTATAGGCTCCTATGGCTATCTGTCTGGGTTCCTTAAATACATTCATTCCCAGAACCTTCTCGTTTCCTTTTAAAGGATAAACGTATTTAATGACCCCATCGGGTACCAGCTCTACAGCCTGCAACATAGAATTGGAAGCTAAAAGTTCTGCTCCCACTTTTTCGAAATCAACAGGATTACCCTGCTCATCCAATGTAAGGGCAAGAAGAAATGCAGACGTATAGCTGTTTTTCAGCGACTGATCTATATTTTGTTTTACCACATTTAATATGCCCAGCATCTCCTGACGTTCATTCTCCTTAACAATCTGGTATTTCTGATTGGTAATGAAGCCAATGACCAGGAGCAAAAACAGAAAAACCAGGATTCCCGCTAACCTGGGACGTTCCAGAAGCCGGTTTATCATCTCCGAAAACCTGTTTTCAAACTTCATATAAATTGCCGGATACTGATCTGAATAAAAACATTGCAGTTTTTTAGCTGAGTTCTAATATAACAAAAAGGATTTTTTTATTTTTATCCATTATGATTTTCCTTGAGAACGATTATTTAAGAGCTTCTTTTGCAGCTAAAGGTGCAGAATTGCAGAGTTTAAAAAATAAAAACAACAATGCTGAGTACCTCTGGTCGGGTAATCCTGACTACTGGGGAAAATTCAGCCCGGTTCTATTTCCCATAGTAGGTGGTTTAAAGCAAAACACTTACTATTATAAAAACAAAGCCTATCTTTTGCCCAGGCATGGTTTTGCAAGAGACAAAAATTTTGAGTTGAACCAGATCGGCAGCACAGCCCTGGTATTTTCACTAAAACATGATGAAGAAACTTTAAAGGTTTATCCCTTTCCTTTTAAACTTCAATTGCATTACACCCTAACAGGAGCAAGACTTTCATGCAGCTATACTGTGTCAAACCCTGCTGAAGATATTTTGCTGTTCTCCATTGGCGCACATCCGGCTTTTGCAACTGAAGTAAATGCAGACCTGGCCTATACCGATTATTTCCTGCAATTCAATAAGGAGGAGAGCTTAACGTATCATAAGATCCGAGAGGATTTGGTTGACCATCAAACTGCAACTATAGCATTATCAGACAGAAAACTACCTTTAACACATGAGCTTTTTTATGATGACGCATTGATATTTAAAACCCTAAAAAGCGATTGTATCAGTCTGAGAAACGATAAGAATACCAGAGGAATCCATTTCAGTTTTAAGAATTTTCCCTTTTTTGGCATATGGTCGGCTAAAGATGCAGATTTTGTTTGTCTTGAACCCTGGCAGGGAGTTGCCGACGGGATAGATCACAACCAGCAATTGGAACATAAAGAAGGTATCATAATCCTGGGCCCCGGCAAGCAGTGGACCGGGAGCTGGGGTGTTGAATGCTTTTAACTGCTCTCCTCGTATTCCTTGCTTATCTACCATAGCTATTTAAGCAGACTGGCAGCCGGTTTTGTTATTCTATCCAATGATTTACCTGCAATGATATTGGGCACATCGTACCTCCGCAAAGCCTTAATCCCTTCTTCTTCAGTTGAAGACAGGTCTGATTATGCACTTACCTGATCACGGCAGTCCTTTTGCTTGAAGTATAGGCGTTAAAAATACCCAGGGCTCCGTTGTTAAAATTAGAAACCGGATTTGCCGGAGAAACAGGTGGCCCAGCCTCACCGGAATTTTGTCCAAGGCTGTAAAAATATCTGTAAACATTGCGATCCACGCACTGGAACTCTACATGAAGGCTATCGCCTGAAACCAGATCGCCCAGATCCTTAAAAATCACGTCTGATACTTTATTGCCGTTGTTAAAGCGGTCTTCGTTTACTACATCCTTCTCCACTGTTCCTTTAATTTTTAAAATATATCTGTATTGGTTCTGCACATCCCGGGGGTCGTTATAATTTACTGCGATATAAGTATTTGTAGTACCAAAAAAATCAAACTGCCTGAAGGAAATCGAATCCAGCATTACCTTTGCGGGCATGGTGGAACTGGCGCGGTATGTTTTTCCCTCCACAGTAACATCCAAAGTATAACGTCCACCTGGAATACCACGAAATTTAACGGTTTGGTAGAAACCTGGTGCTATTTCGGTATAATTAATGGTACTACCGTTAGGCCGGGTTAACACTAGCTTTGCGCCGCTTAGTCCATTAAACTTATTGCGTTCTGTGAAGTTATAGGTCTTGGAAATTTTTACCACCTGATTTTCATTCTGATCGCTCACCCCGCCCTCAATAACCACAGCAGGTTCGGCATTAGCCAGTTTCAACTCAATTACCTTTTCACAGCCCGGCAACACCATTGCAGAAAGAAAAATGGCTAAGATGACCAGCTGTTTTAAACTCTTGTTTCTTTTTAAGTCCTTCATTCGTTAAAATTTAAAATTCCAGCTTACCGAAGGGATAATACCAAATAAGGTCGTACGTATTGCCTGCGTTCTGCTGGCATCATTCGGATCGTCCTTAAAATCGATCGAAAATGCGTTATGCCGGTTATACAGATTATATATCCCAAAAGACCAGCTGGACTGCAGTTTCCTGCCAGGCCTGCCTTCGAAGGTTGCTGATACGTCCAGGCGATGATAGGCCGGACTGCGGTACCCATTTTTCTCCGTATAGTAAAAAGCCGTCCTGCCGTTCAGCTGATATTTACCACTTGGATAGGTTACGGCATTTCCAGTGTTGTAAACAAATACCGAAGAAAGGGTCCAGCGTTTGCCCGCCTTATAAATGCCTACCAGCGATAAGTCGTGGGTCCTGTCCTGCCTGGCATAAAACCACTTGTTATTATTAATGGTATCAAAAAGGCGTTCCGTTCTTGACCAGGTATAGCCTAACCATCCATTAAATCTGCCAAACCGTTTTTTTAAAAAAAGCTCAATACCATATGCCCGGCCATCCCCGTACAATAAATCTGCTTCGACATTCCCATTCCCACGTAAATCTGTTCCGCTGCGGTATTCAATCTGGTTTTGCATCCATTTGTAGTACATCTCGGCCGAAAATTCGTAGTTATCGTCATTAAAATTCCTAAAATATCCTGCAGCAAGCTGATCGGCGACCTCAGGCTTCACATTATTGCTGTTCATAATGTAAAGGTCCGTAGGCGAAGTTGAAGTCGAATTAGACATCAGGTGTACATTTTGAATGTTACGGGTATAAGCTGCCTTTAACGAGCTGGAACTTGTGAGCTGGTAACCTGCTGAAATACGGGGTTCCAGATTAAAATAGGTTTTCACGAATTCACCAGTTTGATAAGCTACCGTGCTGACCGTATTTCCTTCCGTATCATAACTTTTGATGTTTCCAGGGCCAAGCAAGGAAAAACTACTTACCCTCAGCCCATAAACCAGGTTCATTTTGTCATTTACTATCCATTCATCCGATAGATAAGCGGCCAATTCAATCCCACTCCTGTTTTCGTAATTGGTTTCGTTTACGCTCGAAGTTGCAGTGGCAGTAAGCTTACCCGGAGCAATGTTATGGTGTATGGCATTTATGCCAAACTTCAAACTGTGCGCATTACTCAGGCTGTATTCAAAATCCTGCTTCAGATTGAAATCCCTGATGGAAGAATTTACCTCAAAATTGTTTTCTTCCATAAAGTTCTGGATTACATAATTGTAGTTGCTGTAAATTAAAGAAGTATTGGAAAAAAGGCTATTGCTATACAAATGGTTCCATCTAAACGTTACTGTAGCATTTCCCCAGTTAAAGCCAAAAGTATCAGACAGCCCCAGTTTGTCGCGGCCAAAATATCCAGACAGGTATAAAGTATTCTTTTCATCCAGCTGATAGTTGGCCTTTGCATTCAAATCGTAAAAGAACAGGGTATTGCTATTTATCGAGCTATCTGGTGATAAGGCCAGGAAAGCATCCAGATAGGTCCTTCGGGCACTCAACATAAACGACCCTTTATCTTTTACTATCGGCCCTTCCATCTTTAGTCTGGAAGAAATCAGGCCTATGCCTCCTTCCGCGGTGTATGTTTTTCTGTTGCCCTCGTTCATTTTGATGTCGAGCACCGAAGCCAAGCGCCCCCCATATTGAGCAGGCATTCCGCCTTTATACACACTGACATCTTTTATGGCGTCGGAATTAAATGTTGAAAAAAAACCCAGCAGATGAGATGCATTGTAAACAGGAGCCTCGTCTAATAGAATCAGGTTCTGATCAGTTGAGCCTCCTCTCACATAAAAGCCACTGTTCCCCTCACCCGCCGATTTAATACCCGGCAAAAGCTGAATGGTTTTTAATACATCACGTTCACCCAGCAGCACCGGAACATTGTTTATCTCGCGAACAGCTATTTTTTGCAGCCCCATTTGCGGGTTACTTACATTTTCGTTGCGCTTTATTACCGAAACTACCACCTCATTTAACTGATTATACTGTTCTAACGTAAAATTAAGCCGGGTGTCTTTTGTAATAATGATACTTCGTTTAAATGTTTTATAACCAATAAAACTAACTGAAATTTCATAACTACCTTCAGCGGCGCTAATGGAATAAAAACCATAAGCATTACTGATAGCCCCAGCCTGAATACTGCCTGTAAGTTTAATACTTGCGCCTATTAATGTTTCACCTGTGGTGGCGTCTGTTACATTTCCGTTGAGTATTTTTTTTGTTTGGGCATTTATAAATTGACATTGAACCATTAAAAAGAAGAGCACCAGAACAATCCCCGTAAGCTTTGGCATAATTACAACGTGAATTGTAAAAATAGAAATTTTACGCTATTGTCTCTTATATTTGGCAGATATCTGTAATTTGTAACAGCTAAACCTACAAGTCAATGAAACGCGCCATCAAATACAGTTTTATACTGTTCCTCAATTTTTTAACGTTAACATGCCTTGCCCAGCAAAAAATGCAGAGCCTGGATGAACTGATTAATACCACTGATCCTGCGTGGCCCCTTGTTTTAAAATGGATAGATTCCGCAAAAAACAAAGTCGAAGTCCTTAAAGTTGATTCGGCTCAGGCAAAAGAGGCATTGTTTAACACCCAGGTTTCGACTTACACCACGCTTGGGGCTATAATTTACAATACCGGCGGGATCATAGTAGACCAGGGCTGGTTAAGGATATTGGGTTCGGGGAATGTAAAGCTCAATCGTTCTGTTTCTGCCTGGAACAAAGGGAAAACCATTAAAGAATATGGTGATCAGCCAGCATACCTGCTGGTTGCCGACGATGCGGTAGGAGGCTTTTTTGCCATAAACTACGGTGCCTTTGGTCAGGATTTAAAATCTATCTATTACCTGGCCCCCAACAGCCTGAAATGGGAGTCGCTTGAGCTTGGCTACACAGAATTTATCCGATTTTGTTTTGATGGGAACCTGACCGATTTCTATAAGGGGCTGAGGTGGTCTACCTGGAACCAGTTTATCGCCAACCTGGACGGAAACAAGTCTTATAGCTTTCGCCCGTATTTATGGACAGAGGGTGGTATGGACATAGAAAAATGTAGTCGAAAACTCGTACCTACTGAGGAACTTTTCAAATTCAACATCAATAAACAAAAAGAACTCGAAGCAAAAGCTGGAACTAAAACCGAATAGACATACCAGATTTTAAAACTATATAGACTTAAATCGTGTTAATCACCAGATGACACTGATCAGCTTTACCCATAAAGGCATTTACTGTAGACAGGGCAATTTTTACATAGACCCATGGAAACCTGTTAACCTGGCCGTAACAACTCACGGGCACTCAGACCACGTAAAATGGGGCAACCAGGCCTACCTCTGCCATGAACTGACAAAGCCCATTCTTGATCAAAGGTTGGGTCCTGGCTTAAAAATAGAAACACTCCCCTACGGTAAGGAGATCAGTATCAATGGCGTAAAAGTGAGTCTTTTTCCGGCAGGTCATGTCATCGGATCGGCCCAGGTAAAGCTGGAATACAAGGGTGAAGTTTGCGTCGTTTCTGGCGATTACAAAACAGAATACGACGGCATCAGCACAGAATTTGAAGCTGTAAAATGCCATACTTTTGTATCAGAAAGTACTTTTGGGCTCCCCATTTATAAATGGCAACCACAGCAGATCCTATTCGATCAGATTAAAAACTGGGTTTCAGCCAACCATGATAAGCAAAAAACGAGCGTATTAATTGCCTATAGCCTGGGCAAGGCACAACGTCTCATTAAGGGCCTTGGCGGCTATGCCCCTATTTATGTACACAATTCTATTGCCAACCTGAACGAGAGGCTTATAGATGCGGGTGTCAATTTACCCGAAACGATCCGGATTAATGCCGACCTCAAAAAAGAGGAACTCCAAAAGGGGATCTTAATTGTGCCACCCGCTCTTGCTGATGGAAAATGGATAAAATCGCTGACAAACGCCGCGACAGGAATTTGCTCCGGCTGGATGCAGGTAAGGGCGGGCAGAAGATGGCAAAGTGCCGATGCAGGTTTCGCCCTGAGTGACCATGCAGACTGGCCAGGCCTGCTGTCGGCTATCAAGGCTACAACAGCCGAAATGGTATTTGTTACGCATGGTTACAGTGCTGTATTTTCCAGGTACCTGAATGAGATTGGTATAGCGGCGCATGAGGTAAAAACGCAATATGGTGACGAAGCGGAAGAGGAGGAACAGCTTTGAAGCGTTTTGCAGAACTCATACAGCAATTGGAACTGAGCAATAAGACCAACGATAAAATTGCGGCCCTTACCGCTTATTTTGAAGAGGCCAATGATTTGGATAAACCTTATGTAATTGCCATGTTTACGGGAAAACGTCCCAGAAGGCCTGTAAGCACTGCACTCCTTAAACAATGGGCCATTGAACTAAGTGGTATTCCGGATTGGCTTTTTACAGAATGTTACCACAATGTGGGTGATTTAAGCGAAACCATTGCATTGGTACTGCCGCCCCCCACAACCTCAGACAACCGTAACCTGCATGAATGGATCCGTGACCTTACTTTGCTCAATGAGAAGGATGATAATTATAAAAAGACATTTATAGGCAATGCATGGAATAGTTTGGAAATACCTGAACGCTTCATTTTCAATAAGCTGATTTCAGGGAATTTCCGGATAGGGGTCTCTGGTAAGATGCTGGTAAATGCGCTGGCTAAATTAAGTGGAACAGAAAGCAGCAAGGTTATGCATAGCATCATGGGTAAATGGGAGCCCGGACAGATTTCATACCATGAGTTGCTGGCAGGGGCACATGTAAATACCGACAACTCCTGGCCCTACCCTTTCTGCCTGGCCTATGCCCTTGAAGCAGAACCTATAGCATTGGGATTGACCAGCGAATGGCAAGCCGAATGGAAATGGGATGGCATACGCGGGCAAATTGTAAAAAGAAATGGCGAACTGTTCATATGGTCCCGAGGTGAAGAATTGGTAACCGAACAGTTTCCTGAGCTTCATTTTTTAAGGGACGAGCTGGAAGATGGAACGGTACTGGATGGCGAAATACTCTCTGTAAAAGATGGAACAGTGCAGGCTTTCAGCATACTGCAACAAAGATTAAATAGAAAAAAGATAGGTAAAACGCAGCTCACAGATGCACCAATCGGTTTCTTTAGTTACGATCTGCTGGAGTACGGGGGAAATGACCTGAGGTCGGAGCCCCTCAGTACGCGAAGACAACTATTGGTTGATACTATTGGGCGATTGCGTACTGAAAGCATCGTATTGTTATCACCCATCATTGAGTTTGAAACCTGGGAACAGCTGACCCAACTGAGAATGGCTGCGCGCGACATCAATAGTGAGGGCATCATGTTAAAAAAACTGGATTCCCTATACCATAGCGGGAGGAAGAGAGGTCACTGGTGGAAATGGAAAATCAACCCCTTCACAATTGACACCGTCATGATATACGCGCAAAAGGGAAGCGGGCGAAGGGCTAATTTTTATACTGATTATACCTTTGCAGTACGTGATGGGGCACAGCTGGTCACGATCGCTAAAGCCTATTCAGGATTAACCGATAAAGAAATAAAGGAAGTAAATGCATTTGTGGTAAAAAATGCCATAGAAAAATTCGGGCCGGTACGTACGGTAAAGCCCGAATTGGTATTTGAAATTGCTTTTGAGGGAATTACAGAGAGCAAAAGGCATAAAGCTGGACTTGCCCTGCGTTTTCCACGCATTGCCCGATGGAGAAAAGACAAAAAAGCGGATGAAATCAATACGCTTGATGACTTAAAACAATTGTTACAGGCTACATTAACACCGCCAAACCCTTAGATTTACGTTATTGAGCTTTATAAAATGGAACTGGAAAAAAGCAAAGGGTACAAACAGGTGACTAAATGGCTAAGGAAAACCCGAAGAAAGCCCTTTAAATTTCAAACCGATGCCTGGCAGTATTATGCCGAGGGTTATAGCGGCCTTATTAACGCCCCTACTGGTTTTGGCAAAACCTTCTCCATTTTCCTGGCTGTGGTGATTGATGAAATCAACAAAGAAGCAGACCAACCCGGGTTGAAACTCATCTGGATTACTCCGCTCCGCTCGCTGGCCAAAGACCTGGCAAGGGCCATGCGTGAGGTTTGCACAGCACTCGAACTCAACTGGCATATAGGTGTCCGTAACGGCGATACGCCGCAGGATGAAAAACTGAAGCAGAAAAAGCAGATGCCCGAGGTGCTCATCATCACCCCTGAAAGCATTCACCTCCTCCTGGCACAAAAAAACACATTCAGTTTTTTCGATACATTGCAATGCATTGTAGCAGATGAATGGCACGAACTGCTGGGCAGCAAACGCGGGGTAATGACGGAATTGGGTATCTCCAGAATTAAGGGTCTGCTTAAGGAAAGGCAGCCTGACCGCTTGCTCAGGATATGGGGCATATCTGCAACTATAGGTAATATGGAACAGGCCATGGAAGTGCTCGTGCCTTATGCAGATGCGTTAAAGACCATTGTAAAGGCAGACCTGGAAAAGAAAATCGACATCAGGTCTGTTTTACCCGATCATATAGACCTGTTGCCATGGGCAGGGCATCTTGGACATAAACTGGCCGAAAAACTCCTGCCAATAATCTACAAAAGCAAAACCACCTTAATTTTCACCAACACCCGCGGACAGGCGGAACTCTGGTACCAGACCCTGCTTGGCCTGGATGAAAACCTGGCTGGAGTGCTGGCCATTCATCATGGATCGATAGACCATGAATTGCGGAACTGGATTGAAGACGCCTTACATTCCGGTGCCTTAAAGGCAGTGATCAGCACCTCTTCATTAGACCTGGGGGTAGACTTTAAACCCGTTGACACCGTTATACAGATCGGCTCACCAAAGGGTGTAGCCAGGTTTTTACAACGTGCAGGCCGGAGCGGACATTCGCCATACGAAACCTCCACCATTTACTTTTTACCGACCCACGCACTGGAACTGGTGGAGGCTGCTGCAATTAAAGAAGCAGCCAGAACACAAAATATTGAAAGTAGGGAACCGGTAGTGATGGCCTTCGACACCTTGATCCAGTACCTGGTTACCCTTGCCGTAGGCGATGGGTTCGATGAAGCAACACTATTTTTTGAAGTAAAGGAAACCCATGCTTTCCAGGAACTGCTGCCCCAGGAATGGAGCTGGATCATGCAGTTCATTACCACTGGAGGCGACAGCCTGACCGCATATACTGAGTTCAGCAAGGTAGCGAAGATTGACGGACGCTGGAAAGTAGAAAACAGGCGGACAGCCATGCGCCACCGCTTGCAAATAGGCACCATAGTAAGCGACCCCATGCTGAAGGTTAAATTTATAACCGGTGGCTATATAGGCATGATTGAAGAATCTTTTATATCAAGAATGAAACCTGGCAACAGCTTTACCCTGGCTGGCAGGGTACTGGAATTCATCATGATAAAAGAGATGACGGTTGTGGTCAGGAAAAGTAAGTTAAAAAGGGCGATCACCCCAAGCTGGATGGGTGGGCGCATATCGTTGACAGCTAATCTGGGTGCCATTCTGAGAAACAAATACAACGAAACTTTAGATAAAACGCATCAGGACATAGAGCTGGATTTCATCTATCCTTTATTTCAAAGGCAGAAAAAAGCTTCGCATGTGCCTAAAGACAATGAGTTTCTGATCGAACTGATCACAACAAAAGACGGATACCACCTGTTTGCCTATCCCTTTGAAGGCCGCCAGGTACACGAAATCATGGCTGCACTAATTGCTTACAGGCTAAGCAAAACCCAGCCTATTTCATTTTCTATTGCCATGAACGATTATGGATTTGAATTGCTGAGCGAACAAAATATCCCCATAGACGAAAGAGACATTAAGGCATTGTTCAGCCCCAAAAATCTTGGAGAAGACATTGTGGCTAGTGTAAATGCCACTGAAATGGCAAGAAGGAAATTCAGGGATATTGCCTGTATTTCAGGTTTGGTATTCCAGGGTTTCCCCGGCAGATACATAGCCAATAAACATCTGCAATCATCTGCGGCTTTATTCTTCAATGTATTCAGCGATTATGACAAACATAATTTATTGTTAAGACAAGCGTATGATGAGGCTTTCTATCAGCAGATTGAAGAGCCCCGGCTGGCCGCAGCGCTGCAACGTATACAGTTGAGCAAAATTATAGTCGTAAAAACGGACCGTTACACCCCACTCTGCTTTCCCATTAAGGTAGATAGCCTGAGGGACAGCATGAGTTCTGAAGAGTTGAGCCAGCGCATTGAAAGAATGACTGCGGAAACCGAGAAGAAAACAAAAAGAAAACATGACAATTAATTTTAAAGGAGAACAGCTGGTCCTGAGTACAGAGAGGGCAATTTATTGGGAAGCACAGCAGATGCTCATTGTAAGCGATCTGCACATTGGCAAATCTGCGCATTTCAGAAAAAATGGCATACAGGTACCCTCAACTGTCGGAACCACCGATCTGCACAGGCTCAGCAATTTGATAACGCAGTTTATGCCTGAAACCCTCCTGGTTACAGGAGACATGTTCCACAACAACATCAACAGTGATGCAAATGCCTTTATGGAATGGAGGAAAAAATACCCGGATTTAAAGGTGGTACTGGTAAAGGGGAATCACGATGATCTGAGAAATGAAGACTATGAAGCACTGGGGATCACCGTACATTCTAAAGAACTGCTGCTGTTTCCTTTCCGGTTTATCCACGACAAACCGTCAGCAATTGATGAGTATTACAATATTTCCGGACATATTCATCCCGGTGTCATGCTCTATGGTAAAGCAAGACAGCAATTGAAGTTCCCTTGTTTTTACTTTGGTGCCGATTGTGCAGTGTTGCCGGCTTTTAGTGTTTTTACAGGATTAAAAATCATGACACCAGGTAAAGGCGATAGTTTTTATGTCATTACCCCGCAAAAAGTGGTTAAGCTGTAACCGCAACCTGCAAATTTTTAATCCACTTGTCGAACATCTCCTGTTCAATTTTAATGACCACTCCGGCATGCGCCTCCCAGTCTGCCGAAAATGTTTTCAACTGGTTCAGCATCTCTTCCAGGTGCCCCTCTTCTTCCAGGATAATTGACTTCACATTGACTTTGCTTCCCGCACCGGTTAAAACCTCCTGATAAACCGGGTAAAGCTCATCTGCACGTACTTCAATCGCATAGGTAACAAACAAATAGGCTGCAAATTTCAATTCATATCCGCTTAAGTTAAAATGCTGCTTCAAATAGCGGCAAACAGCAACGTCTAAAGCGTTTAAATAGAATTTGGTATGGTTGGGTGTAAGCAGTTCATCGCTGGTATAGGTTTTACATAAATTCCCATCCAGTTTATCGAGTTGCTTTTTCAGGTAATAGGCATGACGGTGCTCCTCGGCAGCGTGTTTCAGGACAATCAGGTTCACTTGCTCCTTGTGTTCTGAGGCTGAGATTTTCTTTGCGCCTGCGTTTTCCATGTACGACAAAGTATTTAACCATTTGGCGTGCAAAACGTTGTCTTTCACTATATGCTCTAAAATTGCCTGAAGCTGCATGTTATATATCTTTTAATGCCTGTAAAATAGTTTGGTAAATATACTCCAGATCTTCATTACTGATCACATATGGAGGCAAAATATATAAAATATTGCCCAGCGGGCGCATAACAATACCGCGTTCCAGGAAGTAAAGATACAACTGGTTCCTTAATCCATTAAGATAACAAGTATCAGTACCGGTTTCCCATTCCATAGCCAGGATGGTACCCCTTTGCCGGATGTTTTTCAGTTTCGGATGCCCCCCGATCTTTGCCGCAAATGCCTGGTGACTTTCGCTTATTCTTTTGATGTTAAGCAGTGTGTCAGGTTCGAGCAAAATATCCAGACTGGCCAGTGCTGCGGCACAGGCTACCGGGTTAGCTGTAAATGAGTGCCCGTGGTATAGCGTTTTTAATTTATCCTCACTCAAAAAAGCATTAAACATTTTATTGTTGCAAGTGGTAACGCCCAAAGGCATGGTTCCTCCGGTCAAGCCTTTAGACAGGCAAAAGATATCCGGCCTGTTTTGCAGCGCTTCACAGGAAAAGTACTTTCCTGTACGCCCAAAGCCAGTCATCACCTCATCAGCGATGGTCAGGATCCCATGTTTCTGACAGCACTCAATCAACTGATCCAGGTAGGCCGCATCATACATCAGCATACCACTGGCACCAAGCACCATAGGTTCGAAGATGAAACAGGCTACTTCATTTGAAAGGTAATTGATCCTGGATTTCAACTGTTCAATATTCCCGGCATTGGGCAGATCTATAAACTCTACATCAAACAACAACGCGTTAAAGGGGTCAGTAAATATACTGCGGCCGCTTACAGACATGGCCCCAAAAGTATCACCATGGTAAGCCTCTTTAAATGCGATGATCTTTGTACGTGCCTTGCTGGTATTGGTCCAGTATTGCAGGCACATCTTTAAGGCCACTTCTACGGCTGTAGATCCGTTATCACTGTAAAAGACTTTTGTCTGATCTCCCGGCAATAAAGGAAGCAAACGCTCGGCAAGTTGCACGGCGGGCTCATGGGTAAAGCCCGCAAAAATAACATGTTCCAGCGTACGGAGCTGCTCCGCAACTTTCTCGGCGATATGGGGATGCGCATGTCCATGGATATTCACCCACCAGCTGGAAACTGCATCGATATACTTTTTGCCATCTTCAGCAAAAAGGTACACCCCCTGGGCCCTTACAACCGGAACATGTGGCAAGGGGTCTTTCATTTGCGTATAAGGGTGCCAGATTACTTTTTCATCACGTTCGGCCAGGCTCATGAATGTATTTGTTTTAGCAACAGCTCAATTGCTGTTTTATCCGTTTTAAAAGTCACGTCCTCCGTTTTGAGTTCGTTTATATTGATCCATCGGAACGACTGCAGGGTATTCTGGTCAAAGTCGAATGCAATGGTTTTAAAATTCAGTTTTAGTGGGCTTACGGCTTTAACCAGATAATAAATACTCAGGATCTGACTGTCGTTAAATGAGGATTGTTCGTAGAAATCTGTGGTATATAAGTGATACAGCACTTCGATTTCCGCATTGCATTCTTCTATGAATTCGCGTTTCAATGCATCAATTAAGCCTTCCCCAAGTTCCAAACCTCCTCCCGGAAATTTACTGAACCTGCGATCGCCCGATTGCTCGTCACTGATCAGCACTTCATTATGCTCATTAATCAACAGCCCGTATACCCTAACGTTAAAATAACTCATTGCTGGTCGAAATGTTTTTGGTTTTTGGTTGCATTTTCAATTGTCCATTCAATCTCGCCCCTGAATGCTTCCTGTCTGACCGGACATTCCTTCATGCGGCAATAATTACAGCAGGCAGGCAAACAGGGGTCGGCATGGATAAAAAGTTCTGTTTTACGGTGCGCCTTACCATTAATCATTTGGTCAATTTCAGATATTTCCTGGTGCACCTTGTTCAGATCGAAATAATACGGCAGGGTAATGTGACAATCGATGTGCAGATCTGCCCCATATTGCTGAGCTCTTAGGTTATGTACATCAATCCAGGGATCTTTACGGTTCTTTTGCAGTATATCAATAATTGTGGCTACCAGGTCAACATTACTTTCATCCATCAGACCACCTACCGAACGACGTGTGAGCTTGTACCCATTGTAAATGATGTAAAGCCCTAACAGTATGGAAATTACGCTATCAAGCCAGTATATTTCTGTGAGCCTGATCAGCAGGATGCCAATCACCAGACCCGCACTGGTAATTGCATCGGTTAAAAGGTGCTTACCATCGGCTTCAAGCGTTATAGATTGATGTTTCTTTCCTGTATTGATCAGGTAATAGCCTACAAAAAGGTTTACCAATCCAGTTGCTCCTATAATGGCAGCACCTTCATACAGCTGGGTAATTGGTTTTGGATAAACCAGGTCATAGCCCGATTTAAAAACAATAATCACCCCGGCAATGGCAATCAGCGTTCCCTCGATAAAAGCTGAAAAGAACTCTACTTTTCCATGTCCGTAAGGATGGTTTTCATCTTTAGGCAGCGTAGTCAGGTAAATGCTGTAAAATGCAAAGCTAGTGGCCAGTACGTTTACGATACTCTCGGCAGCATCTGTAAGTATGGCATTGGAATGGGTGATAAAATAGGCAACAAATTTTGCCAGCATGAGCACGATGCTGATGCACAATGCGGTTAATATGGCTTTTTTCTGAGGTTGCAAATTGCTGAGTTTAGCATCCAAAAGTACAGTTTAGCTGTCAATTTATATAAAAAGTATTTTTTTTAATTTATAATGGCGTGAGGTTCATATATTTGTTTCCGCACAAAATTTAATTTGCCTTCGCACCAATTACTATGACATTTTTATCCAAAAGAATCAACAACCTATCGGAGTCGCAAACCATCAAAATGGCGAAGTTAGGTAGAGAACTATCCGCACAAGGGATAGACGTTATTAACCTTAGTTTCGGGGAACCAGACTTTTTTACACCTGATTTTGTTAAGGACGGAGCCAAAAAGGCTATTGACGACAACTTCTCTTATTACAGTCCAGTTTCAGGCTACCCTGAATTACGCAAAGCTATTGCTGAAAAGTTATTGAGAGAGAATGGGCTGACTTACAGCTTTGATCAGATTGTAGTTTCTACAGGTGCCAAACAGTCGCTGGCCAACGCCGTAATGTGTCTTGTTGATCCGGGAGATGAAGTAATTGTACCTACTCCTTACTGGGTATCTTATTCAGAAATGATCAAACTTGCCGAAGGCGAGACGGTATTTATCAATGCTACCGTAGAGAATAATTTTAAAATAACAGGCGCACAACTGGAAGCTGCGATTACGCCTAAAACCAAATTGTTCATGTTCTCTTCTCCATGCAATCCTACAGGATCAGTATACAGCAAAGAGGAGCTGGCAGATCTGGTTGCTGTTTTTGAGAAATACCCGAACATCTACATCATTTCTGATGAGATTTATGAGCACATCAACTTTGTGGGTAAACATGCTTCAATTGCAGAATTTGATTCCGTGAAAGACAGAGTGATCCTAATCAATGGTTTTTCTAAGTCCTATGCAATGACTGGCTGGAGATCTGGCTATATGGCTGCAAACAAAGAAATCGCCAATGCCTGCGATAAATTACAGGGGCAGATCACTTCAGGCACCTGCTCTATAGCCCAGCGGGCCTCTCTTGTTGCCTATCAGGGCGGACTGGAATCAGTAAACCAGATGGTGGCCGAATTTAAAAGCCGCAGAGATATCGTATATGCTTTGTTAAAAGAAATCCCGGGCATTAAAGTGAACCTGCCGGATGGTGCTTTCTATTTCTTCCCTGAAGTAAAAGCTTATTTTGGTAAAAAGAATGGCGACCAGATAATTACTAATGCAGAAGACCTGTGCCTGTATTTATTAAATGAAGCACATGTATCAACAGTTACCGGAGAGGCTTTTGGTAATGAAGATTGTATCAGGCTTTCTTATGCTGCTGCTGAAGATAAACTGAGGGATGCCGTTTCAAGAATAAAAGCAACTTTAGCCAAACTGAGCTAAGCAAAACATCATCAATAGTGCAAAACATTTGCACAAAAAAGTCTGGTTATTATAAAATAACCAGACTTTTTTATATCCAGTATATAAATAAAAATAGCGAGTTTATGCTGATCCGCCATTCTAAAAAAGAAGCGCATGCCAGGAGAAAGCCTAGGAATTTTTGCGCTCCTTCGGCGCAAAAGGTTCCAGCTTTCGAGTGGTCATGTCTTCTTTTTTAGCGCAAAGGGAAGCCATATTAGGAGCGGATCGCTTCTACAGGATCTAACCTTGAGGCCGAGTAAGCCGGCCAGAAACCGGATATGGTGCCAATGATAAATGACACGCCAATTCCAAGAATTATATTTTTCATAAACAATACCATTTCGAAGCCCAGGGCACCGGAAATGAGCGTTACGATATAAACCAGGAACAAACCAAGCAAACCGCCCAACAAACAAAGTGCAATGGCCTCAAATAAAAACTGTAACAGAATGAAATAATTTTTGGCACCCAACGACTTCTGAATGCCTATGATATTGGTACGTTCTTTAACAGAAACAAACATAATATTGGCGATGCCAAATCCGCCTACAAGAATAGAAAAGCCCCCAATTACCCATCCCGCAATATCTACCACCCCGAACATTACATCCAGTTGATTAGAAGCAATCGTGCTTTTGTTTAATGCAAAATCATCATCTGCACCAGGCCTGATTTTCCGGATGGCCCGCATGGCCCCACGAATTTCACTTTCAATTTCATCCAGAGCAATATGCTCTTTACCTCTTACCGTTACAGTTGGGTCATAACGTCCATTTTCTATATCAAACAAACTTTTTGCAAAATTTAAGGGAATCAGGATATTCTTATCCTGCGACATACCCAGCATATCTTCTCCCTCCTTTTTAAAGACGCCCACAACGGTTAGGCGTCGTCCCATTGCAATGATCTTTTTGCCCACGGCAGGTTCACCGTTAAACAGGCCTTCGGCGATATCTGCTCCCAGAATGATCACCGGGGAACCGGCTTTACCTTCATTTTCCGTAAAATATCGGCCCTCCTGAAAATCTATGTTCCAGGTTTTGTTAAAGTCCTGCGATGCCGCTTTTAAACCCGCTCCTTCTACAGAATTGCTCCGATATTTCACCGTCCTGCTGTCTGCATAAATTTCGTAAGAGACCCCTTCCGCATGCTCCAAACGTTCTTTAAGTGCGTTGTAATCTCTTAAAGAAGCCTCTGGCCTGTTCATATACTTCCACCAAGGGTAATCGCCAAACCCACCCCAGGGCCATTTCTGAACGAAGATGGTCTTTGAACCCAATTTATCTATGCTTTCCTGAAGTTTGCTCCTAAAAGTATCAGCGGCGGAGAATACAAAAATGATGGCAAAAATACCTATGGTAATTCCCAGTAAGGAAAGCATGGTACGCAATTTATTTTGGCGCAGGGCATCAGCTGCAAACCTAAAACTTTCGCCTATTAGTCTGAAAATAATCATAACGTTTAGACCAAAGCTAGCAAAAAAGGTTACAGCAATTCGTCTTATAATTTCAAAAAAGTAAAGCCCGGCCTATATCAGTTAAAAACCAGCCTACTGCTTGGTCATGCTTACACTTAAAACCGAAGGCAATCTCAATACCAGTTTCTCGAAAAGTGCCCTGTTTACAGTATTGCTAACCAGAATGGTATTGTTTGGCGCAGTACGTGTTGTTTGTCCAAAGTCGCTCGCAACAAGCCCCTTCACCAGGCCATTCAATTCAATAGTGACCCTGGCAATATATTTACCTTGTTTAATTTCGATTCTTGGGGCCTCCAGCTTAAACACCTGAGAAACATTCAGCTGAACAATAACAGGTATCACCGTACCCGAGGCTTCTATATAAGTCCCTTTAAGGATCAGTGGCGGGTTACTTACTGACTCGCTAACAGTGATCTTGAATTCATTTTTCTCATATACACCTGAAGACAAAAAAACGGTGCCCGATAGCGAATCTGGTTTTAAGGCATTAACTGCATACAGATTTTTCGTTTCCAGTGAAATAGGGTTCCCTCCGCGGGTAGCGCTGAATTCGACTTTTGAAATGTTTATACCTGCACTGCTCCAGTTAACACTACCTGGTGTACCGGCAGGTACAATGGCACCGCTTGCACCTGAGTTTGCGGTCAAAGACGCATTCAGGTTAATGGCATTGAAGCTGTAGCTAAGTTGTGTATCTGTGGTATCGCTGCTTTTGGTACAACCTAATAAACACACAAACAAAAAAAATGCAGCAATAGTAAAGTAGATTTTTTTCATGTGAAACAACTTTAAGGTTTATAAAAGATTTTAGTTACAATAAAGATAATTAAAACTATAATCGAATTCTGTAGAAAATCTGAAGATGTCCAGATTGAGGCATAAAATTATTGAAGAAACTAATTTATCGGCAGGCAAGAAAATAATTATACATTATTAAAAATTATATTTCGTAAATTTGCGCCCTAAAATATTACATCAAACATATGAAGTTATCTCAATTTAAGTTTAATTTACCTGAATCACTGGTTGCCAATAATCCTTCAGAAGAGAGGGATGAGGCCCGTTTAATGGTTTTACACAAGGATAGTGGTAAAATTGAACATAAAATATTTAAAGATGTTTTAGAGTATTTCGATGATCAGGATGTGATGATCCTGAACAACACCAAAGTATTTCCAGCCCGCTTGTACGGGAATAAAGAAAAAACAGGTGCTACTATTGAGGTATTTCTTTTAAGGGAACTAAACAAGGAACTTCGCTTATGGGATGTTTTGGTTGATCCGGCCCGTAAAATCCGGGTAGGCAACAAACTATATTTTGGAGATGATGACCTGTTGGTTGCTGAAGTTGTTGACAACACCACCTCACGTGGCCGGACTATCCGTTTCCTTTTTGATGGTACAGATGAAGAATTCAGGAAAAATATTGAAATCCTGGGTGAAACTCCCCTGCCAAAATACATTAAACGTAAAGCAACTGCGCAAGATAAAGAACGCTATCAGACTATTTTTGCAAAACACGAAGGAGCCGTTGCAGCCCCTACTGCAGGTTTGCATTTTAGTCGTGAATTAATGAAACGCCTGGAGTTAAAAGGTGTAAACTTTGCTGAGGTTACTTTGCACGTTGGTTTGGGCACATTCAGATCTGTTGAAGTAGAGGATTTAACCAAGCATAAGATGGATTCTGAGCAATTTATCATTGAACAGAAAGACGCGGATATTGTAAACAAGGCAATTGAACGTAAAAAAAGGGTATGTGCAGTTGGCACAACTTCAATGCGTGCTATAGAGTCGGCTGTTTCATCCGCAAGAACCTTAAAAGCAGCTAACGATTGGACCAGCAAGTTCATTTTCCCTCCATATGATTTCAGCATTGCAAACTCAATGATCACCAATTTCCATACACCAGAATCTACATTGCTAATGATGGTAAGTGCTTTTGGCGGATATGATTATGTAAGACATGCATACGAGGTGGCTTTAAAAGAAAAATACCGTTTCTATAGCTATGGAGATGCGATGCTGATCATCTAAATGCGCAGATGAAATATTATGCAGTTATAGTTGCAGGTGGCTCTGGCAACAGAATGCAAAGTTCCGTTGCCAAACAGTTCTTATTGCTGGATGGAAAGCCACTGCTTATGCATACTATTGAAGCTTTTAATCGGTGCCCCTTAAATCCGGAAATCCTACTGGTGTTGAATATCCACCAGCATAGTTACTGGGAAGAACTTTGTGCGGTCCATAACTTTGACATCTATCATCAGGTAATTAAAGGTGGCGAACAAAGGTTCCATTCTGTCAAAAATGGATTAAGGGCCATTACAGGTAAGGGGATTGTAGCGGTTCATGATGCCGTAAGGCCCTTGGTTTCATCAGACTTAATTCTAAGATCTTACCGGAATGCCGAAGAGCTGGGCAATTGCATCCCCTGCATTCCACCTTCAGATTCGGCAAGAAGGTTATTAAATGATGGTACAAACGAAGCCTTGAGCAGAAATGAACTTACATTGGTGCAAACACCCCAGACATTTAATGTGGATGTCTTAAAAAAAGCATACCAGGTTCCTTTCAGAAATGAATTTACAGATGACGCTTCTGTAGCTGAATATTCCGGGCATAACATCTATCTGATTGAAGGCGAAAGGAAAAACATAAAGATTACCTATCCTGAAGATTTGGAGATCGCTGCTATCTTCATGAAAAATAGAAACTAAACTACTTTAGTTGCACAGCAGATGTGCTGTGCAACTAAAGCTATCGTATTATGCGGCTCTGTTAATAACTTTTAACAGAATTGCAATTACTGCAATGACCAGTAAAATATGGATTAATCCACCCACATTAGGGCCGAACCCATTAAAAAAGAAGCCAATAATCCATAATATTACCAATACTACGGCCACAAGATAAAGTAGATTTCCCATAACAATTAATTTTTAGATATATGTTTTTTAAGTATGGCATAGGGTATCATTTGCCCCATGACATTACATTAACAATAACCAAACTAAAAAGTTCTGAAAATAAAAGGCCCTGGAAAATCCAGGGCCTTTATACTTGTTATGGTTTTTAATTAAACCTTAATATTCATCTTCATTAAAAAAGAAGTCATCCTTTGTCGGATAATCAGGCCAGATCTCTTCTATAGTTTCATAGGGTTCGCCATCATCTTCCAAAGCTTGTAAATTTTCGATCACCTCTACAGGTGCGCCTGATCGTATACCATAATCAATCAATTCATCTTTTGTTGCAGGCCATGGAGCGTCTTCCAGGTGCGATGCGAGTTCTAGTGTCCAATACATATTTATTACTATTAGGTTATTCAAATTTATTTCGCAAAAGTATATTAAAAAACACGAGCAAAACAAACTTTTTTTCCACTATTTTTGTTACTATAGCTTTGTTTTCCAGTTACATCTGCTCTGACTGTTTTACAATCGCGGAATCCAGATATTTTCCTCTGTTTTAGCTTCTGAATTCAGTTTTCGTGCCAAAACAAACAAATAATCACTTAAACGGTTCAAATAAACAGTCATTTTTTCGTCAACAAAGCTATCAGACGCTAAATGAACGGTTAAGCGTTCGGCCCTGCGGCAAATGCACCGGGCAATATGACAATAGGAAACTACAGTAGTTCCGCCAGGGAGTACAAAATGTTTCAATTCTGGTAACGTTTCGTTCATGTTGTCTATTTCCTGCTCCAACAGATTGATATCGCTCTCATGAAGATCCGGGATCTTCATCCTCGATTTTTCCGGATCAGCAGCCAAAGACGCCCCAACCGTGAAAAGGCGGTCCTGTATTTCCTTCAGTATTTTTTGATGATGCACTTCAATATCCTGGCACATAATCAGGCCGATATAAGAATTCAATTCATCTACAGTGCCATAACATTCTATTCTTAAATGAAATTTAGGCACCCTGGTACCCCCTATCAGCGATGTTAATCCTTTATCACCTGTTTTGGTGTATATTTTCATCCGTCTTGCTAATTTATCTTTTCAAAATCATCGCCCTTTTCTTTTAATCCGGATAAACGGGGCGAGACCGTTTTAATGTCAGTGTTTTGGTAATCCTTTTCAATCAAGCCGTCGCGCATCCTTACAATCCGGTGTGCATGCTGTGCAATATCTTCTTCATGCGTCACCAGGATGATTGTGTTTCCTTTACTATGAATCTCCTCCAAAAGCCCCATAATCTCAATAGAAGTCTTTGTGTCCAGATTTCCGGTAGGCTCGTCAGCCAGAATAATGGATGGGTTATTGATCAAAGCCCTTGCAACTGCAACCCGTTGTCGTTGTCCACCCGAAAGTTCATTAGGCTTATGGCCTACACGATTCCCAAGGCCTACATTCTCAAGCGCTATGAGGGCACGTGCATCCCTGTCTTTTTTATTTGCACCTGCATAAATCAGTGGTAAGGCCACATTGTCGAGAGAGGTGGACCGAGGGAGCAGGTTAAATGTCTGAAAAACAAAACCGATTTCTTTATTCCTTACCTCGGCCAGATCATTATCACTCATATGACTAACATTGGTACCATTTAAAACATAATCACCTTTACTTGGTGTATCCAGACAGCCTAAGATATTCATTAACGTAGATTTCCCTGAACCAGAGGGGCCCATCAAAGCAACAAATTCGCCTTTATGAATGTCCAGCGTAACCGACTTTAATGCATGTATCACTTCAGATCCGATGACGTATTTCCGGCCAATATCTTTAATGTTGATCAAGGCTTTATCTGTCTTTCCATTCAATATACCCAGCTTAGCTGATGTTGCTTCTTTCTCCATCACTTTTTTATTTTTTAGACACGAACTTGTATTCCGATGTTACAAATTGTGCTATTTTTCTATGATCTTTGGCACCAGGAAGAAATTTTCATTATGAAGTGCAGCATTTTTCAATCCGTCTTTTACACTGATTTCCTGTTTCACCTGATCTTCGCGCCACACATTCTCTCCGACGTTCATATACACTAAAGGTTCAACACCGGTAGTGTCCAGCTCGTTGAGTTTCTCCATAAATGTAAGGATCTTGTTCATATCCGGTATCAATGCAATCATCTCCTCTTCTTTTACCGCAATTCTTGCCAGATTTGCTACTTTATGTATGGTTTGCTTATCTATAATCATTAATCACAAGTTTACTGTTTATCATCTCAAAAATACGGTCTTTTAATTCATCTGAATCATCTATTGTCAAATTAACAGTTAGAACAGGTTTATGAACATAAATATTGCATACACCAGGAGATGATCCGTATTTCGATCCGTCATCCCACATTCTTTTCCAGATATCTGTTAAGCTAACTGCCACAATAGGTACCTTATTTTCTATTGCCAACCGGAATGGGCCGTTTTTAAACGGCATAAGCTTTGGGGGATAGTGTTTATCATCAATTCCTCCTTCCGGAAAAATAATCAGGCTCATCCCCTGTTTCAGATTTTCAGCGGCCCTTTTAAATGCCCGGAAAGCAGAAATCCGGCTTTCGCGATTAACAGGAATGTCAATGGTTTTAAAAAATATTTTCAGCACCGGGTTTTTGAGCAATTCCTCTTTTCCCATAAAATGAAAACGTCCCCTAGCCAGGGTACAGAGAATCATAATATCAAGGTTAGAGGTATGGTTTGAGCAATAGATATACGTTTCCCCTTCTTCCAGCGGCTCTTCAAAAGTAAAACGGAATGAAGTACCGATAAAAAAAGTACAAAGCCGGCTGTTTAATTTACGTAACCAGTTTAGCAGATCATAAGTTTTAGGATTTTGCGCCGATAAATAATAAAAAGGAAAAAAAATAATTGAGAATAAAAGAATAATAAAAATGGAGTAAATTCTATGTGCTTGCTTCAGGTGGTCAATCATGGTTTTCAAAAATAATAAATACAGACTGTATGAATACAAAAAAGTATTTTATTAATTTCGGCCTCTTGAAATAAAAAGCAATATTCTAATGAAAGAAACGGTAGTTAGTGGAATCCGTCCAACAGGGCAGTTACATTTGGGAAATTATTTTGGTGCAGTAACCAACTTTGTAAAAATGCAGTATGATTACAATTGCTATTTTTTCATTGCAGACCTTCACTCACTAACCACCCATCCTACCCCTCAAGACCTGCATGGTTATGTAAGACACGTTCTGGTAGAATATCTTGCCTGCGGAATTAACCCCGAAGAAACAACCATCTACATTCAGTCCGATGTTCCTGAAGTTGCTGAATTGTATTTATACCTGAATATGAATGCCTATATGGGTGAACTGGAGAGGAGCACTTCGTTTAAGGATAAGGTAAGGTCGCAACCCGACAATGTAAATGCAGGCTTGTTGACGTATCCTACCCTGATGGCGGCGGATATCCTGATCCATAAAGCAACAAAAGTCCCTGTGGGTAAAGACCAGGAGCAGCACCTTGAATTTACACGTACTTTTGGTAATCGTTTTAACCGGCTCTACAATTCAGATTATTTCCCTGAAGCCTTTGCTTTTAACTATTCGCAAAACCTGGTTAAAGTACCGGGACTGGATGGGAATGGTAAAATGAGTAAATCAAGCGGCGATGGCAATTGCATTTACCTGGCTGACAGTCCGGAAATTATACGTAAAAAACTATCCCGTGCAGTAACAGACAGCGGGCCAACTGAAGAAAACCAGGTAAAACCGGAGGCCATTCAGAATTTATTTGACCTGATGAAAATTGTTTCTCCTGCGGATACACTTGCACATTTTGATGAATTGTATAATAAAATGGCCATCAGGTATGGTGATTTCAAAAAACAGCTGGCAGAAGATATGATTGTATTCAATACCCCTATCCGCGAGCGTATTGAAGACTTATCCAAAGACAGCGCTTATTTACGCCAGGTGGCCAAACATGGCGCTCTAAAAGCCAGAGAAAGTGCCCAGAAAACGATTAAGGAGGTTAGAGAACTGATTGGGTTCAAATCATTTTAATAAAAAAAATAAAAACACTACCTTTCTGATCTACAAGAATAAAATATGCACATAGCAATAGTGGGAAACATTGGCGCAGGAAAAACTACTTTAACAGGGTTGCTTGCAAAGAATTACGGCTGGGAGGCCTTATATGAGGCAGTAGACAACAACCCCTATCTGGAAGACTTTTACTCCGATATGAAACGCTGGAGTTTCAACCTTCAGATCTATTTTTTAAACAGCCGTTTTCAGCAGATAGTAGATATTCAGAATTTCAACAGGAATGTAATTCAGGACAGGACTATTTATGAAGATGCGCACATATTTGCCGATAACCTTCATGAAATGGGTTTGATGACTACCAGAGACCATCAGAACTATAAAGCCATTTTTGAAAATGTAACCTCTTTTATTAAACCGCCCGACTTGCTGGTATATCTGCGAGCCTCGGTACCTACCCTGGTAAACAATATACAAAGAAGGGGCCGTGAATACGAAACCAGTATCCGCATAGACTACCTCTCAAAATTAAATGAGAAGTACGAAACCTGGATTAAAAATTACAACCTTGGCAAACTGCTGATTCTGGACAAAGACAAGCTTGATTTCACCAATAACCCGGAAGACCTGGGCACCATTATCCAATCTATAGAAGCCGAAATTAACGGACTGTTTTAGGATGAAAGTACTCGGCATTATACCTGCACGTTTTGCTTCTACCCGTTTTCCAGGCAAGCCGCTGGTGGAAATACAAGGCAAAAGCATGATCCAAAGGGTATATGAGCAGGCCTTAAAAGCCGAAAGTTTAACCAAAGTGATAGTTGCTACAGATAATGAGCGGATTGCAACCGAAGTAAGTTCATTTGGAGGGGTCTTTGTAATGACGGCCAGCACCCATCAGAGTGGAACGGACCGCTGTGCCGAGGTAGCCCGTCATTTTCCCGATCATGAGATCGTCATCAACATTCAGGGAGACGAACCATTCATCAATCCTAAACAGATTGATCTGCTCGTATCTTGTTTTGAACAGAAAAACGTACAGTTGGCCACACTGATCAAAAAGATCCATACCGAGGAAGAATTATTCAACAATAACATCCCAAAAGTGGTGATCAACAGCCGACAGGAAGCGATTTATTTCAGCAGGCATACCATTCCCTATATCAGAAATGCAGAGAAAGACCAATGGCTAAACAGCCAGCAGTTCTATAAGCACATAGGAATTTATGGCTATACTACCCGCAGCTTGCAGGAGATTACAAAACTAAAGCCTTCTGCGCTTGAAATCGCAGAAAGCCTTGAGCAGTTAAGATGGATAGAAAATGGCTATGCCATTCAAACCAAGGTTACCGATATAGAAACTATAGCTGTAGATACGCCTGAAGATCTGAAAAAAATAATTTTTAAACCATGAAAAGCCATCTACTCCCTGTTTTGTTATTCATGCTATCTTTCGCTGCCTGCAGTCCTTCGGGAAAGGAAACCAAAGGTGAGATAGAAGACCGGGTAGTATTAAAGCCATTTAGCGATACAACAAAGGTAGATACCTTTAAGGTTTCGCTTACCGGTGAGGTAGTAAAAGATATGAATATCCAATTTACCATTACCGCCCACAACGGCAGGCAAATTTATAACAAAAATTTTAAGGCTACCGATTTGATTGACAACTATAAATCTACGGTAGACCTCAAAAAAGAACGCAGCCAGATGGCCTTTATAAACGAAGAGTATAAGTTGTTTTTTGAAGATGAAAACTTTCTGGAGCCAGCTGTTACCGAAAATGAAAATCCAGACAAGAACACTCCGGATACTGTTTTTTATAACGAATTAAAAAAGTCTGCCTTAAACGGATTTAAATATCGTTCAGGTAAAGAGACAAGCGTATACATCGCCTGGTCGGAAAGTGCGCAAAAAGTAAAAATCTACTATAAGTGCTGCAAATAATCTGTTGATAATTTTATTGCTAAAAAACCTCTTTTCTACAATGCAGAAGCAGGTCTCTTCACAAAAAATCAATACTTTGTAGAACTCATCAAAAAAAAATAAAAATAATATTATGATTGTTATAAATTTTATATTATGTTTATATAATCAAACAGCAAATAGTGTTTGATTTTTTTTAACCAGCATATTCTAACCAAATATACATTTATAGAAAGGCCCGGGTTTGTCCGGGCCTTTTTTATCACCATCTCTTCGGCTGCTTCTACTAGCCAAGCTAATCGTAAGTGTGCATTTTATACTTGTTTATATACATCTATGAGACTTTGCTTAAACAAGGTTTTAATATGAAAATTATGCAGTTGGGCCACTGGGGGCATTTATAGAGCGACTTGTCAAAGTCATCAAAATCTTTAAACGTAAAAGAGGATATTATTTGGAAAAAATTAATGCAGACAAGAAAATAGTTCTTAGCTTTAAGAACTCCGCTTGGTTCTTACGTGGTAATTATGCTGAAAAAGACTTTTATATTTATTCTTTTTACATTTTCTGTACTTACCGTCTGGGCACAAAAAGCAAATATAAGAGGCGTAGTTACCGACACCGTTGAGAAAAGAAAATTGGAAAATAGCGCGATATTGCTGATCCGGTCTTCAGACTCTGCAATGGTAAAGACAACACGCGCAGACCGGAATGGTAAATTTGAGCTCAAAAACCTATCGGCCGGCGATTATAAGATACTCATCTCCTACCCCAAAATGGCCGACTATATCCGCAACCTGAGGATATCTGACACTTCAAATATTGTTTTAGGAGATGTGAATATGGAGCTGAAATCCAAGGTATTAAAAGAAGTTGTAATACAGGCAACCAAAAGTGCTGTGAGAATGAAAGGCGACACCCTGGTATTTCAGGCTGACAGTTTTGCTGTCAGGGCCAATGCCAATGTCCAGGAATTACTGAAAAGATTGCCGGGGATTGAAGTGGATAAAAGCGGGACCATTAAAGCCCAGGGGAAAATGGTAAAAACAGTCCTGGTTGACGGGGATGAGTTTTTTGGAGATGATCCTCTGCTGGCCACAAAATATTTAAAGGCCAACGCAGTTGAAGAAATACAAGTGTATGATAAAAAGAGTAAAAGCGCCGATTTAACTGGAATAGATGACGGCATAAAAAACAAGACGATCAACATTAAATTAAAGGACAATGCAAAAAATGGTTACCTGGCTACCATCGACCTAAATACCAATGTGTCAGATTTGGGTGATTATGGTGGAATGGCAGGTATATTTAAGAATAAACTCAAAGCGGCCATTTACGGCAATTACTCAAATCTGAACAACGAATCTAAAATAAACAACTCCATGCGCAAGCTGAAAGGCGAGGAATATGATCTCATAGAAGTTGGCGATGACGGGAGTTCTATTATGTATGTATCGGGTGATGATGATGAAGATTATATAGCTGCGTCGGGTGGCTTACCAAACAATTTTGGTATCGGAGCTTATTATGCCGATAAGTTCAGTAAAGATAAAATGGGATTAAAACTGAATTTCAAAAGTTTTGACAACAACAATGTCAATCTCACAACCACCAATTCACAGGAGTTACTTC
Source organism: Pedobacter africanus (assembly GCF_900176535.1). Classification (NCBI taxonomy): domain Bacteria; kingdom Pseudomonadati; phylum Bacteroidota; class Sphingobacteriia; order Sphingobacteriales; family Sphingobacteriaceae; genus Pedobacter; species Pedobacter africanus. The sequence goes on along the minus strand of NZ_FWXT01000002.1, from coordinate 17,343 downwards.
CGAATGAGACAAAGTTTTTCAGTTCCGGTAGAACAGCAAACAATGCAAATGTTGCCGGAGAGTCTGTAAAAGGAACATTCAACTACAATACCGATGCCAAATCCATTCTAAAAATCTCATTTGGCGCTAGCCGGAACAGGAATGAAAACACTGCTGTAGGTGGAAATGAAACCCGTGGTGACAATGGTATTTTCATCAGCCAGAATAAGCAGGAGAATACAGGGAACGGCCACAGCGATATATTTAATGGAAATATCAATTGGTCCAGAAAATTCGAGAAAAAAGGCCGTACAATTTCCATCGACCTTCAACCAGAAAGCCAGAACAGCAATAGCACCGAAAACAGTACAAACCGCACAGTTTACTTCAATGCCAGCGGGGACAGCATCAGGGTTGAAAACACTGATCTGAGAAAAAAGAACACCGGTAAACAGAATTCTATAGGAATGCGGGTCAATTATACAGATCGCCTTACCAAGAGGTGGACTTTTGAAACCGGATATAGTTTCAAAACCATATCATCCGGCAGCAACCGTCTGGTATTTGACAACATCGCAAGCAACCCAAAAAAAATAGATTCCTTAAGTAACGACTTTAAGTTTATTAATTTTTCCAATGTAGGCAAAATGATCTGGCAGTACAGTTATGAGAATTTTTCGATATCAAGCGGACTTGAAGCTACGCAAACCAATTTTGAACTGAAAGACCTGGATAAGCAGACCGACTTTGAAAGAAGCTATCTTAACCTATCGCCCCGTACCAATCTCCTGTATAAGATAAACAACAGTAATACACTTGCAGTTAATTATAATGGGTATATGCAGCAGCCAAGTATAGATCAGCTTCAGCCTGTAAGACAAATAAACACGCCTTTGTATCAGATTATTGGAAACTCTGCTTTAAGACCTTCTTTTACAAATAGTTTTGGCCTTTCTTATAATAGTTTTCAGTTCAATTCAGATCAGTATATCTCGGCCTACTTTAATTATGGTTTTACGAATAACGCTATTGTGAGCACCGAACTTGTAGACGATTTCAACAAACGGATTTCCAGTTTCATCAACGCCAATGGCAACAATTCTATCAGTGGCAATCTGAGTTATTCCAAAGGTTTTTCTAAATCTCACCTGCGTTTTGGAATTGATGTGGGGTTTAACCGTTCCAATACCATAGCCATTATCAATGCCACACAAAACAAAGCCGCAAATACCCAATATAATTTAAGGGGATCACTTAATTATTATACACAGCAAATTGAGTTCAGCTATATTCCATCTGCATCTGTCATGACAGGAAAATCATCAATCGGAGAAATTAACGATGGAAGAAGTCTTACTCACAATCATGAAATCTCCGGAACGGTACAACTGCCCTTCAATGCCGAATTCAATACTTCTTTCTCGCTATCTTTCAGACCAGCCAATGCATCATTTGGACAAGACCTGAACACTGCAATATGGAATAGCTACCTGTCGGCAAAACTCCTGAAAAGCGAAGCACTCGAAATTAAGTTATCCGTTACAGATATACTAAACCAGAAAATTGGTTACAATAGGTTCGTAGGAGGCAACGTTACAAGTGAAGATACCTTTAGTTATATCCCAAGATATGTGCTTATCGGATTAAATTGGAATTTAAGTGGTAATTTTATAAAAAAAACAACAGAGCGGTAACATGAAACAGGTCATTACATTTCTTGTATGTTTTTGCTGTATCTGCCTGCAAGCCCAGGAAAGGTTCATCCCATATGGCAAAATTACGTTCGAAAAGAAAGTTAACCTGCGAAGGAGCCTGGAAAACTCTGGATTGCCCCAGGAAGCTAAAGAAAAAATGAAAAAATACCAGACCAGTAATTGGGATTTCATTTTTGATCAGCACAAATCCCTGTACAAACCAGGTGCAAAAACAGATGAAGAGGAGCATAAAGGCTTCTTTTTTTTCTCCCTTTCCAAACCAAGCAATGAAATATATACAGATTACAGCAGGAACCTGAGGGTACTAAAACGTTCTGTAATGGATGATAATTATTTACTTACAGATACCATTCCTGTTCTGAGTTGGAAAATTATGCACGACATAAGAACCATTGCCGGGTATGAATGCAGAAAAGCAATAGGTATTATCCACGATACGGTATACGTAGTTGCATTTTATACAGATGAGATTTTACTTCGAGGTGGCCCGGAAGGCTTTAATGGCTTGCCTGGCATGATACTTGGTCTCGCCATTCCACGTTATTTTACCACCTGGTTTGCCACCAAGGTTGATGGTTTTAGTAATCATCAGGCAGAAATAATACCGGCCAACAAAGGAAAAAAGGTAGAAACAGAGAAAGATCTGGAAAAACTGCTTGAATTATTTACCCGCTACGAGCCCAATAAAAAAGAAAAGTGGGAGGAAGCAAAGAAACGGCTCTACGGTTTCACCCTCTAACAATTTCTGGATTAAGCGCTTATCATCACTTTTTGCAATTCCCGATTATTTATAAAAAGTACCTCCCTGCTTCAGTTTTATTTCCTAACTTTGTATCCCGTACAAAAACAATAAGACAGTATTTCATTTGCTGCTTTGTTTCAGAAATTCACAAACATGACTAAGTATATTTTTGTTACGGGCGGTGTTACTTCCTCATTAGGTAAGGGCATCATTTCCGCTTCATTAGCCAAATTATTACAAGCACGCGGCTACAGTGTTACCATCCAAAAGTTCGACCCCTATATCAATATTGATCCGGGAACATTAAATCCTTACGAGCATGGAGAATGCTATGTTACCGAAGATGGAGCAGAAACAGACCTGGACCTTGGTCATTACGAGCGTTTTTTAAATGTACCTACCTCGCAGGCAAATAACATCACTACAGGTAGAATCTATCAAAATGTAATCAATAAAGAAAGACAAGGCGAATACCTTGGAAAAACAGTACAGGTAGTACCGCACATCACCGATGAGATCAAAAGTAACATGCGTAAGCTCGGCGAAACCGGTCAGTACGATATCGTAATTACCGAGCTTGGCGGAACAGTAGGCGATATCGAGTCGCTGCCATTTATTGAAGCCGTACGTCAGTTCAAATGGGAAGAAGGGGCGCATAATGCCATAGTAATCCACTTAACGCTTATCCCCTACCTTGCAGCTGCAGGTGAATTAAAAACCAAACCTACACAGCACTCAGTAAAGGCATTATTGGAGTATGGCATTCAGCCTGATATCCTGGTATGTCGCTCTGAACGTTCCATATCATTGGATATCCGTAAAAAAATTGCATTGTTCTGCAATGTAAACGTAAATGCCGTAATCGAATCGCAGGATGCTTCTACCATATATGATGTTCCTTTATTAATGATGAAGGAACAGCTGGATAAGACGGTTTTGAGTAAACTTAAACTGGCGCAGAGAAATGAACCGGATATGGAGCGTTGGAAAGAATTCCTTGGCCGCCTGAAAAACCCTACATCTGAGGTTAAAATAGGTTTGGTGGGCAAATATGTAGAATTACCGGATGCCTATAAATCGATCATTGAGTCATTTATACATGCCGGTTCCAGGAACGAGTGCAAGGTAAAAGTAGAATACATTCACTCAGAAAGTATTTACCCGGATAACGCCAAAGAAAGGCTAGCCCATTTGGATGGTGTACTTGTTGCACCCGGCTTTGGAAGCCGTGGTATAGAAGGAAAAATAGATACCATTCAATATGTGAGAGAAAACAATGTGCCATTCTTTGGAATATGCCTGGGTATGCAATGTGCTGTTATTGAGTTTGGTCGTAATGTGCTTGGTTTAAAAGGAGCAAATACAACTGAAATCGATGAGGAAGCTGTACATCCTGTGATCAATATGATGGAAGACCAGAAAAACATTACAGCCAAAGGCGGTACGATGCGACTCGGTTCTTATCCATGCGACCTGAAAAAAGGCACCAAAGCCTATTCGGCATATGGCAAAACGCACATTACAGAGCGTCACAGGCACCGTTACGAATTTAACAGTGCATACCTGAGCCAATATGAAGAAGCAGGTATGATTGCCTCAGGCGTAAACCCACAGAGTAATCTGGTTGAAATTGTTGAACTAAAAAACCATCCTTTCTTTGTTGGTGGACAGTTTCACCCTGAATTAAAATCAACTGTTGCTAATCCTCACCCACTTTTTGTTAAATTTGTCGCCGCTGCGATGGAGTTTGCGAAGAAGAAAACAAAATAATACGCGTTTAACTAACAATAATGGATAAAAATACGTTTACAGGATTATTCCTGATCATGATCGTTTTGGCAGGTTCTTTTTATTTTTTTAAGCCCAGTGATGCGGAAATAAAAAAAGAGCGTGAAAGAATTGCTGCCGATTCGGCAAAAAAAGCCGGCGTAAACCCGGCATCAGCTCCGGCTGCAACCGCAGCGGTTACCCCCCTGGTAGATTCCGCTGCGCTGGCAGGTCCTTTTGGCACCAACATTACCGGAACTGCAAAAACAAATACCCTGGAGAACGATAAGCTAAAAATAACCTTAACCAACAAAGGAGGTAGAATCCAGTCGGTAACGGTAAAAGGACAAAAAACCTACACCGGCAAACCAGTTGTCCTGTTTGATGGGGACCAGAACAAATTTGGTCTGAACCTGAACATTGGTGGAAAAATGGTCAACACCAACGATCTTTACTTTACAGCTGTAACAGGAAATAACACCGTTGCTATGCGTGCAAACTATTCAGCCGATAAGTATATTGAATTTATCTATGACTTAAAACCAAACAGCAGCCAGGTAGGTTTCAATATCAATTTAAACGGACTAAACCAGGTAATCCAGGGCAATACCATAGCATTAAATTGGGAAGCGACGCTACTTGAGCAGGAAAAATCGAGTAAAAAAGAACAAGAACACTCTGCACCATATTATAAATACCTGGAAAAAAACCCTGATCATTTAAATGTGGCAAAGGATGAGGAAGAAGAACTAAAAGAAGGAAAGATCGAATGGTTTTCTTTCAAACAACACTTTTTCTCTGCGGTATTGATTCCTGCAGTTCCTTTTGACAATGGAAAACTGGCAGTAAAAGTAAGCACTGAGCCAGGTAAAATAAAATGGTATGGTGCAACCATGCAGATGCCTTTTAACCAGCTTGCTGCCCAGAACTATGCCATGAACTTTTATTTTGGCACCAATAAATTCTCTACTTTAAAGGAACAGGGCCACGAACTGGAAAAACAGGTTGACATGGGCTACTGGCCATTAAAATACATCAACAGGTTTGTGGTATTACCTGTGTTCAACTGGTTGGAAGGATTTGGCTGGAGCTATGGCCTGATCATCCTGCTGTTAACCATTGCATTAAAAGTTGCCATGTCGCCACTGACTTACAAATCCTACCTTTCTATGGCTAAAATGAGGATTTTGAAGCCGGAAATGGACGAGATAAAAGCCAAAGTTGGTGAAGATAACCCAACATTGCTGCAACAGGAATACCTGAAACTTTACAAACAGGTAGGTGTAAACCCACTTGGAGGGTGTTTGCCTATGCTTTTGCAGCTGCCTTTTGTAATGGCCTTCTTCTTTTTCTTCCCTAACCTGTTCGAATTAAGGGGCGAATCTTTCCTATGGATGAAAGACCTTTCTACTTATGACGATTTTATTAAGTTCGGTTTTAATATCCCGTTCATTGGTGACCACCTGAGCTTAATGTGTGTATTGATGACCATCTCTACGCTAATTTACACTTACTTTAACAACCAGATCTCTGGAGCAACAGGACAAATGAAATATATTGGCTACATCATGCCGATCATATTTTTAGGCGTACTGAACAGTTATCCATCAGGATTGAACTACTATTATTTCCTGGCCAATATGCTGACCTTTGCTCAGCAGTTCCTGATCAAATCTATGGTCGATGATGAAAAAATCCATAAGACCTTACAGGATAACAAAGCGAAACCAGTGGAGAAGAAAAAGAAGTCCGGATTTAGTGCTAAGTTAGATGAATATATGCGCCAGCAGCAACAGGCAGCTGCTCAGCAAAAAAAGAACAAGTAACCATTTGTGGGTTACCCATAAAAAAAGCACCTTTTAGGTGCTTTTTTTATGGGGGATATTTTCCCTTTAAAGCCAATTTGTAGTCTGTGAATGTAAAATTTGACATACAATCATCATATATACCTAAAATTTTCCAATTTTTAAGCTTGAACATATACAGGCGATAAAAACCAATACTAACCATGCTAAAAAAACTAAGTCCGCTCTTATTCTTGTTGCTATTTTCCAGTGCAGGTTTTGCACAAAAGAAACCATTAAACCATAACGTTTATGACAGTTGGGAAGCTATAGGGGCAAAACAGCTATCTAACAATGGTTTGTGGTCTGCTTATACCATACTAAAACAGGAAGGTGATGGCAATTTGTACCTGCAAAATCTGGTTACCAACACTAGAATAAACATAGCAAGGGGCACAAACCTGCAGTTTAGCAGCGATTCAAAACATGCCGCCTTAGTGGTTAAACCCCTGTTTAAAGATACCCGCGAAAGCAGGATAAAAAAGAAAAAACCAGATGATATGACCAAAGATTCTCTGTTTATAATTGATCTTGCAAATTCAGGTATTACAAAAGTAGCCAGAATTAAATCTTATAAAATGTCCGAAAAAGGCACCTCACTCCTGGCCTACCTGTTGGAAAAAAGCCCGGATACAACAAAGAAAACAAGACCAGGCCTTACACCTGCAACACCAAAAAAAGATGATGCGGAGGCATTTGCATTTGATGAGCCCGAAAGCAAAACCAAACAGGAAGGTACAGATCTTATCCTTAAAAACCTGACCACAGGCATCGAACGTACATTTAAATATGTGAGCGACTATAGCTTTAACAAGAACGGTAAACAAATGGTCTTTGCCTGCACAGGTTCAAAAAAAGACAAAACTGCGCCTGAAGGCGTATTCCTGCTGAATACAGAAAAAGGAACTGTGAAAACCCTTGTAAATGGTAAAGGAAATTTTAAAAACTTCCAATTTAACGAAGAAGGAGAATACCTTGTGTTTTTGGGAGAGCGCAGTCCTGAAAAAAAAGAAATTAAAGATTTTAATATCTATTATAACTCTACAAGCCTGGATACCGCCCAGATCCTGGTCGACAATGAAATGAAAGGAATGCCTGCAAAATGGGCGGTTAGTGGGGATACCAGGCTAAGTTTTAGTAAAGACGGAAATAAACTATTTTTTGGAATTGCACCTGTAAAGCAACCAAAGGACACCACTTTGGTAGATTTTGAGCATGCAAAATTAGATGTATGGGGCTATAAAGACGATTACCTGCAACCTATGCAGTTAAAAAGACTCGAAACTGAGCTCAAGCGCTCTTATTTAACGGCAATGGAAATATTTAACAGCGATCCAAAAATTGTTCCGCTAACGGATCTAAAATTACCGGAGGCAACTCCTGTAGCAGAAGGCAATGCCAACTTCGTACTGGCTTCTACAGACTACGGCAACAGGATCCAATCGCAATGGACTGGAAGTTCAATAAAAGATTATTATCTGGTAGATACCAAAACAGGTGCAAGAAAGAAGATCATTGAAGGCCTGTCCGGATTTGCAGTTGCATCTCCTGCCGGTAAATACATCGTTTATTTCGATAAAACAAATTCAAACTGGTACACCTATAACGTACAGAATGCAAGCATAGTCCATTTAAACAAAGGTCTTGCTGTCAAATTTGTAGAAGAAGATAATGATGTCCCTGACGAACCAGGTCCATATGGCGCCGCCGCATGGATAGAAGACGATAAAGCGATATTGATTTACGACCGCTACGACATCTGGGAATTCTCTCCTGATGGAAAGGCCGAACCACAAAACATTACAAATGGGTTTGGAAGGCAAAATAAAATCACCTTCCGTTACCAGAAAACCGATCCGGAAAGCAAATTTCTGGAAAAAAAGGCGCATATATGGCTTAGCGCATTTAACAATACTACTAAAGAAAACGGTTTCTACAAAAAAAACATTGGCGACCGTAAGAATCCCGAGCTGGTTGTAATGGAAAAAATGAAATATTCCGACCTGAGCAAAGCCAAAGATGCCGAGCGCTATATTTTCGACAAAGGCAGCTATGTAAATTCTCCGGATGTGTATGTATCATCGGATATGAAAACCCAGGTAAAGCTAAGTAATACCAATCCACAGCAGCAAAATTACAACTGGGGCACGGCAGAGTTGGTAAAATGGACTACACCTAAAGGTTTTAATGCCGAAGGAATATTGTATAAGCCTGAGGACTTTGATCCGGCGAAAAGGTATCCAATGATTGTTTATTTCTATGAGAAACTTTCAGATGGACTGTACACCTATAACGCTCCTGCCCCAACCCCTTCACGGTTAAATATCCCTTATTTTGTAAGCAATGGATACCTGGTATTTGCACCAGATATCAGTTATGAAAAGGGTTATCCCGGCAAATCCGCAGAAGAATTCATCAATTCAGGAGTGGAATCATTGAAGAAAAACACATGGGTTGACGGCTCTAAAATAGGAATTCAGGGCCAGAGCTGGGGTGGTTACCAGGTTGCCCATCTAATAACCAGAACCAACATGTATGCAGCAGCATGGGCAGGGGCACCAGTAGTGAACATGACTTCTGCTTATGGTGGAATGCGCTGGGAAAGTGGAATGAACAGACAGTTCCAGTATGAAAAAACACAAAGCCGCATTGGTGCTACCTTATGGGAAAAGCCAGAACTGTACATCGAGAACTCTCCTTTGTTTAAGCTGCCGAATGTAACAACCCCGGTTGTTATTATGGCCAATGATGCGGATGGTGCTGTGCCATGGTATCAGGGTATTGAAATGTTCACCGGTTTAAGACGACTTGGAAAACCCGTGTGGATGTTAAACTATAACAATGAAGCACATAATTTAATGCAAAGGCAAAACAGAAAAGATATACAGATCCGTGAGCAACAGTTCTTTGATTATTATTTAAAAGGTGCCAAAGCCCCGGTATGGATGGTAAATGGTATACCGGCAACAGAAAAAGGCAAAACATGGGGTTTTGAACTAACAGATGAAAAACCTTAAATTAGAGCCTGAACTAAATCATCTTTAATGGCGTTAAGTAGAATCTGGTCTGCCTTTATTATTGTTGCTATTGTAGTAGCAGGTGTTAAATGCTTCTTTTTTGGGCAAAGTGATATTTTCAACTGGATGGTCATCGGCAAGGCCGATGATCCGGCAAACCCCTTAAAGCTGGATGGCATCATACAAACCTGCTGGGTTGCTGTTGAGCTTTGTTTGAAACTTATAGGAATCCTGGCCTTGTTTATGGGATTGATGAGTATCGCTGAAAGGGCTGGTGGAATTCGATTGCTATCAAGAATTGTCGGCCCATTCTTTTCTAAACTTTTCCCCGATATTCCAAAAGGACATCCCTCAATGGGCCACATGATCATGAATTTCTCAGCCAATTTACTGGGGCTGGACAATGCAGCTACACCATTTGGATTAAAAGCCATGGAAAGCCTGCAGGAGCTCAATCCGAGTAAAGACGTGGCTTCCAATTCCCAGATCATGTTCCTGTGCTTACATGCAGCCGGATTAAACCTGATCCCGGTTAGCGTAATTGCCATAAGGGCTTCACAGAATGCATCCAACCCTACTGATATATTTATTCCCTGCTTAATTGTAACCTTTGTTGGCACCATAGCTGCCATGCTGATTGTATCTTTTAAGCAAAAGATTAACATTCTTCAGCCTGTCATTATCATCTGGGTGCTCAGCATTTCCTTTGTAATTGCCTTATTGGTATTGTATATCGTTTCTTTAAATGCAGAAGGCATCAAATCATTTTCGGGTATCTTGAGTAATGGTTTGATATTACTGGTGTTTTTATTGATTGTTTTAGGCGGGCTTTATAAAAAAATAGACGTTTTTGACGCCTTTATTGACGGTGCAAAAAATGGCTTTGATACTGCCATTAAGATTGTACCTTACCTTGTAGGCATGCTGGTAGCCATATCGCTCCTGCGTACCAGTGGAACTTTTGATGTGGTGATCAGTGCTATAAAAAATGGATTTGCATTCCTGGGCGCCGATACCCGTTTTGTAGAGGGGCTGCCTACTGCCCTGATCCGGCCTTTAAGTGGCGGGGCAGCACGCGGAATGATGGTAAGCACCATGGAAACTTATGGGCCCGATTCTTTTGCCAGCAGGCTTTCAGGAATATTCCAGGGTGCTTCAGATACCACTTTTTATATAGTAGCCGTTTATTTTGGCTCGGTAAGCATAAAAAACACACGTTATGCCATTGGCGCCATGTTACTGGCCGATCTGGTAGGTGTTTGTACTGCCATAGGTTTAGCCTATTTATTTTTTGGTTAAAAGGCTTTGCGGTTCTCCCATTTCTTTCAAAAAGATGTCTTTTATCACTTTGATCTGTTCTTCATAAACGGTGTTTTTACGCGTGCCGAAGTATAGCGTGTTTTCAATAGGCTCCCTGCCTTCCCAAAGTACTTTTATGTTCCCGGCGTCTAGCTCCTGCCTGGAAAGAAAATCAGGCATTACGGCCAGGCCTTTACCTGTACTTAAACATCTGATAATTGAGCAGAGGTTCGGAACAATATAATTAGGCTTAAAATCGGGGCGCTTACCAAAGTTATTATACCAAAACCTCCGCTGATGTTCCATGTCGCCTGTGGTTCCGTACCAGGTTTGCTGCTTTAACCAACTCAGACAAGCAGCCTTGTCATTACGCTTAACAAAATTTTCGAAATCTTCTACAGAAGTTCCTTTTCCACATACCAATACTATTTTTTCTTTGAAAAAGGGTTCGTACAACAAACCCTTATACTCTCCTTTTTGCGGGGTAATGATCAGATCGAGGATACCCGCATCAAGATCACTCAGCATTTGAGGATAATCTCCAAATTTAATGATCACATTAAAAGGAAGCCCGGGCAGATAAGATTCGAGTGTATATTGAAAGGTTTCAAAACACATACCTATACTAATGGTTGGAACATCGCGTTCCACACTTTTATGGAAGTGCCTTTCAGCCTCTTCCAGTTTTGCAAGTGGTTCCTGAATGTAATTGTAAAGGACCTTGGCCCTTTCTGTCGCTATCATTTTCCGTGAAGTACGATCAAATAATTTGTAACCCACGTAGGACTCAAGAGAACTCAAATGCAGACTCACCCCGGGCTGCGAAATATATAAAGCCTCAGCAGCACCTGTAAGCGTACCACATTCATATATCACTTTAAAAGTTCTGAACCATTCCAGATTTACCATGCCTATCTATCATTATTATAATACAAAAGTATAAATTATATTATTTTATTTATACTATACAGCGCCGTAATTTTGTATGATAATTAAGATAAAGACATGACAAAAATATTCGTTATCAACGGAGGGCAGGTATTCGGACATTCCGGCGGCCTGTTCAACAGGAGCATCACTGAAAAGACACTCGACTTTTTTAATAATAAGCCCGGGTTCGAAGTCAGGCATACCGACATCAATCAGCCTTACAACATTAAGGAAGAAGTTGAAAATTACAAATGGGCCGATATTCTCATTTACCATACACCTGTATGGTGGTTTCAGCTTCCGCATGAATTTAAGAAGTATATTGATTTGGTGTTTACAGAAGGGCACAACAATGGCATTTACCATAGCGATGGTCGTTCTGCTGCCAATCCCGCTGTCAATTACGGAACAGGTGGCCTGATGAATGGTAAAAAGTATATGCTGACCACCTCATGGAATGCACCTCAGGAAGCCTTTACCCTACCCAGAGAATTTTTCAACCAGAAAAGTGTGGACGAAGGCCCTATGTTTGGATTTCACCGTATGAATGCATTCACAGGTATGAAACCGCTGGAAGGCATACATTTTCATGATGTAGAAAAAAATGCAGATGTGGTAAAGGACCTGAAACGCTACGAGGCACATCTGGAAAAGATCTTCAGCAGTAATCTCGAAATAGGCATGTGTGCCTAAAAATAAACGCCCCCCAAAAGACTGTTTTTTTGGGGGGCATAGTAAAAGCGGCTGGTACCTATTGCGCTAAAGAAAAGTTAATTGGAATGTTGTATTTTACACGTACGGCTTTTCCGTTCTGAATACCAGGCATCCATTTCGGACTTCCTGTGAGCACCCTTACAGCTTCTTCATCTGTGCCATAGCCTAGTTTCCGCTCAACTTTGATATCGGTAAGCGTACCGTTTTTTTCAATGATAAAGGACAGGAACACTTTTCCTGATATGTTTGCTTCCTGCGCTGCCGCCGGAAAACGGATAGCTTTTGACAGGTATTTGTAGAATTTATCCATTCCGCCTGGAAAATCAGGCTGCACTTCTAAGGCTCTAAAATCTGGGTACACATCGTCGCCTGCTGCAGCCACCTGTTCTTTACCAATACCCGGGGTTTCTGTAATTACAAGCTGCCCATCTTCCTGCCCCTCTACTGTTTTCTGGCCCGGATTAGCAATTGCCAGATCTTTTAGCTGTACCGGATCTAAATCATCGACTTTGTCATCCTCTACAACCACGGGTGGTAAAAACTTAATTTGATTTTGTTTGGGTGCCGGAGGTTCAATAACTGCAGGCGGCGGCGTTTCCGGGTTCAGGGCGGGAGGCGGCTGCACTTCTACAACCCGTTCATGAATTCGCGTATCATCTACCCTATCGCTCCCTTTTACCAAACTGATCAGCTTAGGAGATAAAAAAAATAAAATAAATAAAGACCCCGCAATAAAAAGGGCTTTACTTGTATCAGAAGCGCTTTGCCGGCGAAGCGCATAAGCACCATAGCTTTTGTTTTTCTGATTAAACACAATCTCCAGCCATTGGTTACCTGACAGATCAATTTTTGAACCTAACATTGCTTTAGAATTTAGAAGTTAATATTATACCATACATTTACTGTAAAGATGCCATCACTTCTGCTATTCCATAAGCAAGAGTAAATTAAAAAACACGCGGACAAATGAATGATCTGGGCACCCTTCCAAAGGTTAATCCAAGGGTAAGTTCATGAGAACCATTCTGGTTGCTGCTCAGCTTGCTGGTTACATGATCGTAAGAGTACCCGATGCGAAAACGTTCGCTCAGAAAAACCTGGACAATACCGGAGATTGAATTTTGTTTGCCGAGATTAAGTGTGTTGTACTGTTTCTTCCACAGACTGAAACCCGTTCTATAAGACCCGCCAAGCCACAACTTATCGTTAAATATGGCCATCACATTAAAGTCAGCACTTGTTGGACCTTTAAAATCTTCCTTTATCATAAGACTGGGACGAACCCGCACATCGGGCGAAAGATTGGCCAGACCACCCATAATGAGGTACGCATGCCTGCTGCGTACAATATTGAAAGCAGCAGAAACACTCCTTACATTAACATCCGATCCCGAAAAGGCATCCATCAGGGAAAGTCCCATATACCAGAAGTTGGAATTGTAAAATACACCAAACCTTACATCAGGTACAATACGGCTATCATTTTGTCCTGCAACCGCCCGGTCACCGCCCTCTCCTGTTTTGATCATATCTCCTTTCAGGTTATACTGGGCGGCACCTATTCCAATGCCAAAACTCAGTCTTCTGGTATCATCCTGATCGAGCTGCAACCGATAAGCATAGTTTGCAGTTACTGAAGTAGAAGATTGAGGGCCTATTTTATCAGAAGTAATCTGGAAACCAAGTCCCATTTTCCTGTCTCTCGGGTCAACGATGCCGTCAAGAGATACCGTCCCGGTCTGGGGAGCACCTTCTACCCCAATCCATTGAGCACGAAGCGCAAGTTGTGCAAACCACTCCTCCTTATAACCAGCATAAGCTGGATTTACGCTTAAACTATTGAATACATATTGAGAGAATTGTATGTTTTGCTGCGCGGCCGAATACCCCGCAAACATGCAGAGAAAAAATACGGAAGCCACAATGCGTTTTACAATCTTCATTTCAATTCATTTATCTTTTTATCAGTATCCAGCTTCTCCTGGACTCTTCTTTGCCCGCTTTTGTCAACTTTAATACATAGAAATAAGTACCGTCATTTAAACCGTTTCCGTCCCATTCATTTTTATAGTTGTTATTTCTGTAAACTTCATCTCCCCATCGGTTGTAAACAAACAGGCTAACCTTCTCGTAATTTTCCAATCCGGTAATTACAAAAGTGTCGTTCTTCCCATCGCCATTTGGTGTAAAAGTATTGGGCACATCCAGATCCGGAGGCACAACCGTAATGGTTACAATCGCTACGTTAGATCCCAGACCATTTGCATCATCTACTTTATAAGTAAATTTCTCTATTCCGAAAAAGCCTTTATTTGGTGTATACACTACTTTTCCATCCTTGTTAACAGATAGTTTGCCGTTGGTTGGCTGACTTTTTACTTCCAGCGTTGATGCATCCAGTGGAAACAATGCTGGTTTGTCATTATTGATAACCGGTACAGCCACCTCTACATCTGCTTTCGTATTGGCATAGTCGTCTATGGCTATCGGATACCTTGTAATATCGATTACAGTTGGATCGTCGTTATTTGCAGCTGTACCCGAAATATCGGTTACACTGATCCCAGATCTGGTTAGGCCCGTTACCGTGGCAGTGTTGCTTACATTACCTGCAACCTTTTCAGGATTGGTAATGGTGTATTGGGCTATGCCGCTGGTGGTTGCTCCAGGTGCCAATGTAGTTTGACTTAATACAATAGGCTGGATAATTTTCGGGTCCTTTACTACCAGATTATAGAGGGTCATATTCCCATTATTGGTGACCGTAAATGTATAGGTCATTGTTCGGAAATCACGATTCATTGCTCCTGTTTTAACCAGGGCAACCGAAGGATTGGCATCAATATTTACTTCTGCTATGGCCGATTTGGATTGTGGATATTCCATTGAACTTACCGTTGCTGTGTTTACAATCTTTCCGGTATTAACATCTGGCAGGCCAAAGGAATCAATATTATTCTGGGTAATGGTATAAGTTCCACTATAAATCCAGCTTTCTCCTTTTTCCAGAATATCATTGCCATTATCACCAGCCGACCGATAAAGCAGCCCTCCCAGCAATGGATCGTTAACTTTAACATGGCTATGGTTGGCATTGCCATTATTGGATACTACAATAGAATACTTAATCTCATCTCCCGGAGCAGAAACGTTGGTTCTGTTTGCAGACTTAGTGATAGTTATATCCAAACATACCGGAACACGGACTGTAATTTTAAACGGTTGCCCTGCACAGCCTCCTGCTTCTGCTATTGGGGTAACCAGATATACAACATATTGCTCGGTTGTTGTGGTGTTGATCAATGTGGCGTTTAGTACTTTGCCTGAGCCATTAACCGCTCCTGTAACAGTAGAATTTACCGTCCAGCTGAAGCCTGCAGGAACCGCATTGCCTCCTTTTTGGATGTTGTTTACATTTTTGGTTTGAAGGTTGTAACTGAAAGAAGATTGCGTACAGCTCAAGCTATTTACCACATCGTCAAACCCTTTAGGCACTTTATTTACGGTAACGTTTGTAGCAGCTGACATTGTACTTGCACAACCGGCCTGGTTGGTCACTTTCACTGTATAGTTACCAATTTCATTCACACCCAATGTTTGTCCGTTTGCCCCCGGTATAAGAATTCCGTTTTTGTACCATTGATTTCCTGCTGCTGATGACGAGGTAAGCGTAACTACCCCTCCTTCGCAGAAAGTAGTTACCCCCGCCGGTGAAATGTTTGGCAATTCCGGATAAGGGCTTGCTGTAACCTGGGTTGGTAATGAAGGGCTGCTGCTGCAACCATTTACATTGGTTACCAATACATGGTAAGCGCCAGTTTCTGTAGCAATATAGGTCTTGCTGGATGCACCGGGTATAACTGCTCCATCTTTATACCATTGGTAACCACTGGCAGCACTGGAAGTTAAGGTCACCGAATTGCCGATGCAGAAAACCGTGTTGCCCATAGCTGTAATCGTTGGAATAACTGGCAGAGCATTTACCGTAACGGTAATTTCATTGGAAACCGGGCTAGCGCAATTGCTTGTATTGGTAACCACAACTGTATATTTACCTGCTACTTTTGCTTCATAAGTTTGCCCTGTGGCATTGGTTATTGGAGTTCCATTCAAATACCACTGATAACTTCCGTTAGCTGAAGTGCTTAAAACAACACTTTCCCCATCACAGAAAATCGTTCCTCCATTAGCAGTGATTACCGGCTGGATTGGCAAAGCATTTACCGTAACCATAACCTCATTGGAAACCGGACCAGCACAATTGCTGGCATTTGTCACTACAACCGTATATTTACCGCTTTCTGTAGCTGTATAAGTCTGTTGTGTCTCACCAGTTAACAAAATATTACCCCTGTACCACTGATAACTGACAGCAGAGGATGAAGTTAGGATTACGGAACCTCCAGCACAGAAAGTGGTTAATCCCGATGCTGTAACTGTTGGTTGTGCTGGTAGTGGGTTGACTGTAACACTAACTGATGCTGAAGCCGGGCTTGCACAGGAATTGCCATCGGTAACCACCACAGTATAGCTACCACTTTCTATAGCTGTGTAAGTTTGTTGCGTTTCACCAGTTAACAAAGTAGTTCCTCTGTACCATTGATAGCTGGTTGCGCTACTAGAGCTAAGCGTTACTGAACCGCCAGCACAGAATATTGTTGGTCCTGATGCTGTAACTGTTGGTGCAGGTGGTAAAGGGTTTACTGTAATCGTGATTCCAGCAGAAGCAGCGCTTGGGCAAGTGTTACCGTCAGTAAACACCACAGTGTAAGCACCTGAAGCATTGGCCACATAAGTCTGGCCGGTTGCTCCTGAAAGCAATACCCCATCCCTGTACCACTGGTTACCTGTCAAAGCACTTGAAGTTAAAGTTACGGAACCACCAGCACAGAAAGTTGTTAATCCCGATGCTGTAATCGTTGGTGCAGGTGGCAATGGGTTTACTGTAACTGTGATTCCAGCAGAAGCAGCGCTTGGGCAAGTGTTACCGTCAGTAAACACCGCAGTATAAGTACCTGAAGCATTCGCCACATAAGTCTGGCCGGTTGCTCCTGCAAGTATTACCCCATCTTTGTACCACTGGTTACCTGTCGAAGCACTTGAGGTTAAAGTTATGGAACCACCAGCACAGAAAGTGGTTAATCCAGATGCTGTAACGGTTGGGGCCGGTGGCAATGGGTTCACTGTAACTGTGATTCCAGCAGAAGCAACACTTGGACAAGTGTTACCATCGGTAAACACCACAGTATAAGCACCTGAAGCATTCGCCACATAAGTCAGTCCCGTTTCTCCTGCCAATAGCACCCCATCCTTATACCACTGGTTACCAGTCGAAG